>NZ_JAILMR010000046.1 GCF_024692365.1 Ruminococcus sp. | reverse complement strand
CTTTCTGATCACTACAACGGCACTGTAACTCCTTCCACTCCAAAGGAAACTACAACAACTACTGTTATAACTACAGCTAAAACTTCTGAAGTTGTAACAACCACTGCTCTTAAAGATACTACCACCACCACTGTTTCAGCTAAATCAGGTGATATAGTTTACGGCGATGTTAACCTTGACAAGAATGTTACAGTTGCTGATGCTGTTACTATCCTCCAGTTCCTCGGCAATAAGGACAAATATAAACTATCAGACGAAGCTAAGGCTAATGCTGACGTTTACAATCCGGGCGACGGAATTACAGGTAAAGATGCTCTTGCAATACAGAAACTCGATGCAAAACTCTATAAAGAGCTTCCTGTAATTGAAAAATAACGATATCAAGGACGGATGAAAAATTCCGTCCTTGTTTTTTTCTGAAAATAAAAATACAAAAATTTCATTTAAACTATTGCAATTTGTTTTGGAATATGTTAGAATAATAACGATAGGGCATCTGCCCTAACAATGAAATTCAGGAGGAATTTAAAATGTTAGTTTCAGCTACAGAAATGCTTAAAAAAGCAAGAGAAGGCAAGTACGCAGTAGGTCAGTTCAACATCAACAACCTTGAGTGGACTAAGGCTATCCTTCTTACTGCTCAGGAGCTTAACAGCCCTGTTATTCTCGGTGTTTCCGAGGGTGCCGGCAAGTACATGACAGGTTTCGAGACTGTTGCAGCTATGGTTGCAGCTATGGACAAGTCCCTCGGAATCACAGTTCCTGTTGCTCTTCACCTTGATCACGGCTCATATGAGGGTTGCTACAAGTGCATCAAGGCTGGCTTTACTTCTATAATGTTCGACGGTTCTCACTTCCCAATCGACGAGAACGTTGCTAAGACAACTGAGCTCGTTAACGTTGCTCACGGTCTTGGTCTCTCTATCGAGGCTGAGGTTGGCGCTATCGGCGGCGAAGAGGACGGCGTTATCGGCAAGGGCGAGTGCGCAGATCCCGCAGAGTGCAAGCAGATCGCTGATCTGGGCGTTGACTTCCTGGCAGCAGGTATCGGCAATATCCACGGTGTATATCCTGATAACTGGGAGGGTCTGAGCTTTGAGACTCTCGAGGCTATCAACAAGACTGTTGGCGATATGCCTCTGGTACTGCACGGCGGTACAGGTATCCCTGACGATATGATCACCAAGGCTATCTCTCTGGGCGTTGCTAAGATCAACGTTAACACTGAGTGCCAGCTGGTATTTGCTGACGCTACAAGAGGCTACGTTGAGGCTGGCAAGGACAAGCAGGGCAAGGGCTTCGACCCCAGAAAGCTGCTGGCTCCCGGCTTTGAGGCTATCAAGGCTAAGGTCAAGGAGAAGATGGAACTGTTCGGTTCTGTTGGCAAGGCTTAATTCAAGTTATATAATCGGTCAGCCTGCTGCTTTATGCGGCAGGCGGCTTTTTTAAGAACTGATTTTTTATGAATGCAGAAACGGAGGGCTGGCGATGGAACTTATCAATTCACGAAGAATGATGAACATTGGTGTGATGACAGCGCTGTATGTGCTGATGACTGTATTGTGCGCCCCGTTGGCCTTTGGCCAGGTACAGCTGAGGTTTTCAGAATTGCTGATGCTGCTGTGCTTTTTCAACAAGGATTATATATTCTCGCTGACTGTGGGCTGTTTTATTTCAAACACGATGAGCCCGCTTGGTTTTGCTGATGTGGGATTCGGTCCAACGGCTACGCTGGTTTCTGCCGTGCTTATATATGCATTCAGAGAAAAGACCAACTTGCTTGTTGCGTCAATATTTCCTGTGGTGATAAATGGTTTTGTTGTTGCCGCAGAACTTCATTATATACAAGGTCTGCCGTTCTGGGAGAGCGTGGTGTATGTGTCTCTCGGAGAGTTTATCTGCGTAAGCGTGATTGGTGTTTTTGTGATAGGAATGCTTAGCAAAAAGAGGGGCTTCATGAAAGTGATCATGACGGGAAACGATATCGATTAGGCTATAAAGCAGGGCACTCCGCAGCGGTTATGTGGGGTGTCTTTTTTATCTTGAAAAATATCAAACAAACATAACTAATTCATAAAAGGTTTTAAATAAAAATTTTCAAAAGGGGTTGACTTTATAGGAAGACTGTGATATAATAGATACTGTTGTGAGGGACACAACAAAAACAAAAACAAAATAAAAAATGCAGGTATGGCGGAATAGGCAGACGCGCTAGCTTCAGGTGCTAGTGGGGGCAACCTCGTGGAAGTTCAAGTCTTCTTACCTGCACCATTCAAACCTCGTAAACGATTTGTTTGCGAGGTTTTTTGTATGCTCTGGAAATGAATTGATGTTCCTCTGAGATTAGGTTTGGTGCATTGCCTTTGGGTAGAAATGTTTATCGTGAAGTGATGGAGAATTTTATTTGGACGTACTACGGTGGACGGGTCGCCCCTCGTCCCTCGGGTCGAGAAATCGGATTCGCTGTCGCTGTCCGATTTCGTGCGCGGGCATAATTCACGCTACCAAAAGATACGGTCGTATACTTTGGTACACGCTCGTACAAGTTGGTATGCCCGCGCACTGTTTGGTATGAGTTCGTATCGCTATTGATTTTATTGTGGTCACGTCGCTTTCGTGCCTTGACCGAGAGGCTCTGCCTCTAACCATCAGCTTTGCTGATGGTGTGCTCTCCGCAAGCCTTTCGCGAAAGGCTTGACCCAAAGCTCTTCTCCTTGGCATTCTATCCTCAGTACTGCTACGTTGTTGTCCTGTTAATGATTATGAATTGTGAATTATGAATTGATGTTGACATCTTTTTTGATTGATGATATAATAATCAAAACCGACCGTACCTGCGGTCAAGTTCTTATGGGGGCGATGGAATGAATATCATCCATATGAAATATGCTGTCGAGGTTGCAAGGATAGGCTCGATAAATAAGGCGGCAGAGGAACTTCTCATAGCGCAGCCGAACCTCAGCCGAAGCATAAAGGAGCTTGAAGCCGACCTTGGCATAACTATTTTTTCGCGAACTTCAAAGGGCATGAATCTTACTCCCGAGGGGGAAGAATTTATCGGGTATGCCCGCAAGATACTTGACCAGATAGATGATGTGGAACGGATATACCGTCAGGGTGTGCCGAAAAAGCAGAAGTTTTCAATCTCGGTTCCAAGGGCGAGTTATATCTCGGAAGCTTTTGCTGAGTTTTCGCGGACTATCACAGGCGATTCGGCTGAACTTTTCTACTACGAGACTAATGCTCACCGTGCCATAGATAATATCTTTGATTCAAATTACAGCCTTGGTATAATCAGGTATGCCTCCGTATACGACAAGTATTTCAAGCGTTCTCTGGAAGAAAAAGGGCTGGAGTACGAACTCATAGCTGAGTTTTCGTATATGCTGGTTGCAAGTCGGGAGAGCAGTATAGCTTCACTTGATGAGGTGCATTTCGGCAATCTCACAAATATGATAGAGATAGCCCATGCCGACCCTTATGTGCCGTCGCTTCCGCTTTCAAACGTCAAAAAGGAAGAACTGCTTGGTGGTGTTGGCAGGAGGATATTTCTTTTTGAGAGGGGAAGTCAGTTTGATTTACTGTCCCTGAATCCCGAAACATATATGTGGGTGTCGCCGCTTCCTGACAGGGTGCTGGATATCTATGGTCTGGTGCAGAAAAAATGCATCGATAACAAGCGTCAGTACAAGGACGTTCTGATATATCGAAAAGGATATAACCTCACCGAACTTGACCGCAGATTCATCACTGCGCTTATCGAATCGAAACGGGCTTATTTTACTAAAGAATGATATAACCGCGTAAATACGTTATATAACACAGTTTTCCAAAAAGGGAAGACTGTGTTTTTTTATTTGATCTGGGGTATATCGATAAAGATAATATCGATATACTTTTTTGGTTATTCCTTTCTCATAAAAAGAGTGTTATAATTTTAACATAGGAGGTGAGAGGGTGAAAGAACCGATATTTTCAAAGGCTACACTCGGCAGACTGCCGATATATCTTGACTATCTGAGAACAGGTGACCACGGTGAGAATATTTCCGCGGCTGAGATATCAAGGGCACTGGGGCTGGGCGATGTTCAGGTCAGAAAAGACCTTAGCTCGGTCAGCGGAACAGGCAAACCGAAGATAGGCTACAAGACCACCGAATTGATTGCGGCGCTTGAAGCTGTCCTCGGCAGAAAGGCGGCGACCCCTGTTGTTATCGTCGGCGCGGGAAAGCTTGGCAAAGCACTGCTGGATTTCGAAGGCTTCGACGATTACGGGATAAAGATATCTGCGGCGTTTGACATTGACAAAAGTCTGCTGTGCGACAGGATACTTCCGATGGATAAATTTACCAACTACTGTCGGCTTTATGATATCCATGCGGGAATAATCACGGTGCCTGCCGCCTGTGCGGAAGAAGTCTGCGACATAATGATAAAGAGCGGTATAACGGCGATATGGAATTTCGCGCCGACTGCTCTGAATGTGCCTGAGAATATAACTGTATGCCAGGAGAATCTGGCGCTTTCACTGGCACATCTCACCATGAAACTCAGGAAATGATACGGAGGAAAGTTCAATGGCAAAGAAAGAGTACGAGATCGTTGACGGCGTTGAAAAGCTTGAAGCCGCTCTTGAAAGAGTAAGAGCAGCTCAGAGAAAGATGGCGTCATTCACTCAGGAGCAGGTAGACAGGATATTCCTTGCTGCTGCCACCGCAGCAAACCGCGCAAGGATAGACCTTGCCGAGCAGGCTGTTGCAGAAACAGGTATGGGTATCGTTGAGGACAAGGTCATCAAGAACCACTATGCCAGCGAATACATATACAACAAGTACCGCGACACCAAGACCTGCGGCGTTGTTGAAGAGGACAAGTCGGCAGGCATAAAGAAGATAGCAGAGCCTATCGGTGTAATAGGCGCGGTAATCCCTACCACCAATCCTACTTCCACCGCGATATTCAAATCTCTCATCGCGCTGAAGACAAGGAACGGCATAATCATCAGCCCTCACCCCCGTGCAAAGGGCAGCACCATCGCAGCTGCAAAGGTAGTACTTGAAGCAGCGGTTGAAGCAGGCGCTCCCGAGGATATCATCGCATGGATAGATATTCCCAGCCTTGAAATGACAAATACCCTGATGAAAGAGGCTGATATCATACTGGCAACAGGCGGTCCCGGAATGGTACACGCTGCATATTCAAGCGGCAAGCCTGCACTGGGCGTTGGCGCGGGCAATACCCCTGCTATCATAGATGACAGCGCAGATATCCTGCTTGCTGTAAACTCTATCATTCATTCCAAGACTTTCGATAACGGCATGATATGTGCATCCGAGCAGAGCGTTATCGTACTTGACAGCATTTACGATGCAGTCAAGACAGAGTTCGCTGCAAGGGGCTGCTATTTCCTGAAACCCGATGAGCTGAACAAGGTCAGAAAGACCATCATCATCAACGGTGCTCTGAACGCTAAGATAGTAGGACAGTCTGCTGCAAAGATAGCTGAACTTGCAGGCGTAACTGTTCCCGAGGGTTCAAAGATACTCATCGGTGAAGTTGAGAGCGTCGATATCTCCGAGGAATTCGCTCACGAGAAACTCTCACCTGTACTTGCAATGTACAAAGCTTCTGATATTCAGGATGCATTCGGCAAGGCTGAACACCTCATCGCTGACGGCGGTTACGGTCATACTGCTTCCATCTACCTCGATGCTGTACGCGAGCAGGAAAAGCTCTCCGAGTTCGGTGAAAGAATGAAGACCTGCCGTATACTTGTTAATACTCCCTCTTCTCAGGGCGGTATCGGTGACCTTTATAACTTCAAGCTTGCGCCATCTCTTACCCTCGGCTGCGGTTCATGGGGTGGAAACTCGGTAAGTGAGAATGTAGGAGTAAAGCATCTGCTCAATATAAAAACAGTTGCCGAAAGGAGAGAGAATATGCTTTGGTTCAGAGCGCCCGAGAAGGTATATTTCAAGAAGGGCTGTCTGCCCGTTGCTCTTGATGAGCTGGATAAGGTAATGGGCAAGAAGAAAGCTTTCATCGTTACTGACAGCTTCCTGTTCAAGAACGGCTTCACCAAGCCTGTTACAGATAAGCTGGATGAGCTTGGCATAGTACACGAAACATTCTCCGATGTTGCCCCCGACCCCACACTTGCTTGCGCTATGGAAGGCGTAAAGGCTATCAGAAGCTTTGAGCCTGATGTAATAATCGCTATCGGCGGCGGTTCTGCAATGGATGCTGCAAAGATAATGTGGGTAATGTATGAACACCCCGAGGCTGACTTCATGGATATGGCTATGCGTTTCGTTGATATCAGAAAGAGGATATACACATTCCCGAAGATGGGCGAAAAGGCATATTTCATCTGCGTTCCTACTTCCTCGGGTACAGGTTCCGAGGTCACACCTTTTGCTGTTATCACCGATGACAAGACAGGTCACAAGTATCCTCTTGCAGACTACGAGCTGATGCCTAATATGGCTATCGTTGATACCGATATGATGATGAGTGCTCCAAAGGGACTTACTGCTGCATCCGGTCTGGACTGCATGGTACATGACCTTGAAGCACTGGTATCCGTAATGGCTACACCTTTCACCGATGGTATCGCTCTTGAATCTCTGAAAATGACCTTTGATAATCTGCCCGAGTGTGTTGAGAACGGTCAGACAGCTGTAAGGGCAAGAGAGAATATGGCTCATGCTGCAACTATGGCAGGTATGGCTTTCGCTAATGCTTTCCTGGGTATCGGTCACTCTCTCGCACATAAGCTGGGTGCATATCACCACCTGCCTCACGGCATCTGCTGCGCACTTGTCATCAGCGAAGTAATAAGATTCAACGCTTCCGATGTTCCTGTTAAGATGGGCACATTCCCTCAGTACGAGTATCCTCAGGCTGCCGCTAAGTATGCAAGGATAGCAAGATATCTCGGCGTACAGGGCAGCAGTGATACTGAACTTGTAAACGGTCTTATCGATAAGATAGAAGAACTCAAGGAAGCTGTGGGCTGCAAGAAGACCATCGCTGAATACGGTATCTCCGAGGAAGATTTCCTTGCTACTCTTGATAAGATGTCCAGAGATGCTTTCGACGATCAGTGTACAGGTGCTAACCCCAGATATCCTCTCATCAGCGAGCTGAAGCAGATATACATGAACGTATACTACGGCAGAACTTTCGTTGAGACCGAGAAGCCCGATGCAGGTCAGATAGAAGATGCTGACAGCAGCAAGGATTTCAAGCAGGCTTTCAACCGTGCAGTAAGCAGCGGCAAAAAAAGAGTATAAACGGAGGGACGGAATATGAATCTGGATCGTGTTATAGCTGTCAGAAATACCAAGACGGTTTATCGTGACGGTGATAAGTGCATAAAGGTATTCAATGATACTTATAAGAAATCGGAAGTGCTGAATGAAGCGCTCAATCAGTCGATGGTTGAGGAAACAGGTATTAATATGCCCCGCCTGAAAGAAGTACTTATGATAGACGGCAAATGGTCTATCGTATCGGAATATATAAACGGCAAGACCCTTGCGCAGATGATGGAAGAAGAGCCCGAGAAGAAGAGAGAGTATATCGAAAAGCTGGTGGATATCCAGCTGGATATACACTCCAGAGTCTGTCCCATGCTGAGAAAGCTGAAGGACAAGATGAACAGCAAGATCGGTCAGACAGACCTCAATGCTACAACCAGATATGACCTGCATACCCGCCTTGAGGGTATGCCCAAGCACTACAAGCTCTGCCACGGCGACTTCAATCCCTCAAATGTTATAATCACTGAGGACGGAACTCCTTATATCATCGACTGGGCACACGCTACACAGGGCAACGCTTCCGCAGATGCAGCAAGAACATATCTCTGCTTCTGGCTTGACGGCGATATCGAGGGCGCAGATATGTACCTTGATATATTCTGCGAGAAGAGCAATACCGCAAAGCAGTATGTTCAGAAGTGGATGCCTATCGTTGCGGCTTCACAGTCGGTAAAGGGCAACGAAAAAGAGCGTGAGTTCCTGCTTTCGTGGGTAGACGTTGTAGACTATATGTAATATGTGAGGTGCTAGATATGAAGGTAACTGTATGTATTGGTTCTTCCTGCCATCTGAAAGGCTCGCGTCAGGTTGTTGAGCAGCTTCAGTATCTTATCGCAGAAGCAGATCTCGGAGACAAGGTAAAGCTCGGCGGAACATTCTGCATGGGCAAATGTCAGCAGGGCGTATGCGTGACTGTTGATGATGTGTTCTACTCGGTATCTCCCGAAACTGTGGGAGAGTTCTTCGAGAAAGAGATCAAGCAGAAGGTAAAATAAAAAATGATCATTCAGATATGTGTCGGCTCATCATGCCATCTGAAAGGTTCAGAGGATCTGATCGAGCTGCTGAAACAGGCGATAGCGGCCCATGATCTTGAAAACGAAGTTACACTTGCCGGCAGTTTCTGTGCCGGCAAGTGTAATCGTGTGGGTGTGACTATAACTGTTGATGACGAAGTTTACACAGGCGTTACCCCCGAGGGATTCGCCGAGTTTTTTCAGAACGCTGTATTGAGCCGTATAGGAAAGTGAGTTAATCATCTATGAGCAGCTGCTTAACATTAAAAAAATCAAACTGCAAAAACTGCTATAAATGCATCAGGTACTGCCCTGTAAAGTCAATAAGATTTTCGGGAAATCAGGCGCACATCATCGAACAGGAATGTATATTGTGCGGACAGTGCGTGGTAGTCTGTCCTCAGGATGCAAAGCAGATAGTCGATGAATCGGAGAAAGTCAGGGTACTTCTCCAGAGCGGTTCGCCTGTTGTGGTCAGCCTTGCGCCGTCTTTCATTGCCAATTATGACGGAGCAGGCATTGAGCAGATGCGTGAAGCTCTTAAAAAGCTTGGTTTTTACGATGTTGAAGAAACAGCTCTGGGTGCTACCCATGTAAAACGTGAATATGAGCGGATACTAAAAGAAGAAAACAGGGACGTTGTGATATCGTCCTGCTGCCATTCGGTAAACCTGCTGATACAGAAGTACTTCCCCGATCTTCTGCCCATGCTTGCAGATGTTATTTCCCCCATGCAGGCACACTGTGCGGATATCAAAAGGCGTATCCCCGATGCAAAGACTGTCTTCATAGGTCCGTGTGTTTCCAAAAAGGATGAAGCCCAGCATTACGGCGATACTGTTGATGCTGTGCTCACCTTTGAGGAACTATCCGTATGGCTGAAAGAGGAGAATATCGAGATAGAACGCAGTTTTTCTGCCGATGAACACAGCCGTGCAAGATTTTTCCCGACGGCGGGGGGCATACTCAAAACCATGGATTGCGATTTGCCTGATTACACATATATCGCAGTAGACGGCATTGAAAAGTGCATATCCGTTCTCCGTGAGCTTGAAAAGGGAAGTATACATAAATGCTTCATTGAGATGTCAGCCTGCAACGGAAGCTGTATAGGCGGTCCTGTAATGGAGAATGCTCGGTATACTCCTATTGAAGACCAGATGCTGATAGCAGGATATGCAGGTTCAAAGGATTATGAAGTTGAACAGCCCGACAAGCTGTATATGAAAAAGCAGTTCACACTTATCGACTTAGGTCATACACAGCCAAGTGAACCCGAGATAAGGCAGATACTTGCACAGATGGGCAAGTTTGATAAGTCCGATGAACTCAACTGCGGTTCCTGTGGATACAATACCTGCCGTGAGAAAGCGATAGCGATATATCAGGGCAAAGCAGATATATCCATGTGCCTGCCTTTCCTGAAAGACAAGGCAGAGAGTTTCTCGGATACCATAGTCAGGAATACTCCCAACGGTATCATAGTGCTTAACGATTCACTGGAGGTACAGCAGATAAACTCCGCTGCTATGGAGATGATGAATATACGTTACGCATCCGATGTTCTGGGAGATCAGGTGGTGCGGATACTCGACCCGAAGGTATTTATGGAAGTAAAGCGGACAGGCAAAGGTGTATATAACGAAAGGATATTCCTGACCGAATACCAGAGATATGCCGAGCGCACCATCGTGCTTGACCGCGAGAGCAAAATGCTCATATGTATCATGCGTGATGTTACCGATGAGGAGAACGCACGCAGTAAAAAGGAAGAGATAAGCCGCAATACTATCGAAGTGGCTGATAAGGTTATTGATAAGCAGATGAGGATAGTTCAGGAGATAGCGTCGCTTCTCGGAGAAACTACTGCTGAAACGAAGATAGCGCTATCAAAACTCAAGGAGTCGATACAGGATGAATAACTTGTGTGCGGATATCGGATTCAAAAGCATAAATCATGTAGGTGAACAGCTGTGCGGAGATCATATCGATATCGTTGAGAATGATGATTCCACAGTTATAGTTCTTGCAGATGGTCTTGGCAGCGGGGTGAAGGCTAGCATACTTTCCACCCTGACATCGAAAATAATCTCCACCATGCTTGCGGCGGGGCTTCCCCTTGAAGACTGCGTTTCGACTATCGCGGGCACACTGCCGATATGTTCGGTGAGGGGAGTTGCATACTCTACTTTCACGATAATCCACATCATAAATAATGAAACTGCTGTGCTGATACAGTATGATAATCCTCTGAGCATACTTATACGCAATGAAAAGGTGTACGACTATCCCAAGACGGAGATGAACATTGGCGGCAAGAAGATATACCGTTCCGAGATAAGGTTGCAGGAGAATGATCTTATCATATCCATGAGCGACGGCTGCCCCCATGCGGGTATCGGCTTGGCTTATAACTTCGGCTGGAAGCGTGAGGACATCGCAGCTTTTATGGAAATGCTGGCACCTGTGGGGTATACCGCAAAGACCCTCTCGACTATACTTGTTGATGAGTGCGATAATCTTTACGGACATGAGCCGGGTGATGATACTACTGCCTGCGTTGTCCGTATACGCCGCCGCGTTCCGATGAATATACTATTTGGCCCGCCCTCAAACAAAGACGATTGTGACAGGATGATGAGTCTGTTTTTCTCGAAAGAGGGCAAGCATATAATCTGCGGTGGAACGACCTCGACCATAGCTTCCCAGTGGCTGAAAAAACCGCTGGTGGCAAGTCTTAGCTTTGAACACAGCGACGTACCACCCATTGCGACTATTGAGGGTGTTGACCTTGTGACCGAGGGTGTTATCACAGTCAACCGCGTGCTTGAATATGCAAAAGATCATATCGGCGAAAATCTGTTATATGAAAAATGGAGCCATGGCAGGGACGGTGCTTCACTCATCAGCAGAATGCTTTTCGAGGAAGCGACGGATATAAACTTCTACGTGGGCAGGGCAATAAATCCCGCACATCAGAATCCCGAACTGCCGATAAATTTCAACATCAAGATGAACCTTGTGCAGGAACTCTCGCAGGCTCTGGGAGCGATGGGAAAGCGCATCAAGGTCAGCTATTTTTAAGGGTGTGAACAGATAAATGAAAAACAAGAGAGTATTTGATACCAAGGTACAATACCTGAAATACAAGGTGCTGCGAGAGGTAGCCCGTGAGGCGTGGGATGATACGCTGCTTGAAGATCTTCTGGATATCCCGAAGAAAATAGTATCAGGCAAGACCCCCACAATGCGCTGCTGTGTTTACAAGGAAAGAGCCATAATCGCCGAGCGTGTGAAGATGGCTATGGGCGGCGACAAGGAAAATCCAAATGTTATCGAAGTTATAGATATCGCCTGCGACGAATGTCCTGCGGCTGGCTACGAGGTCACGGATTCATGCCGCGGCTGTCTTGCCCACCGCTGTGAGGACGTCTGTCCCAGAGGGGCTATCTCCTTCGACCACAACCATGTGGCACATATCGACAAAAGCAAATGTGTGGAATGCGGCAGATGTTCCAAAGTCTGTCCCTATTCAGCGATAACCAACCGTGTTCGCCCCTGCCAGAACGCCTGCAAGATAAAGGCGATAAGCATAAACGAGGACGGCGGCGCAGCGATCGATAATGAAAAGTGTATATTCTGCGGTGCCTGCGTATACCAGTGTCCTTTCGGTGCTATAACCGATAAATCCTTTATACTCGATGTTATCGACATGATAAAGAAAAACAGCCGTGATAAAAAGTCAAAGCTGTATGCGGTAGTTGCGCCCTCGATATCCAGTCAGTTCACCTATGCAAAACTGGGACAGGTAGTTTCGGGTCTGAAAACACTGGGCTTCCATGCAGTTGTTGAAGCGGCGCTTGGTGCGGATATGGTAGCATTCTCCGAATCGAGAGAGCTTGTGGAAAAGGGTTTCCTGACAAGTTCCTGCTGTCCTGCTTTTGTGGCGTATGTTAAGTCTGCATTCCCCGAACTGGCAGAGCATATCTCGCACAATCCATCACCTATGGCGGCGATTGCAAAGTACATAAAGGATATCGAGCCATCAGCTAAGGTGGTTTTCATAGGTCCGTGTACTGCTAAAAAATCCGAAGCTCAGCTTAAAGAGGTCAAAGCCTATGTTGATGCAGTGCTGACCTTTGAAGAACTTCAGGCACTTTTTGACAGCCGTGATCTTGATATTACACAGCTTGAAGAAGAAGCCCTTGACAATGCTTCCTACTTCGGCAGGATTTTCGCACGCAGCGGCGGACTTTCGGATGCAGTCGCTGAGGCGATAAAGGAACAGGGCATAGATGACTTTGAACTTCTGCCATGTTCATGTGACGGCATCGAGGAATGCCGCGCGGCACTGATGAAGAAAAAGCGCGGTGTACTCAACGAGAATTTCATCGAAGGTATGGCTTGCAGCGGCGGCTGTATAGGCGGCGCGGGCTGTCTTACTCACGGTGAGAAAAACAAAGCACAGGTAGATGCTTACGGCAGGGAAGCTCTTGAAAAGACTATTGCCGATGCTATCTCGGTGCTTAAAATGTGACTTATTGTTTTTGCATAACTGATATATAATGAGAAAAGACATCTCGTTCTATTGAACGGTGATGCCTTTTTTCATTGTGATATTTTTCATGACATGAAAAACCGACAGCCCTGAATGGAACTGCCGGCTCTTCATTGACCGTAGTCGGTATATTATTCTTGGAAGTTGTTATTACTTGATAGTAACAGTAACAGCTCTCTTGCTGAGGTTGGAAGTATCCCACTTGCCGTTTACCTTAGCAGCTACAACTACCTTGTAGGACTTGCCGGGAGTCAGCTTAGGCGATACGAAGGTTGTGTTTGCAGCAGAAATATTCTGAGTCTGTACCTTCCACCTGCCTGCCAGGTATACAGCGATACCGTAGTTCTGAGCGCCCTCAACAGGTGTCCATGTGAGCTGGAACTGATGATACTGAGTGTTGTACAGAACGTTTGTTACAACAGGATAAGTGCTTGCGGAAGAATTGTTGTTGTATGTGATGTTCGCAGAGGTCAGTGCCTTGTTGTCAGAACCTACTGAAACAGCAGCCAGCTGAGCCTTTGTGCCGTTGAACTCAACATCCTTCAGAGAAGTGCAAACGCCGAAAGCCTTATCAGCAACGGTTGTCAGGCTCTTGGGCAGAGATACCTTAGCGAGGGACTTACAGCTGTAGAATGCAACAGGCTCGATGGAAGTTACACCCTCGGGGATAGCAACTTCGGTGATGCCTGTGGAAATGAAAGCACCCTTAGAGATGGTCTTGAGGTTCTTGGAAAGTGTGACATCGGTCAGGGCGTGGCAGTTTGTAAATGCCATTGTGCCGAGAGAAGTAACGCTGTCAGGGATAGTTACAGCGGTGATGTTCTTATCATTTGCAAAAGCGTGTGCGCCGATGGTCTTCAAGGTAGAAGGCAGATTGATGTTCTTTATGCTCTCGCAGTTGATGAATGCGTAATCATCGATTGCGGTCAGACCGTCCTGGAAGTAGATCTTGTTAAGAGTTTTACAGTTGCCGAATACGTGATCGGGAAGTTCCTTAACGCCTGCGGGAAGAACGATGCCCTGCAGAGCTTCGCAGTCATAGAAAGCCTTCTTGCCGATAGTTGTAAGGTTCTTGGAAAGTGTTATCTTGCCAAGAGAAGAGCACTCCTGGAAAGCAAACTGACCGATAGTGGTTACGGTCGCAGGCATAGTAACAGAAGTGAGGTTTGTGCACTTCTCGAATGCGCCCTCGGGGATCTCGGTTATGCTTCCGTTGATTATAACAGCGCCAAGCTTGGTGCAGCTCGCAAAAGCGCCGCGTCCCATAGTTTTAACGCTTGCGGGAACAATAACTCTGGTAACAGAAGAGCAAGCGCAGAAAGCGAAGTCTTCGATCTCAGTTACGGTTGAAGGTATCTTGAGGTCGGTGATATCAGTCTTCTTGATGAAAGCGTTCTTGCCGATCTTGGTAACGGTCTTGCCGTTGATGGTCTCGGGAATAGTAACGAAAGTATCAGTGCCGTTGTACTTGGTGATAGAAACCGTACCGTCGGAGAGCACCTCGTAGGTGTAATCACCCTCAACTGCCTCAGCACTTGCGGTTATAGCAACAGGTGCGATGGTAGTGCTGATAACGGAACCGGGTACGAATGTTGCGGCACTGATTATCGCCAGAGTACTGGCGAGTGTTTTATTTATAATTTTGTTGGACATGATGTTTTTCTCCTTAAAAATAGTTTTATGTTCTTTTTGCGGTGGATAGTGTCGCCGTACTTAAACACAGCAAGCGGGATTATCCCGTGCTTTTACAGATCGGCGCATTGTCATAGTAAAATTGGGGCAGTAAACGTTTACTCTTTTACTTTATACATTATATCACGGCGAATTTGTCATTTCAATAAAATGGTTATGATGCATTTGAAAATAAATTGTACAAAATTACACAGTAAAATATGAATAATATACGACAATATGAATATAATAAATATTTTATCGTTTGATCTATCTAATTATGACCATGGGATATTACTAAAAATACATATAGACAATACGGATATTTAAGTTGGCGGTAATTTGGAAAACGTTTTCGCAAAGTTTATCACCGAGACAGTATATGAAAAGCTCTGCCTGCTGTACAGTATGACACGCCGTCGCTATACCGTAGCCATAGTCGGCGGCTGCCTGTCATCGTGCGCACAGGGGAAGAGTTTTGATATTTTGTTTTGGTGATTTAGGGTGTGGGGTGAGGGGAGGTATCGGGTGATAAAAAAGTCCTTTCACTATCACCCGTTTTGGGGGCAAAAGTTGTACGTTTTTGTACAACTTTTACAGAAATATGTCCGAGTTAAATTTAAAATCATTTTGGTGCATAATATCATAGGTGTAAGGTTGTGGGTTTTCACGACAAAATGTGCGATGAATGTGTACTGATTATAGAGACTGCGGTATCATGTCGCCCCTCAGCTGCGACTGTGTCGGCAGCGCCCTCGGGTCGAGCCGTCAAAGAACAGCGACCGCGTCGGCTGTGGCTTCGCTGTTTGACGGCATGCGCGGGCATAATTCACGCATACCAAAAGATACGGTCGTATACTTTGGTACACGCTCGTACTGTTTTGTAGCTGCGACTGCGTCGGCAGCGTGCCCGCGCATCTTTTGGTATAAGTTTGTACGCTTTGGTACTTTGTCGTACATTTTGGTATCATGCCTTGGTGATTGAGGGACTCCGCCCCTCAAACTCCTCGCAAGCTTTTCGCGAAAAGCTTGACCAAAAGCTCTTTTCCTTGGCATTCTACACAAATTATTTTCCGTTTTCTTGTCTGTAATGCTTGACAAAACAGGCGTTTTATAGTATAATATTAATTTGAAATATACCCAAAAATCAAAATACTATATAGGAGTGTTTTATAATGGAAATCAACAAGACAGTATCAAAAGCCGGCTACAACAAACTGGTTGAAGAAAAGGAATATCTCGTTACAGTCAAGCGTAAAGAAGTTGCACAGAAACTGAAAGAAGCTCGTTCTTTCGGTGACCTTTCGGAAAACGCTGAGTATGATGAAGCTAAGAACGAACAGGCTATCCTGGAATCCCGTATCAATGAACTGGAGATCCTTATCTCCAACGCTACTGTCGTTGATGATGATGAGATATCCGTTCACGAGATCGGTGTAGGTTCTTACGTAAAGCTGAGAGATCTTGAACTCGATGAGATCGAAACTCTGCAGATCGTTGGTTCTACCGAGTCCGATCCCGATAACGGCAAGATATCCGATGAAAGCCCCATAGGTAAGGCTGCTCTTCACATGAAGGTCGGTGATATATTCGAGGTTGAAGCACCTGCAGGCATGATCAAGTTCGAGGTGCTGGAGATCACAAGAGAATAATGGATGTCACGCTCCCTTTCTCCTTTGAGGATATTGACTTCGTAAGCGGAAGGAAGACGATTCTCGTATTACGGTAAACTTTTTGGATACCGAATATATTGATGTCAGGTGAGCCGCTGACGGCTTTGCTGACAGTTGACTGAGGTGATGATATGCGCAGGACTGCTCTTGCGGCAGTGATAGTATCAGCAGCGATGATGCTTAGCGGCTGTATGGAGAAAAATATTAGCGCGGTAAACTTCGATACATTCAGCAAAACTTTGCTGGAGGAAGGTTACTGTGCAGAGGACAGCATTTCTACCTCCGATACCGAGGACGGTACTTGTTACGGTGTTCTTACCGATAACGGCTGGGTGGCAGGCTTTTATGAGTGTGCCGATGAGGAGATCGCGGAGAACGAGTTTTACAGTGAATGTGATGCGGCAGATATCGAGGATATAAAGAACCTCGGTAAAAACGGACTTTCAGCCGAGAAAAAAACCGATGAAAGGTTTATGCTGTATATCAAAGTAGGGAAGACCTGTCTGATGATGATGGGTCCAGAGGAGAATTCATCAGAGATGAAGGAGTTCGCGAAAAAACTCGGTTATTATGATAAATAGCGGCTATGCTGCTGTACTTCATAAAAATCTTAGAAAGGAAGTAAAATATGAGCGAAGAGATAAAGAACAATACTCCCGAAGAGGAAGAACTCACTCAGGAGCAGGTCAATGAATATAAGAAGATAAGAATGGAAAAGCTCAAGGCTTTGCAGGACGAGGGTGCTGACCCTTTCCAGATCACAAAGTATGATGTGACTGCAAGCTGCGAGGAGGCTAAGGTTCTCTATGAGAAAGCCGAAGCAGAGTGCAAGGCACAGGCAGGCGAGGACGAGGAAGCTCTGGCTGCAAAGCTGGAGGAGAACCGCGTTCGCGTTTCTATCGCTGGTCGTATCATGTCCAAGAGAATGATGGGTAAGGCAAGCTTCATGGATCTCAGGGACAAGAGCGGCAAGATACAGCTTTATGTTCGTCTGAACGAAGTTGGCAAGGAATCTTTCGACAGATACGTAAAGAAGGGCGATATCGGTGATATCGTCGGCGTTGAGGGCTTTGTTTTCAGAACGAGAATGGGTGAGATATCCGTTCACGCTGAAAGCTTCACACTGCTTTCAAAGAATCTGCAGCCCCTGCCCGAGAAGTGGCACGGTCTGAAGGATCAGGATACCAGATACAGACAGCGTTACACCGACCTCATCTGCAACCCCGAGGTCAAGGATACCTTCATCAAGAGATCCAAGATCATCTCCACTATCAGAAGATATCTGGACGAAAGAGGATTCATGGAAGTTGAGACTCCCATGCTGGTAAGCAACGCAGGCGGCGCTGCTGCAAGACCTTTCGAGACACATTACAATGCTCTTGACGAGGACGTTAAGCTGAGAATATCCCTCGAGCTTTACCTGAAGAGACTGATCGTCGGCGGACTTGAAAGAGTTTACGAGATCGGCAGAGTTTTCCGTAACGAGGGTGTTGACGCAAGACACAACCCCGAGTTCACACTGATGGAGCTCTATCAGGCATACACAGATTATCACGGCATGATGGATCTGACCGAGGATATGTTCAGACATCTGGCTGAGACTGTATGCGGCGGAACTACTATCCCCTACGGCGAGCATGAGATCGACCTTGGCAAGCCTTTTGAGAGACTGACTATGATCGATGCAGTCAAGAAGTATGCAGGCGTTGATTTCAACGAGATCAAGACCACCGAGGAAGCTAAGACACTGGCAAAGGCGCGTCACATCGAGTTTGAGGACAGACACAAGAGAGGCGATATTCTCAATCTCTTCTTTGAAGAGTATGTTGAGGAGCACCTGATCCAGCCTACATTCATCATGGATCACCCCATCGAAATCAGCCCCCTGACTAAGAAGAAGCCCGATGCGCCCGACTATGTTGAGCGTTTTGAGCTGTTCATAAACGGTTGGGAGATGTGCAACGCATACAGCGAGCTGAACGACCCCATCGACCAGCGCGAGCGTTTCAAGGCACAGGAAGAAGCCCTCAGCAGCGGTGACGAAGAAGCAAACCGCACCGACGAAGACTTCCTGCGTGCACTGGAGATTGGTATGCCTCCCACGGGCGGTATCGGCTACGGCATAGACAGACTGGTAATGCTGCTGACTAATTCACCGGCTATCAGGGATGTGTTGTTGTTCCCGACGATGAAGTCCATCGACTGATAAAAGTGCGTAAATACGTGGTTTTACAGGTGTGAAAATCTCATTTTTAACACCAACACACCAAATTTACACCAATTTGTCGGATAAGTATAAAATGTTGTATCAGCAGGTGAGGATATCATCTGCTGATTTTTTTACCTGACTTTGTAGCTGAATGAGCTGTACAAATTAACGAAGAGTTTTTAAGATCAAGTGACCTACCGTGAAATAATATAGCAAAAGCACCGATATCATCAAGATATCGGTGCTTTTTGATCTGCTGAATTGTCAGTGCTATATTATTTCTACTTTACTAAATACCTGATAATACCGCCGTCACCTTACAGTAACACTCACAGCATTTTTGATAGCGTTTGCAGAATCCCATTTACCATTTACCTTAGCAGCGATAGCTACCTTGTAGCTCATACCTGGTGTCAGGTTCTTGGGAGTTACGTAAGATGTAGCCGAACTGGAGATAGACTGAGTCTGAACTCTCCACTTACCTGCCAGATAAACTGCGATGCCGTAGTTCTGTGCATTGGGAACTGCGTTCCATGTGAACTGTATCTGATGATACTGAGTATTGTAGTTTACCTTGATGTTAGTAGGATAAGTATTGCCGGAGGGCTGCTGAGGATTCGAACCGCCAGATTCGCCGATGGTTGTACCAGCTGGTGCACCGATCACTTCATCAACATAGAATGAAGTTGTAGAGCTGTCAGTCTCAACATAGATCTGCACATTTGAAGCGCCCGCGGGGATAGTGAAGTTCTTGTTTGCAAGCTGTACCCACTTGCCCTTTGAAACTGTTTCTGTAGCGATCTTTGTGTAATTGGTCGTTCCGCTTCCATCGGTATACTGCATGGTGAAGTGGAACTTATCGGTTGAATCACCTTCGAGGTAGGATACCATAGCACTGAAGCTGTATGCGTTGCCTGCCTTGAATGTGCTGGAATCAAGTGAATAGGAAGCACCGTTCCAAGCGCTCTGTCTTCCTGATACATACAGCGACTTGCTGCCTGCATATGCAGTAGAATTGCTGGTAGTTACGCTTGCGGAACCTCTTCCGGTGAATCCGTCAGCAGTACTCTCAAATCCGCAATGGAAGTACCAGCCATTCTCATCGGGATTGGTGATTACGGGAGGATCATCGTGAGTTTCGCCGCTGCTGGTGCCGGAACCATCTCCCTTGAAAGCATATCTCATGAAAGTATAGAGATGAGGCTTTACAGAGTTAGCATCGTGTCCGCCGCCGGGGATAGACTGATATACGTGGTTAACACCGTTTCTGGTGAGTATTGTGCTGTACTGCTGCGGGAAAGTACCAACAACGCCATCGTTTGTACCGCCTGTGATCATGAATACCTCAGGCTCGGGACCAACGTTCCTGAACTTCATTTCGCTCTCCTGCATACAGCCGGGGTGAACCATGAAGCTGTCCTGACCTGGTGTGATACCGGGAGCAGGGCAAGCACCGCCTACATAACCGAATACATCAGGGCGCATAAGTCCGCAGTAGATAGCCTCACGGCCGCCCATGGAGAAACCTGTGATAGCTGTATTCTCTCTGCCCTCTTTTACGGAATAATTCTCCTTGATGAAAGGCAGAAGGCTCTCGGTAACGTCATACAGGAAGTTATCATACTCCTTACAGGTCTCCTCGTTGATACCGCTGGGTCCGTTCATAGTCTTACTTGTGAACATATTAGGAGTTACAACGATGAACTCCTCAGCCTTACCGCTTGCCATCAGACCTGTCATCAGCTCCTGAACGCCCATACCGCTGACCATATCATTCTCACTTCCCATGATACCGTGGAGAACGAACATTACAGGGTATTTCTTGCTGGACGTATAGTTGGGAGGCAGGATAACGTTGCACTTCTTATTCTTGCCTGTGTACTTGCAGTAGTATGTCTTGTTCTCGACCTTGCAGCGACTTGACTGTTCAACACCGCCGGGAACAGTAGTAGGCATATCGTTCTTGATCTTAGCATTAAGACCAGACTGAGCGTTACCGCCGTTTCCTGCATCAGAACCGATATTTTCGTTACCTGTTGTACCGAATCCGCCTGCAAATCCGCTCCAGTCAAAGCCTGCGGCATTAGCGGCGAGAGGTAACGAAGCGCCGATCATCATCAAGGCAACAGTTGCGCTGAGAACCTTCTTCATTCTTGAACTTTTCACACTGATCACTCCTTTTTAAATTGTAGTCCTGCACTGATTTACCACGATTATAAGCAGGACAAAACCTCCGGACTTATATCCGGAAAAAGAGACATTTAAAATTTGTTCTTCCAAAGTTGGTCATACTACATAATACATAAAATATATGACCATATCATTTTGTCTCTTATAGTAAATATATAGCATATTCCAATAAAAGTAAACAAGAATTTGCCAACTTCGCAATCTTTGACTGTTAATTCGCAATAACTGGTTAAATATTTTTCGATATCACAATTTATTTGCATGAATTAAACAAATCAGCAGATGGTTAGTTTACATAAAAAGAATGGGAGCATTTCATTATCGGATGGCTATCCGTTTTGCTTTTACAAGAACAATGTGTTGGACGGAAAAGTTAATTCTATCGGTGTATTATCACCCCGACAAAAAGACATATTAAAATTCATTTTTAATTATGTACAAGCACGAATCTTTGGAAGAAATTACCAAAAATATTGACGTTTACAACGCAAAGTGGTATAATATATATGCATTGATAATTGATTGTCAATGTTGAATTTAAAGGAGGCATAATTATGCAGAGAAAAAGAATTTTAGCAGCAGTAATGTCATTATGTATGGTCGCAGGTGCAGCAAGCTATGGCGCACCCATCATTTCGCAGACCATCACAGCACAGGCAGAAGCTGTAACCGAGGCAGAGTGTTATTCGTTCGATGAAGAAACAGGTGCACTTACTCTCAGGGGCGAGGTAGATGGTGATGCTTTACGTGAATTTAATGATATCTATCGCCACAAAGTTATTTCTGTCACAGCTGAGGAAGGAACAATCTTTCCAGAAGACAGCAGTGCTCTTTTTTACAGTTATTCTCATTGTACTTCTATCGATCTTTCAAATGCGGATACAAGCAGGGTCACAGATATGAGCGGTATGTTCTTTTCTTGTCCAGAGTTGCACTCTCTTGATTTGAGCAAATTTGATACAAGCAATGTTACAGATATGAACTGTATGTTCGCATCCTGTGACGATTTGACAACACTTGATGTTAGCTCTTTTGATACAAGTAATGTTACAGATATGAGCGATATGTTCAGAGGCTGTTCAAACCTGACCACACTTGATCTAAGCAGTTTTGATACAAGCAATGTTACAGATATGCATGGTATGTTCGGCAGTTGTGAACAAATGACCACACTTGATCTAAGCAACTTTGATACAAGCAAAGTTACTGATATGAGCTTTATGTTCGCATCTTGTAGAAGATTGACAACACTAGATTTGAACGGTTTTGACACAAGAAAAGTTACCAGTATGTGGGCAATGTTTGCTTCCTGTGAAAGTTTGAAATCACTTGATGTTAGCTCTTTTGATACAAGCAATGTTACAGATATGGGTAATATGTTCAGTGATTGTTTAAATTTGATATCGCTTGATGTTAGCGCTTTCGACACGAGCAACGTTACAGAAATGCGTTGGATATTCGAGAATTGTTGCGAATTGACCGTGCTTGATGTAAGCGGATTTGACACAAGCAATATTACAAATATGGAAGGAATGTTCAGTCTTTGTCATGATTTGACATCTATTGATGTAAGCGGCTTTGATACAAGTAAAGTTACAGATATGAGTGATATGTTCTGGAATTGTGAAAAATTGACTACTCTTGATTTGAGTGGATTTGACACACGCAGTGTTACAGATATGTCTGATATGTTCAGTAATTGTAATAATCTGAAGTTCCTTACTCTTGGCGAGAATTTCAAAAATGTTCCCAAAGAAGCAGAACTTCCCAACCGCAAAGGCTGGGTAAATTTCAATGCTCCTACAACAATAGTAAGTGGCAACGGAGATTATGCAGTTATCAAAAACAACGGCAAGAACACCTATAAATGCTATGCCCCCACTTATCCTACCAATATTGATTTCATATACATGAATGACAATAGTCCGAAATCTCACCAAGTAATAGTCTATTGGAATGAAGTCGAAAACGCTGACAAATATGGCATCGCTGTATACCTTGCAGGCAAGTGGAAGGTTCAGAATCAGGATATCACTGGCACTTCTTACATTACTCCCAAGAGTTTGACCCCCGGCAAAACTTACAAAGTCGCTATCGCCGCAAGTGTGAACGGCAAGTGGGATACAGCAAATGCTATCAAAAATGCTGTGACTGTTACCATAAAGTGATCGGCATATTGATCTGATTTGATATGTAAATACTATTATAAGACATAAGACTTAACGCCCTTTGGAATACGAAATGTATCCCGTAGGGCGTTTCTTATCTTAACAATTCGCACCTTCCGAAACTGACCCCAATATACATTAATACCATCCCCTCTTATGTATAACCGACGAGCAATTAATATAATATGTCAAAATTATTGACAATTGCTCTGCCGCGTGTTATAATGTTTTATAGCTATCATACTGACACACCAGACTGTCTTTTGATGGGCGATATCCATTGTCTGCGGTGATCTCAATAATGGTCATTTTTGTACCGCGTATGAAGTGATAGCCATAATACTTATAATGAAAAGAGGAATATCATGAGCGTTTTGAATACTAAAATATTTAAGCGAACAGTAAGAGTTTGCGTCGCTTTGACCGCATCTGTGATGATGCTGACTTCGTCCGCATTTGTGATCACATCATCAGCTGCCACTTATAACAAGAGCGTAACTTTCAATTCTTTCCCCGTAGCCGTCAATGGCGGCGAGCCTATCCGCGGTGTGGATATTTCTTCCATTCTCGCCATCGAGGAAGCAGGCGTTGTTTTCCATGATGATAACGGTAAAGAGGAAGATATTTTCCGTGTGCTGCATGATCACGATGTGAACTACATCCGTGTGCGTGTATGGAACGAGCCGAATGACGGTAAGGGTCACACTTACGGCGGCGGAAATAACGATGTCAAAGCGGCTTGTGAGATCGGCAGACGTGCTGCAAAATATGGCATGAAGCTTCTGGTTGACATTCAGTATTCAGATTTCTGGGCTGATCCCGCCAAGCAGACACGCCCGAAATACTGGGCTTCTCACGATCACTATACTCTATCTCGTGAGATATACAAATGGACTACCTGGGTGCTGACAGCTATCACAGAGGCAGGCGGCGATATTGGTATGGTACAGGTGGGCAATGAAACTAACTGCTTCTTCTGCGGCGAGACTGATATGTACAAGATCTGTGAGCTTTTTGCAAGCGGCGACAAAGCAGTGCGTGACTTTGATAGGAATATCCTGATTGCTCATCATTTTGCAAATCCCTCAAAAGTGGATCACTTCTACTGGTACGCAAAGATCATGAACGAATGCAATCTTGATTACGATGTATTTGCATCTTCCTACTATCCATACTGGCACGGCACTCCCGAGAATCTCACAAACGTGCTGAGTACCATAGGCAACACATACAACAAATATGTTATGGTGGCTGAAACGGCTTATCCCTATACCTCTGATGACGGTGACGGATTCAACAATATAATCACTAAATGGTCAACAGGTGTTGATCTCGATTATGATATATCCGTTCAGGGTCAGACAGAGTCCCTTACCGATGCTTTTCAGGCTATTGCAAACTGTGGCGGAAGGGGTATAGGCGTATTTTACTGGGAGCCTGCATGGCTGGGTGTCAGCGGAATCTCACAGTCGCAGCAGAGAGATAACTGGGACAGATACGGCTCTGGATGGGCTTCTTCCTATGCTTCGGAATACGACAAAGATGTTACATCGGCAGGCGGTTCGACATTTGATAATCAGGCACTGTTCGATTTCAATGGCTATCCTCTTGAATCGCTCGATGTATTCACCCGTGTTTACCCCAAAAAACAGAATCAGGAGGATACAAGTATCAAGGTATCAAACATTAAAGTCGAATACAGCTCGGCATACCGTCAGGTAAGATTTTCATGGGACAAAGTCCAAGGTGCTGACAGATACGGCATTGCAGTATATCTTGCAGGAAAATGGAGAATACAGACTCAGAACATAACAGGTACAGTTTACACTACTCCAAAGAATCTTACTCCCGGAATGAGCTACAAGGTAGCAATCGCCGCAAGAGTGAACGGCAAATGGGATTCGGCAAGCGCTATTAAAAATGCAGTGTATGTTACTATATGGTGATAGGTAAATACTATTAAAATATTTAAGCCCTCGGGGATATGAAATGTATCTCCGAGGGTGTTTTTTATCTTCTGCTGTGGAATATATCGGCAATTTCCAATAAAACCAAAATCTATTTTTCGTTCCGAAGACATTATTATTTTAAACAACAGTAACAAATTATCCTGATGAGTATGCTATAATTATAATGTTAAAAGGTTAAACAGA
Organism: Ruminococcus sp.; assembly: GCF_024692365.1. GTDB lineage: Bacteria > Bacillota > Clostridia > Oscillospirales > Ruminococcaceae > Hominimerdicola. The sequence goes on along the minus strand of NZ_JAILMR010000046.1, from coordinate 10,718 downwards.
TGTTGGACATGTTCACAATATATGGATATGAAAGGGATAATTATGAAAAATACAAACATCAGGAGCAGTCTTGTAAAAAGACTTGCTGCAGGCGGCATCTCGCTTTGTCTTGCAGCATCGGCACTGCCGACAGCAGTATATGCAGGGGGCATGAAGGCGGTAAATGAGATAAGCTACAAGGAGACACTTGAAGACACTCATAACCCATACAGAGGATTTTATCAGGCTTTTTCAATCAGTTACAAGCGTGATAAGTCCAACTGTAAAGCTCAGGCATCAACATTGGAAGAACTTGACGAACTTGCGTCGGAATATCAGCTCGTCCATATTTTGATAGACCTTTCCGACTTTTCTGCGCAGAACAGAAAGGGTCAGAACGCTGTAAAACATTCCGACAACGCGAATATTGATTCTTCCAAGGACGATGTTGAAGAAGCACTTGGTCAGCTTTTGGCAAGACTGAGAAAAAACAACCAGAGCGCTGTTATACGCTTCGCTTATGATTACAAATACAGCGGCATCACATCTGACGGCGTTGACGAAAACGGCAAGCGCTATTATAGAACTGTTTGGGAACCAACTGATGACAGCGTAATCGAACAGCATCAGGAAAAAGTCGGCGCGGTCATCAGCAATTATACCGATGTCATTGCGACTGTTGAATGCGGTATAATCGGTCCTTGGGGAGAAATGCATACTTCAGACCGCACAGATGCGGCAAGTGAGAAAAAGATAATCGGCAAATGGTTAGAGGTACTGCCGAAGGAAATGACAGTCAACGTCCGCAAGCCCAGCGATTTCTGCGCATGGAGCGGCGTGAAGCTGGAAAATATTGATAAGTACACTGCCAAAGTGGGCACCGATGCTTACAGGATAGGTCTGTATAATGACGGCTACCTCGGTTCGGTCAGCGACCTTGGTACTTATGATGACAGAGATAAAGAGATAGCATGGCTGATGACCCAGACCGACCACACACTTTTCGGCGGCGAACTTGTTCTGTGGGACGATGAAGAGGGCGGCGACCCGCTGAATAATATCGCTTATTTTGAAAAAGAAGGTTTCAAGACTCACACATCATATCTCAACAAAGACTGGCACGATGGGGTCATGGACGGTTTCAGAAGCACCACTTATAATGGCGGAGATTCACTATATAATGGCAAGACTTCCGAGTTTGAATATCTCAGAAATCGTATGGGATACAGGTTCGTTGTTCGCGGTGTCCGCATGACCACCGAGCTTTCTACCGATGAAAATTTAGAACTTGAAACTAAAATCGAAAATGTAGGATTCGGCAACCTTATCAAAAACGAACAGACCTCTGTCATCATCAAGGGCAATGGTCTTGAAAAGGAGTTCAAGCTGTGGGAACTTGATGCAGACAAGGGTGAAAAAGCTTCAAACTATGTTGCTCAGAATTGGAAAAGCGGTACTTCACTTACCAATAGAAAATCGAATATCATGTCAGCCGAACTGGATCTTCCCGATGATATGCCCGTAGGAAATTACAAAGTGTATATCAAGATAGCCAACAGAAAAAACGGCGAGGGCGAATACCCAATACGCTTCTCTAATGTTGGCAGCAATGTCTATGACACAACGCTTAAAGCAAACTTCGTTGGCAGCTTCAAGGTTAAAACACGCAAAGGCGATGTAAACAATGATGGTAAAATAAATGGTGATGATTTGCTTCTTCTGAGACAGCGTATCGTTAATTTAGTCAGCGATAATGAGCTTGATATGTCAAAAGCAGATGTCAATCGTGACGGTGAAGTTGACATACTGGATGTTGTTGAAGTAAGTAGGATTTGCAGGTAAGCGTGGAGCGATTTTATATGAATAATGATATCCCCTCGGAGCTTTGAATGTTCTGAGGGGATAATTTTTCTCATATCTTTTGAGCAAATATTGCATCAGAAAAAAACATGACCGCAATCATACGCTGTATATAATGCCGCGATGTGTTACACTGCTAAAATTCATAACAGAAGAAAAACACCCGAATCATCTGAAAAGTATTTATTCCCGTGATTGACAGTGATGAGCGTTTGTGTTATACTCTATAATATTAAATAGAGCATTATAGAGGTGAATCAAAATGATCGAAACAAACAGATTGAAAATATATGTCGCTTCTCATGAAGCAATGGAAACATTCATTGAAGCGCAGACTGTGTATGTCCTGAAAGCAGCTTACACAGAAATGCTGAACGGCTGTCTGGATCATCCCGATCAATGGGATTGGTATGCGATCTGGATGATCGAACTGAAAGACGGTACACATATCGGAGAACTCTGCTTCAAAGGGCTTTCCGCGGACGGTATAGCTGAGATCGGATACGGAATTTCCGAAGAATATCGGAACAATGGTTATGCAGCTGAAGCAGTCAGGGCAGTAGTGGAATGGGCGTTTTCAAATCCGGATATTACTGCTGTTGAAGCAGAGTCTGTTCCCGATAATATAGCTTCTATAAAAGTACTTGAAAAGTGCGGATTCGTTCTAAATGGAGAAATCGGAGAAGAAGGACCCAGATGGGCGGTTTACAAGTGATGGATTTTTAGCAGTAAACTGTCATGATTTTAGTACTGCTTTACTAATACCGACAACCGCAATATTGCCATTTTTGTCTCAACAAAAAAACAAAATATCAGAAAATCATCCTAACGTAAAGTTAAAAAGAGTTAAGACAGTTATGTTTGTCTTAGCTCTTTTTGCAGTCAGATGATCCTTTATATCCCCTGATATCTGTATCCATCAGGAATTATGATGTAACACCTGATATGCTCATCTTTCGGGCGTTCGATAACACTAGATGTATTATTCAGATTTCCTTACGCCGTAATGATAGTGTTTTCGGTATTTCTAGGACTATGCCCATATGGTCATGTTCACGCTTCTCGAAACCTCTGTCATAGATGACGATATCACCAGCTGACGGAACGAAGCTTTCTTTGCCTTTGTGGTATTCTATCCGAACATCGCCCTGCGCAAATTCTTCCCATGCGATACAGCCTGCAAGATGGCAGGTCATACATTCATTCGGTCTGATGGGAATATCAAATCCTGCCTCAAGACAGCAATAATATACAAATGCTGCGCATCATAACCCATCGGCTTCTCTTAATGTCCACTTTGGAAAATAACGAATGATCGGTTCAAGATTTGATTCTTTCCCCTCACTGAAGCCATGAAAAGGTATCAATGCCGCTTTCTCGGCAACCTTTGCCAGGTATTTTCTTGTCTTCTTTTCCATTGAAGTGTACCCACATTCTTGAAATTATCATCGGCTTTCCGAATTCTTCATTCAAAACTTGAACAGTAATATCGGCATGATTGATCATGTAAAATACGCCATCGTATAATATCCAGAGTCATCACCAAAATAGCTTATTTCGGGAAATATAGTTACAGCAAAACCAAAGGATTCCTCATCTTTTCCGCCGATATAAACGATCAGTGCGCAGTCTCCGTTTTGTCTGAAACATATAGATACAGGGTGATACTCCAGATCTCCGAATTCTTCCGCTGGAAATTGTGCTACAAGGACTTTCTCTATCTCAGATGCAATTTTATCATTGTTGAGTATTTTTTGTATGATTCCTTTTGAGCATCGTTAACAGGCGCTTCATTTTCAGAGATCATATCAACATCTATATCATATGTTTTTCCGAACAGCGTAAAATCCATACCGCCGTACCACATAGAATTCTCATATAATATCTCGCCCAATACTTCGTCTGCAACTAGTTCAAGCTGATGTTTTTTCTTAGAGCGAAACAATCCGAACATAAAAAGCTCCTTTCATCGAAATCTTACCGTAGCAACAGTTTCACTTGTCATTTTGTATATATTCGTATTATAGCACAAATGGTTTTATAATGCAACGGGATTTGGTTTTCAAAAGGTTCACAGATTGACTTTTTTGGGGCTGTTTGGTATAATAATTGTAAATGTGAAAGCAAAACGGTTTTCACCCCCAAAAACGTTATTGCGAGAGAATATCAGTTTAAAAAGGAGAAAATCAATGAATTATAAGGTGTTGGATGACTTTGAAAAAGTAAATGATGTAAGTCCTGAAACTATCAAAAAGTATGAGAATATTTTGCCGCCTGATTGGATCGAGTTCTGGAAAGAGTATGGATACGGCTCGTTTATGAACGGATATTTCAGGGTGATCGATCCCGAAGACTACCACGATATTTATAATGAAAGCGTTTTAAAGCTGTATAAAGATGAAGTTTTTCCTGTTATGGTGACAGCTTTCGGAGATATCATAGCTTTTAAATCCAGTATACGAAACGGTGAAAGGAAATGGAGTCTGGAGTGTGCATATTACAGATATATGCGTTATAGTTTTTTTCTGCCGTCGGTAGAGTATTTCTTTGAGGGGCTTTGCGCGCCCGAGGTTTATGGTATTGAAGAACAATATACGTTTATAAAGTATTCTGAGGCGGTAGATAAACTCGGAAAGCTCAAACACGATCAGTGTTTCGGATATGATCCGATATTGACGAAGCGAAGCAAAGAAAAGCTGAGTGATCTTCGTATAGTTGATACTAAGGATTACATAAAAGCAGTATTTGAGCAGAATGGACGCATCGAAGATCTTATGCCTGACGGAAAAACTATAGATGTCTCATATTCTGCGAAAAAAGAAAAGAAGCCAAAGAGGGTCATCGTTGACAATCCGTATGAACTAAAGCCGATAGATGAGCCTGCACTTAAGTTTGATAATTTCAATTTCAAATTATGTATCATTCAGGTGCTTATGTATGAGAAGAAGCTTCTGAAGCCTGAATTTGATATATATGAGTTTGCAAAGTGTTATCCGCCCCGTGAGATAAATATAGATGATGAAGGCTATGATCCGATCAAACCTGCAATCGATTATTTTAAGAAACTAGAGATTCCTGCATCTCTTGCTCCCGAAGTCGAAGAGATCATTATGGACGGCGGTAATGATATATACGGTCAGATCTATCCGTTCTGGGACGGAGAGGATGATTATTTTGATTTGAAAAGAGTTTCGGATGCGGAGCTTTCCCAATTTGAAAATCTTAAGCGTATGGTGCTTATAAACAGTCCTGAAAATCTGGGCAAAACGCTGATAAATAGGTTGAAGAAATATGGGATTGAATTAAAGGAATGAAAACTAATATGATAAAAATCATGTTCGTTTGCCACGGCAACATCTGCCGTTCGGCAATGAGCGAATTTATAATGAAAGATATGATAGCAAATAGGGGACTTGAGGATAAGATTCAGGTCGCTTCTTCTGCAACATCACGTGAAGAAATCGGAAATGATATGTATCCGCCTGCGAAACGTAAACTTGATAAGGAACATATCCCGTATACAAGACACCATGCAAGACAAATTACAAAATCCGACTATGCCGAATATGACCTGATACTCTGCATGGAACAGTATAATATCAGAAATCTGAAAAGGATAATTCCTGCCGACCCCGATAATAAAATACATCTTCTGCTTGATTATTCCGATAACCCGAGAGATATTTCAGACCCATGGTATTCGGGAGATTTTGATAAGACATTTGATGATATTATTGAGGGCTGTGAGTGTTTGCTTGAATATTTGTGCAGAGAGAACATAATCTGATGTGAGAAATTATCTATATTGAAGTAATACAACTTTCTAAGATGCACAAATCGCAAAAGACCTCACCGAAACGCCCCTAATTAGTTGCCAAATGGTAAGTATATAACCAAATTTTAAGAATAAGTATACATATTAATTTGAGAAAATATGTTGACAAAAACAGAACAATGTGATATAATATTGTTGAATTTGACAATATTATTACATACATGGCAGAAAGTTGTAATGTTGTCAAAATAGATGTATACTATTTAGAATTGGAGTGTTAAGAGATGAAAAATCGCAGAAGAAAACTATCGAAGATCGCTGCATTCGCAACAGCAGTCGTGCTGTCAGCAGGAACAATGATGTCATCAGCAGTTCCCGCTATTACGGTGAACGCAGCAGGCGGGGATCCAAATTATGCTGATGCGTTGGCATTGTCCCTGTATTTTTATGATTCCAACCAGTGCGGTACAGGTGTTGACGACAACCCGCTGGCATGGAGAGGCAACTGCCACGTAAGCGATGCACAGGCAAACCTTTCAAACGCTGTAAATCTCGGCAATGCACGCAGCGTTGTTGACCCTGACGGAGACGGCAAGGTCGATGTTTCAGGCGGTTATCACGATGCAGGCGACCATATCAAGTTCAATCTGACCATCGGTTTCGGCATGAACAGCCTGGCACTTTCCGATTATCTCAATCCGGGTGCTTATCAGAAGGCAGGCTGCCGTGACCATCTGCTGTACATTCTGAGGAATGGTGCAGACTACATGATGAAGACAACATTTCTGGATAACAGCGGCGACGTAGGCGCTGTATGCTACATGGTATCCAACGAAGGCGACCACAGCTACTGGGGTTCTCCCGAAAAGCAGAACGGCGACCGTCCTACTTACTGGCTGACACCTTCCAGCAACAACTCTGCTGTTGTACTTGAAATGGCAAGCGCCCTTGCAGGTACTGCTGTTGCATTCAAGGATTCCGATGCTACTTACGCTGCTAAGTGTACAAAGTATGCCAAGGCGCTTTATAAGTTCGGCACACAGCATACAGGCAACTATATGGAAGGTATGGGTTCCATGTATGCCACCAATTCACAGTATCAGGACGAGCAGGCTATGACCGAAGGCTGGCTGTATGTACTGGGCGAGGGCTCAATGCCTTCTTTCAAGCCCACAGGCAACGGCTGCTACAATAATCAGTATTACGATTACTATCTGTACAGCTGGGACAAGGTCTGGTCAGGTTATGCTGCACTGATGTACAAAAAGACAGGCGATGAAGCATATGCTAAGGAACTTCAGTTTGAAGTAAATAACATGGGCGGCCTGAGAGAGGGTACTTACAATTCCTGCAAGCAGGAGTGGGGCTGCACACGTTACAACTGTGCTGTTCAGATGGAAGCACTTGCGTCCATCAACGGTGATAAGAACTCCGATCTTGCAAAGGGCGCAAAGTATCAGATGAACTATATCCTCGGCAGCAATCCCCAGAACAAGAGCTTCCTGACAGGTTTCGGCAACTCCTGGTCTTCCAAGGTACACCACAGAGCTGCAAACCCCGGTAACGGAGATGCTTCCTCCAATCCTGATGCCAAGTATGTAAACTACGGTTATCTGATCGGCGGACCTGATTCTTCAGGTACATTCAACGAAGTAACCGACAGCTACCGCTGGACTGAAGGTGCCCTTGACTACAACGGCTGCTTCGCTCTGGCTTGTGCAGCACTTGTTAATCTGGAAGGCTGCACCAGCAACGGCGCTTCCAACATCGTAAACAGTGCTTCTGAATTCAAGAAGAACTATTCTTTCGGAAATACTTCATCACAGAATCCCTATATTCCTGAGATTGAGGAGCCTGGTGTATATCCTGCTATCACAAGCGTAAATTACAACCAGAAGTATCATCAGGTTCAGTTTGTTTGGTCACCCGTACAGGGTGCTACCAACTACGGCATAGCAGTTTATCTGGCAGGCAAGTGGAGAGTTCAGACATCCTCTATCCCCGCTTCTTCAAGAAGCTATGTTACACCTAAGAACCTGACTCCCGGTATGACTTACAGAGTTGCGATCGCAGCTAAGATCAACGGTCAGTGGACATCAACAGAGTCCATCAAGCACGCTGTAACAGTTACTGTAAGATAATAAATGATCTTTAACGGAGCTGTTGCATCCAAGTAATATATGTTTTGACTAAAAGCAGTCTGCACGGTTTGTGCAGGCTGCTTTGTTGTTGGTGTTTTAGCGTAAATAAACCCCCGGTTCTACCGGTGGAGATAAAAAAGCTTTAGCAAGAGATTTAAAATAACCTCCGATTATGATACAATAGTAAATGGTTTGGCGACCGCATTACTAAAGTAAAATAGACGGAGGTTATAAAGCATGAAGAACGAAATAAAACATTTGACACACTCAACATACAGATGTCAGTATCATATAGTGTTTGCGCAAAAATATCGAAGATAAGTGATTTAGGGACAATTAAAAGCAGACATAGGTCAGATACTCAGAAAGCCTTGTGAAAAGAAAGTGGTAGAAATAATAGAGGCAAATTCAATGCACGATCATATTCATATGCTTGTGAGTATCCCACCGCATATAAGTATATTAAAATTTATTATTGTTACATCTTCTGATGTTGTTGGAACCGGTGGCGGTGAAGACGCGATGTAAAGATGAGTGTTAATAGTCAATTCCAAAACTCTGGTAGGCAGTTGAAAAATGTCTGCTGGGACTTTTCGTTGCTATTATTCTTTCACCTACTAAAATCATTTTCTATTTCCACCTTGAATTCTGAGCTGACTTCTATGTATATGTCAGAAAATATTCTATCTTGCACATTATTTTACGAAAGCTGATTTTCGTGACAAACTGACGATATCAAGATGACCGTTACAAAATCTAAAACTTATATTAATAAATTATCACTTTGACGCAATGCATCATTTAATAAAACAAAAACGTTTTCTAAGCGATAAATTAAACGTTATCGAGGGAAATTATGGTATTTCGCAGGTGCGAATAGATAAAATATAATTCAGGTTCATGATTTTATAACAAAAGCTCTATTGACAAAAAATATAATTCGTGATATAGTTATATACAAAGAACAAAATATTGTCAACGAGAGAAGATTAGCTTTTTAGAAAATATTTTCTGATTACGAAATTATTTCGCACACATATTAATTGAGCGTGGTCGATTATATGTGATCATGAAAGAAATAATCAATGATGATAAGGGTGGTATATTATGAAAATGAATCTGAACAATAACAAAAATGGACCCAACAAGAAGGGATTCACTCTGGTTGAGCTTATCACAGTAATGACGATAGTAGGAGTTTTAGCTGCTATTATTGTACCCAATCTGCTGAAACTTATTGAAAAAGCTAATAATACCCGTGATGCTAATGAAGCGAAAGATCTTGGAGTTTTGATTATGACTTTGGCTGCAACAGAAGGAGACATCAATCTGTATAATCCATGGTCTACAAACCTCGAGGCAGACGGTACTTCATCGTGGGGTTATATATACGTCGGTAAGGACGATGTAAGAACCTCTTCAAAACAAATGATGCAGATGTTGAAAGACAATGGCTATGTTAAAGAAGATGCTGCCATAAGAATACGAGGAGGAGATGTTCCGGGTGACCGTGAACAGCAAGTTTTTAAGAAAGATACAAGCCTTATGTGTCATTCGAATCATAACTGGGTGGCATATGAGATACATTTCAGAGTAATGAAAGATGGAAATCTGGATATTTCATATTGTGCTACCAAAGCCAGAACCAACCAGCTTGCAGATGCAAATGCTGACGAGAAGGCGACCAAGTTGTTCTGTAAATTTGCAGCAGGACATAGCGACGAATTTGCGATAGAACATGCTAATCATAATTACTAATATTAGGTTCTCTATCATCACAAGCAAAAGATGTGTTCAGACGTGACTTCTTCCGCATTGGTGCTGAAGCATGACGTCTTATTAAAAATGTTATAATTCTTACAATCTTCTGTGATGTAAGATAAGTATAAAGTCTTACCAATCTTCCCCAAAATTCAGACCCAGCCGGGAGCAAAATTCCGGCTGGGTCATTTTCATTATATCAAAGTATTTTATCTGTGTACTCAAACTTAGATTTTAGGAATACTATTTACGACAAAAAATGTTGGTAGTGTGACCTTGCTTTTGACTTCCCTTGTAAAATATCTTCAAAAAATTGCTCACAAAGACCGCCTCGGACTCGTGAACTGCACCAGTAAAAACATACAATGACAAAAAGAGCCTCCTATGGTATAATAGAAACCATAGGAGGTTTAGTTGGTGCTTTAGCGTAAATAAACCCCCGGTTCTACCGGGGGAGATAAAAAGCTTTAGCGAGCGATTTAAAATAACCTCCGAGTATGATACAATAGTAAATGGTTTTGCGACCGCATTACTAAAATAAAATAGACGGAGGTAATAAAGCATGAAGAACGAAATAAAACATTTGACACACTCAACATACATATGTCAGTATCATATAGTGTTTGCGCCAAAATATAAGAGAAAAGTAATCTATGGACAACTAAGAGCAGACATAGGTCAGATACTCAGAAAGTTATGTGAGCAGAAAGGAGTAGAAATAATAGAGGCAAATGCAATGCCTGATCATATTCATATGCTTGTGAGTATCCCACCGCATATAAGTATATCACAATTTATGGGATATATCAAGGGAAAAAGCACATTGATGATATTTGACCGACATACAAACTTGAAATACAAGTATGGAAGCCGACATTTCTGGTGTTGGGGATATTATGTAGATACCGTAGGACGTAATGAAAGAGTGATAAAAGAATACATAAACAACCAAACGGAAGAAGATTATATGGCAGACCAGATAAGCTTCAAGGAATACATGGATCCGTTTACGGGTAGTAAGAATAAGTAGGCAAAAAAAGACAGCCGCTTTAGCGGCTGCCCAGTCTGTCCACAAAGCCCCTCTGACGTTCTGTCAAAGGGGCAAATTGGAAGTATAATTAGCCCCAAACGGAATCAGGAAGCATAAACCGAAAAAAACAGTATAAAACAACGGCTTACTGCGATCCCTTTTGAGGTGGATC
>NZ_JAILMR010000020.1 GCF_024692365.1 Ruminococcus sp. | reverse complement strand
ATACCATTACTATCCCTTTGAAGCGGGCTTTACCCACGAATACCGCGATTATTACGCATTCGGTGAACACAGGGATTACGGCGTGAAAGTCTTTCGCCTGCCTGTGGAAGAAGATGCCTATGCTGATATCCTTACCTTTATAAAAGACCGTGAGAGCGTGGGATATCTCTTCAATGTGTTCTCGATGGCGACTATGCCGCTGATAGGCGGTTTCAGGATAGCAGGTGCTGAAAACTGCATGAGTTTTACCGCACAGGTGATAGAAAAAAGCAGGGCGGTCAGCCTTGCAAAGCCCTACTGGAGATATTCCATAAAGGACATAGATGAACTCCTCATGAAATATCAATATTTCCGGGGAAAGATAAGCAAACGACCCTGTGACAGACATGATGAATATATGCAGAAATTCTGTATAAAACGATATCTACGCGGAATGGCGAAACTTCTTATCCCGCTGACGAAACGTCTTATCACAAATCAAAAATGACCAGTAGTACAGGTTTATTTTACGTCAGGAAGAAATTTACAGCCGCAGGACCGCAAAAAACGGTATGAAAAATCTATAAAAATGCCAACGCATACTTTTGTAAAGTATGCGTTTTCTATCTTTTGGAATATTAATAGTATACTAAAACAAGTTGAAATATTTTATTATTATTGACATTCTTACCGAAATATGCTAAAATAAATTTATAAATGTGATAATTAGATGAAAGGCGTAGTGAAGTATAATGAAGCTTATCTATGATGTTGAAGCTAAGCCGAAAACAGGGCAGATAATAGTTTTTGCTCTTCAGCAGATGCTGGCGATACTGGCGGCAACGATCGCTGTTCCCGTGATAATCGGCAATGGACTTACCCCCGCTGCCGCAATGTTCGGCGCAGGTGTGGGCACGCTGGTGTATCTGGCGTTTACCAAGAAGAAAAGCCCTGTATTTCTGGGCTCTTCCTTTGCTTTTATAGGCTCGATGTCCGCTGCGTTTGCAGGTGCCGCGACTATGCAGCTTGGTATGCTTGGAATAATCATCGGTGCGATAGCCGCAGGACTTGTTTATGTGGTTATAGCCGCGCTGATAGGCGTTGTTGGCGTTGAATGGCTTGGCAAGCTGATGCCCCCCGTGGTCATAGGCCCTACTGTTGCGATAATCGGTCTTTCCCTTGCGGGAAATGCCATCGGAGATTTGCAGAAAAGCGATGTCACAGATGTGGCAGGTGCTAAGTATGCCGCGCTGATATGCGGTCTTATCACTCTTGCGGTGACTATGCTGTGCTCTACCTACGGCAAAAAGATGCTTCGCCTTGTGCCATTTGTTATGGGCATACTTGCAGGCTATGTGGCTGCTGTGATATTCACGGTGATAGGTGATGCCGCAGATATCGAGGCACTTAAAATCGTTGATCTTTCGGTGTTCTCAAAGGTAATGTTCCCCGACGGAAATGTAACCGCAGAAAGCTTCTTCAAGCTCCCCAATCTTGTTTTCCTCGAAGGCTTCAAGGGCTTCAGCGACCTGACGGGCAGTTATATACTGACTATTCTTGTGGCTTATGTGCCTGTGGCGCTAGTGGTTTTTGCCGAACACGTTGCCGACCACAAGAATCTCTCCTCCGTTATCGGCAGAGATCTTCTCAAAGAACCGGGACTTGCCCGCACACTTCTCGGTGACGGCGTAGGTTCAATGGCAGGCGCATTTTTCGGCGGATGCCCCAATACTACCTACGGCGAAAGTGTGGGCTGTGTTGCTATAACGGGCAATGCTTCGACGGTCACAATAATCGCAGCTGCGATAGGCTGCATACTCTTTTCGTTCGTAACGCCCTTTGTGGCTTTTGTAGATTCCATACCCGCCTGTGTTATGGGCGGCGTGTGCGTTGCACTTTACGGATTTATCGCTGTATCGGGACTTAGAATGCTGAAAGAAGTCGATCTCGACGACAACAGCAACCTGTTCACAGCTTCCGTTATATTTATTGCAGGTATCGGCGGACTCAGCATAAGCTTCGGCAAAGTAACACTGACAGAGATAGCTGCCGCACTGATACTCGGCATACTGACAAATATAATGCTGTCCAAAAAAACGGATAGCAGCAAAGACGAGTGATGAAACAGTGCGCTGGCATAACACAGTAAACAATTTTATAATTATATAAAGCGAGGTTTTCAAAATGGGAAAAGTAACTATTATTGACCATCCACTTATCAAGCACAAGATATCTCTGCTGCGTGATGAAAACACAGGTACAAGGGATTTCCGCATACTTGTTGAGGAGATAGCCATGCTTATGGGCTATGAGGCTCTCCGCGACCTGCCCACCGAGCTGGTGAGCGTAAAAACGCCTATAACTACGGCTGATGTGCCTATGCTTTCAGGCAAGAAGCTGGCAGTTGTGCCGATACTCCGTGCAGGTCTCGGCATGGTAAACGGAATACTTGCTCTGGTGCCATCTGCTAAGGTAGGTCATATCGGTCTTTACAGGGATGAAGTTACCCATGAGCCCCATGAGTATTTCTGCAAGCTCCCCGAGAATATCGACGAGAGACTTGTTATCCTCCCCGACCCCATGCTTGCCACAGGCGGTTCTGCCATAACGGCAGTTGATTTCATCAAGCAGAGGGGCTGCACCAATATCAAATTCATGTGCGTTATTGCTGCGCCCGAGGGTCTTGAAGCGCTGAAAAAGGCTCACCCCGATATCGATATCTACGTGGGCAGCCTTGATGAAAAGCTCAACGAGAACGCATATATCGTACCCGGTCTCGGTGACGCAGGAGACAGGATATTCGGAACCAAGTAAATGACGAAGGGAGAGAACGCAGATGCAGATGACCAATATGCCCGAATTCCACAAGCATATCAAACGAGTTGTGATATCCGAGGAAGAGATCAAGGAAGCTGTAACTAAAGCAGGCGAGATACTCAGCCTGGAGTACAAGGACAAGCCCCTGCTTCTCGTAACCATCCTCAAAGGCGCATTCATATTCCTCGCCGATCTCAGCCGTGCCATAACCATACCCCACGAGATAGGCTTTATGGCGGCAAAAAGTTATTTTGAAAGTACCGAAAGCTCGGGAAATGTTGAGATAACTCTTGACCTCGCACAGGATATAAGCAAGTATAATGTTGTTATAGTTGAGGATATAATCGACACGGGAAGGACTCTCAGCAAGGTCAGGGAATACCTTGAAAGCAAGAACCCCCTCTCGCTGAAGATAGTAACACTGCTGGATAAGCCCGAAAGAAGGCTGGTTAAATTGCAGTCGGATTACGCACTGTTCACTATACCCGATTATTTCGTTATCGGATATGGTCTCGATTACGGCGAGTATTACAGAAATCTGCCTTGTATAGCTGAATTTGAGGAGGACAAGTGATATGGGGAGCAGAAGCAGAAAAAAGCAGAGAAACCACATAACTCATCCCTCTGAACTGATGGGCAATAAGGAAGTGCAGACTATTACCGAAACAGGTGCACTCGGCAAATTCTTCAAGCTGAAAGCCCACGGCACCGATGTACGCACCGAGATAATGGCAGGTATAACCACATTCATGACGATGGCGTATATACTTGCAGTAAACCCCAGCATACTTTCTGCCGCAGGCATGGACAGCACTGCAGTTCTCCTTGCGACCTGCCTTGCTTCTTTCCTGGGTACTATGTGCATGGGTCTTATGGCGAATCTGCCCTTTGCTCTTTCCGCAGGAATGGGACTTAACGCATTCATGGCATACACAGTATGCGGTTCCATGGGTTATTCATGGCAGGTAGCACTGCTGGCGGTATTTATCGAAGGCGTAGTATTCATAGTTCTCTCCGTGACCAAGGTCAGGGAAGCTATATTCAACTGTATACCCCTTTCGCTGAAAAAGGCGGTATCCGTCGGGATCGGTCTTTTCATCGCTTTCATCGGTCTCCAGAATGCCAAGCTTGCAGTAGGCGGCGCGACCCTTGTTGAACTGGTGGATTTCAGAGAAAATTTCCATACCCGCGGTATATGCGCTCTGCTGGCTGTTATCGGCACAGTTCTGATGGCAGTGCTTTATATCAGAAAAGTCCGCGGTTCCATACTCATAGGCATATTCGGCACTTGGATACTGGGCATGATATGTCAGGGCGTGGGACTTTACGTACCCGATAATGAAAGCTGGTTCTCACTGCTGCCAAGCTTCTCCATGACTGATTTCACCGCACTCGGCAAGACCTTCGGCGGCTGCTTCGACGTTGATATGAGCAGTGTAGGCATATTCAACTTTATAGTAGTTGTATTCTCATTCCTGTTCGTTGACCTCTTCGATACTCTGGGAACCCTGATAGGCGTGGCTTCAAAGGCTGATATGCTTGATAAGGACGGCAAACTCCCTGCCATACGTCCCGCACTGATGGCTGACGCTATCGCTACAACAGGCGGAGCAGTTCTTGGTACTTCCACTACAACAACATTCGTTGAATCCGCCGCAGGTGTGGGCGCAGGCGGAAGAACAGGTCTTACCGCAGTAACTACCGCACTGCTGTTCCTGGCTTCCATGCTTTTCGCACCTATATTCATAGCGATACCTTCATTCGCAACAGCACCCGCGCTGATAGTAGTCGGCTTCCTGATGTTCAGCTCTATAACCGATATCAAGTTCGACCCCGACAACTATACCGAGGCTCTGCCCGCATATTTCTGCATACTGGCTATGCCCCTGTTCTACAGCATAGCTGAGGGTATCGCAGTTGGCGTGATGTCCTACGTTGTTATCAACCTCTTCTGCGGCAAAGCCAAGAAGATCAACCCTATCATGTATGTGCTGACAGTGCTGTTCGTGCTGAAGTATATATTCCTCTGATAGTTTAAAACACGGAATATCTGAAAGGGAAAATGATGGATAATAAAAAATTAGCAGGAGTATTCTTTGCGGTGATACTGATGGCTGTGCTGTTCGTTGAGGGCAGTATCCTCAGGGCACTGGTTGACTGTGGCTATGGTATGGCAGAACTGCCCAAAACCACACTTGTCTTTTTGGGGATAAGCAAGGGTTTCACCACTGATGACAGTACCGAGGACGATATGTCCGTATTCATCGGCAGCAGCAAGGATATCTACGGCGAGTATTTCGAGAAAAAAGATTATCATAAAGTCTACGACCTTGATGGAGTTGACTATTATGGCAAAGGCGATGACAGCGATTTCGGCATCAGCTGTACCGAGAAAAATAAATGGTTCGGCGTTTATAAGATATCCGAAGATCACCCGATAGAGGACTTTGCAAAGAACTGAAACAGGGCGTCTGCCCGATAGTATTAAGGAGTGTTTAAAATGGAAACATACACATTGAAGGTGGCAGGACTTACAAGAGAGCTGCCCATATGTTCAGCGAGCGAAAAGCTCGATATAGCCGCATTTATTATGTTCTCCGATGTTGAGATCACCGTTGCGGCAACTACGGAGCTTCTTAAAAAAGCCCCTGAGTTCGATGTTATAATCACAGCCGAATCAAAGGGCATACCGCTGGCATACGAGGCTGCAAGACAGTCGGGCAAGAACTACGTGGTAGCCCGCAAGTCCGTTAAGCTCTATATGACCGACCCTATCTCCGTACAGGTAAAGTCCATCACCACCGCTGCAGTGCAGACCCTCTACCTCTCACAGGAGGACGTAGCAAGGCTGAAAGGCAAGCGTGTGCTTATCCTCGATGATGTTATCAGCACAGGCGAATCTCTCACAGCAGTTGAGGAGCTTGTAAAAGCAGCAGGCGGAAATATCGTAGGCGCAGGCGCAGTCCTCGCAGAGGGCGATGCAGCCGACAGAACGGATATCTTCTTCCTTGAAAAACTTCCGCTGTTCTTTAAATAATGCGGTCACGGGCGCTTTTCTGCGGGGGAGCGCCTTTACTTTTGTCAAAAAATCTGTTATACTATTAGCTGAAAGTGTGGTGACGGTCTATCAAGCGAATACTTATTATGCTGACGATTCTTCTGGTCTGTTCGGCAGTGGCTTCATACAAGCTTGCCGCCTTCTTCTGCACAGGCGGCGACCGTCCCGAATTTTACAGCTATATACCGTTTCTGCCCTTTCTAAGCATACCTCTTTTTCTTGGGATATCAGTGATACGCCACTTCGGCAGACTCACCCTCAAAAAGCTTGACCTTATGGAGGGGCTCGAATTTGAATACGCCTGCGCGAATATCCTGAAAGCCAACGGTTTCAGGGATATCGAGGTCACCAAGGGTTCGGGTGACTTCGGTGTTGATATCATCGCCGTAAAAAAGCACCGCCGCTATGCGGTGCAGTGCAAGCGCTACGATAAAAAGCTGAACAATTCCGCAGTACAGGAAGTCATAGGCGGGCTTGCCTACTACGGCTGTGAGGTTGGCGCTGTTATGACCAACAGCTATTTCACTGCCGCCGCCCGCAAGCTTGCAGAGGTCAACGGTGTTGAACTCTGGGACAGGGATACTCTTGAGAAAATGCTGAACAAGCGGGGCATAAAAGACCCAACTCGCAAAGCCAACGATACTCCCGATATCCCGCCCGAAAGTTACTGCGCTCAAATCGTGGAAGAATTTTTTGACGGGCAGGGTATAGCTGTGGAAACTGCGGGCACGGAGTATCTGGAAGACACCTGCGAGCTTCTGATAGAGATAATCCCCGAAACAGGCGTGCGTATCAGCGAGATACGCGCCCTGACCTCAAAGCTTGCCGCCCACGGCGGTTGGGAGTATGTCACCTGTGTATTCCCATCTCATACCCCTGGTACAGTGGGTCTTGAGATACCTCTTGAAATGGATAACCTTGAAGAAAAAGGCACTTCTGTCAACTGACAAAAGTGCCTTGAATTATTTTATGACTTTTCCGAAAAACTCCGCCAGAGGAAGTGTAGCCCCCGAATGAAGCCCCTTGGGAATAACGGTGATATTCTCCTCGCCGTAAAATCGGGTTTCAAGAGAATGGGTATCTATCAGTTCATCACTGCCGCCGATAATGCATTTCACGATACCGCGGTCAGCCTCGGCTAGTTTGCCGAAAAGTGACATCATAGGTGCGATATCGCCCTCATACCCCAACAGCGGAAGATGATAGAAAGGCATCAGACAAGGATTAACCAGCACCGCAGGGATACCTGTCTCCGCCGAAAGCACAGCCGCGAAAAATCCGCCGTAGCTTGTCCCGACGATATACTGCGGCTTTTCCTCATCGATTATCCCGCGAAGCTTCTCAGCCACCGTCAGGGGACTCACAGCATCATAATCAAACGCAGGGGAAACAACATCATGTCCAAGTTCCGTCAGCGCCCCGAAAGCCGCATTCTCGGCACTCCCGCGGAAACCGTGTATATTAAGTATCTTCAAAAATATCACTCCTGTCATGAACAAAATTTGTAAACAAAAAAATCGTCCAAAAACGAAAAAAGCAGCCCAAAAGCTGCTTCTTCGCCAAATCACCTAAACCTTCATAATTCGCAAGAAAATTAATTTTCCTCACAAGCAATATTATACTACAACAGGGGTGATTTGTCAATAGTTTCATAGATATTTTTTTAAGAATTACTGCAAAAAATTTCGATTCGTTAAAACATCTAAAGAAATCGTTTAAGTTTAAAGTAACTTCTCATGTACTTGACAACTTAATTATATAGTGTTATACTTTATTACATAAAAGCAATAAAATACGAAAGGACGTTTTTTATATGAAGATAGGCATAGTCGGTCTTGGACTTATAGGAGGCTCTCTTGCCAAAGCGATAAAGAAGAATACCGAACACAGCTGTTTTGCGTTGGATATCGACCGCGCAGCAATAGCGGGAGCAGTGGCTCAGGAGGCGATAGACGGCGAACTCACTCCTGATACCCTGCACACCTGCGATGTTGTCATCGTGTGTCTCCACCCCGCCCAGACCATCAAATTTATCCTGGATAACAAATCGAATTTTAAAAAGGGCGGAATAATTATTGATTCATGCGGCGTTAAGTCTGCAATCGTTGAAGCGGTTGAGGCTCCGCTGAAAGAGGAAGGCGTAGTCTTCATAGGCTGTCACCCCATGGCAGGTCGTGAATTTTCGGGCTTTGCATATTCTGTGGATAACCTTTTCGAGCGTGCAAGCTTCATCATGACACCATCTGACGATACAGCCGCAAAGGCAGTCAGGGAGATATCCCAGCTTGCCTACGAGATAGGCTTTGCCAAGGTTGTAACTTCCACCACCGAGGAGCACGACCGTATCATCGCGTTCACCTCACAGCTTGCTCACGTGGTTTCCAGCGCCTATGTCAAGAGCCCCAGCCTGCTGAAACAGGCAGGATTTTCGGCTGGTTCATTCAAAGACCTCACCCGTGTGGCAAAGCTGAATGAGAATATGTGGACAGAGCTTTTCCTGATGAACAAACAGCCCCTTGTCGATGAACTCAACTGCATCATCGAGCGCCTGACCGAGTACCGCGATGCTATTATCGCCGACGATGCCGATGATCTGCGCGAGCTCCTCAAAGCTGGCAGAGAACTCAAAGAACTTTCAAACAATCAGCAGTAACAGAAGTTTCAAGCCATAATATTTCCGATATGTGTTCGGAAGTATTGTGGCTTTTCTATTGACGGCGCGGAGATAATGTGGTATAATTGTTACAAATATAAGTATTGATTTAGGAGAGTTGCGTTATGAATATAATATTGGCACAGGTCGATAAATTTATGCACGAAGCACTTGCAGAAAAACTGCCTGAAATAACTGCAAATGATCTGGAAGATGATGGCGCTGTTTTCTATATGAACGGAAAAAACGGAACGGCTTTCGATTGGTTCGTAAACGGGCATTTTCCCAGCTTTTTCATTTTCTATAATGATAAAGAAAATCTCGGGGCAGTCAACGCGTACCTTGGTACTGACGGAAGATTGTCGGTTTATGTGTACGGCGATAAAGGTCATGCTGATCCCGAAGAACTTAACTATATTGTTGATACAGATGCTGAACAGCTTTTGCATCTGGCTGTTCTTCTTACCGAGAATGCAGATGACAAGAAAATCTGGGACACAGATATCAGAAAACTTGAGGGCGACAGTGTGCCCGATTCTCGTTCTGTAGAGGTATTCCTCGAATCAAAGAAATACTACCAGCCTATGATCGAACGCAAAAACTTGTGGGGAAAAACAGCTATCATCTCAAAGAAAGTCCGTGAAGAGGGCTGGAAGATCGGCTACGGAGTACGCTGTGAACCCACAGGTGAAAATGACAGTGGCTGGTATTTCGGCGCGGGCAATGAAAGCGATGAGTATGTCAATGGCGCAGGTAATCTCGAACTCTGGCGAATCGGGTCAGTATTGATGTACGATCAGGCACTTGCTGAATTTATAACTATGCCATATGGTACGGCGGTAGTTCGTGTGGATCACGACAGATTTGAAATTGATGAACCCGGAAAGGAGGGATTGGTCGAAAAGAAGGAAAATAAAAAATGACCGTCAGGTATTTTTTATCCCGCGGTGGGAATACTGCCTTTAGGTCAAAAAGATTGTTAATAATTTTTCATTCTCGAATGACGTTTAACCAATTGCGGCGTACAAACGTCCGTGGAGCAAAGACAGTGCCAAATAAGTAAAATAGGACAATGCAGAATATAGGTCGGAAAATTATAGTGAAAAGTCGTTTGAAAAACAGATCAAAAAAGTACACTTTAGCACATGAAATCGCATATATAGGTCGTTAAAAAATTAACATTCCGGAGCTTTCTGTACATCTTTTTGTACACGAATTTGTTGCGGATATATACCGCCTGGAATGGCCCATGTATAAAAAATGCGAAAAATCAAGCTTTTCAGGGCGTTTGGTAACATATGAAAAAAATGTTAAGCTTTACGTAATATTTCTGATTTGACCTTGACATAGAGTGCTAAATGTGATATCCTTAAATCAAACGATGATCTATATATTGTGTCAGTGTCCCGAGGGTACGGGGCAGATCGTCCGAACAATTGACGCGGCATGAAGGATATTTGAGCTTTCGTAAAAAACGGGAGCTTTTTAGTGCTGTGCCGCATAGTTAGGGAGAGATGTACAATGGAAAGAAATTGGTTCGATGAGGAGTGGAAAGGTTTCAAGCCCGGCAGATGGTCAAGCACCTCTGTTAATCTTAGAGACTTTATCCAGAAGAATTTCACACCCTATGACGGAGACGAGAGCTTTCTTGCAGGTCCTACTGAGGCTACTACAAAGCTCTGGGAGCAGGTGACTGAGCTTTCAAGACAGGAGAGGGAAGCAGGCGGTGTGCTGGATATGGATACCAAGATCGTATCTACTATCACAAGCCATGCGGCAGGCTATCTCGACAAGGATCTTGAAAAGATCGTTGGTTTCCAGACAGATAAGCCCTTCAAGCGTTCTCTTCAGCCTTTCGGCGGACTGAGAATGGCTCAGGCAGCTTGCAAGCAGTACGGCTATGAAGTGGATCCCGAGATAGTGAAGATATTCACTGAGTACAGAAAGACCCATAATCAGGGCGTTTTTGATGCTTATACCCCCGAGATGAAGCTGGCAAGACACGCAGCTATACTGACAGGTCTGCCTGACGCTTACGGCAGAGGCCGTATCATCGGCGACTACAGACGTGTTGCACTGTACGGCGTTGATTATCTTATAATGGATAAGAAGGATCAGCTTGATAATTCACTGGTCAGAATGACTTCCAAGAATATCAGACTGCGTGAGGAACTGGCAGAACAGATCAGAGCACTGGGCGAGCTGAAAAAGCTGGGCGAGATCTACGGCTGTGATATCTCCAGACCCGCAAAGAACGCTCAGGAAGCTATACAGTGGCTGTACTTCGGCTACCTTGCAGCTGTCAAGGAGCAGAACGGTGCAGCAATGTCACTGGGCAGAACTTCCACATTTATCGATATCTATATCCAGAGAGATATCGCAAACGGCGTGCTGACCGAGGAACAGGCTCAGGAACTGGTAGACCACTTCATCATGAAGCTGAGATTGGTCAAGTTCGCAAGAACTCCCGAGTATAACTCCCTGTTCTCAGGCGACCCCACATGGGTAACAGAGTCTATCGGCGGCGTTTCCATCGATGGCGTGCCTATGGTAACAAAGACATCTTTCAGATATCTGAATACACTGAACAATCTGGGCCCTGCACCAGAGCCTAATATGACAGTTCTGTGGAGCGTTAAGCTGCCTGCAAACTTCAAAAAGTTCTGCGCTAGAATGTCCATAAGAACTTCCGCTATCCAGTATGAGAACGACGACCTGATGAGAGTTACTCACGGCGACGACTACGCTGTTGCCTGCTGCGTATCCTCCATGGTTGTGGGCAAGGAAATGCAGTTCTTCGGCGCAAGAGCAAACCTGGCTAAGTGCCTGCTCTACGCTATAAACGGCGGCGTTGATGAGCGTCTTGGCGTACAGGTCGGTCCTAAGTACCGTCCTGTTGACGGCGAATATCTCGACTTCGACGATGTAATGGAGAAGTACGATGATATGATGGAATGGCTGGCAGGTCTGTATGTAAATACCCTGAACGTTATCCACTTCATGCACGATAAGTACAGCTACGAAAGACTCCAGATGGCTCTCCATGACAGAGATGTAAAGAGATACTTTGCAACTGGTATCGCAGGTCTTTCCGTTGTTGCGGATTCACTTTCCGCTATCAAGTACGCAAAGGTTAAGCCTGTCCGCAAGGATATCGAGATCAAGGACAAGGCAGGCAATGTTATCGATGTAGCAAGAAATGTTGTTGTTGACTACATCGTTGAAGGTGATTTCCCCAAGTACGGCAATAACGACGACAGAGTTGATAAGCTGGCTGTCGATATCGTCAAGAGATTCATGAACAAGATCAGAAAGCACCATACCTACCGTGACGGCGTGCCTACCATGTCGATACTGACTATCACATCTAACGTGGTATACGGCAAAAAGACTGGTTCTACTCCCGATGGCAGAAAGATCGGCGTGCCTCTCGCACCCGGTGCGAACCCCATGCACGGCAGAGATACTCACGGTGCTGCATCTTCACTGTCCTCTGTTGCAAAGCTGCCGTTCAGACACGCACAGGACGGTATCTCCAATACCTTCTCCATAATCCCCGGCGCACTGGGTAAGGACGATGAGATGTTCGTAGGCGATATCGATATCGCAAGCATTGCGGAGGATCTTAATAATGGCAATTAATGCTTCAAAAGATGAAGACGGCAAGGTAAATGAACTTGTCGAAATGATAGACAGGCTGATGGCAGGCGGCGAGGGTCATATCAATATTGACGCTGAAGCCCTGCTGAAAGCCAAACGCGAAGGTCAGGACGAGCCCGAAATGACCGTTCAGACTTTCAGAAGCAACGACTGCGGCACGGGAGCGTGCTGTCAGCCCAACGAAAAAGCGCCCGATGAGGACGACGAGGAACTGTGACACGAAAGGAAGGATATTATGGCAAATTTTGAACCTACCGACGCACAGGTGGAAAACCTTATAGGTCTGCTTGACGGCTATGCCGAGAAGGGCGGACATCATCTGAATGTCAACGTACTTAACCGCGAGACACTTCTGGACGCACAGGCACACCCCGAGAAATACCCCCAGCTGACCATCAGGGTATCGGGATATGCAGTAAACTTCGTCAAGCTGACAAAGGAACAGCAGGACGACGTTATCTCCAGAACATTCCACGAGAGCCTTTAATTTAATGATAAAGCCCTGTCACTTGTGTGGCAGGGCTTTTGTGTGTAAATACGCTATCAACAATTAACGCGCTGTCCTGCCTTCAACTTTTTCAATAGTTGGATATTTACTTTTTCCATAAAATATGATAAAATCAATATAGAGAACACCCCAACAGAAATATATAACAGGAGACACATCAAAAGGAGATAATCATAATGCAAATGAGCAGAGAACAATTTGAACAGCTGACAGGTGAAAGACTTTCGCGTGACTCGGAGCTGATCACACGCGGAGAGATGGTTTCGCAGAATGGTCAGAATTACGGACAGCCTCAGAACTGGCATCCTGTACAGCAACAGAACGGTCAGCCGATGCAGATGGGACAGCCTATGGGTCAGAACGTCCCGCAGGGTCAGCCCACTCAACTGGGTCAGAATCCGAATACCCTTCTCCCCGAACACGTACCCGATAAGCAGTTCAGCCTGAAATGCTTTGCACCCCTTTTCGCGGGAATAATCGGTCTTCTCACAATAGGCAGATTTTCGGGCGCTCTGGCGACGATGTGTCTTGGCTTCGGCACAATGGGCACCTGCCTGATGACTCGCAAGGAGATGGAAGACTATAAACCCGAACGCAAATTCAAGGCGATGATGGGAGCTATCGGCAGCGGGATCTTCGGTCTTGCGGGATTTATCTCGCTGTTCGCGTCATCACTAAACGATGTTTTGATAGCGTCAGCTTTGACTATGGGCGGACTTTTGCTCGTAAGCACACCGCCTATCGCAAGGCACATGAAACGCCGCCGCTGTACCGTAAAAACAAGAGCGGTATGTATAGGCAACCGCGAGAAGAGAAGTTCGGGCAAGCACCACAATATGATGTATGCCCCCATATGGCAGTATGTAGCAGGCGGCAGGGCGCAGATCGCCTATGATAATATATATACCAGCCCGCAGCAGTTCTATGAGGGCGAGGGTACCGATATCATGGTCAACCCCAATGACCCAAAGGATATCTATCGCGGCAGCAGTCCCGCATCGTGGTTGCTGATGGTGTTTGGTATACTTATGATGTTCGGCGGTGCGGCAGCTTTGTTCAATGCACTTGGTATTTTTTAAGGAGATGTTTTAATGACGGGACGTATCCATTCGGTAGAAAGTTTCAGCGCTGTTGACGGACCCGGAACAAGATTCGTGGTGTTCTTTCAGGGCTGTCCCATGAGGTGCCTTTACTGCCATAATCCCGATACATGGCGACCTGACGGCGGCAGGAAAGTCACCGCAGAGGATATATTATCGGAATATGACGCAGTCAAGGAATTCATGCATAACGGCGGAATAACCTGCACAGGCGGCGAACCTTGTCTTCAGATAGGTTTCCTGACTGAGCTTTTTGAAAAGGCGAAGTCCAAAGGTATAAACACCTGCCTTGATACAAGCGGCATTACGTTCAAACCCAACGATACAGCGGCGTTTGACAGACTTATCAAGTCCACCGACCTAGTAATGCTGGATATCAAGCACATCGACCCCGAGAAGCATAAAAAGATCACAGGTCATGATAATAAGGGTATACTTGCATTTGCAGAGTATCTGAGCGATAATGGCATACCTGTGTGGATAAGACACGTAGTCGTCCCCGACCTTACCGACGATGAAGAAAGCCTTTATAAGTTGGGACATTTCCTTGCACGTATAAAAACCCTGAAAGCACTTGATGTACTGCCGTATCATACCCTTGGCAGACATAAGTATGAGGAACTCGGGATGGAGTATCCGCTGGGGGATACTCCGCAGATGTCGAAGGAAGGGGCACTCCGTGCGAGAGATATTATTATGCGGGGATTGAAGGACGAGCTGAGGGAAAGACTAAAAAAGTAACATAGCAAAACTGATAGAGAATGCCAAGGAAACAAAGTGCGCGGTTTATGCGACTGCGTCGGCATATGCCTCGCGCTAGCAGGCTTGCGGATGAGCACACAATCAGCAAAGCTGATTGTTAGAGGCAGAGCCCTCGCATCAAGGCGCAAAACCAAAATACAAGGCGAACAATAAGAGCAAAACAAACTTCCGATTTCTCGACCCGAGGAACGAGGGGCGACTTGCTACCGCAGAACCTATGATAAGAATGGGCTATCCGCA
This sequence comes from Ruminococcus sp., assembly GCF_024692365.1. GTDB lineage: Bacteria > Bacillota > Clostridia > Oscillospirales > Ruminococcaceae > Hominimerdicola. Next base: position 37,302 of record NZ_JAILMR010000020.1, on the reverse strand, counting down.
GTACAGAAAATAAATTCGTATTTGCATTTAATAAACGTACTGCGTGGTTGTCGCCCCTCTCCGTTCAGGTCGAGCCGTCAAAGGCGCTTCGCTGTTTGACGGCGTGCGCGGGCATCGTTCACGTATACCAAAAGATACGGTCGTATACTTTGGTACACGCTCGTACAGTTTGGTATGCCCGCGCATCTTTTGGAATCGAAAGTTTGTCCGCTATTGCTTTTATTGTTGCCACGTCACATTTGCGCCTTGACCGAGAGGCTCTGCCTCTCGAGCTCTCCGCAAGCCTTTCGCGAAAGGCTTGACCCAAAGCTCTCTTCCTTGGCATATCTCGCTAGTTTCGTGTGAGCCCATACCGGGTCTTTACAATTTCCGAAAAATATGTTATAATATGCTTTATGAATCAATTCCGAAACGGAGGATTATAATGCGTTTGAAAGCAAATAAACTCGCTGCGCTCCTGTGCGCCGCTATGATGACGGCTGCCACCGGCTGCGCTAGTCTTGGCGTAAGAGATACAGAGGGTCTTGATAACGGCAAGGAACCCCCTATTGGTATAAAAGGTAAAAGCTTGGATATAAAGAAAAAGTCAGATGACGAGCTGACCACCGATGAGGAACAGGGCGAAAAACTCCCTATCCCCGAAGATCAGCCATCTAACGTGGTTTCGCTTCTTTGCGCAGGCGATAATCTGGTACATGATAATATCTACAACGAGGCTTGGCACAAGGGTAATGACGATCATTATGATTTCACCTACGCTTACCGCAATGTTGAGCATTACCTCGATGGCACCGACCTCGCCATACTCAATCAGGAAACTCTCGTGACCGATGATTACGGTCCCCAGAGCTACCCGCTGTTCGCAACACCTACCGCAAACGGCGACCATATGGTGGATATCGGCTTCAATGTCATTTCCATGAGCAATAACCACGTGCTTGATATGGGCGGTGCCGGACTGATAAGCAGTCTTGATTACTGGGACAGCAAGGGCGTGATACACTACGGCGCATACCGCGATGAAGCTGACAGCGAAAATATCCGTACCAAGGAGATAAACGGCATTACCTTTGCTTTCCTCGGATATATGGAGCATACCAACGGTTTCTATATCGAAGACGGTGAACCTGGCAAGGTTATCTATCTTGAAGATGAAGACATTGTTGAACGTCAGGTAAGGGCAGCAAACGAGCTTGCTGATGTGGTGGTAGTAAGCTGTCATTTCGGCAACGAGATAGAGAACGAACTCAACGTCGTTCAGGAAACTATGGCGCCGAAGCTGGTTGAATGGGGCGCAGACCTCATTATCGGCACACAGGCGCATACCATAAGCACCTGCAATTATATCGATAAACCCGATGGCGGAAAGGCTTTCTGCTACTACGGTCTGGGAAATTTCATTTCCACCATGTACGACCTTCGTGCACCTGTGGGCATCATAGGCAAGCTGAATGTGGTGAAAGACCCCGAAACAGGTACTATCAGCTTTGAAAACGTCAAGGCTATCCCGATAATCTCTCACTTTGAAGCTGACAGCTACGACGGCGACTGGTACAATTGCGCCGAGTATCCCTATAAGGATTATACCGATGAAATGTTCGAGAGAAACTACATCGAAGGCTTCAACAGACAGTGCGTTGAGGATTGCCTGAGTTATATCCCCGATGAATTTCTGAGCATTGAATAATTATTGCGCCCATGTTTATACATGGGCGTTGTTTTTTTTGCAGTTTCAAGAAATGATATCATCATAAAATCAATTCATCGAAAGTTTAGTGCAAAAGCGCAATAAAGGGTTAATAATATTACACAGTGCAGTAAATTATTATTGCATTGTTGGGCAGAATGTATTAAAATATATCTAAAGCAGTTCGGCGGATATTTTCGCCGACGATTTCATTTTTTGATAAGCAGAAAAATCAAGGAGGTAACGCCAATGAAATTTGCTGACGGTTTCTGGCTCAATCAGAGGGGCTATGAGGTAAACTATGCGGTGCAGGCTTATGATGTCGTTGAAGTTGAAAACGGCTTCATGGTAGTGGCAACACCCTTTTTTGGCAGAGAGAGATACAAGCTGCTGGGCAGTGCAAATCTTGAGATAACATATACATCTGAATTTGAAAATGTGATAAGAGTGAACATCACTCACCACAAGGGATACAAGGATAACGGACCCCATTTCGTGTTGAACAAGGGCAGCTTTAAGCCCGTTGTTACGATAACTGAGCATGAAGCTGTACTCGTTTCGGGTGATACCAAGGTAGTGGTTTCAAGAGATAGTTGGGACGTTTCATATTTTTATAAAGATAAGAAGCTGACAAGCGGCGGCTGGAGAAGTACAGGCGTTATCAAGGAGAGCGCATTCAAGCAGCAGGCTAGAATGGCAGTTCAGGCTGACGACACTTTCTGGAGTTATCCCGCAGACCCCCGCAGGACTTATATCAGAGAACAGCTGGATACAACTGTCGGTGAGTACTTCTACGGTTTCGGCGAGAAGTTTACCACTTTCACAAAAAATGGTCAGAATGTTGAGATATGGAACGCCGACGGCGGCACCTGCTCCGACCAGAGCTACAAGAGCGTTCCTTTCTACGTTTCATCCCGCGGATACGGCATTTTCGTGAACTCTACCGACAAAGTCAGCTTTGAAGTATGCTCCGATACCGTATCAAAGGTCAGCTTCACCCTGCCTGGCGAGAATATGGAGTACTTCGTATTCGGCGGCGAGAACCTCACCGAAGTCATGAAAGGCTACACCGACCTGACAGGCAAGCCCGCACTTCCCCCAGCATTCACATTCGGTCTGTGGCTGACTTCCTCATTCACCACCAGCTACGACGAAGCCACCATCACAGGCTTCATCGACGGCATGGCTGAAAGGGATATCCCTCTTCAGGTCTTCCACTTCGACTGCTTCTGGATGAAAGGTCTGGAATGGTGTAATTTCGAGTGGGATACCGAACAGTTCCCCGACCCTGAGGGTCTGCTGAAAAGACTTCACGAGACCAAGGGTCTGAAGACCTGCGTATGGATAAACCCCTATGTTGGTCAGCGTTCACGCCTTTTTGGCGAGGGCATGGAACACGGCTATTTCATAAAGAATACCGATGGTTCGGTGTTCCAGTGCGATGAATGGCAGCCCGGTATGGCGATAGTTGACTTCACCAACCCCGATGCCTGCAAGTGGTACTCAGGATATCTCCGCAAACTCTGCGAGATGGGCGTTGATACATTCAAGACCGACTTCGGCGAGCGTATACCCACCAGAGATGTGGTATACCATAACGGCGCCGACCCGATAAAGATGCACAACTTCTACACCTACCTGTACAACGAGTGTGTATTCAACGTGCTGAAAGAGTACTACGGCGAGAACAAAGCTTGCCTGTTCGCAAGGTCTGCAACAGCTGGCGGACAGAAATTCCCCGTACACTGGGGCGGCGACTGTTCGGGCAACTACAATTCAATGGCAGAAGTCGTTCGCGGCTGTCTCAGTCTCTGCATCTCGGGATTCGGCTATACCTCCCACGATATGGCAGGTTTTGAGGCAACAGCAACTCCCGATATCTACAAGAGATGGGCAGCGTTCGGTCTGTTCTCCACCCATTCAAGACTTCACGGAAACCAGTCCTACCGCGTGCCGTGGCTGTTCGATGAAGAAAGCTGCGATGTTCTGCGCTTCTTCACCAAGAAAAAGGGCGAGCTGATGCCATACATATGGTCACAGGCTATCAAGACCCACGAGGTCGGCGTGACCATGATGAGGGCTATGGTGATAGATTTTGCTGATGACCCCGCTTGCCTGACTCTCGACAGACAGTATATGCTTGGCGATAATATCCTTGTTGCCCCCATACTCAATGAGGAGGGCATAGCACAGTACTATGTGCCCGAGGGCAGATGGACTGATATCATCACAGGCAAGGTATTCGAGGGCGGCAGATGGTATACCCATAAGTGCAGCTATTTTGAGATCCCAGCCCTTGCAAGACCAAACAGCATTATCCCCTACGGCAGCTTCAAGAGGGACTTTGAGTACGATTATCTGGACGGTACCAACTTCACCATATACGAACCCGAAGACGGAAAGACCATCGTATGCCCGATATACGACACCGAAGCCAATAAGGTATTCGAGCTGAAAGCCACAAGAAACGGCAATAAGATCGAGTGCGAATACACCGATACCAAGGCATGCTTCAAAATAAGCGTAGCAGGCACAGATAAGTGCGTTGAGGTAAGCCACGCCGCAGGAAACGGTAAGGTCATTATTGAACTTTAAAGTTGTAAGAAAGGGAGTTCTGCCAGATATCCCTACATAAAGCCAAATCACAAAAAGAGCTTAACGAACCCTGAATGGGTCAGTTAAGCTCTTAATTATTATTTACATGAACAACGCCAAAAACGTTAGGGTCAATACACGCCCCTATTTTTCCATTTTTCTAGCCTGTATCTTATCTATCTCCGCGATGATCTTATTAGCCCATTCATCATCGGGACCACCTACGGTAAACACCTTGAAACCGTAAGTGCGACCGTTCTGCGCAACGGAGATATCATCGTCAATATGCAGATCGATGCGGTATTTGCTGGGATATTTCGAGGGCATACCCTCTGAATGTCCCTTCTGAACTTCCTGCGCATGGCGAGAACCGTTCACCACCTGATCAAGCTTTACTCCGTAATGGCGAAACATTCCGCGGATATATTTCTCCGAACGGAAAGATGTGGTGTATATCCAAAGCTCGATACCCGCATTGCGGATATAATGCATAAGTTCGATAGTCCCCGCCCGAAGTCTTTCCTTGTAGATAAGATTCCATGGAAAGCGCAGCGTGGGTTCAACTTTAAATTTTTCCTCCGATACGAAAAGCGTATCATCAAGATCAAATGAAACTTTCATAAGCCCTGTCAATCCCTCGTGAATTCTTTGCGGTACTCGCCGGGGGTGACTTCCTCATACCTCTTAAAAAGCTCGCACAGATATCCCGGAGTGCAGAATCCTGTCTCCACAGCTATCTGCTCGATAGGCTTCTCCGTGTTTGCCAGAAGTGTCTTAGCCTCGCGGATACGTCGCTTAGCCACATATTCCGTGGGTCGGCAGTTCAGGGATTTTCTGAAAAGCCTGCAAAGATGCTGTTTGCTGACGCCTGAAACATCGCAAAGCTGTTCCAGCGTTATTTTCTCGGGATAATTGCGGTTTATGTACTCGATAGCCTTTACCAGCGGTCCCGAAGGCTCGCTGCCCTCGTACTCGCCGGAAACGACCCTGTAAAAATCTATCAGGAAGTTGTAAAGCAATCCCGATGCGCGATAATTTCCGAATATTGAATCACTGCGGAGAGCCTCATGCATCTTCATAAAGCCCTCTTCCAGCACATTTATGTCGCTGAGTCTGAATACGCGGGGTTCGGTCATGCCGAATTCTTTCAGCATACGGTCGTAGCCGTAGCCACCTGCGGTTATCCAGCGGGTATCCCAGACATCGCCCGTGGTGTAGTATTCGTGGGGGATATCTGCAGGCAGGAAAAATCCCATATTAGGGGATATTCGATAGCTTGCGCCCCCGACGTTCAGCATGCCGCTGCCCTTTGTGCAGTAGATTATCTGCGGGTAGCGGAAGCCCTCGGGTCTGCTTACGTGGGACTGATATTCATTCTGTCCGATAGTGATTATGTAGATAGGCAGCCGTGTCTCGGTGCCTACGATGGGGTAATCGTCAAAGAACATAGCGCGTAACCTCCATAGGTTAATATTGTTATATTTATAATACCACAAATACGCTCCATCGTCAAGGAAAATCCTGCCCTCGTGCAAAATTCCACATTCTAAATAATTGTAGATGATTACTTTTGTGCAATTGCACAACGGCATCGAATCCTGTATCAAGTCCATATAAAAACCGGGGAGCCCCTATCATAAGGAACTCCCCGGTCTCTTATTCAAAATTCCCCCGAAACCTCAGTCTTACGAGTGTTCAGCGTGATATCTTTCCTTGTCGGCACGCATTCTTTCAAACGCAGTTTGCAGTACCGGACGTATATCCTTAACGGACTCAGCAAAGCATGATCCCGCCGCAAAGGTGATACTGCCTGATTCTTCCAGACTTTTTCTGGCATCATCAACACGCTTCATGTATCTGTCAAACTCTTCTTTATTTAACCACATGAACACCGCCACTAACTCGTCACCGCCGAAGCGGTAGTACTCACCCATGCATTCGGTGGCTTCCTGTATCGCCAAAGCCACTTTTCTGATCTGCAGATCGCTCATCGCATGACCGTAATAGTCGTGGTATTTTTTCAGATCATTGATATCGGCAAACAGCACACCTATATGCTGACCGTGGAAACTGCCTTTACTTTCAGCATCTTCAAAAGCTTTCTTTTTCAGATAGCCCGTCAAAATGTCATAGTTATCTTCGTAAGCCATGATATCACCTCATTTTCGGGACGGGGATATTTAAATTATCCCAGCAGCTTGTTCCAAACGCCCAGTGAACCCAGCAGCAGCAGGAAAAGCAGTACAGGTTCGATGAACTTCACCATAACGATGTACATACCTTTTCTGCCGAAACGCTCGCCGTTTTTGGTAGCTTCGTCTATGATGGTTTTGGGCTTTACTATCCAGCCTATGAGTATGCAGGTGCTGATAGCAACAACGGGCATCAGGATATTATTGGAGATGTAGTCGAAGATATCAAGTATCTGACCGTTTTTGCTTCCGTTGGGAAGGTCTACCTCGAAATAAAGCTTGTTGTAGCCCAGGCAAATAAGTATGCCCAACGCCAGTGCAGCAGCTGTTTCAAAAGTAACAGCCTTTTTACGCGACCAGCCGAACTTGTCCATCAGACCTGAAACAACGGCTTCAAGAATGGATATGGAACTTGTCAGCGCAGCGAACAGTACCATAAGGAAGAATGCCGCGCCTATCCATGTACCCGCAGGACCCATAGCTTCAAATACCTTGGGGAGTGATTTGAACATCAAACTGGGACCTGCTTCTTTCAGACCCTCATCGCCCATGAAAGCGTATACAGCAGGGATTATCATAACGCCTGCCAGGAAAGCTACCAGTGTATCGAATATCTCGATGCGGTTTACAGACTTCATCAGGTTCTCGTCGTCCTTGAAGTATGAACCGTAAGTTACCATGATACCCATAGCAACGCTTATTGAGTAGAACAGCTGTCCCATAGCGTCAAGCACAACGTTGAATATATCCTTTGCGCCCATGCCTTCCAAATTCGGTACAACGAAAATCTTGAAGCCGTCCAGACCTGTTCTGCCGTCATTGCCTTTCAGTGTCAGCGCGAATATCGATATACCTATTATCGTCAACAGAAGCAGAGGCATAAGTACCTTTGATATTGATTCAATGCCCTTGTTTACGCCCAGTGCGATGACAATAGCAGTCGCCGCAAGGAAAATAACGTCGAATATAATAGGCGAAACAGGTGCGGTTATGAAACTGCCGAAATATTCGTCATTCGCCGCAGCAGTGCCGTTGCCGGTTGCGAATACGGTGAAGTATTTCAGCACCCAGCCGCCGATCAGGCAGTAGTAAGGAAGTATCATAAAAGGTACTATCTCCGCAAAAACGCCCATCCACTTTGACTTTTTGTGAAGTTCACCGTAAGCTGTCAGACATCCCTGCTTGGTCTTTCTGCCAATTGCGACTTCGCTGACCAGCAGGGTGAAGCCGAAGGTCAGGGCGAGTATCAGGTATATAACCAGAAAGATACCGCCGCCGTTTTTAGCCGCCAGATAGGGGAATCGCCAGATGTTTCCAAGTCCGACTGCCGAACCTGCCGCCGCAAGTACGAAGCCGAGGGAGCTTGAAAACGAGTTACGTTTCGTTCCGCTTGATTTTTCCATTTTCTTACACTCCAATTTTCCTGATATTTCTCATGTCACAAAACGTTCCTACATGAAAGTATCATAAATTTAAATAAAATTTACCTTTTGACATTATAGCATATTTTCATTTTTTTTTCAACCCAAAAAATGAATTACGGTCAGTCTTTTTATGAACTTTCAAGCGGTAAAATTTAGTATGTTATCATGACACCGTATAATCACATTAACATGGTCAATAATAAAAACGGTGAACGGCAGAAGAACACCGTTTAACAATAGTATGCCACAAAAGAAAGGAAAGATAACCATGAAAAGATATCTTGCAGTGACTATCTGTGCGCTGTCGGCGGCGGCAGCGATAACAGCCTGTTCGGCTGGCGAGCGAAGCGATTCGGAGTACAAGGTAGGCAAGTACGAAGAAAGCAGCGCCATGACCACAACACGCCCCGCAGTGACCTCAAAGGCTGAGACTTCACGTAAAGATGATGTATCATCACGCCGTGAGGAAAGTTCTTCCAGGAGGGACGAGGAATCATCACTCCGCGACAATGACATTTCCCACGACGATTCGGGCGATGTTATGAGCCGTATCGGCGAGGGCATAGACGATATCCTCGAAGGCGGCAACGATGTGATAGATGACACCATTGACACAGGCAGAGATGTGGCGGACGATATTTTCAGATGAGAAAAGGCGGGGTGTACCCGCCTTTTTGCGCTCAAAGAATGTTCCATGAGCCCTATTTAATTATTTAGTATCCACTTCTACCTCAATACCCGCATCTTCCAGCATACGGATATCTTCTTCTGTTATCTGCTCACTATAAACTTTCAAGGTTTTAAGATTTTTCATTTCACAGAGTGGTGAATAATCCGATATTATAACGTTTATCAATTTCAGCTCTTCAATTGAACTGCAATTGGCAAAACGTTCAAGATCAAATGGTTCCTTTGTTTCATTTACGTGATCCCAAATCCAAACTCTTTTTAGTGATTTACATTCCAGCGGCTTAGATTTCAAATATGCGATGTCCGATCGAAGAAATTCTATCTTTGGAAGGGTGTTTATCAATTCATTTAGTTCATCAGCTGTTACGCCATCCGGACTATCCAAAAACAATTCTGTACAATTGCAGCCTTTCAATCCTTCAACAGAGGTAAGTGTGCAATAAGAACTGAAATATAGCTCTTTAATGCTATCGCACATTTTAGAAGAAAAACTGCATTTTGATTCAAGTAATTCAATTGTATTAAGTCTATCCAGATGTTCAAAATCGCATGATAGCTCAGTTTCACAAAAGTTTAGTCTTAGACGTTCAAGATTACTCAACTCTGAAATCGAAGAACTCAGGTCATTACCTGAATATGAAGTTATCTCCAATTCTTTGAGTTTCTTTAACTTTTTAATGCGAACTATGTCATGAGCATTTTTGGAATAGCAATCAATTTCAATTTTCTCAATATTAGTAGGATACCAGTGCCCCATTATCCTTACATATGGTGGATATACAAATATTATCAGTGCAAATACCGCGGCTGTTATTATGCCTATTATCTTCCTTTTTTTATTCATTTTCATTCAAGTACCAATATTCCTTACTTATCTTTCATATGCACATCCAACTGCTCAAAAGGAATAACAATGCCGTTCTCATCAAAAACTTCCTTGACCTTCTGCAGAATATCCCAGCGGGTCTGCCAGTAATCCTCTGTCCTTACCCATGAACGCGTCAGTATTATAACAGCGTGAGTACCGTGCTCACCGATGACCACCAGCGGCTTCGCAGGTACCGAAAGTACCCTGTTTTCGGCTTGAAGCACACCTCTCACCAGCTCCATGACCTTCTTGTGATCCTCCGAGTAGGATATGGGGAATTTCAGCTCGATACAGCGGTTCTTCTCGGAAGTGCAGTTCGTCACCGCGCTTTTTGAAGCTATGCTGTTCGGAATGTAAACCGCCTTGTTTTCAATGGTATTCAGCTTTGTGTAGAGTATCGAGATGATATCCACCGTACCCTCGTTTTCGCCGATCTTTACATAGTCTCCGCAGCGGAAAGGCTTCGCGAAAAGTATGATGAACCCGCCTGCCACGTTTGAAAGGCTGTCCTGCAAAGCAAGACCGATAGCGATGCCCGCCGTGCCGATAGCCGCTAAAATCGAGGACATAGGCACTTTCATAGCCGAAAGCGCACTCACCACAACGATGACCGTAATTATCACCTTGACCATCGACATCAGGAATTTGTGAACCGTAGCATCAACGTGCTTCAATTTCAATGCCTTGCCCATCAGCCGAAGCGTTATCACCTGCGCGATATAACCGCCCGCGAGGATTATAGCAGCTGCGATCATATTAGGCAGCATATCTTCAAGCCTTAAAAGAAATTTTTCTATCATCATCTCACCCCGTGATCATTAATATACATAGACATTATAGCATAAATTTCATAAAAAGTAAACCCGAAAAAATCGCGGCAGAAAAAGTGCGATAATATCAAACTATGCCGCGAATTGAGCTTTGGGTCAAGCCTTTCGCGAAAGGCTTGCGGATGAGCACACAATCAGCAAAGCTGATTGTTAGGGGCAGAGCCTCTCGGTCAAGGCACAAAAGCGACGTGGCAACTATCAAGCAATAGCAGACTATCTATCGACCCAATAGGCGCGGGCAATCCCAAAAATCAGAGCGTGAACAAAATCATTCACCCGCCCCAAAAAACATCATAGAAATCAACATTTTTGAAACATAGTAAAAAAATATTGTTTTTCAATAAAAAACTATTGACAAACGGTTCTAAACGTGATATAATGATGTCACGTTAAAAATTCAAGCAAATTTCTAAGATGGAGTGATGATATGATGAAAAATTATTCGCTGGAGATAATTGATGGTCTGATATGTTCCGTGATTTGTAATATCACTATATTTCTGGGTGCCGCTATAGGCCCGATAATTGGTATTTATATTTCCGAGGCTGTCTTTGGTATATATTTCCTTTGGAGAGCTATACGTTACGATTCAATAAAACCTTTTCTGGTCTTTTTGGTTTCGGGTGTATTGTTTACTGTAATAGGGTTTGTGATCTCGCTTTTTAACCCGTTATCCTATGTTCTGGTCACTTTTTTTCATCCCGGTTACGGCTCGCCAAGTGCTGTTGACGGATTAGGTATGCTTATCAGTTTATATTTCCATGCTGAAGTATGTATAGCAATTTCAATGATCGGAGCAATCAAGATCATGATCAAGAACAGGATATCAAGTAAAAAACAGATGGAGTGATAATATGGAGAAAAAATCAAAAAAGAAGCTCGGGTGCATTTTGGTCATTCTTATTTTCGTTTTGCCGCCGCTGATTTTCTACGTAGCGATGTTCATGCCGCGCATATACTACTTTTCCATCGACCGCCAGCGAGTGAGCCAGGAATTTTACCTTGACCTTACCGACGATGTGAAGCTTGTGAGCTATAAAGATGACAGCTTTCTTGTTGCGATAGACACTGAGCTTGTCGTCGAAGTTGATGACGCAGAGAGATTTCTGCAAAACAACGTAAAATTCGATCTCATAAAGTACTTACCCGGAAACTTCTTTGATTACAAATCCAGAGGTGACGAACATATATCCATAAGGATAGAACCGCATCACGGAAAATACCGCGTTCATTTATATCACAGTGAATAAGGAGAAAATTATGAAACAGTCAACCAAACGTAAACTTGTAAATACAGCGATCTTCGCCGCACTTCTCATCATCGAGATACTCATAGGAAAGTACGCCCACGGCTTCGTCCGCGCATATATCGGAGATGTCCTCGTTATGCCCGCAATGTACTTCTTCGTGCGCATATTCACCGAAAAATTCCCCCGCACCCTGCCGCTGATACTCTTCATCTTCGCCTGCGCAGTCGAAGTATCGCAGTATTTTGAACTCTACAAGATCCTCGGCTTCGCCCCCCGCAGCCTGCCCGCAATTCTCATGGGAACAGGCTTCGCATGGGAAGATATCTTTGCCTACGCCGCAGGAAGTCTGCTGAACGCCGCCGCAGCGGTTTGTATGAAACCCACCCATAAAGACTGACAATGCGACTATGACCCAATAGGTTTATAGATAGAACAGGAGATAACTTATGTTACGTTCAAAAAGACATATTTTTAAGAAAATTATTCGTTCAGTATTAGCAGTGATCGTGTTTTTATATGTTGCATATCTTGGTTTATTATTTTATGGTATAATTAGCCATACAGTGCGTAGTTCAAAGCTTCATGAAAAAACAACCTTTACCGATCAGGAGAAAAAGAACCTTTGGTCAGAACTGGGCTTGGATTACATCGACCTTGATATAAGCAAAGCATATTATAATAAATATAGTCATAGACTATTTGTTGTTTCAGAAGGATTTGACAGCGTTGACGCACAGATCAAATATTTAAAACAGTTCAATGAAGATGTCCATATAGGTGATATGGTCAAGAATGAAAATAAAACAGATGATGATAAAAGAAATAATATTCAAGAAATATTGGGTATAAGATATAATACCGATATAGATAATGAGAATAAATCTATAGTTTGTATCACCTACGAAGAAAACGGAAAATACTACCTGAGATTTTATAAAAGTGGTTCTGCAATGATTGAAGCTGATGAGGATTTTACATATATTAAGAGCCGTATCAAGACTTATGAAAAAACAACCTTTACCGATCAGGAGAAAAAGGACCTTTGGTCTGAACTGGGTTTGGAATACATTGACCTTGATATAAGCAAAGCATATTATACATACTATGACAGAGAAAATAATAGAAATGAAAAACTGTATGTTGTTTCAGAAGGGTTCGACAGCGTTGATGCGGAAATCGAATATTTAAAACAGTTCAAAGGTAATGGAAATATTTGTCAAGGGCAGGAAGATTACAAAATATACAATATATCATATAATACAGACAGAGATCATAGCAATCAATTGATAGAATGTACTACTTACAAAGAGAAGGGAAAATACTACCTGAAATTTTATAAAAATGAATCCGAACATAGTGGAATTGATAATATTTTAAATGAGGTGTTTGGTCTTAATGGTTCCGGCGACGAGTAAACCAAACCCAAGCTGTACCAAAATGTACGAATATATACCAAATCATACGACCGTATATTTTGGTATCCTGTGGTAAACACATTATGAAAAAGTATACGTTCAAAATCAATATCGTTAAAATAGGAGATAACTTATGTTACGTGCAATAGAACATATTTTTAAGCTAATAGAACGTTTTTTCGAGTTAACTACATATTCAGCAATAATATTAGCAATAATATTATCGCTGATATCCTATGTTCGTTTTTTACTGTAAGGTATATACGTTCAAAATCATATCATTATAGAGAAGGTGAGCTTTTATGTTACGTTCAATAGATTATATTTTTATGATAATAGATCATATTCTTAGGATAATTATTTATTCAGTAATAATATTAATTGTGTTAGCATTTGCTTATTTAATTTTTCTACCAACGTTAGAGCGTTGGATATAGATAATGGTGTAAGGCTTAGTAGAAAAACATCCTGTGGTATAAATATTGACAGCACATGAATATCATGGTATAATCCGGTATAGATAAATCCCATTATCACTGCGAAAGGAATGAAGACAATGCGTGGTTATTATGCAAAACTGTGTGATCATTATGAGAGCTTAAAAACAGAAACAAACTGGCTCAAACTTTTTATCCCGACTTTCATAACCATGACGATCTTTTTGGTGATCCTTTTGCCGGGAATTGAGTACATCAATGACGTCGTTATCAAACATAAAGAATTCGCAGGTAAAAATTTCGGCTTCGCTGTTTGCGTATCGCTGATATTCAGCGCCATTGTTGCCGGTATCGAAAGTTCAGCAAATCTGAAAAAGAAAAACAATAAATAGAACCCATCCCCCGAAGCGTTTTTGTGAATGCTTCGGGGCTTAAATTTAATGCGAAAGTTGCACATGACTAACCTAATTTCAGGAACGTTTTGCACTGTGAAAATAAGTCATGTTAATAAATTGTTACACCGTTAGCCGAAAACGTTATCTAAACACCCCGAATCCGACCGAAAACAACAATTCAAAAGATAATTTCACCCGCTAAAACCGACGTTTTTTCACGGCGGGCAAAAAATTATTAATAAAAATAAAAATTTGCCAAAAAGGTCTTGTATTTTTCTGTCAGGTGGTGTATAATTGATTCGTATGTTGAATAAATTTTGGAGGAGTTCTTATATGAGTGATTTACAATTCAAGTTTGCTCAGTTGCTTTCCAGCAATATCCCGCCCGATCAGACCGACCTCGGCGGCGAGACTATCGCGTCGGTAGTTATCACGGGTATTTCCGTGGTGTTCATGGGTCTGATAATCCTGATACTTCTCGTAACTCTTTACGGCAAGATATTCGAGGGCATCAACAAGAGCGCGGAAGCTAAGGCAAAGGCTAAGGCAGAAGCCGAGGCAGCAGCAAAAGCAAAGGCAGCAGAAGCCGCAGCAAAGGAAGCCCCTGCACCTGCTCCCGCCCCCGCACCTGCTCCCGCAGTTGAGGACGGTATCGAGGAAGAGGTAGTTGCAGCCATCATGGGTGCCCTTTCCGTAATGTATGAGGGCAGCGGCAAAAAGCCCGTACTCAAGGGCGTTAAGGCTGCTAAGCCGAGAAGATCTGCATGGTCTGCTGCGGGCATAATGGATAATACCCGCCCGTTTTAGCTTTGGAAAGGAACGTGATCTGATAAAATGGCTATAATTCAATCGTTTTTGGACACTCTGGCTCAGCTGGCACAGGAATCGGGCTTTGCAGGATTCTTCGCTGACGGTGGCTGGAAGAACATAATAATGATACTTATATCATTCGTATTCATGTATCTCGCTGTGGGACGCGGCTTTGAGCCCCTGCTGCTGCTGCCGATATCTTTCGGTATGCTGCTGACAAACCTCCCCGGTGCTGATCTGTATCATCCCGAGTACTGGGAATACCTGAAAGTCACCGACCGTTACGGCGAAGTCAACGACCATTACATCGACTATAACCGGATACTTGAACACGGCGGATTGTTGGATATCCTATATATGGGCGTTAAGCTCCAGCTTTATCCTCCGCTGATATTCCTCGGCATCGGCGCAATGACCGACTTCGGTCCGCTGATCGCTTCCCCCAGAAGCTTCCTCCTCGGTGCTGCTGCACAGGGCGGTATCTTCTTCACCTTCGTAGGTGCTGCCATACTCAACATGAGTGCTGCTGACTGCGCATCCATCGCTATCATCGGCGGTGCTGACGGTCCTACATCTATCTTCGTTTCTTCCAAGCTGCTCACAAAGAACAGTGCTTGCTCCGTTGGTACAATCGCACTGGCAGCTTACACCTACATGGCTCTGGTTCCTATCATTCAGCCTCCTATAATGAGAGCGCTGACCACCAAGAAAGAGCGTTCCGTAGTTATGGGTCAGCTGAGACCTGTTTCCAGACTTGAGAAGCTGATCTTCCCCGTACTGGTTACACTTATCATCGCTCTGATGATCCCCTCCGCTGCACCTCTGGTTGGTATGCTGATGTTCGGTAACCTGCTGAAGGAAAGCGGCTGCTGCGACCGTCTTGTAAAGACCGCACAGAACGAACTGATGAATATAATCACCATCTTCCTGGGCGTTACCGTTGGTGCAACAACTCAGGCTGATAAGGTAATATCCCTTGACTTCGGCAAGGTAATGCTGCTGGGCGTTATCGCATTCTCACTGGGTACTGCTTGCGGTATCCTGCTTGGTAAGCTGATGTACATCCTCACAAAGGGCAAGATCAATCCTCTGATCGGTTCTGCCGGCGTTTCCGCCGTTCCTATGGCAGCACGTATCTCTCAGAAGGTAGGTCAGGAAGAAGTTCCTACCAACTATCTGCTGATGCACGCTATGGGTCCTAACGTTGCAGGTGTTATCGGTTCCGCCGTTGCTGCGGGCGTTCTGCTTGCAATAGTTAAATAAGATAAAAGCAAAAGAGCTGTCAATTTTTGACAGCTCTTTTTTGTGTGACCATGTATATGCAGAAAGAAAAAATCAAATCAAAATATCACCGCATCAGCGCGATATAGGCTTCTGTGCCGTCAGCTTCGGTGAGTTCGCCCACGGCGTATTCATGACCGTCAGCTTTCCAGAAAGATTTTATGTAAATGTGCTGCGTACCGTTAACAACGATACCCTTATCATAAACATTACCCTTGGAAATAAAGTCAGCAGTAACACTGTCATCGCTGACCTCGCCCTCGACCTCGTACAGATGATGTCTGATAGTCAGGGTTACCTTTTCCTCAACGATGTTTATATCCACGTTGTTCACCTCGCGGATATACTTGCTGTCTGCGCTGTTGGGAGTTTTTACAATGAAACCTTTCCAGCCGCCCACCCACTGATCCGAATGTGGCAGAGTTTTGCCATCGGTCGGCTGTTCCGTTATCAGACCGTTCTGCCCGTAGCACCATTCAAAATCACTGAACTCGGGCTTTTCGTCGGTGGAAAATCTCTGGGCTTCTGCTTGCCTGGCTTCTATAAGTTTCAGCTGTGCTTCCGATTTTGTTTCCGTCACCGTAGACGAAGTCTGGGGCGCTTCTGTTTCCTCGGTGACAGTGGTCGTCGCCGTTGTGGTCTTTTTCGACCGCTTCGGCAGTTTCAGCAATCCCGAACTTTCCGATGAATCCTCGGGATCTCGTGTTGTCGTCACGGTAGTCACGCTTTCGCCGCCGTCGTCTTCTGTAAAAGTAGTCACCGCCACGATCTTCTTGGCTTCGGCTTTTGAACTCTCATTTCCCGCCCCCGCAGTAACCGTACTGTCGGGCGCAGCCGTGGCAACGCCGTCGTTTTTCAGCAAATTTCCGGGTTTGATGAAAAACATGAACCCCGCCAGCAATCCGCAGCCGATGATCATCGTCGTGAAAAATATCGCCACAGGGTGACCTTTCTCCTCGGCAGGGGCATATTGCTGAGTATTCTGCGGCTGATAATTTATCGGGACGTTCTGAAAATTATTCTGCGGCTGAACTTGCTGCTGAAATGATCCGCTGATGCGGAAACCGCAGCCGGCGCAGAACATATCTCCGTCATTGATGGGTTTTCCACAGTTTGGACAAAACATAACATCACCCGCCTTTCAGTCGTGCTTTTCAAACGTACACTTCCAACAGGTATGACCGATCATGACGTTATACCAATTCCTGATACCTCTATTATAACACATCACAAACAGAATTGCAATAACCAATTGAATACTTTTCACTAAAATCCGAAAAATTCATACATTAATCTGTTAATTATATTAAATTATTGAGAGCTACACAGTCAAAAAAAAGAGCGTATGCCCCCGCATACGCTCGTAATTTTTTTGTTTTTTCAGACTCTAATCCCGTTCAGTTCAGTAGCTTTTTGCCTTTGATATGAGCGGCGATCTTGGTTATATCTGTAACGTTGATCCTGCCGTCATTGTTGACATCTGCGCGTTTCTGTTCCTCTTCATTGAGTTTCTTTTTGTTCTTGATGTGCGCCGCAATTTTGGTGATATCGGTGACATTGATAATGCCGTCATTGTTTACATCGCCTTTGAGGGCGGTGCTTTTAACATTGTAAGTCGTACAGAATGTTGCATAGGTCGGGCTTACTTCAAGATTTTTAACGTCCTTGCCGTTGACGGTAACTTTAAGATCATCACTGAAAACATCGTCACTATCCGTGGTCATTATTTTGAACTTTGCAGTGTAGGTCTTACCCGCCTTAAAGGTTGCCCCCTCATACACAGGCACATCTTTTTTATTGAGAAAATCGTATTCAAGCCATGAATCGATCCTGTTGTATCTTCTTCTTTCGTTCAATATAGTATATGTGGTTACATGATCTGGGTCGTCGGTCTTAGCACTGAATGATACAGGCTGTCCTGCCTTAGGTTCGTTGATAGTGATATCAACTGTGTCTATCACCTTGGGGGCTTTTATAATTATCTCCTTGCCTGTTATTATATTTTGGAAATCTTCGCGTGCCAGTTCCGTGCCGTCAACGATTACCTTGGATTTTTGTGAAATAACTTGGTCAGCAAGATCGGTATTTTTTGACAGATAGCACCATATGTGTGTAGTGGTATCTTCAGATTTTAGTACAGCATTATTAAGGATATCCTTAGAATGAAGACTGATACCGTCCTGTGCATACTTGCAGTCCTTCTTCTGGATAAAGGTACCATCATTTATTGTAATCTGACCGCCCTGATTTTCTACGATATAAGAAATTGCTTTGAATGTACCACCATTTATAGTAAGATTTCCGCCAGCTGTTTCAATACATCTCTGGTCGTAGATAGTATCGCCGAATGATTTAAAAGTTCCTTTGTTGAAAATAAGGTTTCCACCGCTTGGAACATAGAACATATATGCTAATTGTGTCCCGCAGTGAATATCAGAAACCATCTCTCCACCGCCCACGCTATCGTCGATCACCAAAGTAGAGTTTGACCCTATTGTAAACATGGTTTGTTCAACCGAATAAGTTTTTCTTGAAAGCGTATGTCCTGCAAGGTCTAATTTAATAGTCCATATTCCCGACGAATTGCTGTAAAGTTTAAAACTTTGGTTGTTGGCTTCGTCTTCAACCTCAATATCAGCACCCAGCTTAACATAAGTCATAGTATCAACTGTTTTTAAATGATCCCACGCATCTGATGGTGCTATGAGTTCTTTAAGTTCATCATAAGTAGTAACAATATAAGGGCTATCCTCAGTTCCCTGACCTGTCACCGCAGCATTAGCAGTAATTGCCGTACCAAAAGATACGCCCGCATACGGCGGTATTGTTCCGCCTACTATTGCACAAGCCAACAGCATAGCGCCTGTGCGCTTGAAATTCATTTTCATATTCTATCTCCTTTTCCCTGCTTATGCAGAATATTTTATTTGAAATTATACAACACTTCATTTGAAAAGTCAATATACCGAAACGACCGATTTAAAGTCGTTTCGCAGGAATAATTGATTACAATTTTCAGCCCCTGCGTTACCGTTCTGCAACATTTGTCCCCGATTACGCGCATTGGTGCAAGCATAGGTTGCGATATGTGCAAAACGGGTGAAAGTCAAATGAAAGGTTGATTATTAGCCTTGAAAATAATGTGAGTTTATGATATAATGTGGGTGAAAAAGATGATCTATGACAAACGTCAAATATCAGGTAAGGGGGTGAGCATATGAAAGATATAGGCGAGAGACTGTCTTCCTACGAACCGCTGTGGGAAAACTGGTACAAGGATTCCTACCTTGGCAGTGGAGGTTCGGGCAAGGTTTATAAGTTCAGGCAGGAGCTTTACGGTCAGGTGAGATATTGCGCAGTAAAGGTACTGCCGATAATTCTGGACAGAAGCGTTTCTGTCACCCGCGAGAGCCGCGAGCAGGAAATGTCCGAGCGCAAACAGCAGGTTGCAGAAGAGATAAAGAATATGTACCGCCTTGGGGATAAGCCCCATCTGGTACACTGCATAAACCATACCTACCGCGATATCATCGGCGATGACGGCGATGTTATCGGCTTTGATGTGCTCATTCAGATGGAATATTATACCACCCTCACCGAGTACATAAACAGCAGGGGAGTGATGTCCCCCCGTCAGGTGGCAAAGCTTGCTTCCCAGATTGGTGAAGCTCTCCACGCAATGCAGGAGATAAATATGCTCCACCGCGATATAAAACCCGATAATATCTACGTTGACGATAAAGGCGATTTTTACCTCGGCGATTTCGGAATAGCCAAGCAGACGAGGGCAGGCAGTTTTGCCACATTTGTGGGAACTCAGCCATTCATGGCACCCGAGGTCTGGAATGCCCGCACCCCCAATGAACAGCATTACGGTGCTTCGGCAGATATCTATTCACTGGGTATAACCCTCTATTATCTGCTGAATGAAGACCGTCTGCCGCTGGTGAATGAGGGCGATAACCGCAACGCAGTCGATGCGGCTATATTTTCAAGACTAAGCGGCAAAAACTTCGGCAAACCGAAAAACGGCAGTGAAAAGCTGAAACAGCTGGTCATGGATTGCTGTGCCTTCGACCCCGCTGACCGTATCCCCGATGCCGAAAAATTTCTTGCGGCACTGGAAGATTGTTACTATACAGCAGAAATTTCCGAAGATACAGCAGAGACAAAGTCCCCTGAACCTACCTCTGTCATAGAGGAAGAATCCGACAACAGGGAAGAACTTGAACTGACCGACAGCATTTTTGTACGCCCGGGCGATGCTGAGGAGGAAGAAGAGGAAGAACTGATAGTCCGCCCAGCACCCGCAAGACCCGAGCGCCGCAAAAAACAGCCACCCGCTAATATTCCCCAAAAGGAGAAAGAACCTGCGCATCTTTCAAAGGCTACCAAAAGAACTGCGCTCATCATCGGTCTGACCCTGTGCTGCATACTTGGTTTGGGATTGCTTTTTTTCACCAAAACCATATGCATACACCACTGGCAGCCTGCCACCTGCACCAAGCCCGAGACCTGCACCCGCTGCGGCAAGACCCGCGGTGAATTGGCAGACCACGATTTTGAAGATGCTACCTGCGCTCACCCCAAACGCTGCAAAGTCTGTGGCGTGGAAGAGGGCAGCAAGCTTGAACATACCTGGATGCAGCCCGACTGCACCCACCCAAAGACCTGTTCCGTCTGCGGAAAGACCGAGGGCGAAGCACTTGGTCATACCTGGAAGGACGCCGATTGCGAAATGCCCCAGTACTGTGAAGTCTGCGGGCTGATAGGTCAGGAGGCGCTGGGTCACAAGTGGAAAGATGCCACCTGCACCTCTCCCAAGACCTGCGAACGATGCAAAAAGACCGAGGGCAAAGCTATAGGTCACAAGTGGAAAGCCGCAACCTGTACCGAACCCGAGACTTGCGAAAACTGCGGCGAAACAAGGGGCAAGGCAAAGGGTCATACATGGAAAGAAGCAACCCTGACAAAACCCAAGACCTGTACCGTATGCGGTGCTACCGAGGGTACAGCACTGAATTATACTTCCAAGGGCACAATGTACGTTGATACCGACGGCGATTCGCTGGCACTGCGCGAGGAAAAATCTTCCTCATCTAAAAAGCTGGCGTCCATACCCGACTGCACACCTTTGCAGATATGGTA
The DNA here is from genome assembly GCF_024692365.1 of Ruminococcus sp. Taxonomy (GTDB): domain Bacteria; phylum Bacillota; class Clostridia; order Oscillospirales; family Ruminococcaceae; genus Hominimerdicola. The sequence goes on along the minus strand of NZ_JAILMR010000020.1, from coordinate 16,280 downwards.
TACAGGCAGTTCAGCATGGTATTACACCGTATATAATAACACTTACGGCTATGTGAATTCCTACTATCTCTCCACCACCGACCCAATGCTGGGTGACGGCGTGGTAAGCGGCTGGTACGATGTAGGTTATATGGACGAACTGGAAATCGAAGTTGATTCCGCCGAGATAGACGGCAACAAACTGACAGTCGAACTGACAGTGACCAATACAGGTTCGGATTTCCTCTGGCCTGACCTTTACATTTATTATAATGGTTCAGAGAATGCAAGGGGCAACCTCATCGATACCACAGATATTATAATAGTACCCTACGGCGAACGCAGCGTGAAAGTCAGCACCCGCACCACAGGAAGCTTCGGCAGAGGCAGCCTGAAAAACATCGTGGTGGTTGACGGAAGCGGAAATAAAGTCATTCTTGAACCGTGATATTTGCTCATTTCACATTAAAAAACTGGCAATATATCCAAAATAATTTGGCTAAAGGTCTTGCAATCCGTGGAAAAATATGCTATAATACTAGGGAAAGTTGTGTAGCTTTCCAATTTAAGATGTATTTTTTGTGAACGAGGTGATAGAGTGAACAGACTGATAAGCTTTCTCGGTTCATTCGCTTTGAATCTCATGCTGAACATCTGGGGCGGACTTATAGCCGCAGTGCTTCTGGTACTGCATTTCAAGTTGGGTCTCCCGATGTGGTGCTTCTGGACAGTGCTTGCCTGCTGGCTTGTGGGCATAGGGGCAAAAACCCTGTTCCTGCACTGGGTAGCATCTCAGCCCGATGCCCCCGAAAAACCAAAGGAGAACAAGAATCCCTATTCACAGAAAGGCTATAAGCCGATAGATACCAAAAGATAAATATACCGTGGTTACAGGTATCATATAAATAGTAATCAATTTTTTAAGGAGGGTCTAAATATGGGACTTATTATGGCAGCCATCGGCGCAGCAGCCGGTACAATGGCAGATCAGTGGAAGGAATATTTTTACTGTGAGGCACTCCCTGATGAAGTGCTGATGGTAAAGGGACAGAAAGTCATTACAAACAGAGGACAGAATAAAAAGGGCAGTGATAATATCATCACCGCAGGTTCTGGTATAGCAGTCGCTGACGGACAGACAATGATAATCGTTGAAGACGGCGCTATAATCGAAGTCTGCAACCGCCCCGGCAGATATACCTTTGAACTTGGTACACCCTCACTGTTTGCTGACGGCAAGCTTGGTCAGAAGATCAAGCAGACATTCCAGCAGATCGGCCAGCGTATAACCTACGGCGGCGATCCCGGAAAAGACCAGAGAGTTTACTACTTCAACACCAAGCAGATCTCCAACAACCTCTTCGGCACCCCCGAGGTAGTACCTTTCAGAGTTGTTGACTCCAAGATCGGTCTTGACGTTGACGTTTCCATAAAGTGCAGCGGTATGTACACATTCCAGATAGTTGACCCGCTGCTGTTCTACACAAATATCTGCGGCAATCAGGCTTCTGAGTACAGAAAAGAGACTATCGCTCCCAGAATGAAGGCTGAATTCATCGATGCGCTGACTCCTGCATTCTCCACCCTTTCGGATATGGAGATAAGACCCAACCAGATCGCAGGCAAGAAGACCGAGCTGAAGAACGCAGTAAATACCGCTCTTGCTGATTCATGGGGCAAGAATATGGGTATCGAAGTTATCGAAGTTGCAATCAAGGCTCTCAACCTGCCCAAGGAAGATCAGGAGATGATCAAGCAGGCTCAGCAGGAAAGCCAGAAGCTCTTCATGGAAGGCAGACGTATGAGTATGTACGCTGATCCTACCATGGCAGCAGGCGGACTTGTTGCAGCTCAGGGCGACGCTATGCGTGCAGCAGGCAACAACGCAGCAGGCGCAATGACAGGTTTTATGGGCGTAAATATGGCTCAGCAGGCAGGCGGCATGAACGCTCAGCAGCTCTTCGCTATGGGTCAGCAGCAGGCACAGGCAGCAGCTCCCTCAACTGACAGCTGGACTTGCTCCTGCGGTACATCAAATACAGGTAAATTCTGCCAGAACTGCGGCGCACCCAAGCCCGCTCCCGCAGAAGTCAACGGCTGGACCTGCTCGTGTGGTACAGTAAATCAGGGCAAATTCTGCCAGAACTGCGGTGCACCCAAGCCCGCAGGCGCTAAGGTATATAAGTGCGATAAGTGCGGCTGGACTCCTGCGGATCCTTCCAATCCTCCCAAGTTCTGCCCCGAGTGCGGCGACGTATTCGATGATAACGACGCAACTACCTGATAAGCGCATTTTAACATAATAATACGCGATTGCAGAGGTGCAGGCATCTCTGCAATCGTTTTGTATGGCGAACGGCAGTCCACCTGTAAGCTGCCTTTTGCCTGAAATCAGCTAGATAAATCTTATTCTGAATGATGTTTCGGACTGGTCATCTCCCCCGCCGTCGGCGGGGGAGATGACCGCCAAAACTATCGTTATATCATTCAGATATGATTTTCCTGCTGAAAAAAATGATTAGGAGAAAACATATGGCAGTACAAGAATATAAATGCCCATGCTGTGCGGGTGCCATCGAGTTCAATTCTCAGGTGCAGAAGATGAAATGCCCCTACTGCGATACCGAGTTCGATATGGAAACTCTCCTCGCATACGATGAAGACCTCAGCACAGACGGCAATGATGAAATAGACTGGAACCCCGAAGCCAACCAGTGGCAGGAGGGCGAGACCGATAATATGCGCGTCTATTCCTGTCAGTCCTGCGGCGGTGAAATAATCGGCGATGAAACTCTGGGCGCGACCAAATGCCCCTACTGCGATAACCCCGTTGTCATGACAGGTCAGTTCCGCGGCACCCTTAAACCCGATTACGTCATACCTTTCAAGGTGGATAAGAATGCGGCGGTTGAGGGTCTTAAAAAGCACCTTGTCGGCAAAAAGTTCCTGCCCAAGGTATTCAAAGATGAGAACCATCTTGACGAGGTAAAGGGCATATACGTCCCCTGCTGGCTTTTTGATGCCGAGGCAGACGGCGGTGTGCGCTATAAGTGTACCACCACCCATTCCCATACTTCCGGCAATTACCGCGTAACCGAAACAAGCTACTATTCCGTATACCGCGAGGGCACTATGGCTTTTGATAATATCCCCGTTGACGGTTCTTCAAAAATGCCCGATGACCTCATGGAATCCGTAGGTCCCTTCGATTTCAAGGACGCAGTACCTTTCCAGACCGCTTATCTCGCAGGATATCTCGCTGATAAGTACGATGTCAGCGCCGATGCTTCCACAGAACGCGCAACTGTACGCGCCAAGGAAACTGTTGATGACGAGTTCAGAAAGACAGTAAGCGGCTATTCAAGCGTCACCAAGGAAGGCGATAACCTCCGCCTTAAACAGGCAAAGGCAAAGTACGCCCTCTACCCCGTGTGGGTGCTGACCACCAGCTGGAACGGTCAGACATTCCTCTTCGGCATGAACGGTCAGACAGGCAAGTTCGTCGGCAACCTGCCCTGCGACTCCAAAGCCTACTGGCGCACATTCTGGATAACAGCAATAATCGCAGCCGCAGCCATATTAGGCGTAGGCTATATGTTTTTCAGATAGGGGGTGCGCATCATGAAGAAGATTTTTGCAGCCCTCGCGGCAGCAGCAGTTATGGTAATAAGCGCAATACCCGTATTCGCATCTATCCCCGATGAATACGCAAGCACCCGAACTATCCCCACGGAAAGGCTAAAGCCCCGTCTGGTAGATGATGCCGATATCCTTTCTGATTCTGAAGAATCACAGCTTATCAATAAACTTGACAGGATAAGCGAGGAGTACCAGATAGACGTTGTAGCATTCACCTGCAATTCACTAGGCGGAAGAACTCCCGAACAGTATGCCGATGACTATTATGATTATAACGGATTCGGTATGGGCAGCGGTTATGACGGCTTTGTAATCATGATATCAATGGAACAGCACGATACAGCTTTTTCGGGTCATGGTAAGGGTGTAGAGATATTTACCAACTATGGTCAGGATTTCCTTTGGGATCAGATACTCCCCGATATGAAAGACGGAGATTATTACGATGCTTTAGACAAGTATGCCGATATCAGCGAGGATTTCATCAAGGAATGGCAGAAAGGCACACCCTACGATGTCGATCACAGGGCAAAGGGCAAACTGAGTTTAGGCTGGATCACAGGCGCGATAATCGGCGGTGCGGTGATAGGTCTTATCGTATCAGAATCCATAAAATCCGAACTGACAAGCGTATCCATGCAGCACGGTGCAGAAGATTATGTCCGCAAGGGCAGCTTCAAGCTGACTGTAAAGCGTGATAACTTCCTGTACAAAAACGTTACAAGAACACGTATCGAAAGCAGCAGCAGTGGCAGCGGCAGAAGCGGCGGAACATCAACACATCACAGTTCTTCAGGCAGAAGCCACAGCGGTTCAAGCAGAAAGTTCTGACAAATATACAAAAAGCGCAGTATGTTTAATTGCATACTGCGTTTTATTTATACATATCTGTCCCGAAAAACACCCACCAAAGATCTACTCCATCGTAACACTCAGAATAAACTTCCCATCAGAGATCGCCGCAGATATCGTTCCGCCCAGCATTTCGGTGAACTGCTTTGCAATTGCAAGACCAAGACCTGTGTTTCCCTTTGTTCGGGAAATATCGGTGGTGTAGAATTCATCGAAGATATGCTCGGTATCGATATCCTGAGAGATAATGGCATTCTCGAAAGTTATGCGCATATCGTCACCCGCAATCACCGTTATGGTGAGGTCGCCATCGCCGTGTTTAAGGGCATTTCCGATGAGATTATCGAAGATGCGCAGGAGCATATCCCTGTTTGAGGATATCATGCGTTTGCGGATATTGCAGTTGAATACTATCTGCCTGTTTCTGCTGCAGTAATCATCGTAATAATGCACGATGGCTTCTTCAAGTATGGCTACTGCGTCAACGTTGGATCTTTCGGGGCTTTTGCCGAAGGATATTATCTTCCACAGCTCAAAGAAGGAGTTTATCAGCTCCTGAAGTCTTACAAGGCGGTTCTCGATTATGGCGAGTTCACGGCTTTTTTCTTCCTCGGACAGGTCGGAGTTCTGTATCAGATCAATATACCCCATGGCAGAAGTCAGCGGTGTTCGTAGATCGTGGGAAACATTGGTTATCATCTGTTCAAGGGCATGGTTTTTCTTATTGTACTGCGCCTTGGTCTCGCGGATATCTTTCAGCATGGAATTTATCTCGACGATGAGTTTGTCAGCCGTGCCGTTTTCGCCGTTGATAAGGCGGTTGGTATCCTGATCTCTCAGTTCGGAGAGCTGTCTCGCTATGTTTGCAAGCTCTTTCTTTTCAAGCAGAAATAGCACCGCCACGACAGCAAGTATCACCGATAAAATTATAACTGCCGCTGTCATGGACGGCACCCCCATTTCGATATTTGATCTTTCTATCTTTTCAGCGCCAAATGCCGCAGCACAGACTTTTGCCGCGGCATTCGGTAAATGTTTGGTTTTATGTGGTTTCAGACTTCTCTCTTTTTCCAGATGAGATATCCCAGAGCGCATGATACCGCGGTAATAACTGCGGATACTATATAGCAGTTGATGCGGTAGCTATGGCTGCAGCCAATGGCAAGCTTGCCAATCATGGAGCTGATCTCGAATTTCATCATTTTCTCCGCCAGCTTTTTCGCACTATCAAACTCAAATAGCATAGACATGATGAATGAATACATCAGGGGCGAGAGAATAACGATAGAGTTGAAAGCTGCTCCCTTTTTGAAGAAGAAAGCAAGGAAAATGAACAGTGATACTATCGCCACAAAAACAGGCAGCTGTCCGAAAAGGACTTTTGAATATTCACCCAACGGCGAACTGTACTTGCTGCCGTTGACAGCGCGGTTTATGAAATAGAACAGATAGTTCGCGCAAAGGAAACAGCCCAGCGAATAAACAAGTGCAAACAGGGTCTTGGCAAAATAGAATCTGCCCTTGCTGACAGCTGAAGTTATGGTGTTCTTGATGGTATGCTCGGTGAATTCCGCGGTGATCGTGCTGAAAACAGGCATTATCAGCAGGAAGTAATACACAAGGTTCATGCCTGTCTGAATTATATCCAGCTTGCGGTCTGCATTGAGGTCGATATCTCCCCCAAGCATTATGCCGCCGGGTTCGTGATTTGCTATTGACGTCAAGGAAACGAATAAAGACACCAGCCAGAATATGATGAAACCCTTTGTTCTGATTATGCGGTAAAGATCCGCTTTCATAATATTTATCATGACTTTACCTCCCCGACCAGCTGCTTGAAATAATCCTCCAGCGAAACTCCCGATTCGTGTATCTTCATAACGTCCACATCGTTCTGCACCAGAGTTTTGTTGACGATATTCGGCTTGACTTTTTCATCGTATATCCTTATCTCGCGGCTGTCTATCACCTTGTAATCGGTGATGCCCAGTTTTCTTTCAAGGATATTCGAGGCTTTGGCAGTATCATCAGTGCCGATGGTTATACAGCGGCTGCATTCAAGGTCGAGTTCGGATTTGGATACCTCTTTCAGCACCTTTCCGCTTTCGATGAACATGAATCTGTTTGCCACCGCATAAAGTTCGGAAAGGATATGGCTGGAGATTATCAGTGTCATGCCCCTCTCCTGTGAAAGCCTGCGGAAAGTCTCACGCAGTTCACTGATGCCTATTGGGTCAAGACCGTTGATAGGTTCATCAAGTATCACTATATCGGGATTATCAAGCACCGCAAAAGCTATGCCCAGCCTTTGCTTCATACCCAGTGAAAAGGTCTTGAACTTTTTGTTTCTCGCGTCACTCAGGTTTACGAGTTCAAGTACTTCATCTATCTGCCTGCGGTCAGCTATGCCTTTCTGATAGCAATAGTAGCGCAGGTTCTGGTAAGCTGTCATATTTCCGAAAAATGCAGGACTTTCAATAAGACATCCGATACGGCGCTTCTCTCTGTCAGCCGCCATGCCTGTCTTCCCGAACAGCGAATATTCGCCGTTTGTGGGATCGGTAAGCCCTGTTACCAGTTTCATCATAGTTGTCTTGCCCGCACCGTTCCTACCGATAAGACCGTAAATATCTCCTTTATAGACGGTCATATCGGCATGGTCAAGGGCGGTAGATCTTCCGTAGCTTTTTGTAAGCTTCTTTGTCTGAAGTACGATCTCGCGCATTTTTGTGACCTCCGTTCTTTTGTTATCCTTATTATAACAACAAGGTCTTAACAAACACTTAAATCAACCCTTAAAAAACTCTTAACCGATCATTTCTTCATGCGGTAGCCTATACCCCAGACAGTTTCAATATATTCCTCGTCGCTGCACTCTTTCAGCTTTTTGCGAAGCTTGCTCATATGTACATTCAATGTATTGTCATCAGCGGAATTTTCATAATCCCAGACGGTATCGTAAATAAGGCTTTTGGTGCAGGTTCGGTTCTGGTTTTCCATAAAAAGTTTCAGAAGTGCGAATTCATAGCGGGGCAGTTCAACAGGCTTGCCTGCAACAGTCGCAGTGAAATCGGTGACATTCAGCTCGATATCCTTAAAGGTGAGTATCTCACCCGAAGATGCCCCTGCATTCGCCCTAAGCCTTGCGCCGATACGTGCAAGGAGTTCATCATTATTAAAAGGCTTTGTGATGTAGTCATCAGCACCGAGGGTGAAGAGGTCAACCTTTTTATCCACATCATTTATGGCGCTTGTGACTATCACGGGGACGTTGTGCTTTTCTTTCAGCTCGCGTATTATCTCATCGCCGCTTCGACCGGGCAGCATAAGGTCAAGGAGAATAAGGCTGACTTCTCTGCTGTGGGCGAGAAGTCCTTCTGTACCCGAATAGGCGCTTATGGTGCTGTAACCGTTTGTTCTCAGCAGTATACGGAGCATATCATTTATCTGTGCGTCGTCTTCTATAATAAGTATTGTTTTCTGCATAGTTTTTTCCTCCTAAGCGGACTTATATTATTATAGCAAATTATTTCACAAAAGTAAAGGGCTATTTTAATTCATAATTCACAATTCATAATTGCCCTTGGCCGGGCGAGCCGTTTCCGCCTATTTATAGTTTTGTGAGGGCGGGACAATTGCGAGACGGCGGGTCATAACGAAACTAGAAAAGATATGCCAAGGAAACAAAGCGCGCGGTCAAGCCTCGCGCTAGCAGGCTTGCGGAGAGTTCGAGAGGCAGAGCCTCTCGGTCAAGGCGCAAAAGCGACGCGAACACGATAAAATCAATAGAACAGCAAAACTCCAATGCCTGTCAAAAAAGCGGGCGGTCAAATAAATCTGAGGGAACACAAAACTATCGACCCACGCTAGCTCATTGGGCGCACAGACCGCCCGCGCCTTTGACGGCTCGACCCGAGGGACGAGGGGCGACCCCGTCCCCCGAAGTACTATTATAAAAAGAACACATACCACAGATTGATCAAGTAACAACCAAATACAGCAGTACGTTCCCACAAAAAAATATCCCCCCACCCCAAAATGTAAAATATTCCCATCACACTCCGTACAAAATGCACAATAATGAATTTTTATCCTTGAATTTTAAACAATACTATGGTATAATTATAAATAAATTGCGAACCATCATCCTGCCGTAAAGGAGGGAAGAAATGTCACCGATCACGATATCAAAGATAGTAATGTACGCAGCGTCGATGCTGATAGGTTCGACGGGCATACTTTTCACATTGCTGAACCGAAGAACTGACAAATTGCAGAACAAACTGTACCTCGCTATGCTGACGATAGTCGATCTCAACTGCGTGTCTGAGATACTTGCAGCCTGCAATCTTTCACGCGCGGCGGTATCGCCTGCCGCCGCTATGGCGGTCAGAGTTGGGCATTTTTCATACTTTCTGCCGCACTCGATAGTGCCGGCTATTTTCCTGTTTTACGTGCTTTCAGTCTGCGGCGCGAATTTCAGTGGCAAGCGAAAACGCTATATCCTGCTGACTATCCCTGCGCTTCTCATTGAGACTATCGTTGTCCTGAACCCTTCGATGAACTGGATGTACTACTACGACCATAATATGGTCTACCACCGCAACTGGGGGCTTATGGTGATATATGTCCTCAGCGGACTGTACATAGCCATGGCGATATTCATGCTGCTTTTTTCATGGAAAGCCCTTAACCGCAAGCGCCGCACTGCGCTGATATATTTCTTCACCGTGGCAATACTTGGTATAGTGGTACAGCTGATTAACTACGAGATACGCACCGAGCTCATATCCGAAACCATAGGTCTTCTGGGCGTTATGATAGCCATCGAGATTGAAGACGACCGCATCGACGCCGCAATGGGCATATATAACCGCCGCGCCTTGAACGCCGATATGCACGCCTATATCGTCAGCGGCAGAAGCCTCTCCCTTATGTGCGTGAAGATAACAAATACCGAGATAATCAAGCGCGCCACAGGTTCGGATAACTCCGAAGCCCTGTCAAAGCTTGTTTCCGAATATCTCCGTTCCATCGTGCCGAGATACTATATTTACAGCACAAGCCCCGGCACTTTCATGATAACCCTCATGGATACCGATGAAAAGAAAGTCAACGACCTCGCCGCAACTATCTCCGAAAGGTTTGAAAACCCCTGGAAGATAGGCGATAACGAGATACCCCTGAAAGTCCTTGTTATGGCGGCTGACGTTCCTAACCGTATCCACAGCGTCAGCGACGCATTCTATATGGCGGACAGCCCTGTGCCCAAAAAATTGGACAAAAATATCCTCACAGGCTCCGACCTCGACTACCTGCTTCGCCGTGCCGCGGTTGAAAGTGCCATAACACGCGGTCTTGAAGAGCATAATTTTGAGGTCTTCTACCAGCCCACCTACCGCGTATCCGACAGCACTCTCCACGGTGCCGAAGCGCTGATACGTCTGCATGACCCCGAGATGGGCAACCTTTTCCCCGATGAATTTATTCCCATCGCCGAACAGATAGGTCTTATCGACGATGTTGACGACTACGTTTTCCGCGAGGTCTGCGAGTTCATAAAAAGCGGTATCCCCGCCCTCAACCTCATGGACTGCATAAACGTCAACCTCTCGGTGCTGCAATGTATGCAGCCCGCCTTTGCCGAACACGTCATCGAAGTTGCCGACAGCTTCGGCATCGACAAGACCATGATAAACTTCGAGATAACCGAATCCATCGCCGCCAGCGATTACAGCGCCCTAAGCCGAGCGGTGCGTATCCTGAAAAGGCAGGGCTTCCGCTTTTCGATGGACGACTACGGCACAGGCTATTCAAATATGCAGTCGATATTCAGGCTTGATTTCGATATCATCAAGATAGATAAAAGCATTCTCTGGAGCGCCGAAAAAGGTCAGATGGGTCAGATAATCCTCGACAGCAGCGTGCGAATGATAAGGCAGATGCGCCGCAAGATACTGGTGGAAGGCGTAGAGACCGAACACCAGCTTCAGATGCTTCGTGACCTCGGCGTAGATTTCGCTCAGGGCTACCTCTTCTCAAAGCCCATCTCAAAAAGAGATTTCATAGAACTGATAACCCATGCAAAACATAAGACTTCATAGACAAAAAGCGGAGGACATCTCGTTCTCCGCTTTTTTACGCCCTTTCATCGTCCGCCCAACTCTCTCCAACTGCCCTCCGACAGATTCTCACCCCGCGGGAAAACTCCCGTACTTTCCGTACCCGAAGCCACCTGACCTTTCGTCATGTCCTCCGCCGCGAAAGTCTGCCCGCCGCATTCCTCGACCGCCTTTTTCAGTGTTTCAAAATTCCCGATATCACGCCCCATCAGCAGTTTTCTCAGCTCAGGTGAAAGGCTCGCGAAAAAATCCCTGCTCTCCCTGTCCCTGCCCAGCAGTTCGGTAAGTTGTCTGTTTTCGTCCATGTGAACACCCCCATAAAAAAATACCGAGGTCACCCCTCGGTATTATTCTGCCCTGAAATCGGGCTCTCATTCACTTTTTGAAATGCAGATATCTCTAAGCGGACAACCCCCGCACTTCGGGCTTCTCGCCGTGCAGAACTCTCTGCCGAAAAGCACCAGCCTGTGACAGAGGTCGTTGCTCTTGTCGGGGGGGAGTATCTTCCAAAGCTCCGCCTCAACTTTTGCAGGCTCCTTGCTCTTCACCAGACCAAGCCGCCCCGTTATCCTTATACAGTGAGTATCTGTTACCACCGCGGGCTTGTGGTAAATATCCCCCATGATGAGGTTAGCTGTCTTTCGCCCGATACCGCTGAGCTTCGTCAGCCCCTCCAGCGTGTCGGGCAGGATACCGCCGTGCTCGTCACGAAGCTGTATGCACATCTCTTTTATGGACTTCGCTTTAGTCTTGTAAAGTCCGCAGGGCTTCACTATCTCCTCGATGTCCGCGATATCCGCATCGGCAAATTCTTCGATGGTATGGAACTTCGCAAACAGCTCCTTCGTCACGATGTTCACCCGCGCATCTGTACACTGCGCCGAAAGCCGCGTTGCTATCAGCAATTCGTGGGGCTGTGAGTATTCCAGCGAACACTTCGCATCGGGGTACTGTTTTTCAAGCAGACCTATCACCTGCAAGGCGAGGTCTTTCTTCTGAGCCGCCGTCATAGGCGTTCAAATATGTCCGCAGGGGCAAAGACCATAGCGTACAGCGCATCGGTCAGCTCGTCGGCAGACTTTCCCTCGACCATCGGGCGGTACTTATCATTGAGATAAGCCGTGTTTTTGCGGAAATGTTCGTCCTCAACATCCTGCTCGTTCTCCGCCGCCAGAAGAAGCTGTATGTACAGGAATTCGTCAAAATCCCGACCCATTATCTGGGGGGCTTCGTAGCTGTCATGAAAGTACCGTATCACCATAGGCTCCGAATTTTCGGGAGTGTACAGCAGACAGTAAATGTCCCCGCCGCCGCTGTGACCGAAAGGCACTATCCGCAGACCGTCGCGTATTTTTAGCTTCTTGTCCTCTTCCTGCCAGCGCGATAGCTGTGCAAGTTCTTCCGCCGCCGACTGTACCTCCTCAAAAAGGTACATCTCGCAGTCGCAGTCCAGCATCAGGAAAGCCGCCGTATCGCTGACATATTCCTTGATGCGTGCTTTCAGCTCCGACCTTGTCAGCTCCAGCCACTTCATAGCACCGCTGTCGTATATCCTGTGGAAAGCCTGGGGGAAACGCACTTCCTGTCGGGTCTCGAGTTCATTAAGTGTCATGCCGAACACCTCCTGTTCTTATATCCACTCTTTCATTGCCTTTTTCAGAAGTCCCGCATAAGCCTTGGGCTTCTGTATCTGCAAACCGCAGTGTCCGTAACCGTTGATACCGCGGAAAATTGCCAGCGGATAGGCTTTCATTATCCTGCCGCGTGATTTCTTTGCAGGTTCCTCGTTTGAATGGAAGAATATCATTCTGCGCTGTTCGCCCTCGGTGAAGTGGGGGAGCTTGCAGTGGTAGCATATCTCCGTCATGCCGTGAACTGTTGTGTCCGAAAAACTTCTCCGTTCAGTCGTGATAGCGCGTATCATCGGCTCAAAATCAGCCGTCTTGCCCTTGGTTATGAACTTCATCAAGCCGCTGTTCATCATGTTGTCGCAGGCTGACTGCGGGTCATCGGTATCGAACAGCTTGACAAGCTTGCTGAATCGCTTGTACATTATCTTCCTTACAGCATGGCTGAAATCGAAGAAAGGTCCGCCGTCAAAAAAGCACTTCTGCACGAACATACCCTTAGCGTTCAGAAGTTCATATACTGCCAGCGCAACCGATGCACCCATGGAACTGCCCTGTAACAGCGCCAGTTTCTCAATACCATTCTCTTTCAGATATGCGAATATCTTTTCAGCTTCTTCCTCGGCAGAGATTAGATCAGTGCCGTCGTTACCGTGACCGTCCAGCGTTGGCATGATAACGAAATATTCGTCTGCCAGATATTTGCCGAAAGCCTTGCTGCTTTCAGCATTGCAAAGCATACCGTGTATCAGCAGCACCGCAGGATGACTGCGGTCGCCCATAGTTTCAAATGTCAACTTTGTTTCCTCCTTATATAGCACCTGTATTCCCGAAATCAATGCCGTTAAATACAGGTATCGGGCAACAACCTACGCCCGAAAGATTTTTGATAATTAATCTATGACCTCTTCTGCCTTATCGTAAAATGCCTGCTTTTGCTCATCAGTAAGCGCATTATGATCAAATGCATCTGAATGGATTTTTTTCAGCCCGTCAGGCACATTTATCTCTTTGAGACTCACGCAATAATGAAAAGCCCATGTATCTATTTCCTCAATGCTGTCAGGCAGAGTGATCTTTTCCAGATTACCTGATAAACCAAATGCACTGTAACCTATTTTGGTCATTCCTTCCGGCAGTTCGATCTCTTTTATTCTCGTTTTGGCAAAAGCGCATGATTCTAATTCACGCAGTGAGCTTGGTATATTTACATTATTAAGTTTATAACACTCATTAAAGGCGCAATAGCCAATCTTTTCCACTGTATCAGGCAATCTTACCATACAGATATTATTACAGATAAATCTTTCATATTCAGATCTTGGTAAAAGTTCATAGCCGATAGAACCATGACCTATCTCCGTAACTTCAACCCCATCAATCTTGTCGGGTATATGTACATACAGATAAGGTCCGAGGTAATCGGTGATAGTTATACCGCCTTTGTCGTTCTTCTCGTATTTAAACATAAATGCGGGCATACCGATCTTCCAGAACAGCGCTCCCGATACTATATAGATCACGATGATCCCAAGCAACACCGCAGCCACTATAAACTTAAGTTTCTTCTTGCGTGGTGTCTTTTCTGCTGACACGTCAACATTTTGTATCAAACGTTATCATCTCCGTAAAGCTATCGGGCGACCCACTGCCGCCCGATAATATTATGTTTTTTTCTTAGCCAGAAGCATATAAACAGGGAGATTCAGAGCTATTCCCGCCAAAGCCCCCAACGCCGCTGTTCCGATGAACAGCAGAATGATCTCCAATAAAAAGTTTGCACGCATAGGAATATCGGCTATTATCTCGCATAGGGCATAGCCTGCAAAGCAGGAGATCAACGCGCGATTCCTGTGTCTGATGTCTTTAAACAGAAAGCCGAACAAAAATCCCAGCCCCGCCCCGATAGCGAATATTATAACCGTATTAGATTCAAACAGCTCGCTAAGTATTGGTAAATATCTCTCTTTAAAATCCATAGTTTAGAACCCCAAAAGCAGTCCCTTGACACGCCGCCAAAGGGATACTCAGCTACGTATTTACGTTAGCAAAATAATAGTCCCCCAGCAACGTGTAAGCGAATGCCAATAATTAATGAACACACTAACGCTTCGCTTTTAGTGTTATGAATTATGAATTAATCAACGAGTACAGGATTGAAATTCTCTGTCCAAGGCAGACCCCACTTGTTCAGTGCTTCCATGAAAGGATCGGGATCGAATTCCTCGACGTTGTATACGCCGGGCTTCTTCCACTTGCCTGTCAGCACCATCATAGCGCCTATCATAGCGGGTACGCCTGTGGTGTAGGATATAGCCTGTGAACCGACTTCCTTGTAGCACTCCTGATGATCGCATACGTTGTATACATAGTAGGTCTTGTCCTTGCCATCCTTCTTGCCCTGGAAGATACAGCCGATATTGGTCTTGCCCTTTGTTCTGGGGCCAAGGCTTGCAGGGTCGGGGAGAACTGCTTTCAGGAACTGGAGAGGTACTATCTCCTTGCCCTCGTACATGATAGGCTCGATGGAGGTCATACCAACATTCTCCAGACACTTCAGGTGTGTCAGATAGCTCTGACCGAATGTCATGAAGAAACGTATCCTCTTGATGCCCTTGATATTCAGTGCCAGTGATTCCAGCTCTTCATGGTGCAGCAGGTACATATCCTTTTCGCCCACCTGATCGAAGTTGTATACTCTCTTTATCTCCATAGGCTCGGTCTCTACCCACTTGCCGTCCTGAATGTAGCTGCCCTTGGCGCTTACTTCACGGATATTGATCTCGGGGTTGAAGTTGGTCGCAAAGGGATAGCCGTGGTCGCCGCCGTTGCAGTCGAGGATATCGATATAGTTTATCTCATCGAAGTAGTGCTTCTGGGCATAAGCGCAGAATACGCCTGTAACACCGGGGTCGAAGCCCGAACCCAGCACAGCGGTGATGCCTGCTTTCTCGAATCTCTCGCGGTAAGCCCACTGCCAGCTGTATTCAAACTTAGCGGTATCCTCGGGCTCGTAGTTTGCGGTATCCAGATAATCCACCTTGCACTCAAGGCAAGCGTCCATTATATGCAGATCCTGATAAGGGAGAGCCACGTTGATACAGATATCGGGCTTGTACTCCTTCATCAGCGCAACCAGCTCGGGAACGTTATCAGCGTTTACCTGTGCGGTGGTGATGTTAGTCTTGGTCTTGCCCTGAAGCTCCTCCTTGAACTTGTCGCACTTAGCCTTTGTACGGCTTGCGATACAGATATCGGTAAATACCTCACTGTTCTGGCAGCACTTGTGTATAACAACACCTGCTACTCCTCCTGCACCTATTATCAAAGCTCTTGACATTTTACATCTTCCTTTCGGTTTAATAATTTATTTTGGTAATGCGGAGAATCTCCGCGTATTATCATATCAAGTCCGCCGCGGCAGACCGTCCCTTATCCTCAGCATAGCTTCGGTGTGCATTATGTGGTGGCGGGAAAAGGGCATCTGTATCAGCCCACGGATATCTTTGCCGCACCAGTAGTCCACCAGCCAGAATGCGTCCTCGCTTCGGCTGACAACTTCAAGGGATATAAGCTTTTCACGGCGTTCTGTGGGTATCTTTGTTTTCAGCTTATCGAAATCCATACCCAATAGGGTATCCTCGGTGCTTTGCTTTACATCACTGATGTATTCGTAAAGCGCTCCGATATCCAGCACTTTCGTGAAACCGGCTATCTCGTCGCCCGAAAGTTCGTTGCCTGTGGTGATGATAGGCGAGTTGATACGGCGCTGATAGTCACCTGTGAAAAACACCTGTTCCCTGTCAGCGATAAGGGTATTCGCCGTAATATCCTCAATGCGGAAAATATGCCACAGTGAGTAGGCGATGTTCTTGCAGTGATAGCCCTTAGCCTTTGGGTACGGCATGGCATCAAAGTCCCCGCGTGAAAGTTCTTCCCGCAGAGAAAGCATTGTATTATAAAGCTCGTCACGCAGTCTGAAAAGTGCGGCGATGCCCTCATTGAAAGTATCTCGCTTTTTCAGCAGCTGCTGCATAGCCTTGTTAAGATCGGACCATTC
>NZ_JAILMR010000140.1 GCF_024692365.1 Ruminococcus sp. | reverse complement strand
TTAGAACGCCGCCCTGTCACGGCGGAGGTCGTGAGTTCGAGTCTCATCCGGGTCGCTTATATGCTTCTGTAGCTCAGTCGGTAGAGCAGGGGACTGAAAATCCCCGTGTCGGTGGTTCAATTCCACTCGGAAGCACCATTTTGCGGATTTAGCTCATCTGGTAGAGCGCCACCTTGCCAAGGTGGAGGTAGCGAGTTCGAGCCTCGTAATCCGCTCTTGATATCCCGATGCTTCGGTGTCGGGATATATTGATTAATGCGGGTTTATTTCAACGCTAGAATACCTTTCTTCCTGAGAGGAGAAACTTGTTTAACTCAAGTGACCCGCTCCACTGAATGCCGATAGTTATATCGGCATTTTTCATATGCGGATTTAGCTCATCCGGTAGAGCGCCACCTTCCCAAGGTGGATGTGGCGAGTTCGAGTCTCGTAATCCGCTTGTCCCCCGATAAATGTCGGGGGATTTTTTGTGCGCAAAAAAGCAGAGGACGTGTGCCCTCTGCTTTTTATTATAATAGTATATTACAGACAGATAAGCTCCTTGGGTGCAAGGGTCATATTCTCACAGCCGCCTGCTTTGACGATGGCGAAATCCTCTATCCTTACGCCGAACTCGCCCTCAAGATAGATTCCCGGCTCGATGGTTATTACCGAATTCTTGGGGATAACTGCGCTTGAAACAGGGGAGCCGTATGGTTCCTCGTGAATCTCCATGCCTACACCGTGACCAAGAGAATGTCCGAATTTGTCGCCGTAGCCTGCGGCGTTTATGATATCTCTTGCGGCGGCATCGAAATCCCTGCCTGTGATATTTGCTTTGAGGGCGTCAATTCCTGCCTGCTGTGCTTTCAGCACTATATCGTAGACCTTACGCATCTTGTCGGTAGGTTCGCCAACGCAGACCGTTCTTGTCATGTCGCTGTGATAACCGTCCACCACTGCGCCGAAGTCCATCAGCACGAATTCGCCTTTCTGCACCCGCCTGTCGGAGGGCACGCCATGGGGCATTGAGGTATTGGGACCGCTGAGGACTATGGTATCGAAACTGAGTGCCTCTGCGCCGTGGGAAAGCATGAAATAATCCAGCTTCAGTTGCATTTCTTTCTCGGTCAGACCCTCTTTGATATAGCCCAGCATGAACTCGAATCCCTGTTCGGCTATGCGCTGTGCGGCTATCATTTTTTCGGTCTCATCGGGAGATTTCACCATGCGTATCTGACGTATCAGCCTGCCGAAACGTCCGTCGGCAGGTATCTCGGCTTCAAGCTTGCTGCGGTAATGCGCCAGCTGACTTACTGTGCAGGTCTGGCTGTCTATGGCTATCTCTTTAGCGCCGTGCTTTTTTATCAGTTCGTTCATTTGGGCGAACTTTTCTTCGCCTATGGCTTCAAGTATCACAGTGCAGCCAACAGCGGTGGCACGCGCTTTTTCGATGTACCTTGAATCTATTATCAGATAGCTTTCCTCGGGAAATACCAGCACAGTTCCCGCGCTGGATTTCATCTGCGTGAAGTAACGTCTGTTGACCTCATCTGTGATGATGCCGCAGCCGCCTACTTCGGCTATCCTCGATTGCAAGCGTTCAAGCCTTGTCATATTTTAAACCTCGTTCCATTTAATATACAGTATAGTTTGCAAGGAAATATCCTTTCAGGGTCATTCACACTTCAAAGAAAGCATACAGCAGTTCGAGAAAAGTATCAAACGTCCCGAAGCACTCCATTGTTCCGTTGCTGAGAATCTGGAATTTCTTTTCGCTGATATTATAGACAATATAATCAAGACTGGATTTTCCCAGCATGATATAGTCGGTGATATCCGTCATTTCCCTGAAAGAGGAATTGAAATTCAGGATATCCATACTCTTTTTTCTGGGGTGATCTGCAAGAAATTCTTCATCGTAAACTCCGCAGATACTGCGTCCGTTGTAGGACAGTCCGTTTGTGAAGTTCAGAAGTTCGGTATAGCCTTTTGGCAGTTCAGCCTTAAATAAAGAGCAGAACTCCTTTTCTGTATTGCTTATCTTTTCCCGAGACAGCTTTTCATAAGCCGCTGAATCGGGGAGTTTGGAAAGAAATCCTGTATACATATTATTCTCCTGTGCGATCATCAGTAAGTCCAGTCATTGTGATATTCAAGATAATCCAGGCTGTCCATGATATTTCTGTAATCAACGATAAAGAAATACACCTCTTCAAAGAAACCGATCAGGCAATCTTTGTTTACGATGGCATACATCGTGTTATCGTGGTTGGGTATCTCTTTCTCGACTGAAAATTCTATGGAAGACATATCACATTCTGCCTGAAAATTTCCCAAAAGCATTGAAGATAAGGGATTGCGTTCCTGATAATTTATGTATACAGAAACTTTTCCTTGATTTTCGACGGTCTTGAATTTCAAATCCATGTTAAAGTCTTTTTTTAGGGTATAAACATCGTAACCGTTCTTGCTTTTGATATCAAAATTATCTTTAAATTTGTGCATGGGTATTTTACCTCTTGAAAATGGCAATATATCAGACTGTCTGTTCGCTCCACTTATAATTCAGAGCGTCAACCGCCATAAGATAAGAATACTTGCCGAAACCGCTTATCTGACCTATGCATACAGGGGCTATCACCGACTTCTCGCGGAATTCGTCCCTTGCGTGGATATTGCTGAGATGCACCTCAACAACGGGTATCTTTATCGCTGCGATAGCATCGCGGATAGCGTAGCTGTAATGGGTATAAGCGCCTGCATTCAGCACAACGCCGTCGAACTTCTTTCTTGCAAGATGCAGTTCGTCGATTATCTCGCCCTCGTGGTTCGACTGGAATACCTCGCAGTGCATACCCAGTTCAAGGGCATGGGCAACTATCTCGTCATTGATGGACTCGAAAGTATCCGTGCCGTAAACGCCGGGTTCTCTTTCGCCCAGAAGGTTGAGGTTCGGTCCGTGTATCACAAGTATCTTTTTCATTATGGTCCTCTTTTCTGTCGTCCGTTATTCTGCGTTGGACGGCTTTGTTATTTCAAGCTGTATATAGCTGTCTATCTCGCCGCCGCGGACAAAGAACATATCGTAAAGTCCCTCGGTGGATTCGTCGGAAGCAACGCACATTCCGCCCAGGTCGCCGTATTTTTCCTTGTCGGGCTTGTTGCCGTAGTCGTTGGCAAAGCCCTCGGTCTCGGTGAGCTCTTTCAGCTTTTCTTCGGTAACGGCGGTGATATCGCCTACGCTGTCATTTCGGCAGATGTAGATGTTCCAGCCGTCGTCAACATCGGTGTCGATGTACATCTCAAATACCTCGTCCAGCTCGAACTTATATATCGGCACTTTTTTCTCAAAGCCTTCTTCTGCCATCTCGTCTATCATGGGGGTATTTCTCCATGTTGACTTGGATTCCAGTATCAGACCCTTTATCACCGAGGGCTTTTCTTCGCTGAAATCCATCAGAATGCCGATAGTATCTTCGTCTTTGCCGTCTTCGGCATCTGTCAGGATTTCATCTTTGCCCTGACTGCCCGGCTTATTATTGTTGGTCTTTCCCTTATTCTCGCAGGCGGTCAGACAAAGCACCGCTGCAAGCAGGGGTATCAGTAGTAATTTGCTTTTCATTTCTTGTCACCGTCCATTCTCTTTTCAAAACGGAACATTCCGTCCTCAAACTGTCCGTCTTCATCGCACATATCTGGTTCATTAGGGTCGGGGTGATATTTGTTGAAGAACTCGGCTATCTTGAATCCGCAGCGGTTCACGTAAAAGTGGATATTCCTCTTTTCAAAGTAAGGGGTGAAAGTCTCCCAGACCTTAACATCGGGATATCTTTTCTCGATAGCCTGCCATGCGGCAAAACCTATACCCTTGCTGTGTTCCTTGGGCGAAACGAAAAGCAAGTCGAGTTCGCCTTTTTCGCCGCATACTTTCACGACCGCGCCGCCGATTTTTCTGCCATCAAGCATTATGCGTAAAGCTTCTCCGCTGTCGATGGAAGTTTCGATGGTCTTGCGGGAGATTATCTCTCCCTCCTCCTCGAAATGGTCATCACGCAGTCCGAATTCTTCGAGCGCACCGTAATTGAAAGCTTCCTGATTATCCTTGATGAACTGTTCTCTGTCGTCATTTTGCAGTTTTTCAAGATATACACCGTTCATATCGTCCTCCAAAAAAACCGACGGAGAACGCCCCGTCGGTTTCACAGCAAACTTGTCGTTTATGTCACTTACTGCTTTACCAGTACATAAATACAGGCGTGTTTAAGTCAACATTGTTGTAGATGTACTCAGCCGCATCGTATGGCAGGTTTATACAGCCGTGGCTGCCCCATGTAGGCGATTTGTACTTTTCTCCGCCGAATACGCCGCCCTGCCAGGAAGCATCGTGGAAGCCAATGCCTATGGTGCTGAAATAGTTCCAGAATTCAACATAGGAAGCGTAGGACTGTCCGTCGGAACTGCCCACCAGTGTCTTGCCGCGCTCTTTCAGCCAGAGTTTGTATACGCCGCCGGGAGTATTTCTCGATTCGCTTGGGTAACCCGATACGAAGTCGCTCTCCATCTTCATCTCGCCGTTCTCGTAGTACCACAGGTGCTGCATTTCAAGGTCAACATCGAAATATGTATCGCTGAAATCCGATTTTGAAGTGAGCCAATCGGGATTGCAGGTGTAACTGTATGTGGAGTTGGGGTTGACGTAGTAAATAGCATCGAATCTGTCGGATTCGCAGTTCTCTATGCACTCGATTATCTTATCAGCCATAGCGTCCTGATTGAGCCACCAGCCGTAGCAGCCCTCGCCCTGTGGAATGGTCATAGGACCTCTGCTGGTTGAAACGAACTGTCTGTCCTTGCCGTAAGTATCGTATCTGTTTGCCAGCAGGGTAACATACTGCTCAACCTGTTTACGGTCAACTTCCAGCGCATTTACGGGAGCTTCCTCATCATAGCCCACCCACTTCATTATCGTGGGACCGTCTATCTTCTCGGTGCCCAGCTGGAAATCTATAACTATCTCGATGTTATGCAGATTATTGAGCTTCTGGCACTGTTCGTAAAGGTCTTCCGAATGTACATTTGCTTTTTTGTAGCAGTCAACCGAACCGATGGCTATATCGAAGTTCAGACCATCCAGTTCGCTCTCAACATAATCGAAGAGCAGCTGTATCTTGTTGGTATCGATGGTATCGCCGTCGTTCTCGCCCACAACCACAAATCTTCCGCCCTCGTTGCGGCTTATGTAAGCATTCTGGGGGTCTTTGGCTTTCTGGTTCTTTATCAGTTTGTGGGCAAGTATGTTCTCAAGTTTTTTCTTGTCATAGTGGAAAGAATTCTTTATGGAATATTCTTCCTTTTCAAACATTGCGTTGAGCCACTTGCCGTGATCCTGATCGTTGTAGTACTTGTTGACCAGTTCTTCTGTGTTGTCCTTGTAGCCTATATCGGCAAGGGGTATGGATATCTGCGAGCCGTCCCTTTTGGTGATCATCAGGTTCTCGGGGATGGGCGCTTTTTTCTTTATCTCCGCAAGAGCCTCGCGCTTGTCCATTCCGCCTACATCAACGCCGCTGATATAGGTGTTATCAAGGAATGAGTCCTTGTACATTTTATTGCCGATAACAAGGAATCCGCCTGCTGCCGCAAGACCTGTCAGCAGTATGCACGAGCATATCAGCGCTGCCTTAGTGGCGGTCATCGGCTTCTTTTTCTTCTTTTTGACTGTTACAGCGGGCTTTTTTACAGCAGCTGCCTTGGTGCTGCTCTTTGCGCCCCTGCTGCCTGAGGGCTTTTTGGCATAAGTACTGCCGCCCGATGATTTTTTTGCACTGCTGCCGTTTCCGACTCTTGACCCAGTGCCGCTGTGCTGTCTTTGTGCGCTGCTTCTCCTGCTGCCCGACGAACTGCCCGCATAAGATCTCTGCGGTCTTCTATCTCTACCCGACCGGGCATAAACAGTGTCAAAAGCGTCCTCGCCGAAATCTGTCACGCCCCTTGCAGGTTCGGGCTCATCGCCGAAATTCTCAGTCATCGACATATTCCTGGCGATCATTCTGGCAAGGTCTTCTTTTCTGTTCTCCATAAAAAAGAAACTATCCTCCTACTCAAATAGAAACTCATTCACGCTCTCCTTTACCTGTATAAATATAGTACAGGTATCCATTTTTATTATACAACACTTTTCAATCTTTTTCAAGGACTTTTTGAAAGTTTTTTCTTGCCCGAAAGGCATACCAATTGTACATTTTTCCTAATAATCAACATTGTTATCCTAAAGCCATTCTGCTGTGTGATTAATTGACAAGTATGGCTTTTTAAGTTATAATTTATGTGTACGAGTATAATAGGTTTTAGAGTGATGGGCAGCCAGGGGGCTGTCAAGGAAAGTAAAGGAGTAAAATAATGACGATCTTCTTCAACATTTTAGTCTCGCTTGGCGGACTTGCGATGTTCATGTACGGTATGGAGACCCTGAGTTCGGGTCTTGAAAAGGCTGCTGGCGGACTGATGGAAAGGATACTTGCAAAAGTATCGAGCAATATCTTCACGAGTATAATCTTCGGCGCTTTCGTTACTGCGGCGGTGCAGTCATCGACGGCGACTACCGTTATTGTTATAGGTCTTGTTAATGCGGGACTTCTGAAGCTCCGCGGTGCGGTAGGCATAATCATGGGTGCTAACATCGGTACTACGATGACAGCCCATATCCTCAGACTTGCCAGTGTAGGCGAATCTGAAAGTTTTCTGGTAAATCTTGTAAACCCTGTTAATCTGTCGGCACTGCTGGCTGTGGCGGGCATGGGCATAATAATGTTCTCGAAGAAGAACAAGACGAAGACCGTCGGCGAGATACTGCTGGGCGTTGCGATACTCTTCACTGGTATCACCACCATGAAGAACGCTATCGGACCTTTGTTCGAGGATCCCGAAATGGTTCAGAAGATCTTCATCCTGCTGAAGAACCCTGCGCTGGGTATACTGGTTGGTATAGTAGTTACCATCTGTACACATTCCAGTGCGGCTGCGGTAGGTATACTCCAGATAATCGCAAGCAACTCGGGCGGCGCAGTGCTGTTCGCATCGGCATTCCCGATAATCATGGGTACCAACATCGGTACCTGCGCGACACCTCTGCTGTCGTCGCTGAATTCTTCCAAAAACGCGAAGAGAGCGGCTCTGCTGCACTTCTACTTCAACTTCATCGGTACCATACTGTTCCTGATAGTTATTTACACCGTCCAGTTCTCCATAGGCTGGTCATTCTGGGACAAGGACTTTGATGACGGTGATATAGCTAACTTCCACACAATATTCAACGTTATCGTAACTGCGATATTCATTCCTTTCGCAGGTCTGCTTGAAAAGCTTGCCTGCCTGACTGTTCGCGACAAGCCAGGTGAGGAAGAAGACGTATTCTCCAAGGAAGATCTGCTGGACGAAAGATTCCTTGTTACACCTAACGTTGCTATCGCACAGACAAAGGAAGCAGTTGTTCAGATGGGTATATATGCCCGCAAGAACTTTGAAGCTGCCTGCATGATGTTCGATAAGTACGACAGCAAGGAGATAGAGAAGATCAACGAGCGCGAGGAACTTCTGGACAGGCTGGAAGACCGCGTTGGTCAGTACCTTATCAAGCTCAATGACTGTAAGCTGAACGAGGACGAGGGACGTATGGTGACTACACTGTTCCACCTTATCAGTGAGTTTGAACGTATCGGCGACTACTCGGTGAACCTTTGCGAAACAGCAAATGTGCTTTATGAGGAAGAAGCTCACTTCTCCGAGAGAGCAAATCACGAACTCATGGTAGTTCACGGCGCTATTTCCGAGATAATCGGTCTTGCGATAGAAGCAACAAAGACTATGGATATGAATGTGCTGACCGAGATCGAACCTCTTGAAGAGGTTGTTGACCGTCTGGTTGAAGAACTCAAGGCAGTGCATATCGACCGTTCAAAGAAGGGTCAGTGTCCTATCGAGGTCGGTATCCATTTCCTGGATATCCTCACCAACCTGGAGAGAATTTCCGACCACTGCTCGAATATAGCGATATATCTTATCTCTACCAAGAAGCAGTATGAAACTCTTAAAAAGCACGAGTACCTCGACGAGCTCCACAAGCACGGTCCCGAGACCTACGAGAAGAAGCTCAATGAGTACAGCGCCAAGTATTCTCTTGAAACTTTGGCTTGATCTGAATTTTGAATATAATGTTTGCGATAAATGCCGGAGGAGATCTTTTGGAAGAAAGGTTTCCTCCGGTGATTTTTTTTGCTTATTTCAGCCCACTGAACTGCCCGCAGACATATCTTCGCAGTTCCTCGCCGCTGAGGGCTATGCCCAGCTGTGAGGCGGTTTCGCCCCAACTGGGTACGCGGCGGCAGTCGGGCTTATCGAAATAGCGGTACTGCACCACCATTTTCGCCAGTCCTGCCAGATGGTCGCGCCTGTCTTCCAGACGTCTGCGGCGGAGGGTGAGTTGGGCGAGTTTCAGCGTTTCGGTGCGAATCTCGGCGCGCAGCAGGGGCAGGCGGGGGGAGCTGTTTTTCTCTGCGCGGGCGGCACGTACAAGCAAAAGGGCAAGCTGACGCCGAGTACAGGCTTCGTTTTTGCATAATGACCTGTACTGCGAAAACTCCTTTGCGCGCACTCGGGCAAGGCAGCCGGGTGATCCGCTGTTCAGCGTTCGGGTACCTCCGATTGGGATGTTTAAAAGTTCGTCTATGTATGAATAGATGTCCAGCGAATCGAGAACATCTTTGTTACGTGTGTTTCTATCCATTTTCTCCTCCTGTTCTTCGCGCATCTGCTGACTTTGCTTTTTGCCGATGGGGCGGTACGGCGTAGGCACGTCAGCTTATGCGGATATTTTTTACTGTGGTTATATTATAACTCAAACAAATGTTCTTGTCAAGAACATTTGTTCTAACGAACATAATTTCGGCACATTGCACATTCCCGAACTTACGATGTTATTGATTTTATGTTGCGAACGCAAAAAAAGCACCTCTGCCATAACAGCAGAAGTGCCACGAACCTTATTTGCCGCCTTACATATTCAGCAGAGTTTTTATCTCGCTGATGGCGGGTATGATATTATCCACGGTCTTTACCATCTCAAACAGGCGTATACGCTCTTCCTCGTCGATTATGCCGTCGCGGGCGATGTCAACAAGGGCGCGGGATATCTGGTCGAGATCGGCTGCGGAATTCGCAAACTCGATAACTATACGGTCAAGATTCTTCTCTATCTTGACGGGAGAAGTGTCGCGCAGCAGAAAATCAGTGGTAACGCTGAAATAATTGCTGATGGCAACGATCTTTTCAGCATCGGGCAGGGACTGTCCCAGCTCCCATTTGGAAACTGTCTGTCTGCTGACATCGAGGGCGTCGGCAAGTGTCTCCTGCGAGCAGCCGCTGCGGCTCCTGAGGTATAACAATTTATCTCCGATGTTCATTTCCAAACTTCCTTTCAGAAAAAATAATCCTTTGGATAATTATAACATGGATAGTGATATTTTTCAATAGGTTAGTTATGTATAACTTGACTTTTTTCACTCAAAGTCAGCATATCGGTTCAATTGAATATACTTCCTGTGAATATCGCCTATATCACGGCAGTTTTATAGATGTCCGCCTGCCGCATTTAGGGCAGACTATCATCTGATTTCCCTTGCCTTTTGGGATATCCAGCTTGTTTCCGCATTTACAGGTGATCGATTCGGGGCGTGCCGACTTTAGTTGACTCAGCGGAGTGTAGCCCTTGTTGTCAGTGACGTAGTTGCCTATCTTTCCGCCTTTGCCCGTCAGCTTGTTGATAAACAGCGTGAACTTGATGTTCTCGGCTTCGCGCTTTGATATCTGTTTTGAAAAAACGCGGGAAAAATTGATTATCATTATAAGCCCCGTAAAGCTGAGTATTCCTTGCTCCGATATATGGGGGATATGCTGAAGTACGAGATATGTCAGCAGAACGATGCCCATACACAGAGAAGTGACCGCAAAAAATAGCGTATCAAAGCCGTATCTGCCCTTCATGAAGTTGAACCTTTTCATTATTTTCCTCCTGAGTGAGAGTATTATCTGTCCGAAAAATTATATCATATTAACAGGCAAATGTAAAGAGGAAAAACTATGGTCACTTCGGTAAGATCGGCTGAATGTCCGAAATTTCGGGGTTTTATCGGACGTTTATAAACAAACTGAACCTGATGGCATGAAAATGTTGAAATGGCACAATTATTTGCAACTAACAATTTAATAAAAAATACGCAATTTTTCTGTCCGTTTTTTGTCATATAAAGAAAATGTCGGAAAGGAGCGAAAATTACCTTGACAATCAGGACAATGTTTGTTATGATATAAGTAATATGAAAGTGTGAACTTTTTTGTATACTAAATTATTTGTGTGAATGCCGCAGGTCGGTGTTCGGTATATATATGAAGAAAGGAAATTGATGACTGATGGACGTTCCCGAACCGGGGTTTATAGGCGCGGCTGTGCCTGTGCTGTGCGGACTTCTGACAGCGTTTTTTTATGCCTGCGAGTGCAGTGCGGCTGAGATATCCGATTCGCGGCTGAAAAAGCTGGCGGAAACTGACAAACGTGCTGCGTCTGTGGCAAAAATGCTGGAGCATACAGGGCGATTCCTGAACGTGAACCTTATCGCACGAACAGCCCTTGTAGCGTTACAGGCTGCCTGCGCTTTTATATGGTTCTTCTCACCGCTGAAAAAAGTCCTCACCGATGCGTGGGGCGGGTATGATATCGCGGCAGGCATATGTTCTGCGGCTGTTATAATACTCCTGCTGACCGTCTGGGTCGGTACGGTTTGTATGGGCGTGCCGAAAAAGCTTTGCTCCGCGGGCAAAACAGGGGAGCGCTTCCTGCTGAGGACGGCAGGCATCTACCGCGCGTGGCTGGCGATTTTCAGACCGATAGAGTTTATAAGCTGTGCTCTTACCTCGGCACTTCTCAGGCTTTTCGGCGTTAAAAACGTCAATGCCGAGGAAGCTGTTACCGAGGAAGAGATACTTATGATGGTGGACGCTGTCAACGAAACAGGCGCTATCGAGGAAAGTCAGGCGGAGATGATAAGCAATATCTTCGAGTTTGACGATATCGAGATAGGCGAGGTAATGACCCACCGTACCGAGGTCGCTGCCATAGATGAGAGCGCACCTATACGCGAAGCGGTGGAACTCGCCATAGAGAGCGGATTCTCGCGTATCCCCGTGTATAAGGACAGCATAGATGATATACAGGGCGTTATCTACGCCAAAGACCTCCTCACGCTGGTATTTCATGAAAGTGCTGAGGACAGGACGGTCAAGGATTTCATGCGCGAAGTGATATTCGTGCCCGAAAGCCAGAAGTGCGGCGAGCTTTTCAAGGAGCTTACCGCGAAAAAAGTTCAGATGGCAGTGGCTGTTGATGAATACGGCGGCACTGCGGGCGTTGTTACGCTTGAAGATCTGATAGAAACTATCGTGGGCGATATCGTTGATGAGTTCGACGATGAGAGCGAGGAGATAACAAAGATCTCCGAGGGCGTATTTGAGATAGAGGGCAACGCAGGCTATGAAGATGTCATGGAAGCCCTCGGCAAAGAACCCGAGGAGGATTCTCCCTTTGAAACGATAGGTGCAATGGTGATAGAATTGCTGGGTCATATCCCCGAAGATGGCGAAAGAGCGTCCGTTAAGTGGGAGAACGTAAAGTTCACCGTGACTCAGGCAGAGGACAGAAGGATAGGCAGGATCAGGGCAGAGCTTTGCACCGAGTAAAAGCTCTGCGGAGCTTTTAAGGAGTGGTTTCTTTGGGCGGAAAGATTTGGGCAGCTGTTACAGGGCTCGCACTGCTTCTTGCGGCAGCGGGCGGGGGCTACTATGCCTATAAGACGCTTGACAGCAGAACAGAAGCTGATATTGTCATATCCGGCAAGGACGAAGGCAGGGTCGTTACCCGCCGCAGCAAGGTGGATCTCCCCGGTGCTGGCGGCGAGGTCGTTGTCAAGGAGGAAGTTTCCTCAGGCACGGAAGATCTTGCGATAAGCCCCGAAGAAGCCGATAAGATTGATCTGCCCTTCGCTGCAGAGTATTTTGCACAGCGCCTCACCAAGGACGAAGAAACGGTCTGTCGGCAGATATACAAAGGCATTACCGACTTTGAAGAAACAATATATATAAAGAATGATGTGGTGAGCTCCAACGACATCTGTGAGCTGATAGTCATGGTCGTTACAGGCTCTCCCGAAATAGATTATATAGATACAAACTATTCCGTTCAGGTGGATTCCGACGGCTTTGCATCGGCGATCTTCATGACCTACACAAGAAGCGCCGAGGACTGCGAGGTGCGCCATATGCTGACAGAACAGGCGATAGACCGTATCTCTGAAAATATGGCGAATGACTGGTCAGATTTCCAGAAATACAGGTATATCCATGACGCACTGGTCAACAACTGTTATTATTACGAATCTGACGGTGACTGCTATACCGCCTACGGCTGTCTTGTTGGCGGAAATGCGGTGTGCGAGGGCTATTCCAAGGCACTGATGCTTGTCTGTGACAGGGCGGGCATACCATGTCTTCCCGTTATCGGGCAGGGCGTCAACGAGGACGGCTCTGTTCAGGGGCATATCTGGAACAAGGTCATGCTTAACGGCGAGTGGTACGCTTCTGATATCACTTGGGACGACCCTGTTTTTGAAAGCGCAGAAAATTATCTCAGATACGATTATTTCTCCGTTACCGATGAAGAAATGAGCAGGAACCATGTTCAGGACGATAACAAGTTCATCACCGAACCTGCCTGTGCAGCAACCGAATGTGATTATTATCGTTATTACGGCTATTTTGCCGAAACTTCTGACGATGCGGAAGAAGCATTCCGTAACGCAGT
Organism: Ruminococcus sp.; assembly: GCF_024692365.1. Lineage (GTDB taxonomy): Bacteria > Bacillota > Clostridia > Oscillospirales > Ruminococcaceae > Hominimerdicola. The sequence goes on along the minus strand of NZ_JAILMR010000140.1, from coordinate 12,200 downwards.
CAGAGACGCTATGGCTAACGGTGATGAATACGCAAGGGTCAAGTGCGCCGACGTTTTGTGCTTCAATGAGGTGCTAAACTGGGTCTTTGGCGACGGTACAGGCAACGAAGAACTTTTCGGAATGATAAAGCAGGGGATAGCCGATAATCCCGATTTCGGATACAAGGCATCGGGCTATTCTGTTATAAACAATGCCGTTACCTACAATATCTCCATTAGGCTGAAAAAATAGCGCATTAACGCGCTGTTTGTCTATTATAACAAAATAATAGTGAAAAATCCGTGAACAAGGTTGAAATTTCTAAGCGGATGTGTTATAATAGAATGTAGCTTGATTTTACGAGCTTTTTGCTTTTTATAAATGAAAGGAATGTTGAGAAATGGGAGCTGTCTCCACAAGCAAGAGATCGAGTGCGGGCAAGAACGTTCTGGTGTTCTTCATCGTATTCATGATATTGGAAATGCTGATAATATTCGGCGTCGGCAAAGTTTTCAAGAATAAGGACGTTACCCCCAGTGTGCTGGGTTACAGCCTTTTCATAACCAAGGAAGACCTTCTGAAGAGCGATCCTAATGGCGGTGTTATAGTAGCTGTTCCGAAGAACGTGCTGATAATAGCATCAAATGGCGTGTCTGAACCCAAAAACAATATCAGCAAAGCAATTCTCTGTGAGAATGTAGAAAGTGAAGGCACAGGCGTTTACTGGCTGGTCAATGTTGTAGAAAAGGAAGAAGGTAAGGACGGCGTTGATTTCATTGTTGCCAACGGCGGAAAAGAATATCGTATAGATAAATCAGATGCTATCGCAGTTTGCGGAAGCTATTTCATAACTGCCGGCAAGGTCATAAACTTTGTTACTCAGAAGTTCGGCATGATATGCTGCGCAGTAGTTCCTCTGTTCCTGCTGGTACTTATCGAACTGATAATCGCTATCGCAACTCATTCTCCCGAAGAAGATGAAGAAGAAGAGGATGAAGATGAGGGCGAGAAGAACGTTCAGCTTGATGACTTCCTGTTTGGCGGAAAGAACGAGAGCGAGCAGATCGCTAAGCGCAGAAAGAAGCCCTCTTTTGATGAATTTGACGAAGACGAAGATGAAGAGGAAGAGATATCAGTAAGAAAGGCTTCAAAGCCTGCACATACTGCTGACGAGCTCGACTTCGATATCGGCGTAAGAAAGACTACCAAGGCTCCTACGACTATCCCCGATATTCAGGGATTCGCACCGCAGGCTCCACAGCATCCTGCTACTGAGCCTGACTTTGCCCCCCGTGAGTTCTTTGGCGTACAGCCTAACAATAATCCTGCACCTGCACCCGCTCCTGTACAGGACAACGGCAGTCTCCGTCTGAAAGATGACGAGTACTACGAGAAGGCTTCTCAGCTTGTTGAAGGCGGCGAAGCTCCTGTAAGACCCGCAAGAAGACCTGCAGGTCAGAGACCTCGCAGAAGAAGACCTGTATCCTCAGCAAACGGCGCAGACAGCGGTGCATCACTTGAAGATCTGATGAAGCTGATGGAAGAGGAGCAGAACAAGCTCAAGGGTCGTATGAAGTAATATCTGCGAAACGGATAAAACATAATAAAAACACTAGGCCATAGAATTTCCCAAAAAACGGGAATTCTATGGCTTTTCTCTTGACTTATTAACTTTTTTGTGGTATAATATGTATAAGATGAAAAACGAAATCAATGTTTGATACTAAATATTGATTTGTTAATATATTTGATATTGGATAATTGTCGGGAAAGTCTAATTTCATATATTCATATTTTTATATCTGTAAACATGGCGATCGATAATGCAATAAGTTAAATTATTTGGAAAAATGATTGTAAATTCAACAACAACTATGATATGTGGGCTCTGCTATTTGAAAAAACGGGAAAATACATATCGAAAAGCAGTGATTTGTATTAAAAAAATGCGCTCACATATGCCGATGTGGGCGCATTTTCGCCTAAAAATAGGAATATTTACCATTATCTGGTGAAATGATGAACTTAACATTTCATAACATACAAGACGTTTGCCCAAATATAAGACAAAATCGCGATATAGTTAAAAGCTTTGTCGATTTGTCAGATTCACATATATGGTCAGAAGAAAATACTATGCAGATTCTGCAAAAAGTTTAATTGACTTGCGACTTTAGGTATGCTATAATACCAATAATAAACAAAAGTCAATATTCCCAATGAACTGGATAATATTTTTACACCAAATTAAAATCTTACAATAAAGGAGAGAGAAAATGAAAAAGACACTTTCTATTATCACAGCAGTGATCGCCGCAGCAGCGGCAAGTACTTTTGCGGCTTTCGCAGGAGATGTGGAACTCGATACAAAAAAAGCTGTTGAAACCGACAAAGGTGTGACCTTTACTGCAGATTCAAACCAGCTCGCCGCATCACAGTTTACCGAGGATACTATTATAAATGTAGCGTGCAGCGTTACCGATGGCTCTGACAGCCCTGTAAAGCTGGTTCTTGGCTACTGGGATAAGAGTGATGATACCGAGTTCGATTTCGGTTCGCCTGCCACCGTTGAGGTAAAGGCTTCCGAGTTCAATGACGGCACAGCTGTGTTTACTTATGACGATATTACAGAAGCACTTGGCGATACCGACCTTTCCGCGGTATTTGCCATAGACGTTACAGCAGACGGCGAAACCGTCACCTGCACAGGATTCACCGCGACTAACGTTCTGTCAGCCCAAGAGATGGTAGACGGCGATATCCGCCGTACTATAAGAGTACATCCTAAAAAGCCTCTCACCAGCCAGGACTGGGGTCAGAGCTTGTCTGTTGGCGTTGACAAGTTCGATGTCAGCTCGATGACTGAGGATTCCTTTGTTGTAGCAGTGTTCGAGTCCGACCTTGACAAGGACGTTACTACAGCTCCTGTTGAGTTCATCATGCAGAGTACCGACGATACAGTATCGCCCAAAGCAAAGAACAACACTGTATGGGGCAAGGTTGCGCCTGTACTTTTCAACAATAAGTATGCACTCTTTGATTTTACCACCATGGAAGACGCTTACGGCACCGATGATTTCTCCTGCGTTTCCACCGTATATATCGGAGATACAGGCAAATCGCCTATAACCTGCACCGATCTCTATGCTCTTGATATCAGGACGCTTGCAACAGAAGAACCTGAGGAAACCGCTGATTCAGGGGTCACCGACGATTCCGAAATAACCGCGGACAGCGACAATTCAGCAGTTACCACAAAGCCCGCCGATACCGAAACACCAGCCGCTGTTACCGACAAGGACAGTTCTTCTGATGAAAAGGACGAAGAAGGCAGCAATTTCAAGCTGATAGTTATAGGTATAATTGCAGGCGTAGTAGTGGCAGCCGGCGTGATATTCCTTATCCTCGGCAGAAAGAGCCGCAAAACATACGATGTAAACAAGCACAGATACGTCAAGAAATAAGCTTAACTCAAACGCTCCCGATATCGGGGGCGTTTTTTTGATGTAAAAAAGCGGGCTCATGAGAGTCCGCTTTCTTTATTTATAGTATCCTTATGCACATGATCAGGTGTGTCCCTTAGTCGGATAAATATCTGACTTTTGCTTTGCTGTTTTTAACGAAGCTATGAGTATCCGTTTGATCTCGAGACAGTCTTTGAGCATGGATTCGCCGTGTTCTTTTTCGATGTAATCTGAAAGAATAAGGAGTCTCAGCCAGTATTCAGTCTCCGCAGTCTCTTTAAGAGCGATATGCATCTTAGCAATAAAATCAGCCTGACTAACTCCGTAGGCGGCTTCGTTAGCATTTGCCCCGATAGAAGTTCCGCTTCTGATTATCTGTTTTGAGATGATGCTTTCCTTTTTCTCTTTCAACAGGTACTGGTGGAGTTTAACTATCCTTGCGGCGAATTTCAGAGATTTATCCAGTAGGGGATTATTGCTGTCCATGCTTATTACCTCTCATCTGTTTATAATGAATAATGAAAAATGAATAGTGAATAATGAAGAATACAGAAACTCCTCTGTTAGGATTATTCATTATTCATTTTTCACTATTCATTCTTCATTAGAAACGCCCCTCCGCGTTAGCGGAGGGGCGTTTCTGATGGAGATGAGGAGAGTCGAACTCCTGTCCGAAAGCCCATCCAAACGAATTTCTACGAGTCTAGTCGGTTATTTCAGCTTGCGCCGATTCCCTCGCCGCGGGCAAACAGACACGCCCCTCGGTCCGGTAGGCTGCGATACATCTGCGGGTCACAGCCGTCGCCCGCAGACGTTCACCACTAGTCGACGCCTTTACCCGAGCCGTGGTACTCTCAGGCAAGACGGGCTGCCCTTAGGCTGCCATTGCAAAATTATCGTTGTCGTCTAATTTTAAAACGTACGCCGTTTTAGGAGAGTGCGCTCCTCCACTCGCTTATCGTCCTTCAAGACCCCCGTCGAAACCTTTACATCCCCTTTTTTGAATTCGGCAGCTCCTTGGCTCCCGAATTATATATCTCAAAGAACCCTTACGGGTAACTTTGCTGATACCATTTTAGTAACATCTATTTGCTGCTGTCCGAACTTATGCCGATGTTGAAATACTTTGACATATCTTCGTTTGTTGTTGTGTCTTCATCTTCAAGCGGAGCACAACCGCGACACAGCCAGCTTCCGTCGGGCTGTTTTTCTACTGCCCAGTAGGCTTTATGATATTTGCCCTGATCTTGTGGCTCTACACTATTACCATAGCCTGTATACATATAGGATTCCAGATATATCCATTCGCCCTCGTTCTCGTCCTTTTTAAGTTCGTTGAGTTCGTCTGAATAGCTGAGCATCAGCATATACGTGCCGTTATAGGTATACCACTCTTCCTCGTAGCACTTTTGGGTAGCCTTGACTGCTGCCATGATATCATCGTGGCTGTGAAGTTCAGAGGCGGGTATCGATACTGTGTAATCGGGTCTTTTCCACGGCAGTGCTCCAATATCTTTGTACAGCTTTGACATGGAACCGCCTGTGAAAAACAGCACCAGCGTTATCACAAACCAAAAGCCTACCAGCGAAACCAGTGTTATCGGAAAAGTATATTCTATCCCGAGTTTTCTTTTCGCAGCCATTGTCAGTAATTCTGTCTGTCTTTCAGGGCACGCTCGATCTCGCGGTCAGCGGCTTTTTTAGCCATATCGTCGCGCTTATCGTGAAGCTTTTTACCCTTGCAAAGACCCAGTGCCAGCTTCACCCTGCTGCCCTTGAAATACAGCGAAAGCGGTATCAGCGCCAGACCCTCCTGCTGAACCTGTCCGAAAAGTCTCATGATCTCTCTTTTATGCAGCAGCAGTCTGCGAACACGTCTGGGGTCTTTGTTGAATATGTTGCCCTGTTCATAAGGACTTATGTGCATACCTTTGACCCACATCTCGCCGTCGTCCACACTGCACCAGCTGTCCTTGAGGTTAACGCCGCCCTTGCGGATAGACTTCACCTCAGTGCCCACCAGTTCGATGCCGCACTCGATAGTTTCCAGTATAAAGTAGTCGTGCCGCGCCTTGCGGTTATCGGCTATCTGTTTTGTGCCTTTTTTGTCGATCGCCACAGACGTGACCTCCCTTGTTTTACTGACATACAATAGTATAACACATATTATCTGTTTTGTCAAAGGGTTGAATATATATTTTTCTGCGAACTCTGTCGTATGGTGGAAAGTTCCTGTTTGTCAGGCTGGTGCGTTAGTTTTCTGCGACAAATAGCACCTTTTGTGATATTATCGAATTATGTCATGTATTGTAAGAAATATTGCAATTATGAACGAATTATTATTATTAACAATTAACTGAATTGATACTTGTTAAAAATATAACACAAAATGTGTCTTTGTTTATAAGATTTAACATAAAATTCGCTTCGGCAGAATGACAAATCAGCTCGATTTTATTCACATATTTGGAGTTTCATAAATTACAATAAGATAACGCAATTGCATTCTTCAAACAATTATATCATAAAAATTGCCATAAATATTTGATATTTGGCGGAAATTGTAGTTGTATTATACATAATATACAAATAACCCGATGATGTCCGATATATAAGTTATTGAAAATAAGTCTTGAAAACTTTTGTGAAGTGTGCTATAATAAGTTCAAGATTTAAACGGAGTATTAAATTAATCAACTGGCATTAACAAAACGCACACGGGTCAATCAACAACAATAATTTCTACAGAAAGGAAGATCGTTATGGCAGCCATGTTTATTTTCACGATACTGATGAACCTCTTTGCGTGGTCAGTATTCATCGTGACCGATTTCGTATTCGGCGCTTACTCATTCGTCAACATGATCGTACTAGCAGAATGGTTTGTGATGCCTATGGCTGCTTCGGCGATATATCGTGCTGTGACGTCCCGTAATGCGGATGAGGCTCATCACGATAAGGCAATGTATATGCTGATGTGGTTTGTGGTATCCACCTTCATATCGGGCGTTATCTGCAAGATAAGGGAGACCGGCGTCTGGCTGGAAGCTTCAAAATTCAACAGCTTTGATTATCCGGCATTCGCATCCTTCTTCGTGCTCGGATTCATCGTTTATTCGCTTGCTTATGATATAATCGGCTTCTTCGTAGACGGCGGTGCTTCACACAAGGCAGCAAGGCTGTCAGCACGCCACTAAACTTGGTAAAATTATTTATATGCTATAAATTTCTCTGAGTTTGCCAACACCTAATATCCCGAAAAGACGTCCGCAATTTGCGGACGTCTTACTTTTTGTATGGACTGCATATTTTTTGGTTAAATACTTTTCTTTTTTTGGCAGTCAAAATATGAAAATCTCTTGACACTGCTGGGTGAATTGTGTATAATAAATGTATATACAATGGGTAGAAATAGGATGGATAAGATGTTTTTACTTATTGGGAAATTCCGTGTGCCGTTTTGGGAAAGTGCGGTGCATGGATATTGTTCTGTATGCAGGTGTGATGTTCTTGCAGGCGGCTGGTCAGGCTGTTTCGCTTCAAAAAAGGCGCACATCAGACGTGCAGGCAGAAAGGTCAAATACTATTACGAAAGGAAAAAATCTATGAAAAAGACATTTGGCAAACGTTTCATCAGCGGCATGACATCTGCTGCGCTTGCTGCGTCTTTCGTTCTGGGTGCATTCCCGGGAGTTTCATCTGTGCTGATGACATCTTCGGCAGAAGCTGTTACAGGTTTTGAATACGACGATTCCAAAAACGAACTGTCGGCTGACAAAACACAGGCAAGGATAAACTTCAAAGGTGCAAAGGGCGAGAGCGTAAGTGTCACAACATCGGATAACACTTATTATCTTCTTGTTCACGCTGTGGGCAAGGATACCGTGTTGAATGGCACTTCATTCAAATATTTTGAAGACGGCGAGTCAAAAGATGCCTATGATCTTATTGAGATCAATGCCGACGGTACAGACTGGACTTCACCCGCTTTTTCGCTTTGGGAAACACGCCACGGCGTAACTGAGGAATGGGGCAGGACAATTGAGGAGGATATAGTTCCCAATGTTGTCTCCATGGAAGGCGTATTCCTGAAAAACTCTGACCCAAGTAAGGAACTCACTCTTTCGGACGCAATTGGCATAAAGAACTGCACTGTTGTCGATAATATCGAGGACATGGAGCTTACCGATGCAGGTTACAACGGTAACTTCTACTCGGGCGGAGTATTCTCCTTTGATGCTATCGGCGGAAGGATAAAACCTGCAAAATACAGTGTTGAGCTGAGCTTTGACGCACCGACTACTATCACCGCAGATGACAATATCTATCTGCTGGTCGAGTCAAATACTACAAATACTGATTACAAGTATGTTCTTGAAAAAATCACCGCCAACGGTGAAACAAGCAAGACTATCGACATAACCGACTGGTATGACGGCAACGGTCAGTCACCCGATGGTGTTGAGTACTATGACGGCTCTTCGACCAAGGTAACACTGCTGAAAGCTTCTGTCAGCGAACTTTCCGTAAACAATGCGATAAACCGCAGCAACTGCGGCGAGATAGCAAACGGCGGATTCTTCAAGGGCAGCAACATCAAGTACGGCAGACAGACTTCTGCTGTAAACGAGATACCTGAATATACCGAGCATATCAGCTTTGCAAAGGCTTCATCGGTAAAGGGCTATGATTTCCGCTCTATCCTTGGTGATGGTCTGTATTACGGTATGACCGTTGACAGATTCGAGCAGGGCAACCACACCGAGACTAACTTTGCAGTTAATTATTATGAGGGCAACGGTCAGCCTAATACTCCCGATATCAGCGACAAGTTCGGCGGACATTTCTACTTTGCTGAGTTTGTTCATTTCAACAATGATATAGACAAGTATGCAGAACCCTCTGATTATGTAAATTTCGATTCTATGGACTTCACTGTTGATCCCAACGGCACGTTCTTTATCGATAATACAAATGCTTGCTGCGAGGAAGGTGCTGTTCTCCACTTTGACAGCGAATCCCGCATGAAAGAGACCATGGACAGAGATGGCATCGCAAGAGTCACTAATGAGGGCAAGGATGCTATCAAGGGCGTTGTTGATCCTATCCTCAAGAATATGCAGTCCAAGTCCGCTGAACTGGCAGCTCTGCCTGTAAACGCAGCAGCTACTATCGTGGGCAACAATGCTTACGTAAGCGGTGAGGGCTACGATGATGATGCAGTGCTCGTTATCGATGCTGACAAGATCGCTTCCTACATCGCAGAGAGCGGTAAGCTTCATATTGAACTCAAGGGCAATCAGACAGTGATCTTCAACTTTGATGAAGTTACCGAAGCACGTATTGACGAGTTCAATGTAAGACGTATAGGTGACGCTAACTATCAGCTGTCCACCACACCTTCCAACGAGAATACTCTTGCTGGCGGCAAGAACTACTGGCTCGACCAGAATGCCACAAGAAATATCGTATGGAACCTCAATTCCGTAAAGGCACTTGACATCAACAAGGCAACAGGTATATTCCTGATACCCAATGAGAAATCCGTTACCCGCATCAAGGGTACAAGCTCAGGCTGGCTGGAATCCGCAGGCTATGTCAACAACCCCGATGGTGAGTGGCACTTCCTGTACACCGACCTGCCAAGAAATACTACCGTAGTTTCTGTTGATAAGAAGAATATCACAGCAAGCAAAGAGGTAAAGGGCGCTCAGATGAAGATCTCCACTGCTGATGGTGAAGAGCTGTTCTCATGGGAGTCCGATGGCACCGCTCACGAATTCAGACTTGCACCCGGTAACTATATACTGGAAGAAACAGGCGATGAATTCGAGTCTGACGGCGTTATCTACAAGATAGTACCTTCTAAGGTATCATTCACGGTTAAGGCTGATGATAACAGCGCATCTTACGGCTGCACTATCGAGAACGTTAAAGGCGTTGAGAGAGCAGTTTACGAGAATTCCACTACAGGTTACAACCTCTACGACAGCAGAAATCAACTGTTCATAGTATGCGACGCTCAGAGAGACATCAGCACCGATGTTACCCTGAAAAAGACCGATATCACAGGTCAGAACGAAGTTATCAATGCTAAGCTCACCGTATTCGATGAGGACGGCAATAAGGTAGACGAATGGGTATCCGACGGCTACGAGCACGTTATCGAAGGTCTTGTAAACGGTACTTACACTCTTACTGAGGAAGCTGCTAACGGCAAGAAGATAACCGACGATTACGGCAACGAGTACGATGTTGTTAAGTCCACTGTTACTTTCACTGTAAAGGACGGCAAGCTGACAGCAGTCAAGGAGAACCGTGCAGACGCTGCAACAGCTCCCAAGACAGGCGCAACTCAGAGCTATGTTATAGCTGATAAGGATAACAACGAGATCACAGTCTGCGATGCTATCAAGAATGCAGATATAACCAAGGACGTGACTATCAACAAGACCGATATCACAGGTCAGAACGAAGTTGAGGGCGCTCAGCTGACACTGACAGTAAAGGGTCTTACAAGCGCACAGATAAGCGCTATCAACAACGCTAACGCAAATAATGCTACTCTTAACCAGTGGAAGACTGCAAAGAGCGGCAAGCAGTTCGTTATGAGCTGGGTATCAGGCGAAGAGGCTGCACAGATCTACGGTCTTGTTCCCGGTACATACACACTCACCGAAACAGGCAGCGCATTTGAATATGATGGCGTTACCTACGAGGTAATGGATTCCGAAGTTATCTTCGTTATCGACAAGAACGGAAACATCAGCTATGAGACTGTTCCCGCTCCTGCTGACGAGAGAAATCCCGAGAATTCTAGCAGAGGCTACGCTACCGTAAGCGGAAGCTCAATAACCATCTGTGATGCTTCAAGAAGCGATATCACAGTATCCAAGAAGAATATCACCAATTCCGAAGAAGTCAAGGGCGCACACCTTGTTATCAAGGATCGCGCTGGCAAGACCATCGACGAATGGGATTCCAATGGCAGAGATCACATTGTAAAGGGTCTTGCAAACGGTACTTACACCCTGACCGAAACAGCAGTTGATTCTGCAAAGGCAGGTGCTGAGTACGAGATCATTCCTTCCAACGTAACATTCACCGTTATGAACGGAAAGATCACCGACGTAACCAGCAGAATTCTGGCAGATTCTTCCAACAACGACTTTGATGAGGGCTATGTTCTTTGCGATAAGGACAGCAACACCATCACAGTATGCGACGCTAAGAAGAAGACCACCAAGGTAACAATAACCAAGACCGACATAGCTGGTACTGCTGAGATCACAGGCGCAGTCCTGACTATCAAGGATTCCACAGGCAAGACCGTAACAGGTACACCTTGGACATCAGGCAAGGACGGCAAGGTTCTTGAACTTGAACTTACTGACGGCACATATACTCTTACCGAAACAGGCGATAATATCGTTGATGAAAACGGCAACGAGTATGACGTTATTGACAGCACTCTTACTTTCGAGGTAAAGAGCGGCAAGGTAACATCTGTAAAGAACGATACCAACAAGAACAGCGGTGAAGGCTTCTTCAACGTTGACAGCACTTCCAACACAATTACAGTCAACGATGCACAGAAGACCACCAAGGTAACAATCACCAAGACCGACATAGCAGGTACAGCCGAAATTACAGGCGCAGTACTGACAGTCAAGGATTCCAACGGCAGAACCGTAACAGGTACACCTTGGACATCTGGCAAGGACGGCAAGGTTCTTGAACTTGAACTGAAGAATGGCACATATACTCTTACTGAAACAGGTGACAATATCGTTGATGAAAACGGCAACGAGTACGATGTTATCGACAGCACTCTCACCTTTAAGGTAGAGAACGGCAAGGTAACATCTGTAAAGAATTCCACAAACAAGAACAGCGGTGAAGGCTTCTTCAATGTTGATAGTAGTTCCAACACAATAACAGTCAACGATGCACAGAAGACCACAAAGGTAACGATCACCAAGACTGACATAGCAGGCACCGCCGAAATCACCGGCGCTGTACTTACTATCAAGGATTCCACAGGTAAGACCGTAACAGGTACTCCTTGGACATCAGGCAAGGACGGCAAGGTTCTTGAACTGGAGCTTAAGAACGGCACATATACTCTTACCGAAACAGGCGACAATATCGTCGATGAAAACGGTAACGAGTATGACGTTATTGACAGCACTCTTACTTTCGAGGTAAAGAACGGCAAGGTAACATCTGTAAAGAACGATACCAACAAGAACAGCGGTGAGGGCTTCTACGATGTTGACAGCACTTCCAACACAATTACTGTTAACGATGCACAGAAGACCACCAAGGTTACAATCACCAAGACCGACATTGCTGGCACAGCCGAGATCACTGGCGCAGTACTGACAATCAAGGATTCCAACGGCAAGACCGTTACCGGTACACCTTGGACATCAGGCAAGGACGGCAAGGTTCTTGAACTGGAGCTTAAGAACGGCACATACACTCTTACCGAGACAGGCGACAATATCGTTGATGAAAACGGCAATGAGTACGACGTTATCGACAGCACTCTCACATTCAAGGTTGAGAATGGCAAGGTAACATCTGTAAAGAACGATACCAACAAGAACAGTGGCGAAGGCTTCTTCAATGTTGACAGCACATCTAACACAATTACTGTTAACGATGCACAGAAGACCACCAAGGTGACCATCACCAAGACCGATATCGCAGGTACTGCTGAAATCACAGGTGCAGTCCTGACAATCAAGGAT
>NZ_JAILMR010000086.1 GCF_024692365.1 Ruminococcus sp. | reverse complement strand
AAACGGCGGTATAGCTCAGTTGGCTAGAGCACTTGGTTCATACCCAGGGTGTCACCGGTTCAAATCCAGTTACCGCCACCACTTATCTCCCGTAAAAATATGGCCCGTTGGTCAAGAGGTTAAGACGACGCCCTTTCACGGCGTAATCATGGGTTCAATTCCCGTACGGGTCACCATTCAACGTTCTCGGAAACAGCGTAATATCGCCGTTTCCGAGCTTTTCTTTTATACCGAAAATAGGGTTTGTCCGCTACTTGTCCGCTATTGCGAATTTGTAGCGGACATTCTTGTTTTATCTTGTGCTATCCTGCGGAAGAAAACTGAACGCTCCGTCCATTGCCTGAGCCACTCTTGCCTGTGCGGTCTGGAACATATGAGCATAGACGTTCAAAGTTGTTCCCGAATTGCAATGCCCTAACGCACCCGATACCGTGACTACATCAAGCCCCGACGAGATCAAGGCGGAAGCTGCGAAATGGCGGAAACTATGAATACCATAGAAAGGCATATCGTTCTTCTCGCAGAACTCTTTCAACCAGCCGTAAGGGGTCTGATTGTTCATGGGTTCGCCGTTCCACTTGACGAACAGTCTGTCGCTTTCCACCCACTTGTCACCCAAGCGGAGTGCTTCCTCGTCCTGCTCGTCTTTCAGGTCTTTAAGGATACCCATGATGTAGGGACTGATCTTCAGCACACGCTTTGAGCGTTTTGTCTTTGTAGTATCGGTATAGATGCCACGCTCCGCCGTGTAGTTGCTCGTTCTCTTGATGCTGATGATATTGTTCTCGAAGTCGATGTCCTTCCACTCCAGACCGAGCATCTCGCTCCTGCGGAAACCGCTGTATGCGATCAAGTAGAAGAAAGCTCTGTACTTCGTGTCCTCTCCGTTGATAGCTGTCAGAAGCTGTGCGATCTCCTCCTGCGAGTAGATAGGCTTCTCCTTGACTTCGCCTTTCGGGATAGTCACTTTTCTGCACGGATTGTCAGATACCAAGTCCATACGAACAGCGTAGCTGAACACGTCCGAGATGAAGCTGAGATTGTGGCGTATCGTTTTCGGCGCGAGGGGCTTGCCCGTCTTCTCGTTCTCTCCCTCTTTGGCGAGAGAGTTCACGAAGCCCTGCAAATGCCTTGCGGTTATCTTGTCGATACGCAAGTGACCGATAGCAGGATAGACACGGTGGGTGAGCTGGAGCATTCTCTCGTATGTAGTGCTTCTGAGAGCGTTCTTGGCATAATTCTCGAACCACTCCTCCGCAAGTTCCTGAAACTTCATAGCGGAAGTCTTGAAGCCGTGATTGACCGATTCCTCAAACATTACTGCCTGTCGGTTCAGCTCCTTTTCGATCTGCTTCTTGGTCATACCCTCATCGGGTCGCCACGTCATGGACTGTTCCTTGTGTTTGCCGTTTACATCGTAGCCGCAGCTCACTCTGATGAGATAGCTGTCGCCACGCTTCTTTATTGTTGCCATAGATTACCTCCTAAGATCTATGACATACCCTTGTACATCTATGATTGTAGCGCAATAAACCGCCGTTGTCAAGGGGGTTGACGTACTTTTTTCGGGTATGTCATAAACTACTTTCTTTTATTCTAACGTTTTCTTTCTTGTCGTGCTGTTGTACTTGTACTGCTGAAAGTCAGCGCTCAATCCGCAGGCAGAAATAAAAGCCTTAGCCCTCCTCAGTTCACGGGAAAGCTCGTCCTCACGGCTGATTCGAGCCGTTTCTTTTTTCAGCTTCTCACGTGTGAACAAGCCACTCTCTTTTTCTTTCTTTTTGTAAGCGGAAAGTTCCTCGCTTGCAGTATTATACTTGTCTTTTAATTCATCGTATTTCTGCACAGCTTCGTCACGTTCCTTTTTCAGCTTCCTGACCTGCTTAGTTGATGCGACCTCACGCTTTGCAAGAGCCGTGATATTCTCCCAGTCATCTTTTGCGACTGTGACCTTTCCCCCGAGCATTGTCCTGCCTGTTTCGAGCTTGTCTATATCATCGAGCTTCACACGCTTCTGAGCGATCTTTTCAAGCTCCGCTTGGGCTTCGTCACGCTCATTCTCGGCTTGCGATTTTTCTTCTTCAAGGGCTTTGATCGTGTCCTTGTACTCGCCATATTCAGCCGTTGTAAAGCTGTAACCCCTCGACTTCTTAGGTTCGCTGATCTCAAAACCATGTTTGGTGCAAATATCGTGCAGGACTTTCCACTCAGCCAAACGCCAGCGGTTGATAGCGTTCGCACCTTTGCCGTAACCCATTTCCTCCAAAGCTCTTGCCATTGCATTTCGCTTTTCAAGACCGTTGAAGAAGTGTCCGAGAGGAATGTAGTCGATGTGCAAATGCGGAGTTGCTTCATCAAGGTGCATCACGGCGTTGAACACATAAAAGTTCGGGTTTCTCTCCTGAAAATCTTCCATGTATTCTTTCAGACAGGCGACAGCAATTTCCGCATCGGGAGTGCCGACCCCCGTATCGTCTTTCGTGCCGATCTGAACCAAGTCCTCATAGAAACTTTTCTGCTTGTTTGCTCCCGTGATCACCGACTTGCTCGGCTCACGGTTAAACAGGTGCTGAAAGTAATCAGAAATCTTTCTGTCATTCCTCTTTTGTTTTGCATTATAGTTAGCTATCACACCGTCAAAAAGCCGGTGATACGCTTCGCCCAGATCTTGCTGTTTGAAGATGATATTATCGGGGGTTCTGGACGGGTCGATATTCTTGGCAGTGAACTCTCTGTTGTTGTGCGACAGGCTGCCTTTGCCCTGGCACATTGAAATAGTTTTACTCAAACGTAACATCTCTCTTTCTAAGTTTTGTTTGAATGGTTAGCGATAGACTCCCTTACGGGAGGATCCCGACAAAGTCGGGAACGATGCAGGAGCATCGTGCTGACCCTTATGACCGGGCAGCATAGAACGCTGCGCAGCAGCGAAATTTACTTTCGGTGCAGAGCGCCGCCAGTAACCCCAAAGCACTTTTGACAGCCTACTCGGACTATCAAAAATGCTTATGGGGCTCTGCGAGGCTGAACGGCTGACAAAGCAGCCGAAAATGTGGACACAGTAATGCAAAAAAACGCATTACAAAAATCCCATAATGCGATCATAAAAATCGCAAAAATCAGAACGTCGGCTCTTCCTCAACACCAAAAGTTTCGAGGAGATAGTCTATCTTTTTTCTGTAAGTCGTAAGCTCATAAGAATTGAGATAGAAAAACGAACGAGCGACAGCTTCACGCACATCAAGACCGCTTCTTTCTTCAAGCATAGAAATCAGCGTTTTGACCTTTTCCATATCGACCATATATCACACCCCCTTCCCGCTGAAATAGGCGATCAGGTCAGCCTTGTTCACAAGGATCTTTCCGTTCCTGCCCTCGCCGGTGCGGACAGACTTGACCTTACCCTGTTTCACAAGCTGGCGGACAGTGTGTTCGGAAAGACCACTGATGAGTGCGGCACTCTCCTTGATAGTCAGCATCTCCACCTTGTCGGTGGTCGGTGCTTTAGCGTTCTGCGTAGCGGAGTTCTCCCCGTCCTCGGTGAGCTGAATGAGCAGCTCCAGAATGTTGTCTACGATCTCTTTTTTCTGTGTAGTAGTCATAATTAAACCTCTCTCTTTCTACGGTTTTAGTTTTATGAACTTTGGACATTTTGAGCATTTTGCAATTACAAAGTGTGCAAAATGCGGAAAGTACAGATTTCATCATCTGTAAAAGTTCGGGTTGACGATCACATCAGTCATTGTTTTGTTGTTCGCTCCCTTGCTCGTGGTGCGGACGATGTAGTTGTATTCCTCCAACATCTCCATTGTCTCAGCAAAGTCGGTGGCGTTCTTGAAAAGCGTACATCTGCACAGCTTGTATAGGTCATTCTGCCTTATCTGCTGAATATGTTTAGAGCGTATCTTGGCAAGTGCCCTCTCGGCTTTAACGGTTGCGAAGTCGGTATCACCCAAACTGTAAGCATATATCGCCTGCTCACGGAAATATTCGCCTATCTCAATTGCGTTGCAAAAGGTGTCTATATCCACACGAACTTCAACGGGGTCAACGCCGTTCAAAGCACACTTGATGCAGTGAATTATACCGCACAAACGCAGGATAAGTCCGTGATATTTGCCGCCCCAGTCCTTGCAAAATGCCATGTCTGTGACAAGCTGAGGCTCGATATAGTTGTTGTAGTAGTCCACGAACTCCCCGTAAGCCTTGCCGTCGAAGTGGAGATATTTTTCCATGTCGCTGTGAAAAGTGAACTTATCCTGCAACAGCTTGTAAGTCAGATTTTTGTAGTTCACAGTCACCGCTTCGGGGACAGCCTGCGTATCATACTTGCGTGTGCCGATATTGCTTTTCGGAAAACAGTAGAGAAAGCGAGCGATAAGACCGCTGCCACGAAATGCCGTGTTGTTTATCATGCTGTCGAACACATAGGGCTGACACGCAAGACAAACGCTCATATACGGCTTTTTCAGAACAATGCTCGCCCTTGTAGCCCTGTCGCTGATGAAAGTTTCTCCGTTCCAGCACTTCAACAACAGGTCAATGTTCGGCACGTTGTTGGAATACCGTCCGCTGAAATTTCCGAGCATTCCTGCTTCGTCGGAGATCATAAGGAGCGTTCCGTTTTCTTCAAGCAGACGTACCAGCGATTCGGGAGTGACATCGTCCACCGCAATCCTGCGAAAGTTGCTCTGAGGGATATTGCTCAGGTCGGTCTGAAGTTTTGCTATCTCCTCGGCGGTCACATCATCTTTCTTTTCGAGGGTGAGCATTTTGCTTTCCAACAGCTTGCGTTCAGCCTGCAACTTGAAAATGTCCTGCTTGTTGCTCTCGTTCCAGTCATGGGCGAATGTGGCGTAAGGACGCTTCACCAAAGAAATAACAGGCGATTTCTTGAAACTGGGTTCTGCAACAGTGAGAGAGTACAGCACAAGCGGCTCGGTGTGGTCACGCTTTGCCGACATTCTATATACTCCCGAAAAGCAGTAGCTCACCGCCGAGAGTATAGAAGTGCCTGCCATTGCAACGTCTGTTGAGGTGGTGGTCGCTATTGCGTCAGCCATATCACCTATAATAGGTGGGAGTGCGTTCACAGGGAACGGCAGGAGGTTTGTTCCGTCGGGACGGAGTGGTGTGGGCTGTACCCACTTGTTGTTGTCATTCAAGTTAGTTTTTCCTTTCTTGTAGATTTATAAAAGCGCTTTTATATGTGCAGCAGAGTGTTTTTCTCTGTTCTCCGCTGTGATAGGCTTGACCGTCTCTTGACATATCTTCAAGTCTATGATAGAATTGTAACATAAGAAAAGTAACATTTCAATATGTCAGGCAAATTTAAGACATGGTCAAGTACAATTAGGACTTTGTCACCTGACATTTTTGATACGTCATGTACAAGCAAGACATTCTCGGAGGGAAATGAGATATGGCGAATAACAATATAAATCAGGAGCAGACACGTCAGAATATCGTAAAACTGCGGAAAGAGCATGGTTATACGCAGGCGAAAGTCGCTGAACTTATGGGCGGTTCTCGCACGATCTACAACGGCATTGAAAACGGAAAAGTTAATATCAGCGAGTATTATGTTCACTCTTTGGCTGATGTTTACGGCGTGGAGTTTGAAAGCATCGCTGTATTTGCTAGCGGTTATGACGAAGGCTTCTATCAGGGTATGCAGACAAAGCTGAAACTTGAAGACAGCCAATTCGACACTGACAGCATGAAAGTTTACCACATGGGGAAAGAACTGCTTACGGGGAAAAAATATAAAAGCACACTCTATCCTGCCCTGAAAGCTATGGGCTATCGGATAGAGGTTGTTGACATAAAAGACCTTGACGCAGATAATGTCCCAAAAACTGTAAAAGATCAATTGACAGACGGCAAGGTGTTTGTATTGATGAAAGGCTTAAACAATTACTGGTACTTTGCGCCAAGCCAGTTCTATAACTTTGAGGAGTTTATGAATATGGCGGTCAACGGTTTCCTGAGCGAGATCAAAGCTGAAAATAAGAAAACCAATGGTGTTCATATCACATACAGGACAACACCGCCTGGCACAAAACGTTATGCTCCCTACAAAGCAGCCAAATTCAAGAATGCCAAAGGCTATAAGGTGGTCACACGGCGGGATAAAACATCGGCTGAACAGCAGATGAAAGAGATCCAGGAAGAACTCCGCAGCAGAGGTATCCGTGAGGGGGAAGATGAGGACGGAGAGGATAGCTGATAGGGGGACTTTGATTCCGGTGGAGTCGAAGTGACTGGTTCTTATGAATTAGGAAGCAACTCTTTCTCAGCCACACTATGTTTATTTTGCTTTTTATTTATTTTTCAGAAGCTCTGAAACAACGTAAAATAGCCACTTTTGCAAGTGTCAAAAATCAGATTATTTTTTTGTGCATTTTGCGAGCTGATTTTACGGGCTTTTTCGAGGCTTTTACTTGACAAATAATTTTTCTTGTGATATAATATCATTGTAAGTAAAGTGCGACAAGTAATGAACACTTATGAGAAAGGAGGAAAACATATGAAAAAGACTTATACAAAGCCTGTTGTATCTTCTAAGGGTAAGACAGATGTAACGGTTTCTATGGGTTGCTCCAGCGGTGGTACTGGTCGTTCTCATTGCCTGAGAGCATAAGATTATCAGATACTCAAAACTTATGGACGGCTGCCGTATTGGTAGCTGTCCATTTTCTTTTAGGAGTGGTTAATATGGCATTGATTTCATATAATGCATTAGACGTAATTTTTAGAGATTTAGATGATGTTATCATATTAAAAAATGTTCGATGCAATGAAATAATGACGCTTGAAAATGTTTCTGCTGATATATGGAGATTTATATCTTCCGAAGGACGTGCAGAATTTTATGACATTGTTGCAAATATCTCCGAACTCTATGATATTCCACAAGATGAAATTATAGATGACATTGAAGAATTCATCAATGTTTTGTTTGAAGAAGGTGTAATAATGATAAATGGAAGTTATTACACCCACACTTCGGAGGAAAACAATCAGTCTAAACGTCCGCAGGAGGATTTTGAAGGACAGATTATGCAGATATATCAAGATAAGGGCTTGATATATTCTGTGACATTTGAGCTAACATACGCCTGCAATGAAAAATGTATACACTGCTATGCAAATTATCCCACAGACAGCAACAAGAAACAGCCACTTACTATTGAACAGGTAAAAAAGGTAATAAGTGATCTGTATCAGATGAAATGTATGCACATTACATTCACAGGCGGCGATCCATTTATGTTCAAGGAATTCACGGATTTGTTCGTATACACTCGAAATATGGGATTCTCATGTGATATATTTACAAATGCTGTCTATCTCTCGGAGCATCCAGAAGAATTAAGCAATATTTTAGCACACAAACCCCAGGCTTTCTTTATAAGTTTGTACGGTGCTGATGCAGAAACACACGAAGGTATAACTACTATCCCTGGCTCCTTCAACAAAACAGTCAGCACTATAAAGAAGATAAAGCAGGCAGGAATCTCGGTTGTATTGAACGTTATGTTACTGAAGAATAACGTAGATAAAATCGAAAGCATTGTATCGTTTATAAAAGAACTTGATGTAGAATACCGTATAGGGATAAGCCTTATCTATAAAAATGATGGAAGCGATTCACCTATGCAATATTTTGTCGAAGACAAAAACGCTATCAAAAAAGCTCTTTCGATTGAAAAAGAACGCTTTTACTCCATTGACCAACATATCGGGGCTGAAAAAGAAAACGACGTTTTCTTCTGCGGAGCAGGACGTACTTCGCTTGACGTATCTCCTGATGGAACGGTGTTCCCTTGTGTGTCGCTAAAGTATCCAATGGGTAATATATTTGATGAGGCTATTTCAAACATCTGGAACTCAGAAAAGAGAAGGAAACTTATATCGCTGCTCTCATGGGAAAATGCTACGAAATGCAGGGAATGTAAGTACGTTGATAAGTGTCCTCATTGTATAGGAATATCTCAATTAGAAACAGGAGATATGTTTTCCTGCAACACCTGCGATAAAGTATTGGCAGAATGTTTGTACGAAATAGGCTACTAAAAAATCCCCGATGGTCATCATACAGATAATCATCGGGGATCATTTCATTGTAATCGGAAACTAATAATTGAATCCAAGGGAATTTTAGTAATCTCGCATTCAGCCCTCTTGGATAAATATGGGTGAAGTCCAAGATTATTTATTGCATTAACCAAATCCTTCCTGACTTGTTCTGTGCGTTTCTTATATCCGAATTTTGTCAGGATTGTTCGCAGCTTCACCTTTTTATAAGTGATACCAGAATATAATAACTGCAATTTCAACATCTTGAAATAATCTGCAAAAAGATAGTCCTCTTTTTGAGGGGTAAACTTATACTTCACTTTTAGCTCGTTAAGAATAACTGCAACCTCATCAAGCTCACCGTCTATGGCAGTGTTACATATCTTTATATTGTTGATCTCTTTTCTCAGCAGGGATAAATCTTTTCTGTATGTTGATGCAAGTTCTGAGTTGTGAGCTTTAAAAAAATCCTCTATTATCCTGTTCTGCTCCGAAAACCTTAGATCATATAAAAGAATGTAGTTGTAAAAATCAAGCGGAGTAAACTTATACTTTGCCATTACCGATTATTCCCTCTGCATTTTTTGCATACGAGCTGTAGATTATCTGCAACTGTACTTCCACCAGCTTCAAGTGGTTTGATATAATCTATGCTAATATCCTCTCTTGTCCGATATGCTTTGCCGCATATTGAACAGATGTAATCAGAATTATCGTTCTGATGCTGAGCATATACTTCTTCCTGTAATTCCAAACCGTACTGAGGATAAGCATCAATAAGCTGCTGCATAGACATCGTTAAAGCCTTTTTCTTTTCAGTAAGCGTCTGTGGTCTCAGTGCGACGATCGGTATATCACCTGAGATCTTGTCAAGTTCAGATTGTATTACTTTCTTGAAAAAGTAGAAGTTGGTATAGTATATGGGGAAAATACTGCCTTCCTCATCCCAAAGGCTTTGAATGTATTCAGCTTCTTCGCTTCTTCGCATATCTTCATCGTGTATTCTCTTTGCTACTGTCGATAAATCAAGCCGTTTACGATCCAAATCATCAAACGTCACAAACAATGGAGCTATTTCTTTTTGTGCATAGAATTTCATAAGATACTCTATGTCTTTGGGATTGTAGGAAGGTATCATATTACGGTTGAAATAATACTTTGAACATATATCTAATAGTTTTTTCAGTTGCTCGTCAGTTAATAATTCGTCTTTAATTCGATGTTTCTTGAATATATGAGGAATGTTACGAATTAAGTTGTCATAAGCTGATTTAGTGCTACTATATACCAGTATCTGATGATAGCGTTCCATACTATGACCGTCTACTGTATCTATGAAAGAAAACGTATACATTCCTAACGGAATACGCTCTATCAGCGGAATGCCTTCCAAGTGCGATGTGTCAACCGATTCATCAGCCAGCAATGCGAGTTCTTCTATGGCGGAAATAGAAAGCATCCGAATGATATTCTCTCGCTTATGCACAGGATCGTCGAGCTGAATATAATCCGCAGACGTAAGTGCTTCAGGATTCACCCAAGAAATCTTACTATTCCAATCATCAATAAAGCTGACGATATATGCTTCTTTTGTGCCGCCTGCTCTCGGACCTCTCAAAGCTCTGCCTATCATCTGAGTCATCAGAACAGTAGATATAGTGGGGCGTGTGAGAAAAACGGTATGCGTTTGAGGAAGATCGGTTCCTTCCGTCAGAATATTAACGTTGATCAGAACTTGGATTTTACCCTCTCTATATTTGGCGATTTTTTTCAGATTCTCATCGCTTGTAAAGCCTTTGCCTGTATCGGCGTTTCTTGAGCCTGAGATGATATAATCCGATTTAACGCCAAACTTTTTACCCCTTTCGTTAAAAAGAGCATTCAAGGCAATAGCGTGCTTCTGATTCAGAGCAAACACAATGGTTTGTCCATATTCCTCATGGTTTTCAAGATACTTCTCTACAATAAAGCGATTACGCTCCTTATTGGTACTGATCTCATCTGCTATATCTTCCGGAATAACATCGAGCTGCTCGATGCTTCTTAATGCCTTTATACCAATGTTTGCACCGAGGAGAATATCGGTATCATACTCCTGGCAAATCGGCTTAGCGAGTATTTCTTTCTTGATAAGCGTGTCAAGATCAGTTTTGTATACAATATCATCGGTGAATATGGTCTTTAATGCCCCAGCTTCTGCGTCAGCAGTACGGAACGGAGTTGCTGTAAGACCTAATAACTTGACACTATTTGCCTTTTCAAATACATAATCTATAATCTTACGATATGATTTAGCAACTGAATGATGTGCTTCATCAACAACAAGATAAACATCCTCGCCAGAAAGCCATTTATCAAGAGACTTTAAGCTACGAATGATGGAATCTTTGCTAACAAAGAGAATACCATCATCTTTTTTTATGGAAGCAGACTTATCATGAATGCCCGATACTATTCGGTATGAATATCCGCTGACATTGATCAAAAGGTTTGTATAGCTGTTAAGTTCAAAGGCTTCTGCTGCCTGTTCAAGAAGCAAATGACGATGAGCGATCCATATGATCTTCTTCCCTTTATCAACGGCGTTTTTTAACAGCCAATATGTAGCTGTAAGCGTTTTTCCGCTTCCAGTAGGTAAAACCAATAAAGCACGAAAGCTATCCTGATTATTGATCGTATCTAATGCCTGCATCGCTTCGATCTGATGCTCATATAAGATACAGGGGTTCTTGCCTTTGATCGGGACTATCGACTGAAAAGAAAAACTGTTTTCCGTGTTTTTGGACATACGCATTCACCTCACTTGGGTACAACTATACATAATATATTATATCATAAACAGAGCCTCTGTTTGTTAATATTTTATTAACATTATTGTGGTAAGATATATGAGGGGGGTGTATAACTAATGAAAGTAAGAATAACTCAAAAAAGCGAAAGCTACAGATCTGAGAATATGGAAATGGCTCATAAAGCAATAAAAGCAAAGTGGGAATTACTGCGTGATGATCTATGTTTAGGGAGATTTCGCTTTGATGATATATGTGAAGCCAAAAAGAGTAAATTTTTATCAGAATTTGACAGGCTATTTACTATCGAGGGTGGACAGGTGTATTTCTCTAAAACACTGATCTCTATATTTAATGATGCATATGTTGTTAGAGGCGCTGTTTTGCATGAAAGCGACACTATTCCAACAAGTAGTAGATTTATACCTAATTCTACATATATTAAAGATGACAATAGATTTAGTCCCAAAGGAGTTGAATGGCTGTATTTAGCTTTAGGATTTCCCAAAAATAAGAAGGGTAAAGAAAAAGCCAAGTTCTGTTCTGAAAAAGAATGCAGAGCCAAAAAGGGTAATGTGTTCGCATTATGTGATTTTATTGCAGCTGATAAAGATGTGAAGATAATTGACCTAACTATAGGAGAAAAATGGAACCCACATCGACAACAACATGAAATTAGAAGATTAGTTAAAAGCTCACAGAGAAAAAATGCCTTACTGAAAACAGATGTGCTTGAAAATGATCAGGTATGTCAAAAAAATATTGCTGCTGCGTATGCGAATATACTGGCAAGCGAACTATTTACGCCACTTGATACAGATGATAAGAGTATTGCATATGCTCCGTTTCACTGTATTGCAAATTACTTTCGTTCATTAGGTTACAGCGGAATAATATATCAAAGCACCGTCTATGATAAAGGCAAAAACCTTGTTCTGTTTGATAAGAATTTAGCAGTTCCTGTAGAAAGTAGCATTGTAACATACTCGTTAACATGAGTTTTCTCATAAGTTGTTATAATTGAATTTATATGAGTTTTACCATATTCCTCATAGGAGGCAGTTAAATGGAATCAAATAGTAAAAGTAAATCTATTACAAATATAATACATAAACAGCGAGTACAGAACATTGCCGGAACAATGGCGATCGAGGAGCTAACACTGAGCGAAGCAAGCAGACGCAACCTTGACAGATATGCCAGCGGGCAGGTGAATTTTCAGCAGATCATGGCAGAGCTGAAAGCAAAGTATCAGAGAACTAAATAAGAAGGAATCTTTTTTGCAAAAACGGCTGCACCCGAAGGCACAGCCGTTTCACAAACATATCTTATTTCACCATACAATTCATAATAACGCTTATCATCATTTCCTTTTCAGCCGGCTGAGATTCAGCGATCATGATAGTAAGTGCCGCAAGCGTCTGGTCGGCTATTGCCTTTTCTGTTTTGGCTTCGTCAAGGAACAGAGCATCATTCTTGTCGAGAAAATACAGGAACATCGCTGCGGCTATCCGCTTGTTGCCGTCGGAGAATGAATGGTTCTTCGTTACGAAATACAGCAGATTTGCCGCTTTTTCTTCCAGTGATGGGTATATCTCAACACCGCCGAATTCTTGATAGATATTTGCGATACTGCCCTTGAACGAATCGTCCTTCTCGTTGCCGAAAAGCGCACTGTCGGATGCAAACTTCATTTCGTTGATGACCTTGCGGCACTCGTCATAATCAAGCACATAGACAGCCTTGTTTCCTTTGGGCTTGTCAAGAGTCTGATGATCGTAAGCATCAAGCAGGTCAAGGGCAGTGTTGAACTTCTCGATCACCGAAAGAACCTGCTTTGCATCAAGCTGATTTTCTGCACGCTTCATAATGCGTATTACCTCGCCTATCTGTTCTATACGCTTATTATTCACGGCATAACCCTTGATTATGTAATCTTTCAGTACACTGTTCGCCCATTTGCGGAACTCAACACCACGCTGAGACTTTACACGGTAGCCAACGGAAATTATCACATCGAGGTTGTAGTATTCGATGTCTCTTGTAACTTCACGCTCACCCTCAGTTTGAACTGTCGCAAATTTTGCGACAGTTGCCGTATCTCCAACAAGTTCCTCTTTCAAGGCGTTGTTGATGTGCTTGCCGATGGTTTTGATGTCACGGTCAAACAACTCCGCAAGCTGTGCTCGGTTCAGCCACACTGTTTCACCGTCGGTATTCACATTGAGCTTTACAGCGTGGTCTGCGGTCTCATATAAAATGATCTCATT
This sequence comes from Ruminococcus sp., assembly GCF_024692365.1. Taxonomy (GTDB): domain Bacteria; phylum Bacillota; class Clostridia; order Oscillospirales; family Ruminococcaceae; genus Hominimerdicola. Next base: position 80,496 of record NZ_JAILMR010000086.1, on the reverse strand, counting down.
TTTATCCATAAGGATCACCTACCCTCGTTTTATTAAATATAGCACATTTCCATTTGAAAAGCAAGATGCAAATATAGCCTGAATTGTTGCAGATGCCTCTCATATATAAACCATACACTCAAACACAGCTTCTCTTGCCATATAGACGAAGCAGTTTTCCAGACCGAACATCTTCTCAGTGTCACCGCTGAGGACAACTTTCAGATAACAACTATCTGTCTGCTTCCAAAGCTCTACCTGACGGGAGATAGCTTCACTGACTTTCCGTTCCATATCATCGAGGTACTTCACGACTTTGCCATCGTTGACGAGCCTGCGAAGCCTGTCGGGACAATGACTGTCAGAGAAATGAAGATGATACCTGATGAAGTCAGTGTGGTAGGTAAAGCTTTCCTCGGTTTGAGTGTCAGCATTGAAGTGGGTGACGGTCACGGTGTTGGTGTCCAGTCTCCACAGCGGAACGTATTTCTTTTTCAGGGAGCTGTATGCGGTCTGTTTGCTCTTGTATCTGCTCATACCGTCCACCTCACTTAATAGGCTTTATCATTTCAAGGACAAGCTGTGCGCCGACCTTAAAGCCCTTGCGGAACTCATTGCGGTTGGAGAGATTATGCAGTTCAATGTCCGCTGACTGGTATTCGTCAAGAATGTCTTCACTGTCGGGATAGGCTTTCTTCAACTCGGCTTCTGCCTTGACGAGCCTGTCGAGGGCTGCTCTGTATGCTCCGTCTGTATCTTCAATCTCGTTCAGGTGGAACAGGTCATAATCGTAAAGTTCATCAAGAATGTTTATCATTTCTATATCCTCCATATCGAAAATTATACAAGGGTATGTCGGATATTTTGTCCGCTATTTGTCCGCTAAGGGTGCAAAAACTTAGCAAAAAACAGCGTAAACGTATTTTTGTGTATTGTTCTAAAATGCCGTATTTTCGGGATTTTCTGCATATCTCGACAAGTCACGAAAAGTGCGCCGAGATTTTCAATTCCCGTACGGGTCACCACACATAAGGCTCTCAAATGACGATATTACGTCATTTGAGAGTTCTTTTTTTACCCTGCTACGGCTTCTGTCCTTTACTTGTCCTTTATACAGCTTCGGGCTGTCCTTTGGCATCATCGGAGTGCTTCTTGAAGTCAAGCACCGATGCGATAGCGTCTCCTGCTCTCGCCTGAGCCTGATTGAACACATGACAGTAGATAGAAGTCGTGGTTGTTATCGTCGAGTGACCTAACGCCCCCGACACGGTGGCTGCGTCCACGCCCTCATTGATGAGAGCCGAAGCATAGAAGTGTCGCAGGGAGTGAATGTCACAAAAACGGAAATTGTTTTCTTCACAGAATTCTTTCAGCCAGAAATACGGCGTATTGTTATTCATTGGTCGTCCGTCCCACTTGACGAAAAGACGGTCATAGTCCTGCCACTTCGTACCGAGCCTGATACGCTCCTCGTCCTGCTCGTTCTTGTACTCACGAAGCAAGTCCATGACACTCTGGGGAAATTTCAGCGAACGCTGAGACTTCTTTGTTTTGGTGGTGTCGGTGTAGATACCCTTTGAAGCGGTATAGTTGCTTGTCCTGCGGACGCTGATAACGTTATGCTCCCAGTCAATGTCTTTCCATTCCAAACCGAGCATTTCTCCACGTCTGAATCCGCTGTATATCGCCAAAGTAAAGAAAGTGCGGTATTTAAGCGGTGCAGTTTCAAGGAGCTGAAAGAGGTGTGCGACTTCTTCGAGAGTGTAGATGTCCTTTTCTTTCTTCTCGCCCTTCGGAACGGTAACACGCTTGCAGGGGTTATCGGTGAGCATTTCCATCTTCACAGCGTAGCTGAACACATCGCTTATGAAGCTGAGATGATGAACGGCTGTCTTTCTTGACAGCGGTCTGCCGTTTTTAAGGCTTTTGCCGTTAAGTGCCAGATCGTTGATGAACTGCTGGATATGACGGCAGGTGATCTTGTCAAGTCTGAGGTGTCCGATCGCAGGATACACCCTCACCGTGAGCTGTTTCATACGCTCATAGGAAGTGTTGCGGAGATTGAGCTTTGCGTATTCCTCGAACCACTGCTCGGCAAAGTCCTGAAACTTGATGTTCGCTGTGACCTGTCCCTTCATGCACTTGTCCTCAAAGAGAATAGCCTGCTTCTGAAGCTCTTTCTCGATCTGCTTTTTGTTCATACCGTCCGCAGGCTTCCAAGTCATAGTCTGAACGACCTGATTACCTGATGTATCATATCCGCAGGAAACTCTGATCTGATAGGAGTTTCCTCTTTTTCTTATCGTAGCCATAAGTTGATTCCCTTTCTGTCAACATAGATTTTATGGCATACTCCTGTTACTCTAATCATAGCGCGCATTCGGCTGTATGTCAAGTAACTTAATGTATCTTTTTGTCTTTTCGGGAGTATGCCCAAATCTATGTCCTCTGTTCTATGGTGTTTGTGGATTTTCTGTCTGTTGACGCTCAAACAGCGTAAAATCGCCGTTCTCAGCGTACAGACTTATCTGTTTGCTGTCTGTCCGTTGAAGTAGGCAAGCAGATCAGCCTTGTTGATGAGCATCTTTCCCTTAACTCCGTCTCCGGCTCTCAGGTAAGGGAGCTTTCCCTGGGCGATCAGCTTGCGGACAGTATGCTCGGACAGTCCCTTGACAGCTTCGGTACACTCACGGACGGTGAGCATCTCTACGGCATCGGACTTGACCTCAGACACCTGTTCAGAATCATTGGCTTCGATAAGTTCGCTCAGGATATTTACGAGCTGAGCGATAAGCTCGTTCTTACGATTTGTAGTCATTATTTCCTCCATAGCAGGTACTTCCCCTGCTTTCTATCTTGTTGTATATGTTTATTCTAAGCCCCACGATTTTTTCTTTGGGTGGGACTGAGCTTCTAACTGTTGCAGTTCCTGCTCCCTCTGCCTTTCGGCTTCAACAAGCATCTTCGCCTGTGTAATAGCTTCGGGAGCAATGCTCTCGACCTGACGATATACAGCCATCACTGTATCATATTTCTTTTTCAGTGTGCTGTTATCAGCAGATAATTCACGGTTGCGAGAGTACAGGCTCTTGTTCTTATCAGTAAGCTCATCATTGAGCTTTTCGATCTTATGAAGAAGCTGCCGCTGTTCGCCTATCGTTATGCTGTACTTGTGGACTTTGTTCAGGGCTTTTTTCAGTATCTTGCAAAGCTCCCCGACCTGAACATTGATCTCGTCCCTGTTCTTCATTGCAGCCATAGCATTGCGAGTAAGACCACCGAGCGTAGTTTGAATTAGCTCAAAGTCACGCTCCGCCTGATCGTCCTTCTCATAACTGGGGATAAGGTTGAGAATATCGTTAGCGTTCTTCTCTATCCTCTGATACTCCTGCTTCTTCTTTTCGACCTTATCGATCATTTCGGACAGCTCCGTTTCGCCGTCCTCAATTTTCCGTGTCTGTTCCATAAGGTCGGCAGTCGCTTCACGAACTTGCTGCTGTGTCTCGCCGAGGAGCTTCTGCTGTTCTTCGAGCTGAGTTTCTGTCGTGGAAAGCACTGCTTTTTTCACAGCAATCTGAGCTTCGACCTGGGCATTTTGGAGTGCCAGATTATCAGCCTGACGGCGCTGTTCCTTGTACTCCTCGACTTCAAGTGTACCTCTTGCTTTTTCAGGGGCGAGGGGCTTTATACCATGTTCAAGACATATCTTATTCAGCACCTCAATTTCGGCAGCTCTCCAACGGGCAATAGCCTGCTTGCCTGTGCCGTAGCCCATCTCTTTAAGAGCCTGGGCGATGCCGTTCTGAACGTCCTGACCTCGCTTGTAATGCCCGACAGGAATGTAGTCAAAGTGCAAATGGGGAGTCGCCTCGTCCATGTGCAGGACGGCGTTAAAAACGTAGAAGTTGGGATTGCGATTCTGGAAACCTTCCATGTACTCTTTCAGGCAATCAGCCACAAGCTGTTCATCTTCCGTTCCGATGCCCGAATCCTCACGCTTTCCGATCTGCACCACCACTTCGTAAAAACTCTTTTGGTCGAGAGCATTGACCTTGACCGTGTTGCAGGGCTTACAGCCGAAAAGGTGTTCATAGTAGTCACCGATCTTGCGATCATTTCTTTTCTGACGGGCATTATATCGCTCGGTCGATTCCTTGAAAAGCTGATCGTATGCTTCTGCAATCGGCTGACATACAAAAGTGATATTGTTTGGAGTTCGGAGAGGGTCAACATTCGCCGCCACGAACTCTCTATTGTTGTGAGCCAGAGAGCCGTGTCCCTGACCGAATGAGATTCTTTTTTCTTTCATTTCATTGACCTCTCTTTTTCATTGGATTTACTTCTCTCTTTCTACGAAATCCAACAAAAAAATCATAGGCATCAACTCCTTTCTTGACCGCTAAGGCGGAAGGGCTATCGCCAGTCCTGACGGACAAATTTTTCCTGAACGACACAAGAGATGGTCGCAGGGAAAAAGCTGCGGAGCAGCGGTTACAACGGTGCAGAGCGCCGTTTGTAACTCCGTAGTACTTGCGGCAGCATAAGACCGCCCCAAGAACTACTCCGCCCTGCGGGGCTATCCCTGACGGGAGAAGAACGGCTGACGGAGCAGCCGAAAACGTGGGTACATTTATTCAAAAACCCGCATTACATTTTTTGAAAATTGACATTCATATTTAACTCAAAAATGAGCAAAAGTTAATGCAGTTTTTGATAAAATGAACCCGCTCAAAAATGAGCAAGTTCACTCTCCCGAATCAGAACGGCGGCTCCTCCTCGACACCGAGAGTTTCGAGCAGATACTCTATCTCGTTTTTATAGAGAAAGCTCTCATAACCATTGAGGTAGTGAATGCTGCGAGCAACAGCTTCACGAATATCAAGACCGCTTCTTTCTTCAAGGATAGAAGTCAGCGCTTTTACCTTTTCCATATCGGGCATACATCTCACCTCCTTCCACAAAAATTATGATTTTTTCCATGACCTAATGCTCAAAATTGAGCATTAGCCTATCCTCAGAAATACTCAACCACCATCAACTGCCGGCAACCAACATTTCAGTCCGGCTCTTGTAAAGTCCGTAATACCGTCGTTTCAATGTCAGCCACCACAAAAACCACAAAATCCAACGTGATTCAGATATGAGGATTCACATAAACCATCTGAGCCTTTTTGTTGTTGGCGGCGGTCACATCTTCATAAGCGATATACCCATACTCCGCAAGAGTATCGAGAGCCGAATAGAAATCCTTTGCCGTAGGGAAAAGATTACATCGGCAGGCGTGGTAGAGGTCTGACTTCAATCCCTGTTTGATATTCTTCGTCTTGATGATCTGAATGATCTTCTCAGCCTTGACAATGTTCCCGTCGGGAGCATTCACGCTGAAACCGTAAATCGCCTGATAGCGGTAGTAGTGAGCAATGCTGAACGACCTCACAAGCGTATCGTGGTTCACGCTCTCATCGGACGGCTCAACACCTCTGGAACAGCAGTCCGCACAATGCAGGATACAAGCTATCCGAAGTATCAGACCGTGGAACTTTCCGCCCCAGTCCTGACAGCAGCACATGGATTCCTTGATCTCTTTTTCGATATAGTTATTGCAGTATTCGATATATTCCTCGGAAGCGTGACGGGACAAATGCAGTATCGTTTCTTCACCATTATGATCTTTCTTTCCTTTCAGGAGCTGATGAATGAAATTGTGATACTGCTCCCTGACCTCTTTTGATATAGGTGCGGTATCATATCGCCGCTTTCCAACATCACTCTTGGCGAAACATGGAACGAAACGTGCGATAAGTCCGCTTGACCTGAAAGCTGTGTCGTTCATCATGTTATCCCATATATATGGTTGACCTGCGAGAGCAACTGAAAGATAAGGACGGGGGATTTCCGTTCGCCCTCTGATAACTCTGTTGCAGATGTACTTCTCACCGTTCCACGATTTCAGAAGCAAGTCGAGGTTTGGTATACCGCCGTTGTACTTTCCGTTAAAGTTACTGAGCATTCCTGCTTCGTCCGAGATCATCAGCAGAGAGTCGTTCTCGCTCAGCTCAATCACAAGGGATTCGGGCGTTATATCGTCAACGGCGATACGGATAGGAGTTGTATTACGAATATTGTCAGCCTGCACACGGAGCTTTGCGATAGCTGCGGTGTCAGGCTCGTCCTCTTTCTCCATAACCTTGACACGGGCTTCAATAGCTTTTACGTCCTGCTGTGCCTTGTACATCTCCTCACGGCGGTCTTTGTTGTACTTGCTCTCAAAACTATCGAACGGAGCTTTGATGAAGTGCATCACAGGACTTTTTCTTTCAGACGGCTGTGCAATTATGATAGAATACAGCACAGGCGGTTCGGTGTGGTCTGCCTTTCCTGCAAGCCTATACAGACCAGTGAAGCAGTAGCCCACGGCTGAGAGCATCGCTGTCCCTGCCATTCCCACATCGGTGGAAGTCGTGACCGAGATCGCTCCTGCCATATCCCGCAGGACAGGTGGTAGAGCATCGAGCGGAAAAGGAATTGCATCAGTCCTCTGCCGCAGTGGTCGGGGTTCTCCCCATGAAATACTAATCATTTTGTCGGTTTCCTCTTTTTTGTAATTTTTCTTTTATTTCTCTTGACAGATTGCGTATGATGTGCTATAATAAATCAAGAAATAACACATTCCAATCTCTGAGATATATTATATGCTACCTAAGTAGCATTTGTCAAGCGAAAATAATCAGAACAAATTAAGTTCTGCCTTTTGCACAAATTGGAGGGACACAAAATGACTGTCTTTTGGAGAAAATACAATGAACTTTGCGATGAGAGAGGAATCAAGCCGAGGACATTAGCCACCGAGCTTGGTATCTCGGCAGCGACCGTCACAAAATGGGTGAATGACGGTATGCCTAATCTCGAAATGATAACGAGGATAGCGGAATACTTCGATGTTCCGATAGATTACCTTATAAACGAGGACGATACGCCGATCATTCCCGAAGCTAACAAAAAGCGTAGCGTGTTCAAGTCGGTAAGTTCTCTGTCACAGCGTTGGGTGAGCCTGCGCCGCGGAAGTGAGATCAGCCTGGAAACACAGCTTAAAATCATTCCTTATGTGAATTGCACGGTGCAGTTCCTCAACAATGATAAGTATATTGAGTACAGCCCCGAAGCCGAGTACGATACCGACCATCTGAAAGATACCGAAACTATATTCGATATTCTGGGCATTCTCGACCACTGTGCCGACACCGAGAGCTACCGCATCGTTCAAGTGCAGCTCTCACGCATAGTACTGTATCACCTGAAAGAAAAAGGCTTTGACCGTGAAGTCTTCCGTACCGAGCATCTCGATCAGGAGAAAATGGAGTACCTCTACACAGGCAAAGAGGGCGGCAAGTCCCATAACTATGGGTTGAACTTCTCGGATATGGACTTTCTCAGGGAGTTTACAGGGCTGAGTTATCAGGTGATGTTTACGGGGATTGAATAATACTACGGAGCTGAGGAGAATTGCTTCTTGGCTCTTTTATTTTTAACGGAACATTGATTCCGATGGAGTCAATGTTGGAAACAGCGTAAAATCGCTGTTTGCTATTGCTTTTTCATATTTGCTATGGTATAATATACTTAACAGTTATTTGCTAAAGGAGTTGATATATATGTGTAAAGAATTATGGCCAGAAAGAATTAATTCTCTTGAAGTATCTTTAGGACTTAAAGAGAAGTCTGCGATTGAGCTGTTTTATGATAATCCCTGTGAGAGAACTCTACGCAAAGTCTCCAAACGCATCCAAACTCCCGAAATGGTTCAGCTTGCCATAGAAAATGACGGAACAGCTATAAAATCTGTTTCCAAAAAGCTCATTACAGAAGACCTTTGCAAGGCTGCCGTAATGCAAAACGGATTAGCACTGTATTATATTCCTGATGAATTCATTACAAAAGAGATAATCAAATTGGCAGTTGCTCAGAGCGGTACAGCAATATCAATCGTTCCTAAAAGCAAGATAACTAAAAGTTTAGCCAAAATTGCAGTATGTCAAACGATAAAATTGAAAGGATATGGTTATTACCAATATCCTATTTCATATATTCCAAACAGATTCATTGATGAACAATTGGTTATAGAATCTATAAAGAACTCTCCTTGCAGCTTAAAAGATATTCCCAAGGAATTTATAACAAAGGACATACTGCTCCTTGCTGTTACCGGCGATGGTGAAGCTTTAGAATACGTTCCGCAAAACCGAATTAGTAAAACGCTTATTAACGTCGCTATCTCGAATTGTCCAACTGCAATTAAGTATGTCCCAGAGTCCAAAATTACAAAAGAATTGTGTGATAAAGCATTTGAAGGCGATCCATTTGTATTAAGGTATATTCCGGAGAGGTTTATTACTCCTGAAATGTGTTTAACAATTATTGAAGCATCCGATAATGACATCAGAGAAAAGAGATTTAGTATCGAATGGATTCCAGAAAAAATGCGTAATAATAAAATCGTAATAGATGCTATTGTAAATAAATATGGAGCAAATTATGTTATTGCATGGAATGAACGACTACTTCAAAGGATAGAAGAACAAGGCGAGCCGATAGTTACAACCAAACCTTTAACTACGGAAATGACTGATTACCTAAAATCAATCATTGCCGCCTCAGATACAAAACCACTCCCTCTGTTACACATTGCTGACGTTGAAACTCCTGCTCCCTCATCAAATGCGATATTAGTAAAAAGAAACACGGAATCATGTGTATATGATCTTACTTTGAATGACGATTCACCGTCAAAAACTGTCTATTATATCTCGGATATACACTTGGAGCATCAACTAAGAAAGCTATTAGAAAAGGGAAATGTTAGCTACAGAGAATTAAGTGAGGCTATAGATAAAAAAATATCAGAAATGATGATGAGTGTAAATAACCACCATGGATATTTGCTCGTTGGCGGTGATGTCGGACATCACAAAGAATTAGTCACTCTTTTTTATCGTAAGCTTACGGCAGCGTGGAACGGCACAGTTGTTTCCATTTTAGGTAATCATGAATTATGGGATGACAACACAGAATTTTTGAAAGAAGGTTTTGTTTCAAGGTCTGTTACTGATATCGTAAATGATTATCGTGAACGCATTCAAGTTTCAAAATGGTTCGGAAGCTGTGTCCTTTTACAGAACGAGCTGCTTATCAGGTATAAGAACCGAGAGAAACGTATTATTTCAGAAGAAATGATACTGACAGCTTCTGATGATGATCTGAGAGACGTTCTCTTAAAAGCTGATTTCATTTTGTTAGGCGGTATTGGCTTTTCAGGGTTGAATCAGCATTATAACGCTGAATTAGGTTTATATCGTTCTACAATAACCAGCCTTCAAAAAGATAAGGAATTATCAGCACAGTTTGAACGTGTATACGAAAAGGTCCTGCGTTGCGCCGAGGATATTCAGGTCATTGTCCTTACACATACACCTGTGTATGATTGGACAAAAAAGCCTTGTAATCCTAATTGGGTATATATTAACGGTCATACACATCAAAACTCTCTTATTCGTAGTAAAGACGGTACAACTGTACTGTCAGACAATCAAGTCGGATACAAGCCGTCAAAATGGAAACTCAATGCTTTTACAATATCAGGCTGGTATGATCCATTCAAAGAAATGAAAGATGGCATACACCAGATAACATCCGAGATGTATAAAGATTTTAATCTTGCAAGAGGCATTAGAAGTAATGGGTGTAATTACCCAGGAGTCCTCTATGTATTAAAAAGAAACGGTTTTTATATGTTTTTATTGCAATCAGCTTCAAGCTTATGTCTTTTATCTGGTGGACAGCGAAAAAGGCTTGAAACGACAGATGTAAACTATTATTACAACAATATGGAGAAATATGCTCAGAAAGTGCAGGCTGCTGTTTCTCCTTATCAGTCGGCACTGCATCATATTTCAAGAGAGATTAAAAGCATTGGTGGTTGGGGAAGTATTCATGGCTGTATCGTTGATATTGATTTCTTTAATCACATTTACCTTAATCCCTTCGATGGTAAGATAACGCCCTACTATGCGTGGGATATTAGTTCTCGCCTTGTATATGATGATTTGCCTGCTCTTTTGAAAACTCATCTTCCACAATTAAAAGACAGATTTAATAGTGCTCATAAAAACGGAGCTACTCCTTTATTAAGCCAGTATGCTGTTGCTAAGAAAAAACAAACTGAAAAAATGGCACTTGCTACTGTTCCACAGCTTGTTTTAGGAACAGAGATATACGAACCGTCAAGAATCATGAAATCTATACAGTATATTTTTGATAATAATATCATTCGTATTTGGAATGATGATATTTTATCTACGGACTTTGATAATGATTCTTCATTGTTGGCAATTGAAGAAAAACATAAAAAATAATGAATTATGAAAGGAAAATGTTATGGGCAAGTTTTTCAATAATCATGATCTAACTATGGATAATCCAATCGTTCCATTATTTCAGGGATTCTTGGGCGATTATCCTAATCCGATTCCAGATAGTGATGATGACTATTCTCTATCATGCTACATTGAAGAGTATGAAGATCAAGGCAGACTATGCGCTCGTCTTCGTGATAAGGATACAGATAAAAAAGTTGTATTCTGGATAAGTTCTAATGATAGCACCGCTCTTGAACAGAGAAATGAATTACTTGAATTCTTATCAGACACGAAAAGAATGAATCATCCCGAATTATATAAAAAAGATGGGAATGAGAGCATTATCGTTCAGGCGATACTGTTAAGTGAGAGTGAAGATACTATAGAGTTAGCAAGTTATTTTGCTGAATTATTCTATAGCCTGAGATCCGGCTTTTAAAAAGGCTGCACCCGAAGGTACAGCCGTAAACATTCAAATATAAACCATACACTCAAACACAGCTTCTCTTGCCATATAGACGAAGCAGTTTTCCAGACCGAACATCTTCTCAGTGTCACCGCTGAGGACAGCTTTCAGATAACAACTATCTGTCTGCTTCCAAAGCTCTACCTGACGGGAGATAGCCTCGCTGACTTTCAGTTCCATATCATCGAGGTACTGAATGATCTTGCCCTCGTTGACGAGCCTGCGAAGCCTGTCAGGGCAATGGATGTCAGAGAAATGAAGATGATACCTGATGAAATCGGTGCTGTAGGTCTTGCGCTCCTCGGTCTGAGTGTCAGAATTGAAGTGGGTAACAGTCACGGTGTTGGTGTCAAGTCTCCACAGAGGAACGTATTTCTTTTTCAGTGGGTTATATGCGGTCTGTTCACTTGTGTATCTGCTCATAGTTATTCCCTCCTGTTAATGATTACTCACGGATAACAAATCTGTGATCCGTGACATGAAGCAAAATCCCTGTTTAGGGTTATGGACATTTTTGTCCAAAACTCTGCTCATTTAATGGGCTTTATAATTTCAAGGACAAGCTGTGCGCCGACCTTGAAGCCCTTGCGGAACTCATTGCGGTTGGAGAGATTATGCAGCTCAATGTCCGCCGACTGGTACTCATCGAGGATTTCGTCATTATCGGGATAGGCTTTTTTCAGTTCGGCTTCTGCTTTAACAAGCCTGTCGAGTGCTTTCTTGTATGAACCGTCCATATCCTCAATTTCGGTCAGGTGGAACAGGTCATAATCGTAAAGTTCATCGAGAATATTTTTCATTTTCGTGTCCTCCATATTATTGGGTTGATGTTCTTCTCAAAAGAAAATAACAGGAGTATGACCATAACGTTGTCCTTTGTCTGTCCTTTACAAGTTCCAAAAAGATAGAATAAAGGACAGCATAATAAAACGAGTTAAGGTTAAAAAACGCCGTAAATACGGGCTATTTCCCATATCACGGCAGGTTAGAAAATCTGAAAAATTTAATTCAATTCCCGTACGGGTCATCTTGATGATAGCTCTAAAACAGCGTAGATGCGCGGTTTTAGAGCTTTTCTTTTTGCCTTGAAAACCGCCTTGGGACTTATATGGGACTTGCTGTAACTTCACGCACCATAGCCTGTCCTGGACCAGGTTATGCGGGGAGGATTATCATAATCTTCCTTACAATTAGCTGTGTTTGAAACAGGCGGTGGAGTAGGTGTAGGGTCGGTGGGCTGAACGAATGACAGAGCGTTTGCAACTGCATCGCAGGCTCGAACCTGGTTTTCTCTGAACATATGACTGTAAAGATTCAAAGTTGTCGAGACTTGCGCATGGCCTAAAACGCCCGAAACCGTTGTAGGATCAATGCCTGCGCCGATCAGTAAGCTAGTATGTAAGTGTCTGAACTGGTGTATACCATAGAATGGAAAATCGTGCTCCTCGCAAAACTCTTGCAGCCAGCCATAGGGTGTCTGAAGATTCATGGGTGTGCCACACCATTTTGTAAACAGTCTGTTCGTTTCGACCCATTTGCTGCCGAGTCTTTCACGCTCGCCGTTCTGCCAAAGCCTGTACTCTTTCAGAACATCGATGACGTTCATCGGGACTTTTATGTACCTCACTGAGTTCTCGGTTTTCGGCGTGTCAGTGTAAATCCCCCTCGCCTTAGTGTAATTTGATGTGCGCTCAATGTGTATCATTCCTGTGCTGAAGTCGATGTCATGCCACTCTAGCCCGAGCATTTCACCGCGGCGCATACCGCTGTAAATTATCAGCACGAAAAATGCTTTCCATTTCAGCGGAGCGTGATCATCGAGCAGCTTGAAGAAATGCTGTGTTTCCTCCATTGTGAGAATGTGACGCTTTTTCTTGCTGCCTTTCGGGATCGTCACACGCCTGCAGGGGTTGTCATTCAGCATATCCATTCTTATTGCATAGTCCAGTATCGTCGATATGAACGACAAATAATGAACCATAGTTTTTCTTGACAGCGGCTTGCCTGTATGCTCGTTTACTCCTTCCTGGGCAAGGCTGTTTATGAATTTCTGTATATCGCGGGCAGTTATCTTATCGAGGCGCAGGTGTCCTATTGCTTTGTAAACGCGCTTGGTAAGCTGGCGCTGGCGGGTGAAGGTAGTGCTTTTCAGATTGAGTTTAGCGTATTTTTCAAACCATTCTTCGGCTAAGGCCTCGAACTTAATTGTCGCAACCACTGGTTTGTTCTTGCACTCTTCCTCGAATAATACGACCTGCCTTTGCAGTTCCTTTTCAATCTGTTTCGGGGTCATGTCGGGGGCGGGAGTCCAGGTCATACGCTGAGTGACCTGCTTTCCGTCAACCTTGTACCCGCATGATACTTTTATACGATAACTGTTTCCTCGTTTTTCTATTGATGCCATAAGGCTTCCTCCTTTCGGAGACCGTTGGCATATTTCTGCACTATAATTATAGCACTTTCACGCTTTAAAGTCAATACTCTTTTTGTGAAATATAGGAAATGGAAATTTGCCGAAATATATCTATAAGGTCTCGTGGATTAATATTCTATACCTACTATTAAATGTTATCTGATGAGATCACTTTTCCCGGATCACCATTTTCATCTGTACGATCATTATTGTCATCATCAGTTTGGCTCTCCGCCTTCTTCTTAGCAGCTCCCTCAGCTGCCTTTTTCGCCAATTCCGCCTTATGATTAGCCGTCTCAAATTCAATATACTCCTTGACCTCAGAAATCAAAAGCAGCTCGTCCCATTTTGACTGCAATTCCTCAGCCGTTATGTCAGCCCAGAATAGCTTCTTGCTGATCTCCGCAATAGCATTATTATTTTCCTGCTCCAGTTCTTTTCTTCGCTTCCTGACCTTATCCCAAGCCTCGGCTGAGTTAGCCTTAGCAGTTTCAAGATTGTTTATAGCATCAATAACGATCTTGTCCTTGTGCTCTGCATCTCTAATGAGATTATTTATATCTGCCTTTCTACCCATAATTATCGACTTCCTTTCTTCTTTTTAACTTCCTGTGATTTCTTTTGACGTTCTTGCTCCCTGCGCAATTTTTCTTTCTCGACGAGTTTTGAAATATAATCGCCCTGAGATATTTCATAATAAGTATCACGAATATTAGTGTACATCGCGATCCTATTCTTTTTCTCAGCGAGAGTATTTTTGAGTGCCGTAATATCAGATAGCAGTTTGCTATTACGCTCGCGCCAAGTATTTATATCATCTGGCGAATTAATATCATTAGCAGTCATTGAAGATTTATATATTTCGAGACGGTTTTTATCCTCAGTCGACAGATCATACCTATTTGCGTTAGCAAAATAGAATTCACTCTGACGTATCAGCTCCTGAAGCTGTTCCTGCTCCAACAGCTTCTTGGATAACTGTTCCTGCAAAGCAATATACTCCGCTCCCTGCTTATCGATTCGGTATTTTAAATCTTCAATAGACATGATCTTATCCCGATTTATAACCGTAAGCTGCGCTGATAACTTGTATATATCCAGATCATTATCAATCGCATACGGAACATTTGGATTTACTCTGCGCTGAACTTTTCTCTTTTCAGAAGCAAGAATTCTGACCTCGCCAATGACTGAAATATATGCACGCTCTATCCCTGTATTATTGAAATGTTCGAAGCCATTACCGCCGCCCACCATGCGCCAGAGTATTCTTGCATTCAGCGATTCCTCGGTGTAGTCCTCGCCCAGCTTCCACAAGCTCACCGCCCTCTGCTGTCCGGGTGCTTTGATGTAAAGATACTTGTCCCTCTTTATAGAATAGCCATGCCGTTCAAGCTCTGCGAGTAGATCGTCAAGCGAACTGACGGAAGGTATCAGGTTATCAATCGCATTGCGGATATGCTCTTTCCACGATATGCCTTTTTTTTGCACTCCCATTCATAGTGAGAGATAGACCGCCCCTTGTTCTCAAAGTTCAATGCAGGCGTAACACCAAACGCACGGCATACTCCATTCGTGTTCTCACGAACTATCCTTATCGACTTCTTGTTATCATAAAACCGCTGACCGGATATCGAATAGGAGTTCACAAGGATATGACAATGCACATGCTCGGTGTTGGTGTGCGTGGCGATGACCGCCTGCGCATCCTCACCAAAATTCTTTCGCACTAAAGCTTTGGCTATCTTATGCGCAAGCTCAGGCGTGACGTTCTCCGAATCCGCAAAACTGATTATGTAGTGGATAGCTTTGACAGCAGACTTCCCGTTTTTTGACTGAGGTGCATCATAGCTGCGTCGGCTGTACTGCTCATAAACAGCTTTCATCTGTGTAAATGCTAGGTCGGCTTCAGTCATGCAGTTTATGGAGGACGTATAAAGCAGCTCCTCAGTCTTGTCCGGGTCGAGTATGTACTTCAGGGTTTTGTCAACGTGACCGTGGATAGCCACTGACTTACAGTACGGCAAAGCTGCCCCACCTCCTCGCGCAGCTTTTCGACATCATCGGCATAAATGCTGTTCGTTTCATTTGCCTTTTTAGCGACTTGATTCACATTGTTGGAAATAATCCTCATACCGTTCAGCATGGGAGCAAGCTCTTTCAGGTCAACGACTGTAACTGCGACATCGAGCGACATAGCCCTTATGAACGTTGCGGTCTTCAAGTGACACTTCGCTGCATTCTTCTCGATCTGTTTCCATTCCTCCGCTGTGTACACGATCTCCTTGCGTCGGAGTTGGTCATTTTTTCTTGATATAATTATCAACCCTTTCATTTTATCATTCTATTTCTTGGGCTCGATATTATCGAGCCTTCGTTTAGGGTGGAAGTCACTAAACAGCGCAATTATGACCTTAGCTCATAATTGCATGAAAGACCGGTAAGTAACCGGGTCTTTCTGTACTTGCGTAATATTGTTTTTTTAAATGGAAATAATATACATTTTGCGATTATCTCCATCAAATCTTTTTTTGTTCAACCTACGATACCGAGATATTTTAACAGCGACACTTTGCTTACAAGAATCTTTCCGTGACGACCTACGCCAGCCCTCACATGGGCGATCTTATCCTGTGCGCATAACTGACGAATAGTGTTCTCCGACAGACCGTCAACAAGCGCGGCACACTCCTTGACTGTCAGCATCTCCAGCGGCTTGTCCGCGCTCGCTTCGGAAACTGGGGCAGGTGCCACAGGCTCGACTTCGATGAGCTGATCCAGCAGCTCGGTAATCTGTGTTATGATCTCTTTCTTCTGTGTAAATGTCATTTGCAACGTCCTTTCGTTTTTCGGTTAGAAAATATATAGTGGTGTATGGTGTGGTTCTGTCGGATAGATGCTGTGATACGACTCGGCATTAGGGTCAGTATCTAGCATACTGGATCCGACAGTCTTGATATCGAAGTGCGGTGGATTACTTCGATGTAATCTCATCTAAAACTATGTACCTGCGCCTGAATGCCTCCTTTCAGTCTGAATTGTCGTTGCTATCACTGCTGCATTTCTATCTGCTGTTGGCGGGACAGCAAACTGCGCGGTCAGCGATTACGATAAGCTTATTATGTTGATTGAGATTACTGTATAATGAAAAACTCCTTTCAATAGGTAAGAAACGGCAGAGCACTTTTGTCTGGTCTGTCGAGCGATTTGTAATAAAGTTTGTGAGAACTGATATCTAGGTGGCTATTATCATTATGTCTTTCGGCATTCTAACGATGAACATGGTCTCGCACTAGGTAAGGGCTGGCAACAGTAAAAATCCAACTCTGGCTGAAATGTTTGTAAAAATAAATATCCCGACAGCGACAATAGGTATCTCACATTAGCCCAAAATTATTATTTCAAAAGAAGATAAATCATATCTTCATAAGGTAAGGGGGCGTTTTCTGGCAAAATCTTAACCGGTTTTGAAATGTTTGTAGGATTACATAATTGTCCGGAATTGGTAGAGCCGAGAAATGCTGCATCTTTTTGTGATTGCATACGCTGGGGTCAGCGATTTTAGAAAAGAATATCTGAAACACACGAGGACGTATTTGGAGTATTATGATTTTCCCTTTCATAAGTTAGGGGGCGGGGAGGCGTTTTTTTGAGGTCAATTTTGGTGTTTGTAATATTTTTTGTGAGAATCACCTGACATGGTACGGCGTGGGGATCTTTTAACAGCGGATTGCACAGACAATAGGTGCGGCATTACAAAATTAATCAGCATGGAATCATATTTAACATCAGGCATATCACAAATATAATTTTTATTTTGTTGTTTATAAAAAACTCCTTCCATAAGTAAGCACACTTAGAGGCCATTTTGTTAAATGCAAATTTTGTTTTTTCAAAAAGTTTGTAGGAATAATAAATTTGGTGTGGCAAGAGTGTACGGCACTCTGTAAATTTTGTATGGGTGAGAATGCATCGAAAAATATGTAAGGTCTATAAGCAATTTGCTTCTGACGGATGAGAATAATAATCCTGCTGACAGAGTTTATTGTTTCCGTATTGACAAACATTTCGTCTGCGTTGGATATAGATAAATATATGTGCTGAGGAAAAATTATTTCTGGCAAATAATTTTTGTTTTCATATATACATAGGATTGAAGTAAAAATGTTAAGGCAAATCGAGAAATTATTTTTAATTTCTGCGATTTGCCTATTTTTATTGGATGGATTTTATTTATAATGTCTATGTTATTAAATACAGATCATTTGCTGCGAATTGTTTTGTATGTATAATTCTACACGACAATTTTTGTTTAGTTTTAAATGCCGTAAATGGCTTTAGTCCAAAAAAAGTTACCACAAAATATAAATTGTATGATATAATATTCTAAATACAAAAAGAAACCTGGAGGTGCTGATATGGATTTTAATAACAATGGATTAGATGATCTCCTGGAGTTTGAAATGTTTAATGATGACAGCGATGATTATGCATTCAAACGCAGAGACCCTCCGCAGGAAGATAATATTCCCGTTTGGCAAAAAGTGTTAGGCATTGTATTGCTTATAATTATATTGTGTTTGATTTTTTAGCGGTTACGAATCGACAATTGCTGTATAACTGAGTGAGAAGGTATGGCTAATCGTATGAGAGGAAAGGAATGTGGGATTATGAAAACTATCAGTATAGGTACTGGAAATACACTTCTGACAATAAAGACGGAAAACTCCGAGCAGATCATTACTATGGATATGCTGCGACCGATATGGCATGATATTTCTAATGGAAGTCGTGATGATATAGAGTATCTTTCAGCAGATCTTTATGATGATCTTTTAGTGTGCTGCGCTTATGTTTCTCAGGGACAGGGCGGTATAGTGTTCGTATGGGATACATCGAAAGAAAAGATAGTACACTACTCCGATGGAAACTTTGCCGTTAAAGCTGCAATAAACAATGAAAGTGTTTATGTACTGAGAATGGTGTCATTCTGGGGGCAAGAGGCTCATCTGGAAATGGACTACTGTCCGCTGGGTACAATGGAAGAAGATAATGATGTCAGTGCAGTTGAACTTGATGAAGAAACTGCACATTTACTAATAAACGACCCGCAAAATTATGTTATAGAATTTAATTCAGAGGATAGACCGATAATTAGTGTTGTGAGCCATGATTGAAAAGAAATATAAACTTTTGGATGAAAGTGGGAAAGAGTATCTTTCTGACACGCCGGGGCAATTCAGTGGGCATAAAAAACTGAAAATTTTTGGTAAATTAGATTGCCCATCTGCTTTACGTTACATTGCGAAGGGGCACTATGTGAAATATCGTGTGTTCTTTGCTGACAAAGAGACGGCAGAATCAGCAGGCTACAGACCATGTGCGGTTTGTATGAAGAAGGAATATTTAGAGTGGAAAGATAAAAGGCAACATTAGTTATAACTGTTTACATCATATTCGGAATACTAATAATGATTGATGACCTACGTTCAAAAAAGTGCTTATCCCAGCTGAAATGATTTTTGGGGAGATTACTACGATGATCATGGAGATTTTTATTATAATCATTATGACAATTTTGAGGATATGAAGGTTTTGGGAGAGTAAAAATGAAATATTGGAAAACGTCGTATTATTGGCGGAAATTATGTGTATTTTCGTTGACAAATTTATAATAATGCAGTATAATAATACTTAGGTATAACCAATTATTTAGTAATTTTTGAAAAGACGGTAGATCGCAATGAATAGCTATTTTGAACATGTTTCTTACGAAGAACTTCGTGAAGAGGTAAAGTATGTTTACCAATCAGATAACCGCCCGTGGATTATCGGTTATAGCGGTGGAAAGGACTCTACTACAGTAGTAGAACTTGTATATGAGATGCTTCTTTCTCTAAATCCCGAGGAAAGAACCAAAAATGTATACATAATATCATCGGACACTCTCATAGAGAATCCTCTTATAAAGATTTATCTCAATAAAATGAATTCTATGCTTGGAAAAGCTGCTGCAAGAGACGGGCTGCCTATAAAGTCCTGTATGGTGACTCCTGAGTACAATAATACATTCTGGACAAACATCATTGGTAAAGGATTGCCAACTCCAAGAATGAATGGTACATTTAGATGGTGTACTGACAGACTCAAGATAAAGCCAAGTGCAGATAAAATAAAAGCAATAATAGCTGAAGAAAAGAAAGATGTAGTTGTTCTACTCGGTGTTAGAAAAGCAGAAAGCATCGCAAGAAAACGCCGTATCGAAGGTCGTGAGCTTGCGAACCGTATGCTGAACCGACATGAAACTATACAGGACGCATATGTTTACGATCCTATAGTAGAACTAACTACGGAAGATGTATGGACTGTACTTCTTGAACATAACAGCGGAAAAACACCATGGGGTTCTGATAATAGTGAACTTGTTGCGCTCTATTCTGATGCCGACAGCGGTGAATGTCCTTTTGCAGGAATGTCAAACTCCGGTCAGACTCAGAGCTGCGGACAGTCAAGGTTCGGTTGTTGGTGCTGTACTGTTGTCAAAGATGATAAATCCTTAAACGGATTCATAAAAGCTGGACACCGAGAGCTTATTCCTTTGGCGGAGTTTAGAAGCTGGCTCATGAGCATAAGAGATGTTGATGAGTACAGAGAAAAAAAACATCGTGATGGCACGGTTTATGCAGATAAACATGGAAATAAAGGATACGGTCCTTTTACATGGGAAGCAAGAAAGCTTATACTCACTAAACTTATCGAAACACAACGAGCATTAAATTATGAACTAATCACACTTGATGAACTTCGTGCTATTGATGAGATATGGGATCGTGAATTAGATCTTTCTCGTAGAGTGCTTGTTGATCTTTATTATGAAATAACCGGAGACAGACTTCCGTGGGACAGCTATAAAGAACCTTTAATAAATGCTGATACAGTAACCAGTATTCAGCATATGTGCGAAGAGTATGACGTACCGAACGAACTAGTTCGAAATCTTATTTTATCAGTCCACCAGAACAAAAACTATTCAAATCCTAAGATAATGCGTAAGGATCTTGAAAGGCTTTTGAATCAGCAGTGGCTTCATTTTGATTTACTGAGGGAGATAGACAATGCAGATAACCAAACTGGTGCTTGATAATTTCAGTTCTTATGAGGGGAAAACAGTATTTGATTTCACCGTAGATAAGAATAAGCCTATTGTACTTATAGGCGGTCTTAATGGTGCGGGAAAAACATCGATTTTCACTGCAATCAAGATTGCTCTTTATGGTCCGCTTGCTTTCGGGTACACAGGCAACAATACTTTTTACAGTAAGAAAATAAAAGGGTTCATAAATGATAAGGCTTTTCAAACTCAGCCATTTTCATCGGGAATCTCTATAGGGATTAAAATAAAAAAGGAACGTGAAACAAAACATTATACCATCAGCAGAAACTGGAGCATCATAGATTCAAAAATAGAGGAAGAATATAATATCTATGAAGGGGATACCCCTCTTGATTATTCAGAAAAAATACTTTTTGAAAGCTATATCCTTAGCATAATACCAATTGATCTCTTTGAATTCTTTCTCTTTGATGGTGAAGAAGTAGGGACAATTTTTTCTTCAGACGGATATAACAAATACGTTAAGAACGCTCTTCTAACCATGTGTGGTATAGATGATTTTGAAATACTTCAGCATTTTTGTAAAAACTATAATGGAAAAGTTGAAAGTGAAGAAGAAATAGAACTTAATGAAAGATATCAGGATTTACTTGAGTGTATTTCCGAAACAGAGGATGCGATCAATTACTGTGCTGATACCATCATAACCAATGAACAGGATATATCCTCTCTTCACACCTTGATCGAACAGCGTGAAGCTGAGTTTGTACGTTCCGGAGGATTACCACCGGAGGAAGTAAAAAAACTTGAAGAAAATGAGCTTAAATATGATAAAGAGCGGGAACATATCGCTCGTGAAATAAAGTCATATTTTGAAGAGCTTATGCCTTTTTATATTATGGCGGAGTCAATACCGCAACTTAAACAACAAATAAAGTATGAGGAAAAAGCTTCGATACATGAATACATAACCAATATGATTTCCAGAGAGTTTATCGACAACATCGTTTCTGAGAAAACAACGGATGATAACGGCATTTCAAATGCGATTTATGAAGCTATAATCAAAAAATTTGAAGTGTCTAATGGAGCATATGATGAAATGATATTTGATCTCTCAAAAACAGAAATGGGTCAAATATTACATTTGGCTGATACTGTTACGTCATTTGATTCAAGGAAACTAATAAGAAAGATCAGGAAAAAAGAGAGATTAGTCAAGAAAATTACATCTATAAGACAAAAATTGAAAAATGCACTGTCTGAAGAAGATGCTAAAAGATATACTGATGAAATAGTGGATGCAAAACACAGAATTGAGATTCTGGTACTTGAGTCTTCGCAGAAGATAACTGAGAAAGAAGAACTTGAGCTTAAAATACAGACTTTGAATTCTGACCTTAAAACAATTAAAGAAAAGATTCGTGAAAGTACGCAGGACAAACATGTACTTGACCTCAGTTCTCGCATTTCGCAGATGATGGAAAGAATAATAAATGATAGTATGGTAAGCATACGTCAACAGCTTTCCATGAAAATAATAGAAAACCTTCAACAGATATATCGTAAGGACAATCTTATATCGATAATCGAAATCTCTGAAAATTTCAAATTTGAACTATTTCAGATTCAAAGATTTACAATGAATGAGTTGAAATCCCTGATTGCAAATATTGGTTTTAAAGAGTTTATTAAACTTATCGGTAATAAGAGTATAGAAAAGCTTTGCAAATTCTTCGCACTGGATAGTCCTGACGATATCGAGAATAAGATAACTTCATGTGATGTCGATGATGAGATTGAATTATACAAAAGAATAGATTTGAACACACTCTCAAAGGGTGAAAGACAGATCTTTATTCTCGCTCTGTACTGGGCTATAATTCAGATTTCCGGCAAGCATATTCCATTCGTTATAGATACTCCTTATGCGCGTATTGACGCAAATCATAGAGAAGAGATATCTTCGAAATTCTTCCCTAACATCAGCAGTCAGGTAGTTATTCTGTCTACGGATGAAGAAATCACAAAGGATTATTATAAGATAATCAAGCCTTTTATTGCTAAGGAATACTTATTACAGAATAATCAGAGCGAAAACAGAACTACAGTAACTGATGGTTACTTCTTTTAAGGGTGAGCTATAAATGATATTCAGATTAAAAACGTCAAAACAGACTCAGGAGATCTTTGAGGAACTTGAACGACGTACAAACTATAAACCATACACGCTAGTCAAACATGCTATTGCCTGGTCAGTAGCTCAAAAAACATCTGTTAAGGATTTCAAATCCGACTCAAATGGACTTGACCTTAACAGGCAGACTATTACAGGTGATAATGAAGAATACTTCAAAGCAGTATTTGAACTTATTGAAGGAAGATTTCTCGAAGAAGACGAATTTTTCCCAAAGTATGTAAAGGCACATATAGATAGAGGCAGTAAGTTACTGCTTGATATGTACAATCATGCGGGTAGTGTTGATAAATACATTCTTCATGTTCTCGGAGTTGGTGATACTGTATGATTTATTTGGATAATGCAGCTACATCTCCCGTTGATGAGGAAGTTCTTGACGCAATGATGCCGTATCTCCGCGAGGAATACGGCAATCCTTCAAGTAAATATTACTGTAAAGCTGATAATGCTCGAAATGCTGTTGAAGAAGCAAGAAATAAAGTTGCTGCTCTTTTCGGAGCAGCAGGTGAAGAAATAATTTTTACTGCCGGGTCAACCGAAAGTACAAATATGATCATAAAGGGATTTTTAGACTACAGTAAATACTATTGTGGTGGAAAGAACCATGTTATCACCTCAAACGCCGAGCATAAGGCAACGCTGAATGTATGCAGATATCTTAACGGTGAAATCTATTCCAACAACGATGCAACTGTGTCCTTGTTCTCTTCGGCAAAGAAAGTTGATCGTGGTTATCAGGCTACTTTCTTAGAAGTTGATAAGAATGGAATCGTTTCAGCTGATTCGTTAGAAGAAGCTATTACAGATAAAACAGCTATTTCTTCAATCATATATGTAAACAACGAAACAGGCTCGATAAACGATATAAGAGCTCTTGCTGATGTTGCACATAAGCATGGTGTGTTGTTCCACGCTGACGTTACTCAGGCAGCAGGTAAGATCCCGGTAGATGTTAATGAACTTGGTGTTGATTATATTTCTGCATCAGCTCACAAATTTTACGGTCCAAAGGGCATAGGCTGTGCATACATCAAATCTGATAAATACGGTCTTCCACCTATATCAGCACTCATACATGGCGGAGAACAGGAAAGCGGCATCCGTGCCGGCACACTTGCAGTACACAACATAGTCGGCTTCGGAAAAGCAGCTGAGATCGCATTACGTGATATGGAAGCAAATCATAAGCTGATATGCGACTTAGATGACTATCTGAACGAAAAGATAAAAGAATGTGCTCATCTTAGTATTCTTATTCCTGACGAACACAGAGTAAAAGGTATTATCAGTGTACTGGTCGATAAAACAGAATTCAATAACGAAAGATTTATCAAGCGTATTAGTGACGAAATAGCGATCTCTACTGGATCAGCTTGTAGTCTTGGAGAACCGTCGCACGTAATAAAAGCACTGGGACTCAAAGACAAAACCAGCAAGATACTTAGAGTTTCTTTGAACAAGTTTTCAACCAGAGAAGATATAGATAAATTCATTTCAATTATAGAAAAAAGCATATAAAGGGTGAGGCCGTATGAGGATTGTTGATGCACTAAGAGAGGTACTCAAAGATACTACAAGTCTTACATATAAAGAAGCGTATAAGGAAATTGTAAAGAGAAAGCTATACGAGTTTGGGGCAAAGCAGCCTGAAGCTGCAGTTAATGCTAAACTGCGCTCTCACTGCGAAGGACTAGACTTTCCAGGTGCATCACCAGTTAAGTATTTTAAGATAGTTGGTCAAAAGGACTCAAGAAATCTGTATGCTTTGATAGAAACAGAGGTTAAGGATGTTTCCGAAAGAAATCAGAAGGCAGAACAAATAAAAGATGATTTGTTACCGGAAGAGAAGATAGACGAAACTTATATACTATATAAAAATAGTCTTAAAGCTCAATTGCTTAATCGCATTTTAAGTTGTCATCCGAGTTTTTTTGAAAAAATGGTACTCGATCTCTTACTTGAAATGGGTTATGGATTCGATAATAAATCAGGGAAAGTGACTGGTAAATCTCATGATGGTGGTATCGATGGTGTGATCTATGAGGATAGTTTAGGATTGAGCAAAATATATATTCAAGCTAAAAGATACGGAACAAATAACAAGGTTGATATAGACGTGATAAAAAGTTTCTATGCCTCTATGCAAGGTGTTAACAAGGGTGTATTTATCACCACATCCTCATTCACAAAAGGAGCAAAAGATTTTGTAAATAAAGAGCAAAAAGATAGAAATATTATAATGATAGATGGAGAGCATTTAGTAGATCTCATGATAAAATATGGCATAGGTCTAGAAAGTGTTAAAACGTATGTAGTATACAAACTAAATGAAGATTATTTCGAATAAAACAGATTAACAAATTATATTTACTTACTGTATAATGTCAAGGTGGGATAGATACTATGGCTTTAATGAAAGACAAACAGCCGGAAACCTATGAAGGTGAGAAAAAGGTCTGGCAGTGTATAAAAGACAATTTACCTGAAGATATTGTTTGCTACTATAACAGGGAAGTCAAAGGAAGAGAATTCGATTTTTGTCTTCTCATAAAAGACATTGGCTTTGTGATAATTGAGGTAAAGGGCTGGAATAAAAGCCATATTCAAAAAGTTGTTTCTCCTGATGAGATAATAATGACTAATGGAACAACTGAGGACTCTCCCAAAAAGCAGGCAAGATCATATTCCTTCAAATTAAAGAATATCATGAATGATAAATATGGTATTAATCCTCTTGTCATGAACATGGTCTGCTATCCTTTCATTTCAGAGGCAGAGTATAATAAAATCGGATTAAGTGTTGTCTCGGAACCTGAATACACACTGTTTAGTGAAGACATTGAATCAAATTATACTTTTTCGCGCAAGATACTCGGAGTGTATCAGGATTCTCAGCAGATCAGCTTTGATAAAATGGTTGGTGACAAATATGATGTTGCAAGGCATCATTTTGAGCCTTCATATATTGTAACACCTCCTGCCCAGGATGTTATTCCATATTCTTGTCTTTCTGTATTCTCCGATGGAATGACCCTCACTAATATAAATGACATTATAATCTCCTATTTCAAAGGAACAAAGCAAATAGTATTTACCAAGGGCGGTTCTGATCTTGAAGTTATAGCAAAGCAGTTATCCGAAACTTTCACAAAAAATCATATAATGATAAAGGAAGGAAATCTTGCTATAAATTCATCTGACGAGACCGAAACTATCATCAAAATAAAAAACAACAGGCTCTCTGTATTCAATTTTGAGGTTGTATATATATCAGAGAATATTACTATTAGTTCTTTCCAAGCATATAATGGCAAGCTTTCTGAAGAACAGGAAATGATTCTTTCCTCTATTGCTGCTGTAACAAACTTTAATATCAACCAATTCCATATTGAACATGCAGAAACAGGACGCGATATTCAAGTCAAAGCGGGTGCCGGAACCGGTAAAACATATTCTATGGTTTCCAGAATTGCTTATTTGTGTAGTCATGCTTCAAATTCAGGTGTATTCAATCCTGCAGAGGAGATAGCAATGCTCACCTTCACTGCTGATGCAGCACTTAATATGAAGTCAAGACTGAAGCAGCTCTTTGTAAATTATTTTATTCTTACCAATAATACACAGTATCTTGAAATGGTTACTAGTATTGAAAAAATGCGTATCTCAACGATCCATAGCTTTGCTAAAGAAATCATTTCGAATACTGCTATTACACTTGGCATAGGCACCGACTTTACTACCATCATTGGAAAATATGATAAGCAAAAGATTTTCGACCGTCTTTTTACAGCTTATCTTGAAGAAGAAAACAAGCGTAATCCTATTTTCTTCAACGGTTTACCAATGGGTATAGAAGATTTCCGTAAGTTGATGCTTGATGTAGCTAATAAACTATATGAAAAAGGTTGCGACATCAAAACACTAGATATGAGTTTTTGGGGCGATGCTCCTGTCGAAATGCCTTATCTCAATAAAATCATTGAGCAAGTTGTTGTGGAAACCGAAAAGGAATACTCTAAGCTACTTATAGATAATAATGCTGTTGCATTGTCTGAATACATGATCCACCTTAGCAAATGTATAGATAACGAAGCATTCAATACCAATCTCTATGAATTTAAGTATGTTTTCATAGATGAATTTCAGGATACTGACGATGCACAAATAGCATCTTTTATCGCTATGCAAAAGAAACTTGGCTTCAATTTCTTTATTGTAGGCGACCTAAAACAGAGTATTTACCGTTTCCGTGGTGCTACTATGACTGCCTTTGAAAAAATGGGCTGTGATAATGGCAATTGGCTTTCATTCACTTTGAACATCAACTACCGCAGTGATAAGAGGCTGTTGAACAAATTTGACAGAACTTTCTCTTATATGAATAGTATAAATCTGTTAAAGTATGAACGAGAGACAGATACTCTTAGAGGTATAAAAACAAATAATATCAGTGAAGATCTCCTTGTTGTTCCTATTACATATCATAATTCTGACAAGACTAATTCAACTGAATATTACGATATGCTCTTCAAAGCTATAGAAGAACAGCGTGAGCGTATAAACGCAGATATGAAAAACAAGCAACTGTCAAAGAACGAGCGTACTATCGCTATTCTTACCAGAAGCAATTATCAGATAAACGAAATACTAAAAGAAGCAAAAAACAGGGATGTTATTATAGAAAGCGATAATAATATCGATCTTTACAGACTAGCACCAAGCACGGACTTATGCCGATTGACATCTGCACTTTGTAATCCGTATAATCCTACTTACCTTTATGACCTTATTCATTCCAGAAATGTAAATGTATTATTTGATATCCGCTCTTTGATTGGAAAAACAGAAGATGAAAAGACAGCAATATTCATTGATTGCCTTGATAAATTTTTCACTTCTGCTATGGGTAAGACATGGAAAGAACTTATTCGAGATATACAAAACGAACCTGTATTGAAAACACTCAGGCTTATATACGAAGCAACAAAACCATGGAAAGCTTATGCACCGTCTGATGAGTATATGCAGGAGTATTACCGTGCAAATTATGAACTTGTCTTCGAAGAATTATCTAAAATGAACAAGAAGAGTTATCTTACTCTTGATTACATAAATGGGTCACTTCATATCAGCATAATGACTGGTACAGAGGCAAAATCGAGAGAGATAGACATTGATACCGAAGATATAAGAGTAATTTGTCTTACGGTTCATAAATCAAAAGGACTTGAGTACGGTACAGTAATAATGCCGGCTACCGACCAAGAGATAGATAAACCTCATAAAAACGGACTTGAAGTATCTTACATAGATGGTGAGATCGGATATTGTCTTTCTGCAAACGGAACTCAGTATTCAAACAGTTTTTATGAATCAAAAACGGAAATAAAAGAAATGATGATGGAAGAATCTAGAATACTCTATGTTGCAATGACAAGAGCAATTGATAATTTCATCTGCTTCATCGATCTTGATGCCAAAGGCAATAACTGGGGCGAAATGCTTAAAGAAATGTTCGAGGAGATGTAGATGATATGGCTTTGAAAATATATACATACTCCAATCCTTATGAAATTAAACGTGAATCATATTGGAATGAAATTAAAGACTGTGCTCATTTCTGTGTTTCACAGACAATGGTAAATGGTCTTGAAGATATTTATCCGTCTTTAAAAGAAGGCGGTTATCTTACAACTATCCGCATACTTATTAACACTCTGTATTCCGATTGGGAAGATGAGAACAGAAGAGTAAAGCAGATAATGGAAGTTGATAATGCTATAAATGCGCTTACTCTCGATGGAGATGAAAGCGGTAATGCAAGACGTTCCCTTGAATACAATACAAAATCATTGGTCAAGTGTATCCGTCTGTTCAGAGAACTCGGACTTAGTGCTGACAGTTTTGATGTATCCCGTCTTAACACGGATCAAAAATATCTTATAGAAATATACAAGTACACTTGTAACAGAGAAAATTCTTCCTTTGAGTTTTTCAGACCATCGCGAGCAGATGTCATAGATGAAATAATACTTGAAGCGCTCAAAAATAAACATAAGGATCATCCTTATGATAAGCTTGATGGGAATACTATCGTAATTCATGGTATTCATCAGTTCACTCCTGCCATGCTGTGTGCTATTGAGGATATTTCACGTTTTAAAAACGTAATACTGCTTTTCAATTACCAGAAGCAGTATGAAGCTATCTATCAGACCTGGACAAATATCTACTCACTATTTGAATGTGGAATAAAATACAGTGATGAACCTGAGTTCAAACCGGTTTCTTTACTACTCGATAGCTATCCGTGCAATACTCTTGCCGATAGTATAGGTTCACTTTCAAGTGGTGAACTGGACGTCAATACTGGTATCCTAAATAATCTTGAAGTCATAGAGTTTGAGAACACAACAGAATTTGCTGGTTATTGTGCTGGACTTTTTGAAAACGCTCGTAAAGCGAATAAGCGTAACGGTTCTCATAATCCTGTTCTGTATGATATGACCGAACAGCTTTATTCTGCTTCAGGTAAGGTTAATGATATACTTCGTGCCTATTTCCCCGAGCAATTCGGTGAGCGGCATTTTCTTGACTATCCTATTGGTCACTTTTTTGTTGCTGCTGTCGAAATGTGGGATAATGAAAATGAATGTGTCAAAGTCGAAGATATGTCTCTAATCAAAGATTGCTTCGAATCAGGAATTATAAAAGAGAAAGTTCCCGGTGAGCTTCTCAATACATTTAATACTATTGAGCCGTATATTGAAAAAGAAACCACACTTGTTGGTATTATTGGCTCTCTAAAAAAACTCCGTAAATATGTAAATCCATCTGACAAGAAACTTCAGCGTATAGGATACCTTAATATCGATAAGGAAAAACTGGATGAACTAAGAACGGCTCTCGATGAACTTAATAAGATAGTTAGCAGCTTCTTCTCGGATTTCAGCAGCGGAGGAGATAACTTTAACCGCTTTTACAGGCGTATCCATGATTTTATCGTAAAGAGAACTCAAGATATGGAGTCACTTGACGAAGAAATGAAAGAAGTTATTACCAAGCTTCTTGCTCGTATGAACAAGATAGACTTGCCGGATACAGGCACTTTCACTTGTCTCAAACAAACCATGTCGTTCTATCTCAGTCAGGATGATAGCTTGATACATGGTGCAAACTGGATCGTAAGAGACTTTGAACAGATAGACGGTGATATTCTTCGAAGCAGCAAACAAAAAGCTGATCGTACATGTTATCACTTCTGCTGTCTCAGCGACAAGGATATATGTGCAGCTAAAGACGAAAGGCTTCCATGGCCACTTGATATAAACTTTTTCGAATACTCTTATGAACCGCTGGAACAGAACTATCAGATATTTTTGAAATCTAAAATGGAATTCAAGAATTTCAAGCGTTATGCTCTCATTTATGGATTGGAATTCAACCGTATTGGCTGTAAACTAAGCTATGTCAAGAATGTTGATCGTAAGGAAAATGAGCTGTACCATTTGATAAAAATGCTTGGAATTAAAGTCAGAAAGTATCGTAGTGATGCTTCTGATAGCTATGTTCCACTTATGAAGTACGGTGAACCGATTGGCAAACCTTATCCAAAAGATAATGCACAAATCGATACGATCAAATATGGTATGTGTCCGTATAAATTTGCACTTGAAAGTGTAGTACAGGAAAAAACGCTCTATAGGGAAAGATTTCTTGTAATATTCTATATGAGAGTTATGTTACAGAATGCTATACGTGCAAACAATGCGGGACACAGGTTAAGTGAAAACGAACTTAGAAACATTATTGTAAATGAGTATCAGGCTTTAGATGATAAGTTCAAAATATCAAATGAATATGAGAAATCTCAGATAATCTCAGAACTGTATAAGTATCTTTCTGATAGTCTGAAAAAATATGGCTACTTCACGAGACCATCTAAGCTGGACGAGTTTAAGGAAGATTTTCTAATTTTAAAAATTGACAATTATATGAAGAACACAACAAGTACTAATCTGGATGCTATCATAAACAATGATGATGAATTTTACAAAGAAAAAAGAGACGCACACTGTATGTACTGTTCAAGTAAGGACATTTGCTTGCGGATAGCACAAAACTAATAAACTGGCGGTGATGATATGCTTAAAACGGGAATGTATGTAAGATGCTCAATCGACGTTGAAGACCCTAACGAACCGAGAGATTTTATTACAGGAAAAATAATCGAGATCAATGATTTTTCTGAAACTGCTAAGGTTCAGTTTATCGATCTTCTTGAACTAAAAAAGTACTATAAGGTTCCTGATGTGCTGGATTTTCCGTTCTCGAAAATTCATCATTGCCGAATAAGCAATGGTTCACTTGTAGTATATAACAAAACTGGATACCACATTATTCAGTGTATTATTGATAAGACCGAACCTTACCTTTATTATTTTCTTTCTTCTGAAACGGGCGAGGTTTTAAAGGTTTGTGAAAAGGATATTGAAGCTAGCTTTAATTCCGGTGAAATATCACCTCTTTCTCAGATGAAACGTTTCGAGCTTCAGAATCCAATGTGGTATTTTGGCAGAAGTGCAGTTAATAAAACTATGCATACAATAGACAATGCATTTTATGGATTTAAGGAACTTGCCGGCTGTAAGATATTTCTAAAGCCATACCAGCTAAAAACCGTTATGCGTTGTCTTTCTGAACCCAATTGCAGATACATGATAGCTGATGAAGTGGGTCTGGGAAAAACAATAGAGGCAGCTTCTGTTCTTAAAGTATATCTTTCGGATAAAAAAAACAAAAAGATATTGCTATGTATTCCTGATACATTAGTAGAACAATGGAGAACGGAACTGGCGTTTAAATTTCGTATTTTTGAAGGTAAAGATAAAAATGGTAATATTATCAGAATTATCCCTCTAAGTATCATTGGAAATGTAAGTGAATCATGTGATTTCTTAATTGTTGATGAAGTTCATTCAATTTTGGATGATCCTATTAAATATTTTAATATTTTAGAGCTTAGTCGCTTAACAGATAATGTGATAATGCTTAGCGCAACCCCTGTTCAAAGTAGAAATAAGCAATTTCATAAGCTCCTTTCGCTAATTCAGCCAAATAGGTATGGTCGTATGTCTGAAGAAAAGTTTATAAGTTTGTTGGAATTGCAAAATAAGATACTTCGCAAAGTACATTCCGCAGTAACATACCTCGAAGATTACAAAGAAGCCATAAAAGAATCAGATAATGAGCACACAGAGGACACGAGAGAGGCTTTTGAAGAACTAGTAGATGCTCTTGAAGACATAGCTGATAAAACCAACGATAATGCTATAGAAGATGATCTTGAAAAACTTAATTATGAAGATGAAAACTTCTCTGTGCTAAGACTGGAAAGGATAGTTGCATATATTTGTGAAGCTTACCAACTTGAAAAATGCATAATTCGTAACAGAAAAAAGCCGGAAGATACTAATAATAGGGTTCTTAAAGAGATACCGTATGAAATGGATACTGAGTTCAATAATACTGAATTCAGAATATACTCTCTTTTGTCTGATTGGATATCTGGTAGCGCATTTGACAAAAAAAGCTTTGATAATAATATTCTTCCACTTATCAGTTCCTTTTTTAGTTCTTCATCAGCATTTTTTGATGAACTTAAAAAGAATCCTTCTGTTCCATCTGAAATAAGAGAACTTACCGCAAGGTGGATATCTGAGGATATGCGAACGATAAAAAATATAGGCAGCATTTTGGATGATCCTACAGAATCTATGTCAAGAATGGTTACTATCTGCGATTATCTGGACCAAGAAGCCTATGATAAAAAGGTTCTGATTTTTACTCACTTTACAGGAACTCACAGACTGTTTCGTCAGTTACTGACCAATGTATTTGGTGAACATCAATGTGCATTTTTTTGTGAAGGTATGACACCTGATGAATTGGAATTAAACACATATCGTTTTCAAAACGAACAGGTATGTCGCATTATGCTTTCAGATGAGAGCGGCGGTGAAGGAAGAAACTTTCAGATTGCTGATGAACTCATCTGTCTTGATCTTCCCTGGAGTGCTAATACACTTGAACAGCGCATAGGACGACTTGACCGAATTGGCAGAGACAAGAGTAAGGACGTAGTGTCTGTTATTGTGTACGCTCAGGACTCCGTGGAAAAGGATCTTGCTGATATATGGAATAAAGGTCTTAATATCTTCAGCAAATCACAAAGCGGTCTTGAAATCATAATGAATGATATTGATGAACAGATAAAGCACTCTGTAATGAACGATTTTAAGTATGGTCTGTCATCTATTGTTGATGATATGATTGAAGAAATCAAAAAAATAGAGAAGCAAGTCAAGGAGGAAAGACATTTTGACGTAGCGGCATATAAATATCAGTATGTTAATAAAGAAATTGAGAAAACTGTTAAACGGTATAATGAGAATGAGAGCGAACTATTTCGTAATTCTATGATGTCCTGGGCTTCTTTGGCTGGTTTCTGGGGACAAGCTATTTCTGAAAATGTAGTATGTTTTAATGTGTCTTCTTTCTCACCTAAATCTGCTTACAACACTTTATTTGTTCCACCTGATTTGAACACAATTATAAACAATAAGCTATATAGAATGCAAAATCGCATTAGAATAATGAATGGTGAAAAAAGACTTAAAAATAATAATTCTATTATACTGGGAACGTTTGAACGTAACCAAGCTTTAGCAAACGATTATCTTCACTTCTTTGCACCTGGTGACGGTATATATGACAGCATTGTGTCTAATGCAGTAAATGCATACAAAGGCAAATGCGCAGCTTTTGCAATTGAAAGCGATATCAACTGGGATGGTTTTGTTTTTAGCTGGTACAGTAGTCCTAATGAACTACTTTTACTACAAAACGGAATCTCATTAAAGCAAATAAACCAATACAGAGCATTTCTTTCTTCCGAAATCATAAGCATATATGTTCCAATTGATGGAATAAGTGTTGAGAAAGATCAGAAGGTCATAAAAGCATTTCAAAAGTATTTTAATATACCTGTCTCTCAGTTAAGAAATTATTATGCAAACTTAGGTAGACGAAGTCGCTCAAATGATTTTCTGCAAATAAAAGAAAGATACGGCATATCAAATCTTTCATGGTTCAAAGAAACTCACCCTGTTTCAGAATGGACAGATAAAGTATCGGTTTGCCATGAGATAGCCAAAAAGCAGGCTTTTGAAGAGTTCCATAAGCGTAGAAAAATAAGTGGTTTGAAAGATACTCTAAACAAAGAACATTGTTCATTATGTGCTGCCAATGATTATTTTGGCAAAGATATAGATTCAGAGGAAAAGAAGAGAACAAATGAGATCATATTTGAAGCGTTTTCCAAGCCAAAACTTGTTCTTGACTCAGTATGCTATGTAAGGATGGTTAAAAAATGACCAATCAAGATATAATTTGTAAGGTACATGATTTCTTTGATGCTCCTGACTTGACTATTGATATTGCAAAACTATTAAGTAGCAATAGCACTAACTCTGCTGTAGCTATACGAATGATAAATGCGTATAAGCGTTTTGCGTTATCGCAAACCATCGAAAACAAAATAGAATTTGAATGTTCTCTAAGAAACTATCTGCTTTTTCTCAAAACAGATATAAAAATTAAAGGCTATGAGTTGTCATTACCTAATCGTTTTGGATTGATGATACATCATTCAAAAGGAAGCATTTATGCCAATTATGATCTTCCACAGTATGTTAATGATTTCTTTGTCAGAACTGTATTTGACAGTCAACCTGTACAGATAACAACTGATGAAAACGAGATCAAGGATGTAAATCCATACATTTACAGTCTTACAAATAAAAAGTTTAGAACATTCAAATCAATAGAACAGCAGCTTGCTGTTATTGGAGCGTTAAGAGTACCGGATGGTTATACAGCTATGGTTGCCATGTCTACCGGTGGAGGAAAAAGTCTTATAACGCAGACTGTATCATATCAGTATGATGAAAGCCTGACTGTTATTATTGTACCTACAATCTCGCTTATGCTCGATCAGCATAGAAATGCTTCAAAGATAATTGATCCTAAAAACGATAAAGAGATAATGTATTATCATAGTGGCTGTAATGTTGATAATTTGGTTTCTGCCATTGAAAAAAGGTGTGTCCGGATGCTGTTTGTTTCACCGGAAGCACTAATTAAAAATCCTCGAATTCAAAATAGTATTTTCAAAGCTAATTCATGTGGTTATTTGAAAAACCTTGTTATTGATGAGGCACATATTATTATCGAATGGGGTGCTTCTTTCCGCGTAGATTTTCAATGTCTCGATTCTTTCAGAAGAATTTTGGCAAAAGATAATCCATCACTCAGAACGTATCTTCTTTCTGCTACATTCAGCAAAAAAACAGTCGATAACCTTAAAATGTTCTATTCCGATGATGACCGCTGGATAGAGATAAGACTTGATTCACTTAGAAAAGAACCACGATTTGATATTATAAAATGCAATTCATATACTGAGAAGCACAATAGGATAAAAGAACTTGTCTGCAAGCTTCCCCGACCAATGATAATATATGTCAATTCTCCTGACGATGCAGACACTTTACGCAGTGAATTGGCTGAAAGCGGTTTTAACAACACAAGGGTATTCACCGGAAGAACAGGTCCATCTGATCGCGAAAGGATCATAAATGAATGGGTAAATGATAAGTTTGACCTTATGATAGCAACCTGTGCCTTTGGTGTAGGTGTTGACAAGAAAGATGTAAGAACGGTTATCCATTCCTATGTTCCTTCTGGTCCGGATCAGTATTATCAGGAATGCGGACGTGGAGGTCGTGATGGTCTGCCATGTCTTGGTGTTATGCTTTACACCGATGATGATATTAAAGCTGCAATGTCCATGACACAGAAAGTACTAACAGTTGAGAAGCTAAGCGGACGTTGGTTCAGTATGTTGAACAGCCGAAAAGCCAATATTCAGCTTGACTCAATTTTGATAGATACATCTGTCAAGCCTAATTACAATGACTCAGATAAATTTTATGTTGATGTAAACAACGCTGACATCACATGGAACGTCTATGTTATTCTCCTGCTCAGAAGAGCCGGATTGATACAGATAATTGATGTGAAATATGATAATGACCGTTATTTTTTCAACATAGAGCTTGTTGATAAACGAATCAGATATGATACACCTCAGACTATTGATATGTTCAGTAAAGTCCGTGAGGATGAAAGCAATAGCATTTATTCAGATATAAATGAACTTGCATCTAAACTTTGCAGAATCGGAAAAAGCTGTTGGTCATCAATGTTTAATGACATCTATCTGCTTACCGACGAATATTGTGCCGGATGCAACAATCATAATAATTTACATGCTGACAAAAGAAAAAGCTTTCCTTTAAAGAAGCCTGTATTCTTCCCTGAATTATCACCATCAAAAACATTGTGTGATATAATGAACGAAACTAAAGAAATGTTGATCATTTGTGAGAAAAATCCTTATGAAATAACAAATAAGTTGTTCAGTTTCGGTGCCGATATTATTGTAGTACCTGATGAAACTGAATATGCTTCTGAATTACTAAACATTGAGACTATAATACCTGCGCAGTTCTGCATGGGATACAGAGAGTTTTTTGAACTCAGCCGCATGAATAGTCACTATTATCTTTCCGGTACTATTGTTTTCTGTATTGGTGATGATGAAGACCTTGCTGGCAAATTGCTCAATATCACTTCAGGCAAAGAGTATAACCGAGTATATGTAGTAAACTCCGATTTTTATGTTCCAAGACGGAACAAGCATATATCCGAACTGGTAAACGGTGCTTGTAAATACGACTATATTATTAAGAAGGAGCTGACATAATGTTTTTTAGTTCGATCAAGACAGAACCTATTCCGGAACGTGTTCTTTCGATAAGTCAAATCGTAGCGGATAAAGGTCCGATAGATGAAAAAGAACTGGATAGTATCCTTATACCATCAAAACTAAGTACTGCTAAGACATCCTACTTTAGTCCTGTGTTTGAAACAGCGAAGGAACTGGAGCTTATAGGTTATAACGATGAGAAAAAAGTCGTATTCACTGGTAAAAAAGAAGATATCAAATCATTAACAGCTTTCCGTTTGTTCTGTAATTCTGTTGTCTTTAAAGATAAATCTTCTGACTTTTTTAAAATTATATCCTGCTTTCTTGAAGCCAATGATGAATGGCTGAATTATGGTTCTGTTACCACTTCTGATGAAGTAATCCGACTGATAAATTCCGAAACAGGAATACCTTCGCTAAAACTGGAGAAAGATGTAATACTTGGTGTTCGTTTCTGGATAAACTTTCTTGGTTTCGGCTATTTTCAGGAACAGGCTAAAGTATTTCTTCCTAATATGTATACTGCATTGAAGGACTTTATTGTTCTCGGAAACTTTGAAAAAAACAAAGAATACTCTGTCGAGGAGTTTCTTGATAATCTTCACGGCAATTCTTCTGTAGCATTAAAGAACGCCAAAACAACTCTGACACTGAACCTTGCAATGTCAAATGCACTAAGACTACTTCATGATAATAAAGAAATTGAACTGAAAAAGCACCTTGACAGTGAGAAAACGTGGCATCTGTTCCCAAATGAAGAGCATGAATTTACTTCCGATATTACTCATATCATTATCAAAAAGGCGGTGAAGTGATGAATACATCAATTGCTAAAAAGAGAATCAGTCAGGTACTGAGAATAGATTCTATAGATAGTACAGATGGTGATTTTCTTGCAACCCATGTACCTTTTCGCAAGATAGTTGTCAGTACAAAATCGGGAGATCAGTTTGAGGAAACATATAAATCTGAAGAAGATATATACAGGGACATATTTAATAATGAACTGACAAGTAATGAGCATCAGTTTGTAATAGTCGAAGGTTCAAGCGGTGCGGGTAAATCTCACTTTATTCGCTGGTTATACGCTATGCTATCCACAAAAGAAGAAAAAGATGATGTTGTTCTTTTGATACGCAGAAGCGATAATACACTCAAAGGAACAATCAGACAGCTTCTTGAAATAAAGGAAGTAAGAGAAATATCAAACAAAGAAGCATACGAACGCCTTGTAAAAGCAAATCAGGCTATTACTGAAGCTAAGTTTAAATCAACAATATATCATCAGTTCATAGTTGAGATAGAGAATGATACAAGTGAAGTATTGGGCAATATCAAACGCAAGAAGCTTATTGCATTACTCAATAATTCAACATTTCAGGAACGCTTGATGGAAGCAGGAGGTCCAATAGATAGGATATACAGCAAAATAACAAGTTCGTCATCAAATGTTGACCTTGATCTTATTGCTCAGTTCAGCAAAGCTGACTTGACACTTGATGTTGATTTTATCGATCAGCTTGAATATGCTGATAGAAAAGCTCAGGACTTTGCAAACAGCCTTATGGAAGGCAATGATGAGTTCATCGAGAAGATAACTTTGTACATGAATTCTTTCGTTGAGACAGTTATACAAACAAGTGCAGGCATTGAGCCCGGTGATTTTCAGCAGATATTCAAGGAAATAAGACAGGAATTAAAGAGAAAAGGCAAGAATCTGGTACTTTTTGTTGAGGACATCACCTCGTTCACAGGAGTCAATCAGGCTCTTCTCAACGCTCTTGTTACCGGTCATACCGGTTCAAATGCAGTAGATAACCTTTGTAAACTTATATCAGTTGTTGGTACTACAACTCAGTACTACAATCAGTTTCGAGATAACTATCGTGACCGTATAACCAAGCAGATCACTATTCATGATGGAGTTATTGGCGAGAACAAGAACGATCTTGTTCAGTTTGTTGCCAAGTATCTTAATGCTATTTCTCTCAGTAGTGATGCACTCGATGAATGGGTGAAAAACGGTGCATATTCTGAAGATATGCCTGTCCACGAAGATAAAGACCACGATCATTGGGATAAATTCAAGCTTGCATCAGGGAAACAAATATCTCTTTTCCCGTTTACTCAAAATTCCATCATCAATCTTTATGACGCTATGTCTGACCATAAAACACCGAGATATATTCTTAGAGATATAGTGGAGCCGGCAGTAAACGAGGCATTGTACGATGTTTCATTGTTCCCGAAATTCTGCTTAGGCTGGCGTTCGGCTCTGCCGGAATCTGTTGAAAACAGAATAGGAAACATAGTGCAGTCCTCACAGATACCACAGGAACAGAAAGCAGATTACAGAAAACGTCTTGTTGCATTTATGAGCTTCTGGACAAATAAAACGCTCGATGTTACAAGCAACGGTTGTATAGCGGGAATCAATACGAAAATCTTTTTTGAACTTGACTTTGGTGAGTTCGTTAGCAAGCTTACAAGCACTGCAACAGTAAAGAAAGCAGCTCCCTCCGCCCCTGTTCCTGTAAAATCATCTCCGTTACTAACACATGAAACAGGAAATGTTGTAGTAATAGATGAACCGGAGCCAATGGTTCAGGCTTTAAAAACTGTTGTGAGAGAACAGCCTACTATTGATCCTAAAAATCAGAAAGAATATGATTCTTTCCGCGAAAATGTAATAGCATGGCATCGTGATGGAGGAAAACTCATTCGATTTGTTCCTATACGTGACCAGATCAGTAACTTCGTGTATGATGCTATCAACTGGCAGCAAGAGGGAATACCACTTGATTCTAAAAACAGATTTAAGGATTCAGTTGGTGGAAGACTTGTCGGTTTTGAAAGACAGGATCAGGCTCTTGACAGATGTATAGTGATATTTGAAGATACTGATGAAACATATCAACTTCTATTGTGCTTTGGAAAGTGGCTGTATCTTGGAAATAGATCATGGATTTTTCCCGATTCGGCATCAGCAATTTATTTTGCGACATCATGGCTTCAAAGAAACAAGGACAAGTTTGTTAACGTGATAAAGAACGTTGATAAAAGTTCATCAATTCCTACATACGTCAAGGCTGCTATGATCGAGAAAGTGTATAAACTTATTATCAATGGCAGAATTGGCGAAGCAAAGCTTAATCACCTTGGAGACGAGACTTTCCTTAACGTGGATAGTTCCAAGAATGGAAACAATGAGTTTTTATCAGGTCACTCTCAGGCATGGTATGAGCTTCATCAGTTCATATACAATGAACCTAAAACTATAGATTCTTATATTGCATCTGTCAGGTATTTCAATTTAATTCAAGGTGTCACAATTAATACGGATAACTATGTACTCAATTATCCGCTTTATCAAGCAGCACTTAAAGAAATCCGTAAGTCAGGGTATGTTCTTGATGAAAATGATGTTAATGACACCGAGAAATCCGTCAAAGACAAGCGTGAGATTATCGAACTTACGCAGAAAGTTATTTCTAAGGTTCATAAAGTTGCAGATGAAGAAACTACTCTCGCTCGTAAAACAGCACTTGAAATACTCAGCTTTTTTGATAACATTGATATTGAAGATGAACTTGAAGCAAGTGATATACGGGATCTGATCAATGATATTCAGGTTTTTTATCAGAGGTCTTATTCACTGGGAATAAATATAAGTATAGTTGATGAGTTGATTTTTAAAAATTTTAAAGATTCGGCATCAGACATTGCAAAGGCGATGAATTTACTTCAAAGAGATTATTCAGAAGAAGATGATATTTCTATTCTTTATGCTTTCTCATCAAATCCAATAGGCGTTGTTTTACCTTTTCTTGAAATGCTCAGGATAGCAAACAAGGATGTTGATACCGCATACGATCAGATGCGCAGTGAAAAGGAATCGTTGACGCGTAAAGGCAATTGGAATGATAGTGTTGATCCTCGTTTTAAAGAGCGACAGGATGATTTTAATGGTCTTCTTGCTGAATTGAAGGAGGTGTGAGATTATGTTACATGAAAAAATTCAGTCAACTATCGGACTGATAGATGAAGTCATGGATAATAAGGAACAGGAAAACGAAAACCAGAACTTGGCTAAGAGAAATTCAACGTTTTTTGATACATTAGACAGACTCGCACCAACACTCAGGTCGTATATTCTTGCTAGAAAGAATTTTAGCTTTTCTCTACAGACGAACACTTCGTCTGTACTTGCATATATAATGGATTACTCAAATAGAACTTTCTCAGATGCAAAAGCTGTGAATCCATCGCAGTTCAAAGACAGGTCTGATACATTTATTGGCGCGATATCAAAGGAGTGGGAAACATTTTATAGAACTAATAACAGCGATCTTATCAATGGACTTAATATCATTGTTCTTGTACACCCGACACCAAATGTAGTGAGAAGTTGCATTACCGCATTTAATAAGTGTGAGAAGTGGCCTTTAACCCAGGAAAGTATAGATTCTTATAAAGAGGCAAGACAGAAAGCAGATGCTCTTCTGAAAGAAATGAGATTTGATGACGAGATAAGAGATTTTCTGATTAAAGTTCGTGACAAAAAAGCTACTCTAACAGACATAACTCCTTCTATTCTGGATTGGATAAAATCTGAAAACATAGCTGATAAAGTTAGTCTGAGTATTAGAAACACCATTTAAGCTGTAATATATATCTTCAGCTGTAACTTAATAAACACAGTTGAAATATATTTGTTTAAGGAAGGACGTGAGACAAATGGCTGCAAGAATACCATGGGATAAATATGAAACAGCTATCCTGATAGATGCCTGTATTCAGGTCATAAATAATAAGATGGACAGGCAATCTGCAATTCGATCCGTTTCAGAAAAGCTGAGAAAAAGAGCGGTAAATTTATGCATTATGATAGATAATGTATATCGCAATGAAAATGGTATAAAAATGCAGATGACCATGATAATGTCCATGATCCGGGGTGAAGAACCTGGACTGTATAATTCTTCAAAGCTCTTCTATGAAATGGTCGAATTATATAGGTCAGAATATCTAACGTTCTCTTCAATTCTTAAAGAAGCATATATTCAAGTTGAAGGTACTGATGATAAAAAGCTGACTATAGAAAAGTTGAAAATTTCGGATCGTCAGGTTGATGCGGTGTTCTTTCATAAACCCGATGAACCATTTGGCTTCCTAAGCAACTGGTTCTTTTCTCCATTTGAGATTAACGATACAAAATATACTTCAGCAGAACAATACATCATGCACCAGAAATGTTTGCTATTTGGTGATGAAGAATCTGCAAAGGCTATACTTGCAACAGAGTATCCTGAAAAACAGCAACACATCGGTCGTCAAGCTAAAGAATATATTAATAACGTGTGGGCAGGATCACGTCAAATAATAGCAATAAACGGACTAAAAGCAAAATTCAGTCAGAATGATGAATTAAAGAATAAACTATTTACTACTGAAAAAGCATATCTTGTAGAATGTGCTCGCACAGATACGATATGGGCTTGTGGAAAAGGCTTGAATGAACCTGAAAGACTTGATGCGAGCAAATGGAGCGGGCATAATTTACTTGGATTTTCACTTATGAAAGTCCGTGAAGAGCTACAGTCTATGGAAAATACAAAATAAATATCAACATTTATGAATGAATATAGTATTATATAATTCCAATGATATTATACTACAGATCCTTTGAAATTTTTCAGACGGTGTCTGATAAGTGTTTTCTTCATAAGACAGGCATTAGATTGGTTCTTAGACGAATAATATTAGTTGTGTTGCATTAAAAACAACTATATGAATATTTCAAAATGAATAGTTAGATTATATGAGATATTAATGAGTTACACTGGTATCTTGTATTCGTTTGATTCCTCCTCATCGTACTTATCAGAAATAATCTCATGCTGAACGGTCTGCTCTTTGTTAGGATATTTGGCATTTATATATGATATAACTGTGCAAGCACCTGCTACACATAACACAGAGATAGCCGCTGGCCATCCAGTCACTGAAACATTCAGTTGAACATTTTTGGCAAGTAACGAAGCACATTTGCCTATCATTGAAGAATTGATGATCATAAATATACCTCCTGTTTGGTCTAAGTCGTTGCTTCTGTATATGAGTATACATCATTTTCTTTAAGAAAACTATTGTCAATTTATCAAATCAAACGACCCCATTTTTATACATAAATAAAGGAAAATTGCATCTAAGACAAAAAAATAGAGACCCCTTTTTGGAGTCAATTAAAAGGTGATGTCAATGTCGGATTCTGAGAAAATTAAAATTACTGTCCATGAAAGCACAAAGTCTGTCTTAGAACGTGATGCCAGACAATTTGAGCTTTTTAAAAAAGACAGCAGAACAATTAATATTAACAGATTACTCAACTTGATTGTAGAAAATTATTTTAACTGCTATAATGATATGCTCGATAAAAAAATGACGCTTATTCTTGAACAAATGAAAGAGTATCATTTAAATGATCATCAGGCAGAAGAACTGGCACGAGCGATAATTTCAAATGTTTTTCTTCCACCAATAAGTAAAAACAAGGGTAAAAAAAAGCCTTTCCTTTCATTTAAGCCTACAAATGCTACTGAGACTATTGTTAAACTTATACATAGCAGTGCTGGTGGTTCTGAAAGTATTTCAAGCTATTACTGCAAAATGCTGATGAGCTACTGCGCTATGCCGATTTATGAGCGTGAAAAAATCGTATTTAAGAAGAATCATGACATAATAACCGAAGCAATAGTAAACAAACGCAGTATATCGTTTTCGACGATATGGAATGAAGCACTGCATACGGTTGTGCCTTACGCCTTGCAAGTTGGCAAAGACGAAATGTTCAATTATCTTATCTGTGCGGAATTGAATGGGAATAATGAAATCATAGAAACAAGGTCATACAGACTTAACAGAATAAAAGATCCTAAGAAAGGAAGCAGATTTGCAGTTATTGATGATAGGACTAAGGAACGGTTGGAGAGAATGAAATTGTATGGTGCTCAATACGCTATCAATGATGATGAGACTACCGGTGTAAGGCTTACTATAAAAGGACAGAAACTATACAACAGGATCTATTTTGGCAGACCGCAAGTTGAACTGATAGATAATGATATTTACTATTTCAATTGCTCAAAAACACAGTTGGAATACTACTTCAGGAGATTTGGAAAAGAAGCGATGATCCTGTACCCGGAGTCGCTTAAACAGGATATTGCGGTATTTTATAAGGATGCTTATGAAGCTTATTGTGATGAGGAGGATAACAAATGATTTTTGATGATTTGTATGAGTTATACTATAAATCTGTAATGCAGAATATTAGAGAAACAATTGATAATTGGAGTTTTGCTTTTGAAGTTAAAAATCTTTCCGATAGAAGAATATTTAAATTTGTTGATTTTCGTACCGAATCATATTCAATGTCATTGCCATTCGTTTATAAAATTGTTAGACAACTGACTATAAAACTCATAATGCAGATGATGAAAAAAAGTTCTATTGATTATATTGAAAGCACGAATGATTCAGAGGAAGATGACATTCCTGAATTATATGATATCCCTTTTGTTATAATTATTAATGGAAAGATGATTGGTTTCTTATTTACATATTCTGTTGATTTCAATTATAATATCGAAGACACTGACCTTGATTATGTTTATATAGTATCTTTGATAGAAAGTATTGATGGGAACTATTCATTTAAAATGTCATCTGATAATAATGAGTATACCAAGACGATAACCCTTGAAGAATTTTTTGATATGTTCTGGAAAAATGAATATACTAATCTCAAAAGATATATTGAAAAAATAAATCATGATATAGTAGAAATAATAGGATATGCTACGATTTCTATCCCCTCGAAAAATGAACTGCTTAAGTTCAAAAAAGCAAAGATGCTAATGTTAAAGGATTTTGATTATAGCTCTATTATCCCTGAGTCAATGAAAAACGATCATAATGCATTAAATATTATCAACAGTAACTACATTAATAAAGGTTATTATCGTGCATTGGTAGGAAATTCAAGCTTTGCTGAAAGTTTTATAAGCTCGGAATGGTATTATGAATCCAATTCCTATATTAATGCGCTGGAAAAGACTGCCATTGTTGTTGGTTATCTGAAATCAATCGAGCAGCTACTCTACACGCTTATTATGACAAAGATTGATACAGGAAAAAAGTTTAGACGACGTGACAAAAATGATAAGTCTAATAATATAAAACGAGTTGCTTTTAGTTCTAAAAATTTAGGTACTCTTGATTTCTGTTTAGGAAACTTAATTAATTATCTATATAAAAATAGTCGAGATTCTGATACGTGGTTAATAGACTATCATTTAGTGGAGGATATAACTAGTTTAATATTAAAGTATAAGGATATGTACAGAAATGATCATTTGCATAAAGACAATATTAATGCGAATGAAGAAATAGATGAAATAAGG
The DNA here is from genome assembly GCF_024692365.1 of Ruminococcus sp. GTDB lineage: Bacteria > Bacillota > Clostridia > Oscillospirales > Ruminococcaceae > Hominimerdicola. Next base: position 35,556 of record NZ_JAILMR010000086.1, on the reverse strand, counting down.
ATACAAACAATTAAGATATTCTATTTAGTACTGGGTGCATTTAATCTTGAAGAAAAAAGCATTGATGTTTTAGAGATTTCTGAAACCGATTACGAACAAACGGAGCCTGTAAATGATGAGGACTTTGATAATTGGGCAAAAACAATTCAAAAAAATAAATACAATGAGTTTAACTTAGATGACTTTGATGATTGGATAGGAATAGTGTTATCCAATCCCGAATTAGATTATAATGATTGGGTAAAAATTAAAAGATTAGGTTATGATGTTAATCTGATTTTCTTTGATAAAAAGCCACATTCAATTTATGAAGATGATTATAATAAAGAACATGAAAAGGAAAAATATAATACGAAATATTATCCCTATAAATTCTATTATGACGCAGAACGATATAGAGGTGGTAAATTTGATGATTATTTTCTTGAAGAAATGAAAAAATATCTCAACGAAGGTAAAAATGCGATAAAATTGAAAGCATTTAAAGGAATCGTAGTTAATTATGGTCAAGTAATATATGAAAGAGGCAATTAATGCATAGTATTCTATATATTGCTGTAATATGCGGCTGATGATAATAGCATACGTTGCTTCAACTACAAAAGTGATGGAACTATTTCAGTAGAAGACAAGGAAAATGCAGATAACCTTAAATTATTTATGATTAAGTTATATATGAGAGAGGCTATTACGATAAATGGGAAATCATAATACTGAAAAAGATTTTTATGAGATAAAAGCACAGATTACATTGAAAAAAATGTTTAGTACTGAGTATTCAAGACTGATACGTTCTGAAAGTCCGGACTTAATTACCAATGATCTAGAAATTGGTGTCGAAGTTACGAGAGCTATAGATCAACAAGATAAAAAAGAAAGGAAGTATTTTGAACGTGAATTAATTAATTCTGATGTTTCAAATGTTAATCCTGAAAAACTGAAGGCTTTTCATAGAAACGGAAAGCAAATACTTAAACTGCCTGATAGTGAGAAAATAATAGGCTATTCAGATGGATTTTGGCATTCAAATAGTAATATAATTGGTGCTGTTACGAAAAAAATAAAAGCAATTAATTGCGGAAAATATAGATCTGTAAAATACATGGATGTATATGTTTTTTCACAGCCTGAATTTACCTATGATGATTGTGATCTAGACGAAATAATGAAAAGTATTATTGAACTTCAAAGTAAATATGATAATACATTTCGATATTTATTCGTAGATGCAATAAATATTCTAATTTTGTTTGATTTACAAAAAAATATAATCCAAAAGTTTTCTATCGAAGATTTACTTGATGAGATATGCATAGAAGCAAAAAATCTAGCGGAAAATGAATTTTAACTATAAAAGTTTGATATGAAAGATCTAAAAGTGCGATGATTTTAAATTTGAGGATATAGTTGTTAATCTTGACACATAACTTGTGTTATTGAATAAATAATATGAAAGATGTTAAAATACCAATTCTGTTATTATTTCAGTCAAATAATCCAGAGAATTGGTTGAACCAAGGAAGATAATTTGATGAGGTATAATATGTCATATGATATTTTAAAAATAATTGCGGTTAAACTATTAGAGCTATTTGTTGTAAACAAAAATGCGTATGCTATTCAAAAAAAAGACAGTAGGTATTATACTGTTTATAACAGACTAACTGAAAATGATATATACATGATGCTGAAAAAACGAACATCAATCGGAACTTATCAGCAGCTTTTTAAAAATCCATACCTTAAATGGATATGTTTTGATTTTGATTGTAAAGACAAGGATGATCCTGATATATTAGGTCTATATAAAGACTGCACTATGATTTTATGTAAGTACTTGGAAGAAAATGGTATTTCATATATAAACGAGTTTTCAGGCCGCAGAGGAATTCATACGTGGATATTACTTGATGATTACATTCGTAAGAATACAGCTTATGACCTTTTGAATGCTATCAAAATAAGATCCGGTATAAATTTTGATACAGACAAATATGGATTGGATGAATTCCCTAAAACAGCTGCAAGCAAAGGAAATAAACTAGGACTCATGGTAAAACTTCCTCTTTCAGTACATCAGAACGGAGAACAATCATTCTTCTTTGAAGGGGTCTATAACGGAAATAAAAAGAGTCCTGATTTTTTTGAAAAACAGTTGGAAATGCTCGATTCTTTCAAGCCGAATAATACCAATGCTATTCTGAATAAATTTGGGATAACAAAAGAAAACAAGACTTCTGATAAAGCATACCAAAAGTTTTATGCAGTCGGAGAAGATAGCTGGACACTGTCAGAGATAAAAGAGATCCTTTCAAATGTAGAAGTATATAAAAATATATTTAAAAGATTTGAATACGGAGAACCATTTACAAAAGACAGATATGTTATGCTTGGAACATTAGGTAAGATACCTAACGGCATTAATATTCTTATGGAATTATTCAGATACACTTCCGACTTTTCGGAAGAAATAACCCGTGAAAAGATCTCCGAAAGCTACAACAAATATTATCCTGCAACATTCAGATATCTTTATCATTTATACAATATTGATATGGAAGAAGGGCTCGACCCCGATCAAACAGCTTTACAGTATCTTAAAGAAAAATCAGATAAAAATATCGAAATTTTTAATGTTAAAGAAAATGAAAGGGAGCTTATTTGCAACAGCAGCTTAACTCTGAAAAAAGAATCAGCATATTTGTTTTCAAATGATGAAGTCCCTGTGGTATCGGTTTTTCTTGACCTTAAAAACATGACAAACTTTGATACCAATAAAATAAACGAAAAGCTGAACAGCATAAAGCGAGGGGATAAAGTTTCTGCTGAACCTGAACCGTTCTATATATTTGAGCGAATCGAGAGTGAGAACAAAACAAGAAAAATGATAACATTAGGAGCTCACGACAGAGTCCTGACATCTCATTTAGCATTAAACTTATTCTATGATCTGAATAAAAACATAAAATCTTTCAGTTATAATCCGAATTATCTTTCTAAGAGCGATATGTTTTTCCATTGGTATAATTCATGGGGAAATTATTTGTCAGCTATCAGTAAGTATATATTAACAGGAATGTATGATGATTATAATGTCATGACATTGGATATCAGGCATTTTTACGACAGTATAGACTTCATGAGTGTATATAAGACGATGAAGGAACAACTCAGCTGTGAGGAAGAAAATATATTGAGTTGGCTCATATGCTACAATGAAGCACTTATGAAAAAAATCAACGGTGAGACCAGGATAGGCGTTCCTCAGGGACCTGCATATGCAAGAATAATCGCTGAGATCTTCTTGGGAATTATCATAGAAAGAATACTCGGAGCATTAGAAGGCAACGAAAACGAGATAAAAGTGTATAGGTATGTTGATGATATAGTTATTTTTTATGATGATTCATTTGATGGCCGTGAGCTGTTTAAAAAAATAAAAGATACATTCCTTGAAAACGGTTTGTATGTAAATGAAGAAAAAAGTCTTGTATATGGAAAAATATCAAAATTGAGCGAAAAACAAAAAGATATGATACTAAGAGAAGGACAGTTTCAATATGGTTTGAAAAAAAGTGACTATTCTTATTTATTGGAAACAGAATATGTAAAACGAAAAGTTAATGAAGTAATTGACAGTAAAGGCGGCTTCAAATTATCAGATATATCATATTATTTTTCAATTTATACAAATGACAATGCCAAATACTTTTGTTTTCTACAATATGCCGATCTGATAGTAAAGTCGTCCATAGGCAGAGGAAGCGGCTTTTCATATTTTTACCAATATATTTTTGATAACAGTGATGTCCTTCAGATATTTACAAATAAAAAGTTATACGATCTTATTCCAATCAATACACTGAATTTTTCGTGCTTTCTTTCTTCGCTTTATTATGCTGTGGCTAAAGATGTGGAGAATAAAAAGTTTCAGCCTATTATAGCAGACTATGTTGTCAGATTGTGTGATAATTTGCAGGATATTGAAAGTATTGAAGACAGAGGCTTACTCTTATCACTCAGAGATAAGGAGGAATACAGCAAATGAACGAGGCGTTTAATACAGAATTAAAAAAGCATAATAATAATCTTTATTGTGTCGATAAAAGCAACCGGAATAAAGTAATAACCGATGCACTCAACTTTATATGCAATATAAATGTTAACGATATTACAGGAAATGAAGCCGATGTAGCTTCTTTATTCTGTCGTGCGGCAGCAAATATAAAGGAGCCTGATGAAATTATACGATCAGGAGTCATAAAGGCTTTGGATAATATAGGCGGAATGATCCCCAGCAACGTTTCAGATAATACTATCACTGATAAGGGTGAACTTGAAACACTTTTATTTCTGCTTCGTCTCCGCTTAAAATATAAAGACAGTTCCTATTCTGTTACCATTGATGAATATGCTCAAAAGAAGTTTGAAGAGCTTATTGATAACCTGGAAAAAATATGTATAATACTGTCATTTACCGATGAGAATGACAGAGATTATTTCCCGATAAGTATGTTATTGTCACATATAATCGAAGATGATGACCTTGATGAACATATCAATTCTGTAAAAAACATACAGGTCATTATGCTGGCTTTGCAGTTATTTACTTACAATTCAAAGTTGACGGATAAAGATACTCTTTTAAATAAGCTTAAAGAGAAAAATATCAGGTTCATCGAATATCTTTTGAATGGTTCAAGGCGTCTGTATGGAGATGACTGGAAAACCAACTATGAAAAAAATGGTGTACTTGTGCTTTATGACCCAAAGGAAAAGAGAGTGCTTGTACGTAATATCAGAAAATCATATTTTGATGTTCCTGAACAGATTTCTTCGTACATTGCCGAAAAATACAAGATCAGGCAAGTGGAAAAGGAATCAAACACCAAAGGCAATGCAATAGCCTATTTTGTTGAATATGATATTTCAAAAGTATTCAATATTTCGGATATGAATTATTTTTCTTTCAGTAACGAAATAGCACAAGAATCATTTTCAAATAAACTGCATAATTTCTTAGAGTTCATATATAACCGAAAGTATTATAACATTTTTATGGATAATTCGTTTTTTACGGTCAAAGATAGTGTTTTTCCCGTTGATCCGTATTCAATAAATGATGAATATATCCTGCTTGAAGGTGACGCATCACGCAGCAAAATTGAAGCAACGAGAGAATATCTTACACGGTACGGGTTAAAGAAATTGTGCGGAAATGGAATCGATATAGTAAATCTGGGTATGCTTGCGGAACTTGAAGCTATTAAAAACGTTGATATATCAGACATGGGAATAAAAGACAGCAACCTGTCGTTTAACAAGCTTCTGGAGAATTGGCTCGATAAATGTGATGATCCTAACAAATGCTTAAACAAATTTATAGATGTATATAACAAGCAGCTTGAGTATATTTATGATGATGTAAAATTCCCGGATGCAATATGGGATGGTCACTTTTTCATTCCTTATGCTATAAACGAATCGTTATTAGAAAAAATAAATTTTAATGAAGTGCTAAGAAATCTTGATATTTGCACTGTAACCATAAAGAATTTTAAATATGGCGAAAAGAAGTATAGTATAACTGATGTTTTGAGCAATGAAGATTATTCTGATTACAATATTGAGTCTCTTAATGAGGAAATAGATAAAGACAGTCTTGAAAACAAAGAATATAAAGTATTCATAGATAAAGAAAAGAAACATCTTTACATAGGAACTAACGATGATACTACTTATGGTATTATAAAGTGGAAGTTACAAAGATTAAACAAGAATGCTTTACGATCTGATATTATTAGTACAAAAACAATATGTAATAATGATATTGTTGATATTTATGAAATGATGAAAAGCTTTTCAGAAGCATTTACAGAGAAACACAAAATTGTTCCTTTAAGAGATGTGGCAATATACAGGATAGCAAACCATTTATTGTTATTGAAGTTAGATCCGGACAAAATAACAAAATGGCTTAAACTGCTGAGAAAACATGAAATACTGGATTACTCTTTTATATCGGAGAGAAGTGAATTCAAAGAAGAAAATGTACTGTATGTACCAAAGGACCGTTCAAGTCAGCAAAGCTCACTGTTTTATTTCTATAATAAATACATAACCAGTTCTTCGCACAGAGAGATAAATTACTGGTATGACCCCAATATCCAAGAGGTAAATGATAAGTATTATATCGGCAAGCAGCTAATAGAAAAAATAGCATTTGTATTTGACCTTATGCAGTGCGGAAATGCAACTAAAGATACTCTGAGGTGCTATCTGCCTGATGAGACATCGGGCAAAGGACTGCCCGCAGATAAGGAAAGTAAGATAATGAAATACAGAACTGATGTCGGTGATAAAGTATCTAAAGTATCTATACTTGATATTTTTAAGAAGAATAAATGTCAGATCGAGATATATTGTATTTACGGCGGTGAAGCAGGAGCTGAAAAGCTTCGTAAATATGTATCCGAACTGAATAAAAACGGATTATATAATAACAAGATAAATGCTCCCATAATATTAAAGACTCTGAACGAAAACAGCCGAATAACTGAAAATGATTTAAAAGATATTAGAGAGATTTATGGCAAATATGAAGGGTATATAAAAATAGATTGTTATGCGGTTGTCAGGGAATATAGCCAGCCAAAATGTAATATAATGAATAAGGAGCTTATTAAATCTGAGAAAATAGTTGCGTTATTCAATAAAAGAGAAGAATTGAAGTGAATATCAATTGGCGTTTTCCCTGTTTCGTACAGAAAAAAGAATTAAATACTAATGCATAGCAAAAGGCATTCCAGCACAATAATAAATGGAATATGTTGACAATTGATTACAACCCTATATGATTATATATTGTTGTTTATCTTGACACATACCCTGTGTTATTGTATAATAAGAAAGATGTAAAAATTCTCTCTTCGGTTATTATTTCAGTCTAATAAACCGGAGAAGGGGTAGCACAAAGGAGTGAGATCAAGTGAGTAATTACGTCTGGTGCGAAGACTCAGGTTCCGGATATCAGTTTTGGAATGTGATGTTCAAGTCGCTGTATCCTGACTTTATTGTTGAAACAAAAATCAATAATACAAGGCTTAACAAAGCTGTAAATCAAATTGAAGATGACGATAACGTGTACTACATACTGATAGATAGTGCAGTAGACAATCCCGATGTTCTTCGTGAGATCACACGTTTAAACAAAACTATATCCGTCAAGAATAATGTTAGGAAAATAAGTATCCATTCTTTTGAGTTTGCTCTTCTTTCATTTGAGATGATGGAAAATTGGGTGTTTGCAGAGCATGACGATCTTAAAGATAAGCGCAGTCAGCTACTTGATGCAAGAAAAACTTATATCGAGCTCATAACTAATGGCGGAACTGCGGAAGAACTGAATGAATTCAAAACTAAGTATGGCTTCTCAGACAAAAAGAATCAGGAACAACTCGCAGCTGTGATGCTTTTTAATATAACGAGAAACACAGGATTTGAGACCGATAAATCGAAGGTAGGTCAATGCTTTATAAACAGCTGTTGTGAGTGGGACGAAAGACAAACTGACGATATTTGCGGCCTGGATAATGACAGACTGTCGGTAGATGAAAAAATGGATCAGATATTGGTGCGCTCGGTTCTGAAAGATGCATTTAAGGAGGCTGGATTGATATGATTACTGTATATAAAAAGAAGCCTTCCAAGAATGGTATGGAGCTTGTGACGCTGAATGACATTTATTTCAACAAATATACTGTCGAAATGCTCGATGATAAGGCAGCTGAAATAATTGAAAAGATCGATAATTCAAAAATGATAAGCAAGTATACGATCAGTTCAAGGTTCAACGGTACTGTTTTGAATATCGACAAGCTATCGACCGGCTGCAAAACAGCTTTAAATATCATGTATAATCCCGACAAGATATTCGATATTTGCGAATGTGGGGATAACGCGCTTGATGTGATCTATGCGCTGCCACATGGTAATGTTTACTGCGGTTATCCTTTTATTTCTTTTGATATGCAGAAGGTCAAAGTATGTGACAAAAAAGGTGTTAGGGAGATAGATTCATACGATGCTTTGAAGGAGTGGTGGACAGATGAAGATCAAACCGATCGTAACTGATTATATAAAAACAAAGCACACATCTTTTGAGGTCGATCTTAAGCTGGATTATAATGTAACGTTTATCAGCGGCGATTCAGGGATCGGAAAATCTGCGCTATACTCCTTCTTGCAGGAATATGCAGCAGAGAACAAGGATGTTCGGTGTTTCAATTATCTTGACCAGAATAGAAAGGTATATAAAGGTTCAATAAAGCAATCTAAAGGCAAGCTGTTTGTGATCGACAATGCTGATATTCTCCTTGATGACGATATGCGCAGATATATTGCTTTTGACGATAAGAATCAGTATATCATTATCGGCAGAAATCCGACAGGATTGCAGTTGACAGTTGATGAGATATTTGAATTGCAGGATACAAATGTTGATGGCATTACTTTGTTTAGAATAAAAAAGAGCTTTTGATATTTGTATAAAAAGAAAACAAAACAGCTCCTATCCAAACTATAGACAGGAACTGTAATTATACTCTGTCAATTATTTTGCAGAAAATATCCAACGATCTTTGGGTCTTATTTGGGACTTATTGGTTCTTGTTTTTTCTTATTTATGCTCGCTATTAGCTCCTACATCATTACTCAAAATGGCGTATTTACGCAGTTTTATGAGATGTTTTGATTTTGTAAAAATATCGGAGCCTTGATTCAATTCCCGTACGGGTCATCTTGACGATAGCTCTAAAACAGCGTAGATGCGCGGTTTTAGAGCTTTTCTTTTTGCCTGAAATCGCTTCTGTCCATTGTCTGTCCATTACGCTTATTTCGCTGAACTTTGTATATCTTTTGAGTAATTCTTATTGGTCGTCATTGTTATGCCGGGCGGGTCTGTCGGATCGTCCTCGTGCTTCTTCTTGAAGTCGAGAACGTTAGCTATAGCCTCGCCTGCTCTTGCCTGTGCCTGCTGAAATACATGGCAATATATGGAAGTTGTTGTGCTGATAACACTATGTCCTAACGCTCCCGATACTGCTGCTGCATCGACACCCTCGTTAATGAGAGCCGAAGCATAAAAATGACGTAGGGAATGAATATCCCTGAAAGGGAAATTATTCTTCTCGCAGAACTCATTGAACCAGAAATAAGGTGTATTATTGTTCATGGGTCGTCCGTCCCACTTGACGAACAGACGGTCATAGTCCTGCCACTTGTCACCGATACGCTCACGCTCCTCGTCCTGCTCCGCTTTGAAAGCCCTGAGCAAGTCCATCACCACCATGGGGAATTTCAGCGACCTCTGCGACTTCTTGGTCTTAGTCGTGTCGGTATAGATACCCTTTTCAGCAGTGTAGTTCGATGTGCGTTTAACGCTGATGACACAGTTGTCCCAATCGATATCCTTCCATTCCAGACCCAGCAGCTCACCGCGGCGGAAACCGCTGTAAATAGCCAGTGTGAAGAATGTACGGTATTTCAGGGGTGCGTCTTCAAGAAGATTGAAAAGCTGTTCGACCTGTTCAAGAGTGTAGATCTCTTTCTCCTTCTTTTCGCCTTTCGGCACAGTCACACGTCTGCAAGGATTATCCGTGAGCAACTCCATCTTGACAGCGTAGCTGAACACATCGCTGATGAAACTCAGATGATGAATAACCGTCTTCCTTGAAAGGGGCTTGCCGTTCTTGAAAGACTTGCCGTTCACTGCCAGATCGTACACAAACTGCTGAATGTGCCTTGCCTTGATCTTGTCCATCCTCATGTGACCGATAGCAGGGTAGACCCTGTTTCTAAGCTGCTTCATGCGCTCATAAGATGTATTGCGCAGATTGAGCTTGGCATAGGTCTCCAGCCATTCCTCAGCGAAAGCCTCGAACTTGACGTTGGTGGTCACCTGTCCCTGCTGACAGCGTTCCTCGAACAGCACCGCCTGCCTCTGAACTTCTTTTTTAGCCTGCTTCGCTGTCATACCCTCGGGCGGTTTCCAGCTCATGGTCTGAGTTATCTGCTCACCCTTAGTATCGTAACCGCAAGACACGCGTATCTGATATGTATTACCTCTTTTTCTTATATTAGCCATTGTCTGATTTCTCCTTACAACCAGACCTCTGACATCTCTACAACTCTATTATACCACGTTTCGCGTGGTAAAGCAATAGAGCAAATGAATATTTTTCATGTAAAGATGCCCGGTCTGCTTTTGTTCTATCTGTGTTTCGTTTTGTTTTTTACGGGGTGCAGGAAATTATCCAGCTTTTCTTTCAAGCCGAGACTTTCAATAAACTGCATGATCCTGCTGTACTTTGACTTGAACGTAGCCAACTCATTTGTTAGCCTGTTGACTTGCGATTTCAAATTACTTATTGTCCTTTTGAGTGCCGAGCGTTCGTCCTTCCACTTTTGCTGTTCAGTTTGAAGTTCATGCACCTGTTCGGTCAGGCGAGTTATCTTTTCATCTTTAGCGGAAGTATCATGCTCTGCGGCAATCTCTTTTTTCGCAAGATCGACAACACCCTCATAGTCCACAGCGGACAGCGTGACTTTGTTTCCAAGGATAGTATGCTTGATACTGATGCTATCAATATCGTTGATTTGAGCGACCTTATCGGTAGTAGCCTGCAATAACTGTTGATTGATCGTCAGCTGCTCCGTTGTGCTCTCTAGCTCAGCAGATTTTGCATCAAGATCTTCCCCGATCTTTTCTACAGCTTCAGATTTCTCCGCATACTCCATATCCAACCGAGCCAGTGCTTCATCTGCATCACGCAAAACCCTCTCGGTGGACTCCAACTGATGCTTAGTACATTCAACTTTATTCTCCAGCACCCTAACTTCCTGAGCCCGCATTTTCTTTTTATAATCGAGCACGTCCAGGTGCTGTTCGTGTGTCCCGAGCTTCTCCCATTCTATTCCATAGGACTTCATGACCGCTGCAAGCTGTTCTTTCTCGTGCTCGATCCACTTCTTAGTGCAGGTGACGTTCTTACCTTCACTAACAAACCCTTGCTGTTCCAGCGCTTTGCTTAGTGAATTACGTGTCGACAGACCTCTCTCTTGTTCTGTGGCGAACGGAACAAAGTCTATGTGAATGTGGGGCGTTTCCTCATCGAGATGAATCACCGCATTGAACACCCTTATGTGCGGATTGCGTTCTTGAAAGCCTTTTACAAAATCGGACAAGACTTTTGTTGCGAGGATGGCTTCACGAGTTCCACAATGGGTGTCCTCAGTATTTCCGATTTGAAACAGCACTTCATAAAATGGTTTTTCTTGCTTACTGCGGTTGATATGTTCGTAGTAGTTTTTAATGCGACGGTCTTTTCGCTTTTGCTTTGCATTGTACTTCTCGAGCGCATTATCAAAAAGTTCGTGGTAAATTTTCTGAATGTCCTCGCGGACTAAAATTATATTTTCATGTGTGCGGTTCTTATCGACATTCGGGGCAATGAATTCCTGGTTATTGTGACCGATGCTGCCTTTGTCGATTCGACCGCTGATCGTTCTCTTAATATGCATTTCTCCTTTCGTGGGGGTATTGTGCTTTCGCAGGAAGGGTCTGACACTATCAACGCAAAGATACTTTTGTCACTCCTGAACGGAGCGACAAAAGCCTTTGCGGCAGCGTTCCTCTGCACCCCTTTTGATCGGGCTCCGCCCTCCCTGTTGGTATCGGGCGTTGCCCGATTTTTTTATGCGCAGACTGCGCCAAGATATTTCATCAGGCTCTCCTTGCTGACGAGTATTTTTCCGCGAGCGCCCTGACCGCACCTGATGTATTTTACTTTGTCATGCTTGACCAGCATTCGCACGGTGTGCTCTGTCAGCCCTGACACAAGTGCGGCGCATTCTTTTACAGTCAGCATTTCCAGCAGCGCAGGTTTGCTCACAGTAATGGTCGTAGGCTCGTCCTCGACAGGAATCATCTTTTCAAGTAATGCGGACACTGCAGCTATAAGTTCGCTCTTTTGTTTAGTTGTCAAGTACATTCTCCTTCCTCTTTGCAATAGCCTCGATTTTCTCCAACATATCGAACTGCTTGTCCTCGTCTATTTCAAACCTCAGCCAGCGGACAAGCGTTTGCTCAGATACGCCCAGTTCGTGCGCCAGTTCCCAGTGACGTACCCCTTTTGTTTTCAGTTCATCTCTGATGATCGCGTTTGCTTTTGCCATGTTACATCTCCCCATTTCATAAATGTTAAAACGAGTGCAGCCCACATTTATCAGCTGCGAGGATGGCGGGCAATAATCGCGCACACCTCTCTATTATATTATATAGCACATTTGTTTGCTCTGTGCCATATATTCCAAAATCCGAATTTTTTCTTGATGAGGGGTAAGAAATTTCATATATGAAATGGATTTCAAAAGAAATGCAGCTGTCCGAAATATTTCCCCACAAGAGTAAAATTATATGCTATACTATAAGAAAAAATTAGAAGGAGGATGCAGCATGAAAACAACTATGGGTGAAAAGATCAAGGATATGCGTGTAGATCGACAAATGACCACCAAGCAGCTTGCGCAGGCTGCGGGTATCTCCGAGGCAGTGCTGAACGGTCTGGAGAATGATAACGGGCGCGATGTGGGGTACAGCAGGATCGTCGATTTAGCGAAGTTCTTTGAAGTCCCGACCGACTACCTACTAGGCTTCACCGAGAGCCGTATAACAAAAAACATTGATCTGAAAGAGCTGGGGTTGTCCGATAAGGCGATAGAAGTATTGCTCGCTAAGCGGCAGGATAACGAACTTGTGAGTCAGCTCATTGAGCACGCAGAGTTCAGTAACCTCATAAATGCGATAGACATATATGTCAAGCAGCTTGCCGCGAAGTCGATAAACACAATAAATAACCTCACTGCGGTGGTTCAGCGAGGCGTGGAGAACTATGCGGTAGGCGCGGGTGTGTCCGATGGTTACAGTGCGGCTATGAACTACATCAACGAAACTAAGGTGGACGAGGACGAGTTCCTGCGTTTTCGTATCACTGAAAGATTCAATCAGATACTGAGGGACGTGTATTCGGCTAATGCGGGGAAAGCAGAAAAGAACATACCCTCTGCGATATCGGATAGCAATGAGATGACAGGATTCATGATAGAACTGCTGGATCAGGTCAAAGCGGGTGAGGTCGATATAGAGACACCTATGGATGCGATTGCTTTGATGATGGAGAAGATGGGGGTGTCGGAGGAGGAGATGAAGATTTGATGCAATTGATAATACAGCCCTGTATCAAAGATGATCCTATACTATGTGAATTGATACAAGCGGGAGACCAACGGGCTAAAGAGGAGCTTTGTATCAAGTACCAAGGCTTGGTGCGAAAATATGCATATGCGTATCTGAATGTTTATGGGAATAATCTGGATGTTGAGGATCTTGAACAGTTCGGATATTTAGGGTTGCTTATCGCGGCTGAAAAATTAGATTTTTCATATCAGAATACATTCAGCACATATGCCGCGTTTTGGATAAAGCAGAGCATTTCAAGAGGTATAGCTGATCACGGCTTTACTATTAGATTTCCGGGTCGTTTACTTAAGGCTATTGGGAAATGCTCCGGACTGGATAGTTACTATGAACGAGAAGGTTTTGATCACGCAGAACGCATGGAAGCTATTGCCGATACAATGGGTATAGAAGTTAGTAATGTCGAAGAACTGCTATCTATTAGAAAACGTTATATGAATCTTGCATCATTAAACGTTCCTGCGGGAGAAGATCAAAGCTATGAACTCGAAGAATTATTGGAAGACACGGAACAGCTACCTATCGAAGATCAGGTCGTTGATAGTGCTTTGTTAACAGAACTCAAAAAAGTATTGTCAACTCTTACTGCCAGAGAAGAGCGAGTTATTAGATTACGATTTGGTATCGGTGGTGAAGATGGGCACACTCTTGATCAAGTTGGAGAGATACTAGAACTTACAAGAGATAGGGTCAGACAAATAGAAAATGATGCAATGAGAAAGCTAAGAAATCCTAAAAGATCAAAAGATTTGAAGATTTTCTACTATTAGATGAAATGACAGTTAAATAATTGATTAAAGTCTATTGATTTCGGCTGAGTCATGTGGTATAATTAAATTGGCGTATTATTTACATTTATGTAAAAAGGTGAGATAATTGAGCACTAGAACCCCCGAACAGATAACTAAAAACATGAAAGCTGTCAAGAATAAAGGCTCTAAGATCGAAGTTATGCTAATGAAAGAACTTTGGGTGAGAGGCTTGCGCTATCGAAAAAACGTTAATTCCATCTGCGGGAAGCCCGATATTGTTTTCAAGGGCAAAAAGGTAGCGGTATTCTGTGACAGTGAATTTTGGCATGGTTATAACTGGGAGGAAAGAAAGCACGATTTCAAGTCGCACCAAGAGTTTTGGATACCTAAGATAGAGCGCAATATCGAGCGTGACAAAGAGGTAAACGCTGAACTTGAAGCCGAGGGCTGGATCGTCTTGCGCTTTTGGGGCAACGACATCAAAAAGCATCTTACGGAATGTGCTGATAAAATCGAACAAGCGGTAAGAGATAATGAGTAAACCTACGGTTGTTAGCCTGTTTTCAGGAATTGGGGGCATTGACCTCGGATTCATTCAGGCGGGTTTTGAGGTAATATGGGCTAATGAGAAAGATCATAATGCCTGTGTTACTTACAGAAACAATTTTGGCGGTAATGTACTTGTTGAAGCAGACATCTCAACTGTAAACGCAAGTAATATACCGAAATGCGATGTTCTTATTGCTGGTTTCCCGTGTCAGAGTTTTTCCGTCATGGGTTATCAGCGTGGTTTCAAAGACCCGAGGGGCAATCTGTTCTTTGAAATTGCAAGGATAGTCGATGTTCTGAAACCGAAAGTTATTTTGCTTGAGAATGTAAAGAACCTCATCTATCATGACAACGGTAAGACATTTATCACCATATTCAATACGCTTGCCGAATTTGGGTATGAGGTCAAGTACAGTATTCAGAATGCCTGCACTCACGGAAACATACCGCAGGAACGCAGCAGAACTTTTATCGCAGCGTTTTCCGATTACGATATGCTGAATGCTTTTTCTTTTCCGGGAGAGATACCGCTGACGGTGAGTATCGAAGATATTCTTGACAGAACGAAGAAGCATCACGATGATTATTACTACAATCCCGGTAATCGGTATTATGATACACTGAACAGAAAGATTCCCGATAAAACGGGTATTTATCGAATAGATGACAGCGGTGTGGCTATGCGAAAATACGTTATGTCACCGACGCTGAAAGCAAACATGGGAACATATCATGACAGAGTTCCCGTCATAAGAGATGATTTCGGGATCCGCAAGCTGACACCGTATGAATGCCTTGCGTTGCAAGGATTCCCAAATGATTTTGTATTCAAGGGTATTCCAATAGAAGCCGCATACAAACAGTGCGGCAATACGGTGTGCGTTCCTGTTGTTAAACGCATTGCAGAAAACATTATTAAAGTCTTTTAAGAGGAGTTAATCATAATGAGCAGAAAGTATAAAATGATAGATTTATGCGCAGGCATCGGAGGAATAAGGCGCGGATACGAGCTTGCGAAAGAATTCGAGAACGTGCTTTCTGCCGAGATCGATAAAAATGCCTGTCTTACATACAAGCACCTTTACGGTGATGACCCTATGAATGATATTACTACGGACGAGTTTAAGGATTTGGTGGCTAAGACGGAATATGATGTACTGCTTGCAGGTTTCCCGTGTCAGCCTTTCAGCAGAGCGGGAAAAGAAGAAGGCTTTCATGATAAAACAAGAGGTACTCTTTTCTTTGATATTGCCGAGATAATCAGCAGAACAGACCCAAAAGCATTCATGCTTGAAAATGTTGATAACCTCATCACACACCAAAAAGGAAAGACCTTTGCGACAATAATAGATGTTCTTGTTAATGATCTGGATTATAAAGTGATCGGTGTCACTAAAGATGATAAGGGCGAATTAGTATACGATCCCAGAAGTTTTGTTCGCAACTCCCGTAATTTCGGTGTTCCTCAGAACAGACCGAGAGTATATATTATGGGCTTTAGCAGAAAGCGTTTCGGTGATGCTGTTGATATGTTACCTAATTCTTTACCTACCGAGCGCAAAGAAAAGCTGTATAAAGACCTAAATGACCTTTTGGAAATGAATGCCGATGACAAATATTTCCTTTCAGAAGGATATGTTGCAACTCTTGAAAGACATAGAGCAAGGCATGAAAGCAAGGGCAACGGTTTTGGATATAAGATCGTAAATCTTCCCGAAATCGAATCGCCTGTATCAAGTGCGTTGCTTGCAACAGGCGGCTCGGGTAAGGAACGTAATCTCGTTGTTGATCCCAAAGAAGGTGTAGCAGGAAAGATATATCCTTCAAAGCATACACCTCTTAACGATAGGGGTATTCGTGTTATGACTCCGAGAGAATGGGGAAAGCTTCAGGGCTTTATAAATTATGCGTTTGTTGATAAGGAAACAGGTGAAGATAAATTCAGTTTCCCCGAAAAGATGGCAGACGGTTCGAAGTATAAGCAGTTCGGCAATGCTGTTACTGTCCCGGCTGTTGAGGAAATGGCTAAGTTTATGAGGGAATGTTTTTTTATACTGGAGGGGAATAAAAATGGCTAAATCGTCGGATATTTTAATATCAACTCATATATGCAAAAGGAATAAAACATATCAAGCGTTTATAAACTATATTTCTACTGACTTTAGAACTATAAAAACGGCAACTCCACATGACTATGTAAAACATTGTTGGAACAATTATGAAACAAATTGCCCCAAAGCTGAAAGAACACAATCATTAAATGGTAAGATTTTTGAAACTATAATTGCCTCATGTTTATATCGAGAGGGAATTTTGCCAATGTTTCTACAAGCAAAAGTGACTTTTGTACCTAATGTTGATTTTGATATTGTCTTATTCAAAGAGGAAAAAAGATCACCTATCGGTATAAGCATAAAAACAAGTTTGCGAGAAAGATACAAGCAAGCCGATCTTGAGGCAGTTGCTCTTAAATATGTTCATCGTAATGCCGAAAACTACCTCATATCCCTGCAATCAAGTGAAGTTGATACTGTAAAGCAGAAGCTGAATGACGGATCACTTCTTGGGCTTAACAGGATAATAGCAGCCGATACATCGGAATTTGATGATCTAATATCGGAATTAAAAACAAAAACATTTATTAACCCCGGAGAAGTACCTATAATAACGGGTACGCTGATAAAATAGTTGAGAAGTAAGTGATTAGGAATGAGGTTACTATTCCTGCACTTTAAGAGAATACTAAGTTTACGAAAAATGCATAAAGATGGTAGAATAATGAAAAGTTAAATAGATTAATAATCGTTTTTCTTTGAAAGGGGATATTATTAATGAAACCTAATCTATTTGCAGAAGTTGCATCAACGGAAAGAAATCTCGATTGGAAAAATCATATAGAAAGACCCAATATGTTATATACAAGAAAGGATGATATACGTTCTCCATATGAACGTGATTATACACGTATTTTACATTCTCTTGCATATAGAAGATTAAAACACAAAACACAAGTGTTTTTTAATATTGACAATGATCACATCTGCACAAGAATGGAACACGTTCAACACGTTGAATCCGTAAGTTGTACAATAGCAAATTATCTAGGATTGAATGTTGATCTGACCAGAGCAATTGCAATGGGACATGATCTTGGACATGCACCGTTTGGCCATGAAGGTGAAGTTGAATTAACAAAGATTAGAAATGAAAACGGATTGGATAATTTTTGGCATGAAAGAAACAGCTTAAGGATGATTGATAAACTTGAATTACTTGAAGATGATAAAGGAAATCATCGCAACCTTGACCTAACTTATGCAGTAAGAGATGGAATCATTTCTCACTGTGGAGAAGTGGATGAAAATGGAATTAAGCCAAGAAAAGAAATAATAGATTTGAATGAGTTTAACACTTCTGGTCAATTTCAAGCATACACATGGGAAGGTTGTGTTGTTAAGATTGCAGATAAAATAGCTTATCTGGGACGTGATATTGAGGATGCCATGCGTTTAAATTTCATAAGCAATCATGACATTAGGAAATTGCGTCAAATAGCAAAAAAATATGGTGAAACAGCAGTAAATACAACTGTAATAATACATGATTTTATTATTAGCATCTGTGAAAACAGTACTCCGGATACAGGCATAAGATTAAATGACGAATATAATGAAATGTTGAACGAAATTAAAAAATATAATACTGATTATATATATAAGAATAAGAAGTTCAATGTTTATCGCAAATATGCTTCTTTAATCATAAGGAGCATTTATGATACGCTAATTAATGCTTATGATAGTGATAATAAGAAAACTATCAGAAATCTTAAAAAAATGAAAGACTTTTACAACATATTAATTGAGGATTTTCTTGATCATCTTTCAAAATACACATCATTTGAAATTGATGTCAAAAGAGACATTCGTGGCTATATTAACGAAAAAATATATGGATCATTAAATGATAAACTAACATATGCACAAGCGATAATAGATTACATATCTGGAATGACAGACAAGTATGCAATAACCGTATTTAATGAACTTATCCGTTACTAATTATAAAAAAATATTGTTAGTTTTAGGAGGTTAATATGACCGGTAACATCGGCGAATGGAGCGAACTCTATACTATGTTTAAGTTGTTGGCAGACGGAAAGCTGTATGCTGCTGATGCTGATACTAATAAGATACCCGATATTTACTATGATGTTCTGAAAATTATAAGAGGAACGGGAAACGATAAACTCGAATACAGACGTAACGGTGAAATCAAGGTTGTTAATGCAAACACAGGGGAAACCATGTGCTCGGTTCCTATAAGCAGCTTTGTTGAACAGACAAACAAGCTCTTACAGGGTATTAAGCAGAAAAAGAGTGAAAAGACAAAGGGTGCATTTGAACTCCCTGAGTCATGGAGCTTTGCTCAATCAATTAATTGTGACACACTGAAAGCCAAATCACAGGATAAGGCGGATATCGTACTCATGGTACATGACATCATGTGCGGCAGGGACGATACATTCGGATTTAGTATAAAGTCGCAGCTTGGAAGCCCGTCCACTTTGTTCAATGCTTCGGGTGCGACAAATTTTACTTTTAAAGTCATTGGAAATAAGTTATCGAATGATGAAATAGCTGCTTTTAATGATTTTTCAAAATTTAAAGATAAGTTTGATTATCTCCATTCTCTTGGAGCAGACGTTGTATTTATTAAAACCGATAACGAAACACTGGATTTTAATCTTCGTATGGTTACATTTGAAATGCCCAAAATATTTGCTGAGATGATGAAGTGTTATTTTGAAGGAAAATCGTCGATGATCTCAGAATTAATTGATATTGTAGCCGAAAATGATGTGATTCATACACTGGATAACAAGGTGTACTTGAGACATAAGATAAAAGAACTGCTTACTAATATTGCATTGGGAATGGTACCTGCGAAACTTTGGACAGGCGATTATGAAGCAACGGGCGGATATATCATCGTTAAAGATGACGGTGATGTTGTATGCTACCATATCTACAACCAGAACGCTTTCAGAAACTATATGTTAGCTAATACAAGGTTTGATACACCAAGTAAGAGTAAGCATGGTTTTGGTACGATCTATGAGGAAAATGGTGAGCAGTTCTTGAAATTGAATGTGCAGATAAGATTTATTAAGTGAGGATGTCGAAATATGAAATTAGAATATAATATAAATAAGTTGATTAAAAGTATTGGGCAAGCTTACAATGATGATAAGTTTGTTAATTACATAAAGTATATACAATTTCCGTTTTATAAATGCTTGACGCCAAACACACATATAGATTTTTCTTTCCCGTTAACAATGTTAGTTGGAAAGAACGGAACAGGTAAAAGTTCTATATTACAAGCCATATATGGTGCACCAAAAGGAAAAAGTACAGGTGATTATTGGTTTTCTACCAGTGTTGACCCGATTAAGGAAAATAAAAACAAATACTTTTATGGATACAGCAGGGAAAGTGCTGATGGTGTAATTATTAAAGAAGTAATAAAAACAAGACAAAACTCAGGAAAAGATCCTGATTATTGGGAAACAGACCGGCTAAATACAAGTTTAGGAATGAAGCCTGACGATAATCTGGATAAAGAAACACGTAATGACCCAGTAAATAAGAATGTAGTTTATTTTGATTTTCGAGGAGAGTTAAGTGCATTTGATAAATACTTTTATTTCCATAAAACTCAAAATGACAGTAATTCAAAAATATATGAGATAAATAGAAAAGAAGCTAAACAATACGTTAGAAAACGTTCTAAATATTTAACCCGCATTGTTAACGGCGAAAAAAATGTCAAACTGAGAAATAACTCAGAAGTAATACATGAACAATTGAATATTATAAATGCTTCATCACACCATGATTGGCTTGATATTATCAATTATATCTTGGGAAAGAACTATTCGGAAATTAAATATGTATATCATCGAGCATATGAAACGTGGGGAATCTCAACAGTAGTTAAAACTGAGTCAGGTTTGCAATACTCTGAAGCAAATGCTGGAAGCGGTGAAAATGCAATAATCAATATGGTCGTTGCGATCATGTCAGCTAAACCAAATTCTCTTATTCTATTAGATGAACCGGAAGTATCGTTACATCCCGGAGCTCAAAAACGTCTTAAAATATTTTTGCTTAACAGTATAGAAAAAAATCATCATCAGATCATAATTTCCACTCATTCATCAGTTCTTATTGAAGATATGCCCAAAAATGCATTAAAGCTCTTGGAATGCAACAATAATGGAACGGTTGATGTATCAAACGAAGTATTCTTTAATGAAGCCTTTTTCAATATCAACGAACAGATAACAGATAAAGCGCTGATCTTATGTGAAGATATTTCGGCTAAGATCCTGATTGAGAAAATATTAAGAGAGATGGGAAAAGAAGATTATTTTAATGTTCAATATAGACATGGCGGAGCAGATACATTAATAACTAAGCATTTTCCGATTCTGGCTTTAGATCAGATATATAATAATGTTTTTATTATTCTTGATGGCGATAAAATGCCTGAAAATTTGATCAAATACTCTAAGGATGTAACTGCTACAGAAATTGATGATGTTGAGGTACTGAATAATTATGTAAATAATAACATCGCAAAGCTCCCTAAAAATGCTGTAATAAATCCGCTTGTTGATGGTGGAAACGGGGGAGTAAGAGAGGATCAGAAAATAGAAGTGTATAGAGAATATCTTAAATATGCAGAACATCATTTATTATTTTTACCCAAAGATATGACACCCGAGATGATTATGCTTTCTGATTCAAGTGTTAAAGAAGAGTATTCCATAACAGATGAAGATATATATTCTGAGGACAAAGGTAAGAAAGCTGTAAACAGTATTTCCAGAAATGAAATAGGAGATACAGAACTCAATTCATTAGAATCTACTTATAAAAAATTGATCAATAAGCATTTTAGAAGCAATGATCCTGAAGAAAATGAGAATTATAATGCTGTTATACAAACACTTCAATCTGTGTATAATTATCATAATTCATCTGAAAGACAACTCGTAGCATCACATTAACCTTGATTGCTGTAGGACGATGTTCTCTTGAATTATGCTATTAAAGCTTTATTATCTGGAGGATTAAATGACTGAAATAGAAGAATTAAAGAAACTAATAGTAGATAATAAACGCCTGCAACAAAAAGACATTGATATAGAAAATAAAGAGTTAGCTTCTTGGAGAAGACGATGTAAGAAGTTTGTTATAAAGGCATATGATGAATATGAAGCAAAGCGGTTTGATCAAATTACTTTTTCGCCATTATTATTGAGTGAAATGACAACAGCCGATGACTACATACAAGCTTGTCGTGAAGGCTTAAAAGTTGCAGTAACATATCTGGAGGGCTATCTTATGGATTACGACAATAATGTAGACTATGATTGTATAAATGAGCTTGAACGTATATTTACTCGGTTTAGAAAAGTTGTTGTTCAGCTTTCGCGTCGTCATGATGGCAGGGAAACACTGTGCATTAATGATGAATATGATGTTCAAGATTTATTGCGCTCTATTTTGTCGCTCTATTATGATGATGTACGATCGGAAGAATGGACACCATCGTATGCAGGTGGTTCGTTAAGAATAGATTTCTTCTTGCCCGAGATCAAAACAGTTATTGAGGTGAAAAAGACGCGAGATTCGATGACTGATAAAAAACTTAGTGAGGAACTTATCGTTGATATTGAAAAGTATCAGTCTCATCCCGAGTGCGAAAAGATATATTGTTTTGTTTATGATCCAGATACTATTTTGAGAAACCCTGCTGCAATAAAGAATGACCTTGAAAAAAAGCATAGCGGGTTAGTAAAAGTTTTTGTTGAGTCATAAAGATGAAATTTATGAAAAAGATATGATGTCTCAATGTTTAAATATTTTTAAGGAGTTATATATGTTTGAAAACTTACCGAATGATATAAAAAAAGATATTGATTCTCTAGTTGATATAGCTATAAAATATCGAGACAAAACTATAAGCAGATCATTATTTGTCGATGTATTTAATAAATATATTAAATCTAATGATGATTTAATTACATTAAAAGAATACTTAAACACTAAAGGTGTTGAAGTTGTATTTGATGATGAAATCGAAGACTATACACTTGATAGGTCAACGATCAAACCATTTGACACTAATTGTATAGATATTTCTCCAAAGCCGTTAACCTTAGATTTGATTATTTCACGATTAGAATACAACGAAATAAATTTAATGCCAGATTTCCAACGAAAATCTGGTCTATGGTCGCAAAAACAAAAAAGTCAGCTTATTGAATCATTACTTTTAAGAATTCCTTTGCCAGCTTTTTACTTCGATGGAAGTAATAATGATACATGGATCGTTATAGATGGATTACAAAGATTAACGGTTTTAAGAGAGTTTTTTATAGAAAAAACTTTGCGATTAACTGGCTTAGAGTTTTTACACGATTTAGAAAATTCATGTGTTAATGATTTGCCTAATTCATATATCAGAAGAATGAAAGAAACACAAATTGTTGCCTATATTATTAATCCAGGAGCACCGATTCAATTAAAATACAATATTTTTAAAAGAATCAATACTGGAGGATTAGAATTAGACCCGCAGGAAATAAGACATGCATTATATCAGGGTCATGCTACTAGATTACTAAAAGAAATGGCTGAAATGGAGTTGTTTAAAAAAGCCACAGGATATTCAATCAGTACCGAAAGGATGCTTGATAGAGAGTTTATTTTACGATTCATTGCATTTTCAGTATTGCCTATTTCGGAATACGATGATTCAATCGATGATTTTCTTAATAATACAATGGAATATATTAATAAACAAATAGAGTCAGAATTTGATAATGAAATAAAGAGTAAATTTGAACTTGTACTAGATGTTAATTATCAGATTTTTGGAAAATATGCTTTTAGAAGAATCCCTGATTATGACAAAAGAAGGCAAATTAGCAAAGCTTTATTTGAAAATTGGACATCTATTTTAACGAGATACGATTATGATACACTACAGCTTTTGATAGATAGAAAAGATAAACTATTAAATAGATATATTAAAATGTGTAATGATTCCGATTTCATTACTTCACTTAGTGGTGGTAAAAATTCAGCAGTAAGAAAAAGATACGAAAAAATTAAAGAACTTATTGATTGGGTGATTACAGATGATTAAAGAACTTAAGTTGCATAATTTTAAATGTTTTAAAGATATTTGCATACCTCAGAATAGATTGAATATATATTCTGGTTTGAACAGTATGGGAAAATCAACCATTATTCAATCCATGTTATTGTTAAAACAATCATTGAAAGATCAGTACACTCCTCATTATTGTATATTGAATGGAGATTATATAAACATCGGTACAGGACGAGACTTGTTATGTGAGTATGCTGAAGATGAGGAAATCAGGATTTCTATGATTGATGATCGTGATGATAACCTTCATGATGTAATAATTAAGTACTCAGATAATTCTGATACATTAGATATATTTCGGTTTAGTCCAATAATAAGCGAATATTTTTATAGTTATGATCAGTTTGAATATATTGCTGCTGAGAGAAGTTCTCCAAAAGCAATATACCCAAAATCAAGCTATGATGTGGAAATTTTAACGCATTTAGGTATTCATGGAGAATACGCTGTTCATTATCTATTAAATAATCAGGATAAAACAATTGGATGGGATAGTTGTGATGGCAATGCAACCACGATAAAAGAAGCAGTACAATATTGGTTAAACGATATTTCACCAAATGTTAATCTTGAAATTATGGATATAGAAAACACAGATTATACTAGATTAGGGTATTATTACACAGAAAATATAAGAAGCAATACATTTAGACCTACTAACATAGGATTTGGCGTATCGTATGTATTGCCAGTAATAATAGCACTGATTAAAGCTAAATCTGGCTCAATTGTAATAATTGAAAACCCAGAAGCACATCTACATCCAATGGGACAAAGAAAAATAGGAGAATTAATTGCAAAAGCTGCCGAGGCAGGTATAATAGTCCACATAGAAACTCACAGCGATCATGTTCTAAATGGCATAAGAATATCAGTAAAAAAGAAATTAATAAAACCAGAATATGTAAATATATTATTTTTTAAGATTATTAAAAATAGTAAAGATTATATCCATTCTTATGATAATCCACATATAAATGAATATGGAAAATTAGATTGTTGGCCCGAAGGATTCTTTGACGAGTGGGATAAAGCATTAGATGAGATATTGTAATGAAGGTATTGTATGGAACTGATTTTTAATGAACTATCTACTGGATATGCACGAAGCAGATTAGAAGCATCGGAACAATTTATAGACTTTGTAAAATTGTTCGCTAAATTGACAAGCGCTGACATAGGGTTTTCAAAGGATTTACATACGTATTTTGATTTAAACGGAATTGAATTATACCCTGGTTATTATACTGCGGAATGGAGAAATCAAGATATTGATAAAGATGTTAAAATGCTGTTTAAAAGAATATGTGACAGACAAATAGTTGAAGAGAATAAAGACGAAGAAATAGAAGTATCTTTTGAAAAAAGTATTAGCTTGGGCTTAACAACAGCGTATATTAATGATTATACTGTAATAAGTATAAATGATAGGAATAAATGGAATCCGTATATTATAAACTGTGAGTTATACTCTTTGTCATCTGATGAAACAACCAACATTAAACTTAAGAACATAAGCAACGTTGATACGCTAAATAATAATTTAGATGATATTACATCTCAAAAAGAACAAGAATTATTTAATTACCCTTTTTCATATTTAGTTGAAAACCTAGAAAAGATATTCTGCAATCTTATTTTCCATAAAATTGCAAAGGACCAGTTGATTAACAAAGTTGAAAAGCAACATCTTCATACTGTATTAAACAAGCTGAAATTGTTGGACGACTATTTTTCTACATGGGATGGTTGTGAATTTGATCAAAATGCTTTTCCACCGAGATCCATTTCTCGTGAATCAACAGAGACCTTAGCAAGATTTAAGGAAAAACATGAGTTCTCTTTTGATGATATTGGCACTGTTGAAGCTAGTTTTCATTATCGATATACTGGTGGTATTCCAGGAAGAATATATTTTGTTCCGTATAGTTTGTTAAGAAAAGGATTAATTTGTACTTTGACTACAAAATTACCGACGGTTACCGAACCGAAACTGACGGTATGATATTATAATCTTAGATCATATTCTGCTCTGATTTCTAAATTTTGCAGCTGAAGTTTATCAAAAGTTAAAATTGTAGAGGGATGAGCATGGATCACACTACAACAAGAGCTATTATAGTCCCTGAGATTGTAAAAATGATATCGGAAAAATACCATATCACTGATATGGAAGCGTTGGATAAATTCTATACATCTGCGACAGGGGCTAGCTTTGCCGATGATGAAACAGGTCTTTACGGACAGTCTGCACTTTATGTGTTTGGGCTGTACTGTGAAGAACAAGATTACATTATGAATAAAAAACAGACCGTTAGATTCGGTCTGCATTGATAACATATAAAGTAGAGATGCCAGAAATCCTGTCCATTATTTGTCCATTATAGATGTGAAAACTTAGTTTAAAATATCAATATTTCCAAAAGTTACAACAAGCTGAAATGACGTAAAATAGGGATTTTTGAATAATATGATAAAATGCTGAGTTTCAAAAATTCAGTTCAATTCCCGTACGGGTCATACCTTTAAGAGCTCGGAAACAGCGTAAATACGCGGTTTCCGAGTTTTGCTTTTTATGTGAAAATGCCATTTGTTCTTTATAGAGAAAAATACAATTTTTGAGCCTTGGGGTCAGGCACCTCTCGGCTCTTTTTTACTGCCTGAAAAATCAAGCGCTGCACTGACTGCTTCGGAGACTTTTGCCCTTGCTTCGTCGAGCATATGACAGTAGATATTACTTGTTGTAGAAACTGTCGAGTGTCCTAACGCTCCCGAGACTGTCACGATGTCAATGCCCTGGTTGACGAGAAGCGATGCGAACAAGTGCCTGAAGCTGTGCAATCCATAGAACGGAAGGTCGTGTTTCTCACAGAACTCTCCCAGCCAGAAGTAAGGTGTGCCGTTCTGCATGGGCAGTCCGTTCCACTTGGTATAGAGCCTGTCGGTCTCGAACCACTTGTCACCGCATTTGAGAGCCTGCATATCCTGTTCGTCCTTGTATTCACGGACCATATCCATTATCTCCTGCGGAAATTTCAGCGTCCTCTGGGATTTCTTTGTCTTGGTAGTATCGGTGTACGTACCCTTTCTGCCTGTGTAGTTGCTTGTTCTGCGGACGCTTATGATATTGTGCTCGAAGTCCACATCTTTCCATTCGAGACCGAGCATCTCACCACGGCGGAAACCGCTGAATATCATCAGGTTGAAGAATGTGCGGTACTTCAGGGGCTCATCGTTCAGCAGTGTGAGGAATCTCTGCACCTGTTCGGGCGTGTAGATCTTCTTCTCTGCCTGATTGTTCTTCGGCAGTGTGACCTTTGAGCATGGATTGTCGTTCACCACGCCCATTTTTACGGCGTAGCTGAATACATCGGATACGAAGCTCAGGTTCTGCCTTATGGTCTTGGGTGCGAGAGGTTTTCCCGTGCGCTCATTGGCTCCCTCTCTTGAAAGAGAATTTACGAATGCCTGTATCTGCCTCGGGGTTATCTTGTCCATTCTCATGTGACCAAGTGCAGGGTATATCCTTCCCCTGAGCTGGAGCATACGCTCGTATGTGGTGTTTCTGAGGTTCGGCTTTGCGTATTCCTTAAACCACTGTTCGGCGAAAACTTCGAACTTTATCGCCTTGCTCTGATAGCCCTTGTTGCAGGCTTCCTCGAACATGACAGCCTGCCTGTTTACCTCCTTCTCGATCTGTTTCCTGGTCATGCCCGTTTCGGGCTTCCAGGTCATAGACTGTACCATCTGTTTGCCTTTGCTGTTATAGCCGCAGCTCACTCTTATGGAGTAGCTGTCGCCGCGTTTTTTTATAGTAGCCATAAAATTTCCTCCCTGGAAATATCACAGCGTACCTTTCCGATATCAATTGTAGCGCAATATACCGGCTTTGTCAAGGTACGCTGTCCGAACTTGTTAAGACCGGCGGCTATCCTCCCTTCTTTTCCATAAATCTTTCTATATCCTTCACGACCCCTTTCATTGAGACCCTGCCTGCTTTATTGTAATCTATGAACTCCCGGCACAGGTACTCCGCCCAGTCCAGGTGATGCAGGCTGTATACGAAACGTTCATCGGGCTTTTCGGCAGGGGAGCGCGGTGCATATTCCTGCCAGTCACGCATCAGCCACAGGTAATCATTGAGTGTTCGCCAAGCCGACTTTTCCCACTGTTCGTAAGCCCTGCGTTCTTCTATTCGTTTCTGATACTCCGACACTTCAGCTTTGGTCGGGGCTTGTCCGATGCTTATATTCAGACCGTAGTCATCGTTCAGCTTTTTCACAGCATCGATAGGCTTGTCCATCCCGAACATTTTCTGCGTGAAACCGATAATGTCAACGTGCGTTCCGCAGCCGAAGCAGTGAAGAGCATCGGGATATATTTTTGCAGATGGTGTACGCTCTTTGTGAAACGGACACAGACACATACCAGACCTGTTTATGTGCAGTCCGTACCCGAGGGCAACTGTCTTCATATCCACGGCCTGCCTGGCTTCTTCAAAAACAGTTATTTTCGGAAATATGCCATAAGGTCAGACTTGTTCACCAGTATCTTTCCCCGCTTGCCGGCACCGGTGCGGACTGATTTTACTTTTTCCTGCGCTACCAGCTGCCTCACAGTATGTTCTGATAGCCCCTGTATGACCTCGGTGCATTCTTTGATGGTGAGCATCTCCACAGGCTGTGAGGCGGTCTCACGGCTTTCAGGCTGCGTCTCGGCACCATCGTTTACGAGCCGTATCAGCAGCTCGTAGATATTGTCAACTATGATCTTCTTTTAAATACTGCTCATCATATATGCTACCTCCATCATTACTGTTCTGCTTTTGGCAGCGACCAGTACCACTGACCGCTGCGTTTGACCGACTTCACACCAAGGACTTTCTTTGCTTCGTCCAGTGTTCGCTTCGAGATATTTGAGAATTTCGCTTTGGCGGTTATTATCTGCTGTGAGATCTCGCCGTTTTTCAGCTCCTCCTGCAGAAGCTCCATAGCCTGTCTGCCCTTGGACTTTGTACCTACGCCCATAAGTATCTCATCGATGTTGCACTCATACTCGCCCCTGAAATAAAAACCCCTGTCAGGGTCAAGCTCAAAGGCTACTGTTTTTCCCTCGGGGGCGAGACTGCTCTTCGTGTGGGCGATCACTCTGAAATTCGGGTTCTCCTTATCCCTCGCCACGATGAGAACGCTTCGTGCGGCGGCTGTGATATCGATGGAACCAAGCCCGCGGTATGTTGACTTCATTCCCATTGCCTTGTTCATGTGACCTATAAGCACTATGGCACAGCCGTACTTCTCTGCGATCGCTCCGAGGTGACTCATAACAGGGCGTATCTCATTGGCTCTGTGCATATCAACTTCCGCTCCGATATACGCCTGCAGAGGGTCGAGGATAACGAGCTTTGCTCCGGTATGTGCGATGGCTGCTTCAAGACGTTTGTCCGACATGGTGACGTTCCTTTCGCTCTCGTTTATCACGATGATATGAGAGCAGTCCGCACCTGCACTGAGAAGTCTCGGCTTCACCGTATCAGAAAGACCGTCCTCCGCCGTCTGGTAGATTACGTTCATGGGCTCGCATTTCTCCTGCGACTGCGGAAACATATCCTGTGTAAGCAGGGCGGCGACATTCAGTATCAGTGTCGTCTTGCCCTCACCCGGGTCGCCCTGTATGATCGTTATCTTCCCGAAGGGTATGTAGGGGTACCACAGCCACTTGGTTTCCGTAGCCTGTACCCTGTCCATGTAGATGAGTTCGTTGGATATCATTTCATTGTGCAATATAAAACTCCCTTTCCTGTTGTATTTCTGACCGCTTGAAAACCTCCTTCCGTATACAGTCTTTTTACCCCCGAAAGTTGCACGAAAACGTACAACAAATAATAAAATATGTCCAAGGTAAATATAAAAACATATGTTTGCATAAACCGCAGCGTGTTTTTTTGTGTGGTATGCACTGCAGGATATCTGAACCTGACCACTTCCTTTTCAGCAGAATTAAAAAGCGCTTTTATTATTGCAGCCGATGAAAAATCTTCAGAGCTGTATTACCTATTATAGCTAACCCGAAGCCGCTTGTCTATTCGTTTTATCCCTAAAGATTTCGGGCATTTTTTCTCTTGGTAGACAGAAATCTGGTACCCTGTTTCACGCCAAATCACTTCAATTAACTTCACTTAACTTTGAGTCACGATTTTTTCTTAAAAATCAAGTTTCAGAGCTTTCGTCATAATGACATGGCGGTAGACATTTTTTTCAAAAAAATTTTTTTCTGTTTGCTCTTGAAAGATCTTAACGGCTGCATCGACCATTTTACTTCAACCGAAAAGAAAAATCAATTCGTATTCTGAATAAACTTTTTCGGGCAAAAACTGAAAATCCCTTGTGTCATGTGGTAATATAAAGTATTCTGAAAACTTCTGCGGCAGTCTGTTCCCGAAAAGGCTGATTTTGCTGCCGGCATAATGACGAAAGAGCTGAAAATGTTAGATAAAATTTTTTGATAAAGGAAGGTTGCAAGGTTGCAGGTTTTTATAATGTTTGCATCCTTGCAATGTTGAACTGAAATTTTTTTATGATATTCTGTAAATATTTTCGGAAATCAACAACAAATCTGCGAATTTTCTACCTATATATATGAGGGGGAAATAATCAGCATCCTTAGACGGCGTCCGTGACCGATGCCGGGATGAATTATTTTTCAAAAAAAATAAGAGCCGAAAGGCTCATTACGAATATGCTCCCGAAGGGTGCAGATCACACCTAGCAAGCACGGTAACTATCCCAAATGGATAAAAACGATTTTTAATGTATGCCCTGACATTACGTCAGGGCAAGTCTGTTTTTGTTGGTAAGCGGTTTGTCTATCAGTTTGTAATAGACGTGTATCACACGAGGGCGGTCTTTGTGACCTTTGTTGTTCTCATCGACTGTTGCATACTCGATCAGGTCAAGGCACATCTCACGGGTAAGCTCTGTTGCTCCTGCATAGCGTTTCAGGCGGCTGATGAACTCCGCAACATCTTCCTCGTCCTGTCTTTCGGATTCGGAACGGGCGTTCATTTCATCGTACTCAGTTTTCAGCGTTTTCTTCTCTGCCTGATACTTGTCAAGCATATCAAACGCCATATCAGGTTCGATCCTGCCTGTGACCTTATCCTCATACACGCTCTGAATAAGCTTGTCAAGCTCTGCAAGGCGGCTGCCGACTGTCTTCATCCGCTTGGTATCGGAAATGTTCTGAACGTCAATATACGCTCTTTTTCGTCTGAGGAACTCTGCTGTTGCAGCCTTTTCGTCTTTGGCAAGCTCGCACATCTCCTGAATATCAGCAAGAATTATCCCCTCTATAAGCTCCCGATTGATGTAATGCGTGGAGCAATAGTTCTTACCGAAACGGTTGTGGTATCCGCAGATATATCCGCCTCCACCTGTGCTTGCTTTCCGCATTTTCCAGCCGCAGTCGTCACAGAAAAGCAAACCCGACAAAGGACTAAGTTTCCCCTTTTTGTCACGCTTTCCTCTGCTGACGGACTTTTCGATTTCACGAACCTTATCCCAAAGCTCCTTTGAAATAATGGGCTCATGGTTGTTCTCAATGACCGCCCATTCCGATTCATCACGGTCAATTCGCTTGTGATTCTTGTAACTCACAGTTGTTGTGCGGAGCTGAGCCAGCGTTCCGATATATATCGGATTTTTCAGGATATTTTCTAGATTTCTGCCGCTCCACAGATGTGAGTGGTTGTAGGGATTCGGCTTGCCGATACGCTTGTAATAGTAGTCAAACGGTGTCAGCACACCTTCTTCATTCAAGACAGTTGCGATCTGCAAAGGCTTCATACCACTTGCATACATCTCAAAGATTCGGCGAACGATTCCTGCGGCATAAGGATCAATAATCGGAGTACGCATTTCATCATCGCTCTTAACATAACCGTATGGGCAATAAGGAATCATCATCTTGCCTGCCTTTGCGTTTGATGCGATAACAGAACGTACTTTCTTTGAAGTGTTGGCGGCGTGCCATTCGTTGAACACATTACGGATAGGCATCATATCCATATCAGCACTGTCAGAGTTGAGCGTATCAATGCCGTCGTTCAGTGCGATGAAACGGATATTGTACATCGGAAAAATATAGTCCGTGTACTGACCTACCTGAATGTAATTGTGTCCGAAACGGGACAGGTCTTTGCAGATGATAAGATTGATCCTGCCGGTCTTGGCATCGTCAAGCATTCTCTGCACACCCGGTCTGTCAAAAGACGTTCCGCTGATGCCGTCATCGACGTACTCATCATAGATCGTCCAGCCCTGTTCACGGACATAGTTTGTGAGAATTCTTCTCTGGTTTTCTATGGAAAGGGATTCGCCTGCACGCTCGTCATCTTTTGAAAGTCTCAGGTATATCCCTACGATATAATCAGTCTGCTTTGCTAACATTACTACTCCTTTCTTCCAAAGCAGCCTAATTCAACATTGCTATAAGTATAGCGCGCAATGCCGAAAAAAGCAAGTACCTTTCGGAAGTTTTTTCAGGTTGTCTTAGGCCTGCGGTGCAAAGCCATCACTTCGGTAAACGCTCTTTCAAAAGCGTTGCGGTAAAGCACTTCGTTCAGGTCTTTATCTCCGCAGTAGTGACGTATAACGACACACCTCTGTTTTCCGATCAGGTACTCGTGCGTTTCGGTCTTGCAGTCCCTGAACTTCTCGTTCAGTTCAAAAGCCAGTCCTGCCTTATCTCTTTCTACGGCAGTATTATTGTTATTCATAGCTGTATCTCCTTAGCTTCTCTTTGTCTATGCTTTTAGAGCGAGGGGATCGCTTTCTTTATCTGCCCCTCTTTGGGTTTGTGTGTGATATAGCTGTGCGGAACGGCAAATGCCGTCCCATACACAGCTATCGTAAGCGAGTTGCGTAGCAACTTGCGGTTGTCGGATATATATTACTCCGAATAGGAATTATTGCTTTCAGTAAAGCTCATCTGCTTGCCGTACTTGTCAGCAGAGCTATCCACAAGTCCCTCAATGTCGGCATAAGACATACCGCTGTCGGTAAACTTCTGGATAAGACCGTGTTCAGCTGTAATAGCATCGACAAGCTCCTGCCCGTCCTTGCCGTAAAGCTCAGAGAGCATATCGTAAGCAATCTGCTTGCTCTGCATGATGATCTTACGCTTTCGTTCAAGGGCAGCTCTCACCGCCTTGTCAGCGTTGTCGATCTTAGCCTGATTGTCGTTCAGATTTCCACGCATTCATTTCACCACCTGTCTATGTTTGGATTTCAGGATAACACCTGATGATAATATTATAGCGCGCAGCGAAAGCGTTTGTCTATTCGCAGTGCGCATGAACTTTGAGTATTTTTTCAGAATTCCCCAGTGTAAAATGGCGGCACTCTTACAGCCAGTGACCGCAGGAGAATAACGCTCTCCTACATATCAATACCAATATTTTCAGCCTTTCGTTAAGTACCGTCGAGATATTCTCCGTTATGCACAAACAGGCTATCACAAATTCAGAAAAAGTTTTCGCAGACTATGCTTAACGAAGCCGTGATTATTATGGTAATAACTATTGAGAAGGATTTTCACCAGATTGCCGCACTCCCAGCACGATAACTGCGCCGTACCAGATTACAATTTCAAGAGTGATGATGAATGAGGGCATCACGCAGGAGCGTGAGCGAATATGACCGCCGCCCAAAGCGGCGGAGAGATTAAGTCGCATAGCTCCAAATTCGCTGACGGAGCATCGAAAGCCTGCGAGATATGCAAATCCCACAGGCTGGAAATATGCGCCATAGCGCAACAAAAATAACAAGCATTGTATTTTGCGCCGCACAGCGAACGAAAATACCAAATGCTTGTTGGGGACACCCCAAGCCCCGAAATGGCCGCACAGCGGTCATAAAAAAATCGGCTTACGCCGAAATATAAACAAAGGAGACACCACTATGAACACAGAGAAAAAGAAGCGTGACAGACCGCCCAAGCGCAAGGTTATGGAGTTTGATGGTATGACCTATGAGGGAGCAATCAACAATGCTCTGGACAAAGAGGTCAAAGCCGACCTTGACAATACCCTTGCAAACAAGTCCGAGGACGAGCTTTCCGACGATGAACGCAAGTACCTGAAATGCAAGAGGGAGAAGAAGTCCTACACGCTGAATGTTCGCTTTACGGAATCGGAAATGCAGGATATTCTTGCAAGGTGTGAGCAGTACGGTTACAAGAACAAAACCGAGTATAACCGTGACTGTGTTCGGGCGAGGGTTGATCTCACTCCCGACCGTTCCGAAATTGCCGAATGTAATCGCCTGATGAAACGCATCGGGGCAAACATCAATCAGATACTTGTCCGACTATACAGCACAGGTCACATCTATGCCGAGGATATTACCGAGATAAAGAGAGGGGTTAATGAAATTTGGCATACACTTCTATCCATACGATCAGGGCAACAGTCAGCGCAGCGATCGCTTACATCACAAACGGAGATAAGACCGTCAACGGTATATATGTCAACTCTTATGCTTGCAGAGCCGACAGCGCAGGAGCAAGCGAGGACTTCCGCACCGTCCGAGGAACAGGCACAGGGCGAACACAAATCCTTGCCTATCACATGATACAAAGTTTCGCTCCTGGTGAAGTCACTCCCGAACAGGCTATGCAGATTGGTGAGGAGCTTTGCGACCGTTATCTCAAGGGCGATTATCAGTATGTTATCGCTGTCCACCATGATAAGTCACACCTGCACTGTCATGTGATTTTCAATAATACAAATTTGTATAACGGACTGAGCTTCACCACCGAGCATAATCAGGGCAGGAGGACTGAAAGAGCGTGGGCAGAGCTGCGTGAAATATCGGACGAGATTTGCAAGGAACACGGCTTATCGCTCATCGACCCGATTGGTAAGGGTGTATCTCATTACGAGAACGAAATGAAGAAAGAGGGCAAATCATGGAAGGACAAGCTCCGCAATATGCTCAGGGAGATCATTTCTTACAGCAGGAGTTTTGAGGAATTTCTTAAAAACTGCACAGACAGCGGTATTGAGTATGCGTATACTCCGCAGAACAAAGTCAAGTTGAAATTCAAGTTATCGGGAGAGGGGCAACAGCGTTTTACAAGAGCTGATACGCTGGGTGATGAATTTGAGCCGAGTGCTATCACCGAAACCATTGAAACCGCACAGAAGAAAGCTGCCGCCGAAGAAGCAATGGAGAAATTTCTTGCTGCCCGTCGGGCAAGACAGCAGGCAGAGCTTGCCCTGCTCAACCGAACTTCTGCCAAGCCAGCCGAGCCGACACCAACTCCTACCACAACAACCAAGCCGACCGTTGCAGAGCCTACCGCACCCAAGCCAATCGAGAGCAAAGCGCCTGAAAAGAAAGAAGATCCGTGGGATCTCGTTCGTGGTATGCGTGACAGCGACAAGATGATCGCAGAGCTTGAAGCAGTTGGCATCACTTCTTTCACCGAGTTTACGGGCTTTATGTATCGAGGTCAGCACGATGATGACCACACAGACGAGGTCGTCGAGCTGAAAACACATATCAAGACTGTTG
The DNA here is from genome assembly GCF_024692365.1 of Ruminococcus sp. Taxonomy (GTDB): domain Bacteria; phylum Bacillota; class Clostridia; order Oscillospirales; family Ruminococcaceae; genus Hominimerdicola. Next base: position 112 of record NZ_JAILMR010000086.1, on the reverse strand, counting down.
AAACTATCATCGCCAAGATGAAGCACCATGATGACCTTGTGCCTACATACCGAGAGTACAAGGGCTTATCTGGCTTTAAGCAGAGCCGATACAGGAAAAAGCACTCTGAGGA
>NZ_JAILMR010000124.1 GCF_024692365.1 Ruminococcus sp. | reverse complement strand
GTATTATAAGTATTATACCGAAGGTTTTGATGATGGAGAATATGTTGAGTTTTATGATTCCGGTGCAATTGCTTCATACTGTATTATGAAATACGGAGCCTTTGTTGATAAATTGTATGAATGGCACAGAAACGGCAAACTAAAATGCTTTGAAGAGATAGATAAAGATAGAAGACATATAATAACTATTAGGTTTGACGACGCCGGGAATATTGTTTTTCTTATGGAAAAAGGAGATATAAAGATAGACAAAGAATAGCCTGATACAAGGGCAGTAATAAAATGAACGCTGAAATAACACAAACCTCCGCATGGTAATACGCCATACGGAGGTTTTTATATAACTGCAAAAACGGCTGCACTCATCTGAGTACAGCCGCCGAGTTTTATTTACTTAACAGTTACAGTAACCGCGTTCTTGAGAGCGTTTGTAGTGTCCCACTTGCCGTCAACTCTTGCAGCGATAGCAACCTTGTAGGACATGCCGGGAGTCAGGTTCTTGGGTGTTACAAAGCTGTTGGTGGTGATGTTCGAGGTCTGAACTCTCCACTTGCCTGCGAGGTAAACAGCGATGCCGTATCTGTCAGCGCCGCTTACCTTGTCCCATACGAACTGCATCTGGTGATACTGCTCGCTGTAATTTACCTTGATGTTGGTGGGGTATGTAACAGAGCTTGCAGCCTTGGGTGTAACGGTAACAGCGTTGGGGTAAGCGTAATTGTTGTACCACCTGCCCTTTGCGTATGTCACAACAGCAAACTTGTAGCTCTTGCCTGCTGTCAGGTTCTTTACAGTGTAAGAAGTGCTGCTGGTCTCGTCTATCTTCACCCACTTGCCGTTCTGATAGCCGTATACAGCGTACTTAGTTGCATCAGACATCTTGTTCCAGCTGAGCTTAACGCTGTTTTCCAGAGCCTCAGCGCTTATCTTGGGTATCCTTTCATCATCAGTAGGAGTTGTGCTTCCGCTTGTAAGCTTGCCGTATACTATACCGCAGCCGACGGTTGACATATATACCTTGCCGAATTCGTCCATATCACCTACAAGATAGTTGCCGTTGCCTGTGCCGCCGTAGAGGTGGTCGGTGTTGATGCAATCCCAGCTCTTGCCGCCGTCGGTTGAGCGGTAGATGCCCTCGGGATCGGACTCTGCGGGTCTGCCGTACATATAAAGGGTATTCAGACCGCCTGTCTTTTCTGGTGCGCCGTAGCCCACTGTCTTAGCGTAGAATACGTTATCCAGTTTCTCGATGCTTGCGCCCTTGTTGGAGACCTTGTACATACCGTACCAGCCGCCTGCAACGATGATGGAGCCGTCACCCAGATATGCGGGGTCGCCAGAGCTGTCGCACATATCGTATCTGCAAACGGTCTTTGCTGTGAATGTTTTGCCGTAGTCGGTGCTGATGTAGAAGCTGTAATGGCACTCGTCAAGAGTAGGCTCTTTCTTGGTCATATCAGATGCCCAGTACTCGTTGTACTTAACGCCCGAAGCGTAAACTATGGAAGGATCCTTGGGGTCAACCAGAGTGTAAACAGTCTTTGAAGCGTCGATGCCGCTGGACTTGTTCCATGTCTTGCCGAAGTCGTCGGAGTAGCTTACAGCGCCGTTAGCGCTGGTATTGATTATCCTGTAAGTACCCTTTTTCAGCTCGGTGATGGAGAGCTTGCCGCCTGTGCAGGCAGGTGTGAATGCTGTCCATGTCTTGCCGCGGTCGAGGGTGTAGTATGCGCTGCCAGTGTTGTTGCCGTCACCGTTTGCAGTTCTAGCCCATACATCAGTGTTCTGGGGGCATACTGCGATAGCAGATGTTGAACCCATGTTGGGCTGATACTGAAGACCTATCTTGTCTTCCTTTTCGTGAACAAAGCCGTCGTAGTCACCAATAGCGGAAAGGTCAAGACCATCAGCTGTGCTGACAAAGTCCAGAGAAACAACTTCCTCTATTCCGTCGGGGTGGAATGTGAATGTAGGCAGCTTATCCTGATCTGTGCTCCAGAGATTTTCGCAGATGAATACACCGTTACCTGATGTGATGAACATTCTGTCAGAGTTGCGTGGGTCGGTAACAACAGTACCTGACCAGTGGATGGCCTTGTCAACTATCCATGAATAGCCGCCGTCCTGGAGATAGTTGGAAACCAGAGGCTGGTTCCAGCCGTGGGTCTGTCCGGGGGAGAAGTTCTGCCATGTCTTGCCGCCGTCAAATGAACGGAAGTACTGGTCGCCCCATGCGGGACCGTGTTCCTCAGTCCATGCCTGCCACAGCTGTGACTGCCACTTGCCGCAGCTTCCTGCGATAAGGTGATCGGGGTTGTTGGGGTCAGCCCATACCGAGCCAAGACCGAAGTTGGTATCGAACAGCTCTGATACCTTGCCTGTCTTGGGGGAATATCTGTAAGCACCGCCGCTTGCGCCGTTGAATGCAAGACCTGCGATGTAGGATATAAGCAGATCGCCATTAGCGTCAACATTGATTCTTGAAGGGAAAACATTGGTAGGCAGATCCTTGCTGAGTACGCTGTACTTGTCGTCCTTAACGTTAGCAACGTGAACGTTTGCAACGCCCTTTATAGATGTACCAACATAAACCTTGCCGCCTACGATAGCGATGTTAGCAACACCGTTCTGATTGTTGTAAGCATCGGCAGTTACGGAACGTGCATTTACGTTGCCCCATGTAGGCCACTTGCAGGTGGTGCTGAAAAGTCCCAGATCGTCATAGCCGATAACAGGCTTCCAGGTCTTGCCGCCGTCAGTGGACTTGATAAGTGCAGACAGTGACTTGTCGTCGCTCATAACGTCGCCGCCCGCATAGATGATGTTGGGGTTGTCGGGATCAACTGCGATGGACTCGCCGCACTGTCTGCCGTCGCCGTTGCCCATTACCTTTATAAGGCTGGTAACGTCTATCTCGGTGAAGGTCTTGCCGCCGTCAGTAGTCTTGAAGATAACGGTCTTCTCGGAGGAGAAGTAAGCACAGCCGCAGAGGAAGTATACGGTATCATCATCGGTAGGGTCAATAGCCATAGCGTCAACGCTCAGCAGACCGCGGTCAGCTTCGTTGATGAATCCGAAGAGCTGCTCCCAACTTTCGGTGTCGTAGTTGTACTTGTAAGCGCCGCCAACGTCGGTTCTTGCGTACATTACATCCTTACCTGCAACGATGCCGGATACGAATCCGCCGCCGCCTATCCTCAGCGTGCCCCATTCCATGGTCGAGGATATGTCCTGTGCAGATGCCTGAACCGCAGCGATGCCCATACCTGCGAAAGGTACAGCAGATGCTGCCATGCTCATGGCGAGAACTCCTGCAAGAGTTTTCTTGAATAAATTCATAGTTTAACCTCCCTGAACAAAATTGGGTTGTTGTATTCTACCTATTATGTTGTTATTTTAACATAGTAATATTTCAAGAATACGGTTAAATTTTGAACATTTTTATATAAAATAATAGAATTCTTAACTGCGATACCCAAAAATGAAATAAACCAGAAACAGTTTCAAATAATTATATTTTGCAAAAACGCAGAGCTCGTTCCTCTACTGAAAATAATGTAAACGATTAAGTGACGCTGACAAGCGGTTTTCACTTTGTTACCAAATATCTTAAATCCGATTAAGAATGATTTAAGGAAAAAGTAAGGAAATCGTTTAAGGAGTTAAGAGGTATTTAAGAAATAGCTGATATACTTATAAGCGTCGGAAGGAGAGATACCCGACAGGTAGGGGAGAGAAAAAAAGATCCCAACCACAGGAGCATACATATATATAAACGCTCCCGATATAGAAAGGACAAAACTATGAGGACGACAACACAGATCAACACCAGCACCATAGTGCGCAAGTTCCCCGAGTGGGCAAAGGTAGACCGCGTCATCAACGGCGCAGAGATTTACAACATGAATATCTTCGATAACATCATGACATTCAATCAGGATAATCTTGAGGGCGCTGCCTTTGATTATTTCGGCAGGGTCATCACGTACGGCGAGCTTCCCGCACTGCGCGAGGCTTACGCCAGAGGACTGAAACTCGCAGGCGTAAAAGAGGGCGATGTTGTTACCCTGTGTATGCCTGTAAGCATCGAGAACCTGATGCTGATGTTCGCAGTGAACCTTGTCAAGGCGATAAGCAATAACGTGAACTTCTTATTTCTCAAAAACGATTTCGAGCTTTACACCAAGGACAAGGGCTCGGAAGTCATCGTTACCCTTGACGCATTCCTGCCTTATTTTGTTGACCATCTGGCTGACAGCGGCGTCAGGAAAGTCATCGTGATGAACCTTGATGATTATCTCCCCGAGGATAAAAAGGGTATGTTCCTTGATACTTCGGAGATGCCCGAACAGATGCAGGAGGTATTTGATATCGGGCAGATAATGGAGTGCCTGAATAACCTCGACAAGATCAAGGGCGTTGAGTTCATCAGACTTGAAGAACTTAGACAGGCAGGTGAGGAAAGCGATATCCCTCTCGACTTGGGACCCACCGACCTTGACCGTGATATCAGCTATTTCTATACCAGCGGCACAACAGGCAGACCCAAGTGCGTGGTATACAAGGAATACTCGATGAACGCTTATGTTGAGATGCACGCAGGTCTGGATACCCAGAACTACGTGGGCGAAAGAAACTTCCAGTGCATACCGCTGACCCATATGACAGGCGAAAGAGTATGCGCGATAATGCCACTGGTAAGGGGCGGCACACTCGTTCCCAGACCCATCTACAACAAGTATACTTTCGCAAGAGACCTTTCCGAGACCCAGTGCAACTGCGTTGTGGCAACCGCAAGCTTCTATCTGATGAGCGTAAGACAGGGTGTGCTTTCACCCGATGCCCTTTCGTGTCTGAGAAGACCTGCATCGGGCGGCGAAGCTGTAAATGTCAGCGCTGTCAGAAAGATAGACAAGTGGCTGAAAGAAAACGGCTGTGAGGTAAGATATTCCATCGGTGGAGGTGCAAGCGAAGAGGGCGGTGCTACTCTGGTGACCTACTTCATGGACGAAGCCACCAAGACCAACGAAACAGGCAAGCCCCTCGACCCATATATCCGCGTTAAGCTTCTGGATGATGAGGGCAATCTAATCACCGAAAACGAAGTTGCGGGCAATCTTCACGTAACAAGTCCCGCATCGGCTGACCGCTATCTCGATAATCCTGAAGCTACCGCTGCTCGCTGGTATTTCGATGAAGAGGGCACAAAATGGGGCATCACGGGGGATATCGCCGTAAGACACGCCGACGGTTCCTATACCATTCTCGGCAGAGGTTCCGATTCCTGTGTTGATGAAAACGGCAATAGGATATACCTTTTCGAAATCGAGAGTTCTCTCGATGAGAACGACCCCATCAGTGAATGGGAGATAAGCGCATTTAAGAACGACCGCGGCGGTTCTGACATTGTAGGACAGATAATCCTCGACCCCGACCGCGCAGAACCCACCCCCGAACTTGTGGAGTATATCTGCCATAAGTACAAGCTGGACGCCGTTAAGTTCTACAACGAATTCGAGATAGGTGAGATAACAGCAAAGAGAGATTACATACTGCTTACTCACGATTATAACGGCTACTATGCACCATGCAGTAAAAACCATATGATGGTGATAAACTATTCCGAGAACGGTGACACCGTAAAGATAAGGGTCAGAAAAGACCATAAGATAGAGATAAATGAAAAGAAGACCAAGGAGGACAACTAAAATGAGAGGACAGAAATTTATATCGGCAATTTGCGCCGCAGCAATGATGAGCAGTGCAACAGGTATCGCAGCATTTGCGGAGAACAATGAAGCTCCCAAGTCCGAGCCCGAAAAGAAGACCTACAACTACGTGGCGCTTGGCGACAGCATCGCCGCAGGTTACGGCCTCGGCAAGGAGAATGGTCTTATGGGCGACCCCGCCCTTATCATAACCGACAAGCTTCTTGCAAACCCTATGCAGGGCGCTTATCCTGCAATAGTCGGCAGCAAGCTGAAAGAACTGGGCACACAGTACGGTGCTGATGTTCAGGCTACCAACCTTGCGTCTACCGCTTACCGTGCTGAAGATATCGAAAAGACTATCAGACAGCAGGGCTACAAGGGCGAATTCGCAACTACTATTCTTGATAGCTTCGTTGCTCCTGGTACCAGCGATGTTCTTACACCATATCACGATATGTACCTGAAATATCTTACCGAAGCTGATTTGGTAAGCATCCAGCTGGGCGGTAACGACATAATCATGAGCATTATCCCCGAGATGCTGGAGCATGAGAATCCTGTTATCAGGGCATCGGCAATGTCCCTTATGCTGACCCTCTTCGGTTCCGATACCGAAACAGCTATGGGCGCAGGCTTGCAGATAATCAGCCAGAACAAGGACAGCATCACCGCTGATACCTTCCTTGAAGCCGCAAACTACATGAAGAACATCGGCGATAAATCCGAGGAACTTGTACAACAGTCCGCTGAACACGTAAAGGGCGTAGTAAAGGCTGTGCAGGAAGTCAACGGCGATACCGATATCGCACTTGTTGGTATGTTTAACCCCTACCGCACCGCAGAAGAATCCGCAGATGTTGAACGGGATATCTTCAATGTTCTGGGACCCATCTTTGCCGAAGCATCCGATGCAGCAGCAAAGACCGAGAATATGACCGATGTCAAGGGTGAACCCACCGAGGAATACACCACGACCATTAATGAGAAGGTCAATAACATAACCGAATTAAAAGAAGCACTCGATAAGGCTTTCGATTATGAGCATATGGGAAAGGTCATCGATACTCTGGATTCCGCCGAGAATCTCGGTGAGTTCAAGAAAGCTGTCATTGATCTCGGTGTTGAGGATTCAGAAGCTCTTGAAGAGATATTGAAGCAGTACACCGATATCGATGAACTGAAGGGCGTATTCAGCGTTATCAAGAGCGGTGATGATGTAAGCGAACTCACTGATGTTGCCAAGGTTATCGAGCAGTTCAGCAATTCCGCAGCAACTGCAGAAGCTAAGGCATTTGCAAAGCAGATAGCTGAACCCGCAGCAATGCAGTTGGCAGGCAAGAACGTTGACCCCCAGATAAAGCTCCTCAACGAAAAGCTGAAGGTCATCGCACAGGAAACAGGCGCAGTTTATGTTGATGTTTACAACATCTCCCCCGAGACCGACTTCGACCCCCACCCCAACGCAAACGGTCATCAGGAGATAGCTGATATCGTATTTGCCGCAGTAAAGGGTCTGGCATCTGAAAGAATGTCAAATGCGAAGACTGTTGAGACTCCCGAAGAAGAGGTAAAGCCCACTGTACCTAAGAAATCTCTCGGCGATATCAGCGGCGACGGTAAGATAGATGTAAATGATATCGTAATTGTAGCAGCACACATCAAGGGCAAAAAGATAATTGATGCCAATGATATCGTCTATGCAGATATCAACCGCGACGGCAAGATAAATGTCACCGACATCATTCTGATTGCGGCTCACATCAAGGGCAAAAAGCTTATCGCAGGCTAAAGAACTTCTATACCAATACACAAAAGCAAAAGACCGCAGATCTTAAATCGACCTGCGGTCCTTTGCTGAGTTTCATTCCCGATAACTCACAAAAAACAGGACAGCCACCTGACTGTCCTGCAATATTATAATTATAATTCAGAACTTTGTCCTGAAACGTAACGTGCAAGCTCAACTGCATCTACTTTATCTATGGTGTTATCGGTGTAGATATCAGCGGCTTTTGCGTTGATATTCACCTTCATATTTGCGAGGTACTGTTTCAGCAGAATAACGTCCATTACATCAACAACGCCGTCGCTGTTGACATCGCCTTTGAGGTACTTTCCGGCGGGCTGTGCAGTGCTGTCCTTTACCAGATAGTAGGTGACATCGCAGTATGCCCTGAATGAGTATATCTCCCTAGTATCATCGGAACAACCAAGCTTTGTTACATCTACCTTTTCACCGAAGATATTATAAACGCAGAATCCTGTGCCGGGATTTACCGAAACGATACCTCTGCCTGAGGTCTTATCACGCATGAATCCCCATACAGCACTCTTTGAGAATGCGCCGTCAACTTCCATAAGATAGTCGCTGGTCGCAAAGCCTTTTCCAAGAGCTATCTCTTCCTGCTTGCCCATGGCACTGGTGTGGGTCACGGTGAAAGGAGCTTCATCGGGTATCATGGGGAGCATATTCACATCGAAATCGCCGATTTTCTCGAAATTCCTGACAACAAACAGCTTGCCCGAATAGCCTGAGCTGGGAAGAGTTATCGAATTCCTGAAAGTGGTGCTGTCGTGTGTAACTGTCACTTTTTTCTGGCTTTCAGCATCGTATATGCTTATGGGATAATTGAGATGGGTCTTGAAAGACAGCGTTCTGCCGTTTCTCTGAACATCGAAAACTCCGCCTGTTATGGACTTGTCAACATAGAACATATCCTGCTCATTGAACGCCTCGGGACGGAGATAGATGTAGCTGTTGCTTACACCGTAGTAGCCGTCATCGTGCTGAACGCGCTTGTAATACTTCTCGACGGTGAAATCGCCGTATGGTGTGACTTCAGCCTTGTAGCTGTTCATGATCTTGTCTGAATCATCGCAGGAATACATAGTGCCGTTTACGGTATAGGTAAAAGGCGAAAGGGAGGTCATTACGATCTCATATTCATCGGTCACGGTATCGCCCGATTTCAATTCCTTGCCGTTCTGGTAAACGGTAACAAAGTCCGTGTTGTTCACGAATGAGTAGGCATTATACGTGGGTCCGTCGTAGGGTATTATCGGAAGTTCGATATACTTATCAGCAAAGCCCAGTACAGCCGACGATGAAGAAGCAGCCACCATTACTGCAAGAGCAGAAGCTACCAGCTTTTTAGAAAAAATCCCTTTCATGTTATCCTCCTTGTAAAGTCGTAATACTTGCGGACATCTCATAAAATCACATATGTATATAATAACACATTTAACATAAATAGTCAATAATTTTTGTGTGAAATGTGTGTGACTTTCAACATTTTTGTTCCACCGTATACGACTTAGTACCATCGTATACCAAAGTATACGACCGTATAATTAAGGTTCGATAGCCACTATCGGTAGTTCAACTTCGTCCCCGCTGAAATCTATCTCATAAGCAGATGAAGTGTCTTCCCGTGCTGAACTTTCGTCAGCCAGAATTATGTTGTTGTCCTGCGATGTTCCGTCACCGTTATCCGCAGGAATTATCGGCATCTCGTCGTTGGATTTTGTATCGTCGGTAATTATCGTGACATCGTCGGGATTTTCACCAGATTTGCTGTTCTTGGCTGATTTGTCGGATTCTTTGTCCGATGTTTTATCTGCTGACTTGCTTTCTGTTGAACTTTCAGTACCCGAATTTTCAGCAGAAGATTCAACGTCCGCAAGACTTTCGCTGACATCTTCGGAAGAATCACCTACCGAACTACTTTCTTCGCTCGCAGAAGAACTTATTGCAGATTTGCTTTCTTCGGCGGTGCTTTGGGAACTATCGGCTGATTTGCAACTGCTGAAAGTCAGTGCGGTTGTTATGGCTATGATTGCTGTGATGGGCTTTCTTGTCATGGTATCACTCCTTTTGATGGGGATATTTCTTGGGTCAATTATAGCATAGTTGGTGGGAAAAGTAAAGCGGGGAATAACATATCTGTTTGTAGATAAGTATGCCAAGGAAGAGAGCTTTGGGTCAATCCTTTCGCGAAAGGGTTGCGGGAGGCATATGCCGACACAATCGCATAAACCGCGCGCTTTGATTCGCGGCAGAGTTTGCAATTATCCCACTTTTTTCTGCCGCGAACCTTAATAAATATCTGATTTTTTACAACTATTTTTCGCTTCAATGAACGAAAGACATCCGATTTATGTTCTTAGCAATTATTCGGAAAAATATGCATTTCCCCGACACTTTCACTCAACAAAGTCCGATCACTACCGATGCCACTGCGGGCGCGTAAATACGCGCTCATTTGACTACGGTTTATTTACAGTAAACCTGAATTTAGCTTAACTTGTGTTTTGTGCATAATGTCGAAATTTGTACATATCTTATTTGTTATCTTGACGTATTTTTTTCTGAATGATATAATATTATCAAAGATAAATATTATATCTGACTTTAATCAAAAAATGCGTTTATTAGGCTTGATCTGCACCCGACTTTTGTTCGAGTTCGCGTGCGAAATCTTCCATCGAATGGGCTCGTGCATAGGATTCATATGCCGCAAGTTCTTCTTCGGTGATCTTGCCGTTTTCAGCCGATGAAGCTTTTGAAGATGGGATACCACTCGTTTTTACGGATTCTTCCGATATCCAGTTTTTAAGCTTGGCGTAACAGCTGCGGTATTCTTTGCCCGACTGTTCAATGTAAGCGTCCATGCTTTCTATACATCTATCGGTCATATCCTGACCGAACTTGGTCACAAGACGTCCGTATTCTTCGCGGGATAAAGATACATTTTTAAATTCTCCGTACTTCTGTTTTTCGGGGGCGGGGGAGAGGTCGGGCAGATACTGCTTCTGCTTTGCAGAAAGCTGTTTATCTTCACCCTTTTCTTTATCTGTATCTTTTTCTTTGTCTTTATCTTTATCGGTATTTTTGGTATCGTCTGGTATACGGTCGTATGATTTGGTATCCTTTGGTATACTTTCGTATACGTTGGTATCATCTTCGTTCTGATTTTTACCATCTTCACTGTCCCAGCGTTTTGCGATGTTCTTCTGGTTCTTGTCGCATACCTTATTATAACGCTCAGCGTCACGGCGAAGCTGATTTGACATTACCATGAATGCGATCTTCATCGCGCCTTTCAGGTCGGGTGTTTCACCTGTTCTTGTAAAGGCGAATATCTCTCGGATAAGTTCGCCCCTCTCGGCGTCGCTTTCCAGTGCGAGGAAGATCTCTTCCCATTCCTTGTAGAGCATGAAGCTCTTGCTTTTTTTGTTGATGCTACTCATAGTATTTCTACCTCCTGTTTTTTATAAAGGTATGTTTCTGCATACCCTTTCACTATCAGGCAAAACAGGCAAAAAGTTGTACGTTTTTGTACAACTTTTACAGAAATATGTCCGAGTTAAAAATTAAAACATTTGTTTGCACAAAACCTCACCTGAAACTTTGGTGGGGATATATAAATTTTGTGATGTAAAATTTTCCTGAATTTACCATTTTTTGACAGCGGATTTTTCAAAAATCGCGGCTGACATGAGCTGATATTTTTCGGGAAAGAAAAAAGAAGGAGGCATTTTAATGGCTGTAAAAAAGAAGACTATCATTATCCCTGTGGTGGTGGCAGTGCTGGCAGGCGGAGGACTCTACGCTTGTAACGCAATGTCAAAAGCCGCTAAGGAAAGCATGATAGCAAACTCAAAGTATTCCGTAATTCCTGCGGGACAGAATGACCTTTCAAAGGTGATATCCACCACGGGCAAGGTCATCGGAAATGGAACGGTGGACGTTACCACAAAGCTCAGCTGTTCGGTGAGCAAGGTAAATGTCAGCCTTGGCGACATGGTCAAGGAGGGCGACCTGCTGTGCGAATTTGATACCACCGAACTTCAGGAGGAATACGATTCACTGAAAGCGCAGATGGACAATTCCGATAAAAAGGAAAAGTCCGACAGCTCCAAAAACGAGCGTGACCTTGAAGCTGCAAAGGCAAAGAAAGACTCCGCTCTTGCAAGGGCACAGCGTGAGATCGACAAGGCTGTTACCGCCCGCGATAACGCTTATGAAAAGTACAACAACCTTTGCAACGAGTACAATGCTGCCCTTGAACGCGGCGACCAGAACTACGATTACGGTACCGTTTGGGCAACTCTTGAACAGCTTAAATCAGGACTTTCCACCTACGATGACGCTGTAACACTGGCAAACGATTCCTATAAGGATACCGAATCCACCTGTAACGATGCTATCCAGAAGTTACAGGACGTTATAGACGACGAAGCTTTCGACACAGGCAGCGACAATCAGAAGAAGCTTGACAAGCTGGCTGAACAGATAGAACAGTGCAAGGTCTATGCACCTCAGTCGGGCATAATCACCGCGCTGAATGTAAACGAAGGAAGCGTTCCCTCTGCACCCTCTATCATGACTATCGTCAACACCGATAAGACCGTTATCGAGCTGACAGTCAAGGAGACCGATATCACCAAGATAGCTGAGGGTATGAAAGCTAAGGTGACTTCAAAGGTACTCCCCGGTGAGGAGTTCACCGCGTCCATCACACGTATAGTAAATGTAGTCTCCACCGATGTTACTGCCGAGGGTTCTGAATCGGGTTATAAGGTTGAAGTTACTCTCGATGAGACCAACGACAAACTGCTGATAGGTATGTCCGCTTCCGTAGATGTAACCATCGAAGAAGTTGGTGAGAAGCTCAGCGTGCCTTATTCGGGCATTATCGAAGAGGACGGTGCTGAATACGTATACGTTGCCGAACCTGCCGATGATGAACAGGGCGGCTACATTGCCAAGAAGAAAAAGGTGGTGAAGGGCGCGGAAAGTGACTTCTATGTTGAGGTCAAGAGCGGTGAAGTCAAGAGCGGCGACCTTGTTATAATGGAGCCCGAGGGCGGTGATCTGCCCGATGTCAGCGACGGAGCGAGGGTGCAGGTAAATGAAAAGAAGAAGTGACCCTGTTATCCACATGGAATCCGTGACCAAGAAGTACTACGTGGGTGAACCGAATGAACTCCAGATACTCTTCGATATCGGACTTGATATCTATGAGGGCGAGTTCGTATCCATAGTAGGCGCTTCGGGTTCGGGTAAAAGTACGCTGATGAATATTATCGGTCTTCTCGACAGACAGACCGACGGCGAGTACGAACTCAACGGCAACAGTACCAAGGTGCTGGACGACAAACAGCTTTCCCGCATAAGGAACAAGGAGATAGGCTTCGTGTTCCAGAATTTCAACCTTATACCAAAAATTACCGCGCTGAAAAATGTGGAGATGCCCATGATGTATGCGGGCATATCCCAGAAGAAACGTACCGAAAGGGCTATGGAGCTTATCGAGCTGGTAGGTATGGGCGACAGATACACCCATGACCCCGCAAGACTTTCTGGCGGACAGAAACAGCGTGTAGCAATCGCAAGGGCAATGGCGAATGACCCCTCAATAATCCTCGCCGATGAACCAACAGGCGCTCTCGATACCAAGACGGGCAGAATGGTAATGGACTTGTTCCATAAACTACACGAGGAAGAGGGCAAGACAATAGTCCTCATCACCCACAGCCCCGAACTTGCTTCCGAAACAGAACGTATGATAACCATAAGCGACGGCAGGATAATTGCCGACGACTATAAAAAGGAGGTGTTTGAGTGAACCTCCTTGAAAGCATAAAAATGGCGTTCTCATCGCTGGCGATAAACAAACTGCGTTCATTCCTGACGATGCTTGGTATCATCATTGGTATCAGCGCAGTTATAACCATCACTACGATAGGTAACTCCATCTCGAAAACACTGAATAATACCTTCGACCAGCTAGGCGACGTGAAGCTGACTATCTACCCCGATGTAAGGGATGATTACGACGGCAGGATAACGGAGGAAGACGACACCCTAACACTTGAAATGGTGCAGGGTCTGATAGCAGAGCACCCGGGCGAGCTTACTTACAGCTGTAACGAATTATACGGCGGTGCGGATGTAGTAAACCTTAAAGGTGAAACCTTCAAGGCGGTCATGCTGGGTGTTTCGGGTGACTACTTCGAACCGCCCCAGTACAAGAAGCAGATAGTTGCAGGACGTGCCCCGAATAATGCCGATAACGAGGGTGCGAAGCATACCTGTCTGGTATCGGATTTCTTCTGTGAACAGTATTTCGGTTCTGTTGATAACGCTCTGGGTAAGACTATCAAATTTGAGGTGATCAATAACGCCAATATCAACCTGACGATAGTCGGCATAATGGAGTACACCGAACTTGAAAAGACCCAGATGAAGATCAACACCTCAAAAAACAAGCTTGATGTTAAGACCTACGTGTTCTTCCCATATAACACCATGCTTGAAGCAAAGGGTCTTTCACCGAGAGAAACCAAGCTGCAAAACGCACAGATAGGCTGGACAAGCAACTGTGATGCGGAAACTGCAAAGCAGTATATCAAAGATTACTTCGAGCCCATATACCGCAACAACGAGGTATTTGAGATGGAGATATACGATTCTCAGGAGGAGATGGGCATGATAACCACCGTCCTGAATGTTATCACTGTTGCGATATCCATAATCGCGGCGATATCTCTGATAGTCGGCGGTGTAGGCGTTATGAACATCATGCTGGTAAGCATACTTGAACGTACACGCGAGATAGGTGTAAGAAAAGCACTGGGTGCGCTGAACGGCGATATTAGAAGTCAGTTCGTTATCGAAGCTGTCATCATATGCCTGACAGGCGGAACTATCGGCGTGCTGATAGGTGTGCTGAACGGTGTACTGCTTAGTAAGGTAGCATCTATACTGCTGAACACAATGGCAGCTGAGTATGCTGAGTACATTACACTGAGTGTACAGCCATCGATACCCGCGATAATCATCAGCCTTGGATTCTCGATGCTGACGGGACTTATCTTTGGTTATTATCCTGCTAAGAGAGCGGGCAATATGAATCCGATAGATGCTTTGCGCTACGAATAACTTTTTCTAATTCATAATTCACAATTCATAATTGTTGGCAGGGCGATAAGGTAGCTGTACTTAGGATAGAATGCCAAGGAGAAGAGCTTTGGGTCAAGCCTTTCGCGAAAGGCTTGCGGAGAGCACACAATCAGCAAAGCTGATTGTTAGAGGCAGAGCCTCTCGGTCAAGGCGCTAAAGCGACGTGACCACCAACAAAGCAATAGCAAGCAAAACTCAAATGCGTGACAAAAAAATGTGCGGGTACGCTGCCGACGCAGTCGCAGCTACCAAACGTTACGAGCGTATGCAAACGTATACCACTGCACTTATGGCGAGCGTGAATATTACCCGCGCACGAAATCGGACAGCGACAGCCACAGCCGACGCAGTCGCTGTCTCGACCCGTAAGCGGCGACATGTCAACCGAAGTACGAACGTCTGCCAAATGGTTCGATGCAGTTCGCAAGTCTACCAAATGGTTCGATGCAGTTCGCAAGTCTACCAACGAATACCAAATGGTACGAGAGTATACCAAACGATACCAAATCATACCAACCAATACCAAAATAAAAACAAAGGGTCAACCCAAACAAAGCAAATCCCCAATGTCCCCAAAAGACCCCAGCAAATAAAACCCAGTCCTTACGGACAAACTAACCGGAATTATCAATGCTGCCGTCCCGAATTATGGGACGGCAGTTTGTATTTAAAAAGGAGGAAGAATCATGTCACAGGAAACTAATTTCAACATCACCGAACAGGAAGCAGCTGACTCGGTGTGCGAACTGCAAGCCATTACCCCCGATGAAACAGCCGACTACGATGTCGTTGTTGTCGGCGCTGGTGCTTCGGGCGTGCCTGCCGCTTGTAAAGCTGCGGAGCTTGGCGCTAAGGTCGCACTTCTGCAAAAAGAATCGGGCGCTGTTTCACAGGGTAACTGCGGTTCGGCGATAATTAAGTCAAAGTCCACCGAGGCGGGTATTGCTAAATGGATACACCATACCAACAGCCTTTGCAGCTGGAGAGCCGATACCAAACTCCTCCGTGCTTATGCGGATAATTCCGAGGAAGCTATGATGTGGTTCTGGAACCGTGCGGGTATGACCAAGGAGACCGAGTACGGCGACGGCAGTAAAGTCGATGATAATAAACGTTCTGCCGAACTGCTGAACGACGGCAACGGTCTGTGCGCTTTCATCAGCACCAGCGGGGATTTTACAGGTCATTGGCAGGACAGGGAAAACAGCTATGAGTACGGCGACGACCACTGCTACTTCTGGGCGCCCTGGGTCGGTCCCAAGCCCAAGAACGTCGGTCACGCCCTGAGAAACATCATCGATAATGTCCAGAAAACAGGTGTAGCTCTGGACGTTTTCTACAAGACCCCCGCGGTTCAGCTTGTGACAGAGAACGGCAGAGTATGCGCAGTCATCGCTAAGAACGCTGAGGGCAAGTACATCCGCTATAACGCGAAAAAAGGCGTTATCCTCGCGACAGGCGACTACACCAACAACCCCGCAATGGTCAAGAGATGGTGCCCCGATATCGCCGACTTCGATAAAAAGCAGTTCGGCAAAACAGGAGACGGTCATATCCTCGCTATGTCTGCGGGGGCTGAAATGGAGCCCCTCGGTCATACCAAGATGATGCACGATTTTGATTCCGCGCTGATGTTTGAAGAACCTTTCCTGTACCTCAACATGAACGGCGAACGCTTCACCAACGAGTATACGGGCTTCGTCTACATGGGAAATATCCTCCGCGAACAGCCTGCATACAAGGGCTCGATGCTCGACCCCGACCACAGGGAAACAGGCTCAAAGGGCTGGTACTGCACCATCTACGACAGCACCTATATGGAGTGGCCTGACGATGAGTTCGTAAGCGGAAAAGTTCCGCCTGCTGTGATGGAGAAGTTCATTCCCGGGGCGGTGGAGAATCCGCAGGGCGTTTTCAGGAACCTCATCGACCTGCACAGGTGCGACACGCTGGAAGAACTTGCCAAGGAGCTTGACATACCTTTCGACAAGCTGAAAGCTTCTGTTGACCGCTATAACGAACTCTGCGACAAGGGTGTTGACAGCGACTTCGGCAAGCCTGCGAAGTATATGCACAAGATCGAGAAAGCGCCTTTCTGGGGGGCTAGAAAGCATATTCGTGTATCGGCTGAGGTGTCGGGCGTTATGACAGACGAGTTCGGCAGAGCGACGGACAAGAACGGCACACCTATCCCGGGGCTTTATTGTGTTGGAAATCTGGGCGGACAGTTCTACGGCGGTGCGGATTATCCGTTCCATCAGACGGGGCTTTCGCTGGGTAAGTGTTATACGTTTGGAATCATTGCGGCGAAACACGTTGTCAATTCATAATTGCCCTCGGCCGGGCGGGCCGATTCCGCCTATTTCTGGTTTTGCGAGGACGGTACAATTGCAAAACGGCGGGTCAGCACTTTGTGAGAAACCTGCCAAGGAGATGAGCTTTGGGTCAAGCCTTTCGCGAAAGGGTTGACCCAAAGCTCTCTTCCTTGGCATATCTTATTGGGTAGCTGTGTAAAAACCCTCCCCGAAAGCATTGACTTGTAGTTCAGAATGTGATATAATATTATAGTAAAAAATGCGAATGTTGCGTATCTTTAAAAACGTGTGAAACGCAATGTTCAGCATGGAATCACTATTAATTCGTAAGCGCAGATTCTGAGAATATTTTCATTTTATATAAGGAAATATATGTATCATGAGCGATTTGAAAGATGTTTATTCGGGTTCTTTCGGAAAAGTTAATACACCCAAAGAACAACATGAAATAATGAGCGAAAATTACGGCAAATTGTGCCTTGAATATGCAGGCATTTGCCGTAGGTACCGCTTGATGCTTGATGATAAGAATAAGGATATTCTCAGACTGAGAGAAGAATTGATAAATCATCAAAATACTATTTCTGCTCAAAATCGACAGATACGCAGTCTGCAAAAGGAAACGGGAAAGCTGAAAAAATCTTTGCAGAGTCGTAAAAATAAGTGATGAATCTTATATTACTTTTTAAACCTTGAAAGGACGGTGAGGACAGAAGTGACTAACGGTGACAGTTGCGGGTCAAAAGGGCAGCTATGCGGCAAAATATCCTGCGGGCGGCAAACTGTAACGGTTCGTCGTCTTCTGTAATCGTGTCTGCTTTGCGGACAGACCTAAGGATATATGTGCGCTGCCTCTGATTGACTCGTTAAAGGTGTTTTTACACTGCGGTCGGCAGAGGACTTTTTATGCCCATTTTTAACCCCTTGCGTCATTATAAAAAATGAACGGAGGGCTATGGATATGGCAGAGGATATCAAGAAGGATACCCAGAACACAGAGGATATCACTAATGTAAATACAGATGACGATACCGCTGAAATGGCGGTAAAGCCCGACTATGAGGGCGAGATTATAAGTGTTATACGCAGCAACGATTCGCCGCGTGTTATACTGAAAAAACTTGAAGACTACCACGGCAACGATATCGCGGGCGTTATCGCTGATCTCACTAAGCAGGAAAGGCAGAAGCTTTACCGCGTGTGCAGCGGCGATATGCTGGCGGAAGCTTTTGAGTATCTCGATGAGGACGATGCGGGCACATACCTCAACGAGATGGATCTCAACAAGGCGGCTGCAGTTGTCAGTCTGCTGGAGACGGATACTGCGGTGAACGTTCTTCGTGAGATAGAGCGTGAAAAGCGAGGACTGATAATCGATGCACTTTCCGCTGAGGTCAGGAAAGAGATTCGGCTGATAGCAAGTTTCGACGAGGACGAGATAGGCAGTAAGATGACCACTAACTGCATCATCATCAAGGAAGACCTGACCATAAAGCAGGCGATGAGCGAGCTGGTGCGTCAGGCGGAAGATAATGACAATATCACCACTATTTTCGTGGTTGATGATAATGAGGAATTCTACGGTGCCATCGATCTGAAAGAGCTTATCACGGCACGAAGCACAAGAACTCTCGAAAGCCTTATAATGACCTCATTCCCTTATGTTTATGCGAATGAGGAGATAGATGAGTGTATCGAAAAGCTGAAGGACTATTCCGAAGACCTGATACCCGTGCTGGATAACAGCAGCAGACTTCTCGGCGTTATCACGGCGAAGAGCCTTATCGAAGTCGTTGATGACGAGATGGGCGAGGACTACGTCATGTTCGCAGGTCTGACCGCAGAGGAAGACTTGCAGGAACCGCTTTTGCAGAGCATGAAAAAGCGTCTGCCGTGGCTGTTGGTTCTGCTTTGTCTTGGAATGCTGGTATCGGGCGTTGTGGGTGCTTTCGAGCAAATAATCGCAGAGCTGACACTCATTCAGGCTTTCCAGTCTCTTATTCTGGATATGGCGGGTAACGTTGGTACGCAGTCCCTTGCGGTGACGATTCGAGTTCTTACGGACGAGAACCTTACCTTAGGGCAGAAGCTTCATCTTGTAGCGAAGGAGACCCGCGTTGGTATTTCAAACGGAATAATTCTGGGCGTGATGTCTTTCGGACTGGTGGGACTTTACATCATGTTCTTCAAACATCGCACGCCTGGATTTTCGTTTGCTGTATCGGGCTGCATAGGCGTTTCGCTGATGCTGGCGATGCTGATATCCAGTGCGGTGGGCACTATTATCCCGCTGTTTTTCAAGAAGATAAAAGTTGACCCCGCAGTTGCTTCGGGACCGCTGATAACCACCGTCAACGACCTTGTGGCTGTGGTGACTTACTACGGACTCAGCTGGATACTGCTGCTGAATGTTATGCATCTGGGAGGATAAAAGGAGGCATATTATGGAGAATAAGGTTTTCCGCGAGGGGGATATTGTGACCGACTGTGTTCTCGGTGATGAGATCGAGATCTATGTTCCTCATGAAAATGTCAGCGGTGAGTACATAAATAAGTGCGTTCGGCATTTGATTGATCTGCCCGAAGATACGCTTTCGGCTATATGTGAAGCGGCGAAAAGGTACTGTTTGTTCTTCATCGAGCTTTGCAGGGACGCGGCAGGGGAGAGGTTCGACCCTGCGGATTTTCCGCCTGTTGACAAGTATACTCCCGCGGGAGAGATGTTCAGGTATTTCAATATTTCTACGGTGGAGTTTGTGGTTCCCGAGAACGCGGATATTCCTGCGTTAAACCTCAGCGGAGGCTGTGAATGGGAGCCCGAACATGGTATCCAGATATGTATTCTCGGAGAAAAGTTGGTGTATCTCGGAGGTTTTGAGGGCAATTCCCCTTGGGGCAAATATGATCCCGATGATGATTGGAACTTCGCAAACGTTTAAGTAATAATCAAAGGCAGAAAGGAGGGCGTTATTTTTGGAAAACAGTTTGGAGCGCAGGCTTTCGCAATACGAGCCGCTTTGGGACGAGTGGTACGTTGACAGCTTCATGTGGGAGGACGAACTTGGTGAGATGTTCTCGCTGAAAGACAAAAACGGGCGTAAAAGCGCAGTCAGAGTGCTGACGGTTGACAGTACCGCCTGCGGCAGACCTCTCTCTGAACTGACTGAGGCTGCCATAAAAAGGATAAACGCCCGACTTCCTTTGGCTGGTGAAGCTTTCCTTGTCAGTGCGAGGAACTTTACGGTCAAGAACATCGAAAACATCGGCGCACCGCCTGTTGCCGCGGATATCCTTGTGCAGACAGACGATTATCGTCCCCTTGAGATTGACAGTCAGATACCCTATGTTACTGCCCGCAAGCTGGCGGACAACATCTGCCGCGGCATACGTGCTGCACACCGCAAAGGCTTTACTTTCGGGGATATCTGCCCGAAAAATATCCGCGTGGACAGCGAGGGGCATTTCTGTATGGACGCTCCGTGCACCTATCTTCCCGACCTTGGTGACCGTACTTACGCTGCGCCTGAAACGTTTTCGGAAAACTACGATCATTATAAGGCGGATATTTACTCTTTCGGCGTGATGCTGTATCAGCTTTTTAATGGTGGTCTTCTGCCTTTGCAGAACGAGGGCGAAAGTCCCGATAATGCCGTAAAATCGAGGTTAGAAGGTCAGCCATTTGACCCGCCTGCGGGTGCGCCCCCCGACCTTGGACGTTTCATAATGCAGTGCTGTATGGCACATCCCGAGAGCAGATTTGCTGATATGGACGAGGTTTACAGGGTGCTGAGCCAGCTTCCGATGGACAGTGTTCCGCCCCAGTATGAGGCGTGCTATGTTCCGCAGGAGAAGCGCGATGTCGCCGAAAATAAACGTCCCGAAATTGAGAAAAATCCCGAAACAGAGCCGTTTCAGCCGCCAGAGTCTCAGGCAGAGAACACGCAGATTTCCGACGAAAATGAAAGCCGCGGAATGCGCCTGTATGTGCTGGTTCTGCTGTATATGCTGCTGGGAGCGGTGGGTCTTTTCCTGATATACTCGATATTTTTCTTGAAATGAAAAATAGTATACCTTTTTCTAAAATAAGGTTGACAAATAGAATTAGTTGTGCTATAATGTATACTGTTGTAAGAAAAGAGGTATACAATTATGTCAACACAAACAGCAACACATTCACACAATAGCAGCAAGCAGTTTCTCACAGTAAAGGATATGTCTCTGACCGCGATGTTTGCGGTTTTGATGGCGGTCTGCTCATGGATCTCCATACCCACAGCGGTGCCGTTTACGCTCCAGACATTTGCCGTTTTTTGCGCTGTATCCATGCTGGGTGGAAAACGAGGATTCTTCGCGATACTGGTTTATATGCTTCTCGGAGCAGTGGGAATCCCTGTATTTTCAGGCTTTAAGAGCGGTCTGGGAGTTCTTCTGGGCACAACAGGCGGATATCTTGTCGGATTTCTGATAATTCCTCTTCTTTGTCTGCTGACGGAGAAGCTTATTTCAGAAAACGTTATCGTTCAAATTATCACGATGATAGTCGGATTGGCACTTTGCTACGCTTTCGGAACGGCTTGGTTCATCAAGGTTTACACCGATACAAAAGGCGACATGACTATCGCTAATGCCCTGAAATTCTGCGTTTTCCCTTTTGTTATCTGGGATTTGGCGAAACTGGCTTTGGCAGTTGCGATGTCAGCGGCTGTTAAAAAGAGGGTTCGCATATAGCTTGCGATATCGTTTTTGCAGACGATACAAATCTACAATAATGATAATGTCCCGATGCGTACAGCACTTCGGGACATTATTTTTATGATGAAATTATTTTTTATCAGGTTATTTCCAGATTTTGAGTTTCAGCGATGTGTAGATCAGAACAAGCACAGTGATAGAGATAATCAGTGTAAATACGTATTTCAGTACATTTGGGAATTCAAAAGATGCAAGATTTCCTATGTTTAATATCAAAGATGATATCGAAATAAAAAGCAGGCTGACTGCCCATATCTTTCTGTATTTTTTCTCCATGATGTCATTCTCCTTACTTTATTTGGTTTGTTTTACGATATTATAACACGAAGCTTCAGCGCTGTCAATAATATTGTAATATACATTTTTATGGAAAATTCTGCTGATTTCTCCGTATGTTGACAATATCGGGAAATAGTGGTATACTTTATTTTGGTATTTTATTTTACGAAATCGTTTATAGGAGTGATATTATGTCGAAGCCGAAGAAAAAAGCGAGTGCTAAAATGGCGCGTATACGCACTCTGGTGATACTTCTGCTGATAACCGGAGCACTTAGCGCCTATGTTGTGAATGGTTATTTGAAGAATCGTCCTGTTGAACCTGCTGACGGTAAAACGTCCGGTAATGCAGTAAAACGCGAAAAGAAAGTTGAAAAGTCCGATAAAGGCGAGGAAGAAGAACCGACGGACGACAAAGATCCTGAGACAGAAACCGAGAAGCAGTCCGATGAGAACAGTTCCTCAGCCGAAAATACTGCAAAGGATACTGAACCCGTCGAAAACGATGTCAAGGAAGACGAGATAACCAAAATGATGGCTGAAATGAGTCTACATGAGAAGATATGTCAGCTGTTTGTGGTCACTCCAGAAAGCCTTACGGGCTACGATCTGGTTACTGAATCGGGGGCGGCGACCCTTGATGCGCTGAAAGAGTATCCTGTGGGCGGTCTGATCTATTTTGCGCAGAATCTGGAGGATGTAGAGCAGACGAAAACGATGCTGGCAGCGACTGCCGAGAGCAACAGCAAGGTTTCCGATATACCACTGTTTTTCGCGGTTGACGAGGAGGGCGGTATCGTTGCAAGGTGTGCCGAAAAGCTTGGTACCACCGAGTTCAAGCCCATGTACCAATACCGCAAAAAAGGCGTAGATACGGCGTATAAGAACGCTTACACCATCGCTTCGGATATTGCGGAACTGGGATTTAATTTGGACTTTGCTCCTGTTGCGGACACCTGGTCGAACCCCGATAATACCGTCATCGGCACCCGCGCTTACAGCGACGATTTCGAACAGACTGCCGAGCTCGTTGCGAGTGCAGTCAAGGGCTTCAAGGACGGCGGTGTGGTCTGCTCGCTGAAACATTTCCCCGGTCACGGCGACACCGCTGAGGATTCACACGTTGGCATGGCGAGCAGCTACAAGACTGTCGATGAGCTTGAAAACGCCGAATATCTGGCATTTGAGAGCGGTATCGCGGCAGGTGCGGATATGGTCATGATCGGTCACATCACGATGGTCAACATCGATAATCAGCCCGCGTCACTCTCGAAAACGATTATTACCGACGAGCTTCGCGGCAAGCTTGGTTTCGATGGTGTCGTTGTCACCGATGCCCTTGCCATGGGCGCTCTGGCAAATTATTACAGCTCCGATGAGATCTCTGTGGCGGTTCTCAAAGCGGGCGGTGACCTTCTGCTTATGCCCGAAGACTTAGAATCTGCCGTGAAAGGTGTCGAAAAAGCCGTTAAAAAGGGCGATCTGACCGAGAAGCGCATCGAAGAGAGTCTTGAAAGAGTTCTTCGCTTGAAAAAGGATAGGGGTATCCTTAAATAAAACGTTTTCGTATATAATATAAGCGGGGAGTTTTTCCCCGCTTTTTTGTATCTGTTTTAGAATGAGTGTCCGCAAAAAAACGATGACTATAACGCCACATCAAGGATCATCATCAGAATGAAGCCGATCATCACGCAGATAGTCCCTGTTCGTGAACCCTCAAGATGGGCTTCGGGGATAAGTTCATCTGCTACAACGTAGAGCATCGCTCCTGCGGCAAAAGACAAAAACCAGGGCAGGACAGCCTGTGCGGCACCTGCTACCAGCACGGTCAAAACTCCAAAAATTGGCTCAACTACGCCCGAAGCCGCACCGCATAGAAAGGCTTTAAGTCTGCCCATGCCGTGCTGACGCAGGGGTATGGATATTGCCGCGCCCTCTGGAAAATTCTGTATGCCCATGCCCACGGCAAGTGCTACCGCCGCCCCGAAAAGCGCAGGATCGGCACTTCTTGCTGCAACTGCAAACGCCAGACCCACCGCCATGCCCTCGGGAATATTGTGGAGGGTTATGGCGAAAACCATCATCGCCGTCCGACCTTTTCGACGCTCTGTTGCGGTATCTTTGTCTTTCATAAAACAGGGGAGTACCTTGTCAAGCAGCATCAGGAACGCCACCCCACAAGCGAAACCTCCTGCTGCGGGAACCCAGCCCAGTTTACCGAGTTTTTCCGATTCATCAATCGCGGGGATAAGCAAACTCCAGACCGAAGCCGCGATCATCACCCCCGCCGCAAACCCTAGAAACCCCCGTCTTACCTTGTCGGAAAAGTCATCGCTGTACATGAAAAGCACCATCGCTGCCCCAAACGCCGTCATCAAAAATGTAAAGCCTGTCGCGCAGGCTGCCGAAATCAAACCCGTCATAGTGTGCATCCTTTCTTTTGGTGTTATGCTATACTATGCGGGATTTTTGTTTGTTGACACTTTTAATATTGCCCGATAGTTCGATGTTTCAGCTTTGGCAGACTATCATTTTGTTAATTTAGAAAACTTTCTAAATGCCTCTTGACAAGCTGACAAAAGTGTGCTATATTGTATTTAGAGAAAATTCTAATTAGATAATTTTCAAACTAATAGAGAACAAAAGACAACAATTTATGCTAAGAAGGAGGCAAGAACTATGGGTGATATTTTGTTATTGGCTGACACTCGTGACATCAGTTTCAGCAAGGATTCTATAACGTTTACGATACTAAGCGGAGCGCTTATGGCTGTGATTCCAGTGGTATTCTTTATTGTAATGAGGAAGTTCACGAAATTCAAGGTTAAGCCCATGATAACAGGTGCGGTGGTATGGTTCATTTTTGCGATTTTACTGAAAGTCCTGTTACTTACGCCTGTGATCGGCATGGATAACTCCGTTTCAAAGGCGGTCAAAGGTAATGTTTGGCTGTACTATTTTGTAGCAGCTTCCGCGGCTGGAATTTTCGAGGAAACAGGCAGATTCATCGCATTCAGGACGGTTCTGAAAAGATGCGATGACAAGAGCGATGCGCTTTCATATGGTCTTGGTCACGGCGGATTTGAGTCTGTTTACATCGGTATTCAGGTGGCTTTTCTCGGAATAATGGCTGCCATGGTAAACAAGGGCGGAATCGAAAGTGTTGCAAAGGGCGCAGACGATTCTGTGATTGATTCCTTGCTCGCGCAGATGGACAAACTCATGAGTGGAGATATCGGTCATGCTCTGCTTGTGGGATATGAACGTATCCCCGCGGTTCTGGTGCATATCGTGTTCTCCGTTATCGTTTTCGCGGCTGTTCGTCAGCGGAAGACTGGGCTGTATTTTCTGGCGGTGTTCCTGCATTTTGCAGTTGACTTTTCACTGGTTCTCTACTACGCGAAGATAGTCAGCCTTGGTGTAACGGAGATCATTTTCACCTTGGAAGCGATACTGATCGCGGTGCTGACTAACAAACTTCTGTACAAGAAGCTTTACAATATTTCTTATGAAAGGAAGATGGCTGATGGGATTTCAGGAAACATTTAAGGCACTGTCCGACCCGGTACGTCGGGAAATTCTGGTACTGCTTCGGGACGGCAGAATGTCGGCAGGGGACATTGGTGCGCACTTCGACATGACAGGTGCGACTATGTCTTACCACTTCAAACAGCTGAAAAATGCCGACCTTATCACGGAAACAAAAGAAAAAAACTTCGTTTATTACGAGCTCAACACCTCGGTGTTCGATGAGCTTGTGATGTGGTTTGAGATGATGAGAGGTAAAAAAAATGAAAAAATTGACATGGGGGATAGCACTGTTCCCGCTGATGGCGACGGCAGCGGCGGTTAATTTTCTTCCCGAAAAAGTGCCTGTACATTACAACGCCGCGGGGGAAATCGACAACTGGGGCAGCAGAAATTTTGCTTTCATTTTCCCGTTGATTATTCTGATTTTTACGGCGATTTTTGAGTTTGTTGCTATACGGATGGATACCAACGCATACCAAGATGAAACCGCCGAACAGCGTGCAAAGCAGAACGCTAAAGTACTGCGCAAGCTCATGCCTTGGATAATCGGCGCTATGGGTGCGGTACAGATTGTCATGCTGATAAAGATGTGCGCTGACAGTCATGCTGATATTTCAAATATGCCAATTGACGGCATGAGGATATACGCATTTATCTTCGGGCTGATATTTATTCCTATCGGCAACATGGTATCAAAGACCCGCCGCAACGGCTTGATCGGTTTCCGCGTAAGCTGGACGCTTTACAACGATACCACATGGCAGAAATCCAACTTCTTCGGCGGAGTATGCCTGATGCTGGTGGGCGTATTTACGATGATATCCACGGCTTTTGTCAGCGGGATTGCGACTATGCTGCTGATGGTTGCATATCTTACGGCGGCGGTTGTTGTGATGCTGGTTTATGCAAAGCGCGTCTACGAGAGCGAAAAAGCTAAGGAAGAAAAATAAGTGATAGAAATAATAATACCGCGGCAGTGGGGGAGTTTCCTTGCTGACCGCGGTACTTTCGTGCACAAAAACACCCGAGCTTTCCTGACAGCGGATAGCTCGGGTGAATGTTTTATTACTTTTCTGCGGTCTCGAACTGGCTTTCGTGACGTGTGAAGAAGTCGGTCCTCGGGGGCAGGAATTTCAGCTCGTGACCTTCGCCGACAAAGAATGTCAGAGGTTCAAAGATGTTATCCCAGCTCCAGATCTCCTCGCCGACCTGCAGGTACTCGCGTACCTTTTCGGTACCGAAAGGTGCCATCGGGTGCAGAAGAACTGCGGCGATCTTTATCATGTAGAAAAGGTCTGCCAGCGCCTGTGAAAGCTCCTCCTTGGGAGTATCTTCCTTGATGGTCTTAGCCATGTACTTGCTGCCGTTTCTGATGTAGCTGTCAAGTACATAGGTGCACTGATGGAACGCGAACTTCGACATATGTCTCTCATAGTCGAGAACTGCCTTTTTGCCCTCTGCCAAAATATTCTCGCTGGGAGAGTTGGAAGGCATTATGCCGTCAAAGTGCTTCTGCGTGGTGTAGAAAGCTGTACGAACCATTCTGTTGTATACGTTTGAGAGCAGAAGACCGTCCTTAACAACGGGGTCGGCATCGTCGGGCTTTGCATCGGGATTGTAGGGCTTTGGCATAAAGCTTACCGACCTCTGACCCAGACCAAGACCCAACCAGTGCATACGCAGCTGTTCGGGGGTGTAGAAGTTCAGCAGGTCGTCAGCCATAGGAGGCTTTACAGCGCCTGAGCTTGAAGCCTTTTTATCAAGGAAAAGAATGTGGTGGTTTGCGATGATGGTAGGCATCTGCATCTCGCCCTCAGCGGGGTCGGCAGTCTTTACATCGGACTCCTGCTGTGCCATCCACATTGCGGGCTCGGCAATTCCGTAGAAATAGATGTTATCCTGTCCGATGAACTGGTAAACGCCGCTGTCCTTGCTGCACCAGTAGTCCTTCCACTCGTCCCTGCTTCTGCCGCGCTGTTCCAGAAGCGTCTGGGTGAATGAGATAGGTGCCCAAAGTGATTCAGGCCATACCCATACGGTCAGACCCTCAACGTTATCCATGACAGGTGCGGGAACGCCCCACTCGATATTGCCTGTAAGTCTGAAAGGAACAAGAGTCTTACCTGTACGGTAGCGTATGCCGTTGTTTACAAGCACTTTAACAGCCTCGTCGCAGTCGGAAAGTGTTTTGAACTGTACTGTGAATGAGGGCTTTTTAGGCTCTTCAAAGTACTCGTGCTCGGGCATCTGATTTTTCAGTGAAAGATACTTTTCCTCAAATTCTCGCTTGATGTAGATAACGGGGGGCTTGAGGAATTCCTCGATGGTCTTGCATACAACAGGACGAACGTCCTTGCGCTTTTTCAGCATCTCTATCCAGTTTTTCAGAAGTTCCTCGTAGTCTCTCAGCTTGAAATACCAGTTTGTAACAGGGCGCATCGAGGGCTTTTCACCTGTCAGTGTGCTGACAGGGTCGATGAGGTTCTCGGGCATATACTGATGACCAAGGTCGCACTCATCTGCATAGCCCTTTTCAGAGGTACAGCCCTCTATCGGGCACTTGCCGATGACCTGTCTGCCGTTGAGGAAACAGCCTGCCTTTTCATCATAGAACTGCATTGTGCTTATTTTGTTCAGCTGACCCTTTTTGTACAGGGAATTTATGAACCAGTCGGTGACTTCAGCGTGTATCTCCTTGCTTCTGCCAAGACCCGATGCCGCAAAGATATCAGGTGAGATACCGTAATCATCGAGGGTCTTCTGCTGCTTGTCATGATTTCTCTGAACGAAATCCGTCAGACTGCCCTCAAATTCGCCGTCAGCGACTTTCTTTCTCCAGCCCTCAGCGATAGGGGAGCCGTAGCAGTCGGTACCGCCCACGAAAAGTACATTCTCCTTGCCTATCCTGTCGCGCAGGAATCTTGCATAAGCATCAGCGAACACGAACATTCCGCCAACGTGTCCGAAGTGCAGTTCCTTATTGCCGTAAGGCATACCGCCCGTAATTACCGCTCTTTTGGGAAATTCGGGGCGAGGGATCTCAAAAGGCTTTCCGCCCTCTTTGTTTTTTGCCATATTATTCATCTCTTTCATTTAATAATTTGATCTTTATTTTCAGCAAGTTGTGTTCCAGTTGTAGAAAACGTACATCTCTCCACATTCAAATATATAGAAAGCGTCGTTCCATTCAACAGGCATCACAGCTTCAAAATCATGTGCATTTTCAAGGTCAAGATCAAGCGCTACATTGTGATCCATGCGCTTGGCAGCATCAAATATACAGAATTGGATATCCTCATCTTTGGCAGGCTGAAAATCCATTTTAGCCAGAAGTTCATCACGCCACGGAGGACATTTGCAGGTCATCTTTTCTATCGCCGCTTTTGCAAACTCTTTTCTGTCAGCGTATCGGGATTTTGTATCAAAAACAATGGATACAGTCTGTTCGCTCTGAGGATCATTGAAAGCTTTGTTACCAAATTCTATTGCGATCATTTTGCTTTCCTCCCGGGTTTTCGGAATATAAGATACAAAGTTCCCGCCGCAACTAATGCCAGCACTATGTAAGTCATGACAGTTCTGTACTGAAAATAGTAGCAAAACAGCTTTGCTATCTTGCTGTTTATGAATATCGAAACAGGGACACATCCCAGTATCCAGATTATCAGCCCAACTTTGGTCTCGAAGTCTCCATTTCTGCCCTTTGTGATAAGATCACTGATGGTCGTTATGCTTTTCAGCGTCGGCATAAATGCACATAAAAAGATTATCGAGATCAGCCAGCCTGAAGCGTGGTTAAGACCGTATGTCGTGGGGGCTTTTGAAGATGTCATCATGACCGCGGAAATTGCCAGCGGCAGAAACAGCAATAGCACAATAGAAGTAATATCTGTTTTATCGTATCTTGACAATATAGCCGCAATGACATAAATTGCGACAGATACACAAATAAATGTCATGATATTCTCCCGTGTTATTTTGTCCCTTGTTCTGAATATTTCTTATTCGGGAAAGACCTTTCTGCATTTTTCTATCTCAGCGCAGTCTTCCACGGAGACAAGTATCTCCGCAGTTTTTGAAAGGTCGTTGTCCGCGAATTTTTCTGTTTTTATAAGTTCGATGACGCTCTTAACGCCCTCATCAGCGTTCTCTGTTTCCAGCCATACGCCTATGACATCATCGTTTATGTAATCAAAACCGTTGTCATACACCTTGTTGTCGGTGACTTCCTCCACCCTTACAGGCAGTAGAGATATCACATCAAGGTCGGGGTTTTCCATTTTTCGGGAATCGAGCAAAACTATTATCGTCTGCATAAATACCTCCGCGGTTGTCACTCGTAGACTTCGCCGTCGTCACCCTGAACTTTCGCACCAAGCATTTCAGCCAGCGCGATAAAGGGACGTGCATCTTCTTCGCTTCGCATAACGAAACTCGGTACACCGCCCGTAAACACAAGGTACTGCTTTACACCGTCAGCCTTTGTGAAAACAATGCATTTTCCAAGGTCGGCAGACATCTCGCCAAAGGGATTCTTGGTATTGACAACGCAGTTTTCTTCTGCGGAAAATCCATCGGGCAGGTCAAGCGCCTTTATCTCCTCAAATGTTATGGGAGAATCGTCATGCACCCAGAATTCAGCCCTTGTTATGTGCGCTTCGTATGCCATAGTATACCACCTTATACCAACATATACGAACTTATATGAACCTATACGAAATTATACCACTTATGCTGTGGTTGACCAGTGGTAGAAGAAATACATACCATCTGCTTCAAAGAACAGATAAACACAGTCCCAGTCGGAGGGATATATCTCATACAGTTCTTTAATAGCACCGTGTTCGATAACGATGTTTGTGGGGTTCATGTAATAGAAATTTTCGAGAGCTTTTGCCGCTTCATCATCGGGTGAGATCGGCTTGAAATACAGTTCAGCCTTGAATTCCTCAGTCCAGTTTTCGTAAGAATGGATCTGATCGGGGTTAGGGTCGGACTTTGTCACTCTCATCAATTGATCTATTTCTTTTTGAAGATTATTGTCGATAGCCGCTTTGCAGAAGTCTTCCTTGCTTGAAAATTCCGTTTTAGCCGCCACAGCAAGAAATATGTTTTCCTCTGTTGACGGCGAACGAAACACAGGACTGTCAAATAAGAAAGTCAGCATTTTATGCCCACTTAGAAAGTCTAGCCCTTACAATTTCCTCGCCCAGAACATGGCTTACCTCGTGTATATCGGGAGCATTAGCCCTGCCTGTCAGCGCGATACGCAGCATATTTGTGATATGCACGATGCTGCCCTTGAACTTTTCGGGCTCTTTCTTGTAATCCTTGGGCTTAACGGCAAAACCAAGTTCCTCGGTGATAGCCTTAACCTTATCGAACCATGCGGAACTGTCATCAGCGTGGTCGTAGCTTGCAAGATACTTCTCAAAGAATGCCTTGCGGGATTCTTCGTCAGCCTGTTCAGCCATATCGTCCTCGCCCTTGAAAGTTTCATCATAGTAGAAGCTCATGAAATCACAAGCCTGTTTCCATGTCTCGATATCCTTACGGGGCTTCTTTCCGTTCTTGCCAACGTTCAGCGCAGCGATAGTTCTGTCGCGGTACTTTTTCAGCAGTTCGGCGAAATCCTTGTTGTATTCCTCGCACCATGCCAGCCAGTTGCTGTAAACTGTTTCGGCGTCCATACGTGCGATGGTGTCCTTTGCGATATCGCGAAGCTTGTCCATATCAACAAGTGCACCTGAAATTGACATCTTCTCGATGCTGTAAGGGAAGTCCATATACGAAGCATCGGGATTAGCCGCACGCCATTCCTCGTAGTTTGAGTTCAGCAGAGTCAGCAGGAACTCCCAGACAACGTCGTTTGAGATACCCTCCTGCTGATAGTAAGCCAGAGCCAGCTCGGGGTCTTTTCTCTTGGAGAGCTTTCTCTTTATCTGCTTCTCGGGGTCTTCCTCGGAAACATCTATCTTCATCAGAGTTGCTGTGTGGCAGTAGATGGGCTGTTCCCAGCCAAGCTGACCGAACAGCTCAACGTGCATGGGCAGAGAACTTATCCATTCCTCGCCGCGGATAACGTGGGTCGAACGCATAAGATGGTCGTCAACCACGTGTGCGAAGTGGTAAGTGGGTATGCCGTCACTCTTCAGCAGTACGAAATCTGCGAAATTGCGGGGCATCTCTATCTCGCCGCGGATAGCGTCCTTAACTACTATTCTCTCGTTGTTCATCTCGCCCTTGTATCTGAGCACCCAGGGCTTGCCTTCATCGATGTTAGCCTTGATATCATCAAGCGTCAGACTTCTGCTCTTTTCGGCGTACTTGCCGTAGATGCCGGGGTCTGCCTTGTTAGCCATCTGCTCATCGCGGATAGCCTGTATCTCTTCTTCGGTCAGGAAACAGGGATAAGCCTTGCCCTGCTCCACCAGCTTTTTAGCAAAAACATGGTAAATGCCCGCACGCTGACGCTGTCGGTAAGGACCGTAAGCGCCGTTGTCACCCTCAGCGGTAGCACCCTCGTCAAAGTGAACGCCGAAGTATTCCATAGCGTTGATAAGAGTTTCAACTGCACCCTCGACCTCACGCTTGTTGTCGGTGTCCTCAATTCTGAGATAGAAAACGCCGCCCGACTGGTGAGCTATTCTCTCAGCAATAATAGCGTTATAGAGATTGCCCAGGTGAACGAAACCTGTGGGTGAGGGTCCTATTCTTGTGACGAAAGCGCCCTCAGGGAGATTTCTCTGGGGGTACTTAGCCTCCATATCCTCGGGGGAAGCAGTTACGTCGGGAAACAGCAGATTAGCCAATGCGAAATTATCCATGTTATCAGATCCTTTTTAAGAAATACCCGATATCCGCACAGGGACAGCGGGATAAAATATACTATAATATTATAGCACATTTTGGTTATTGTGTCAACAGCGAGAAAACAGCAAGAAGTCGAAAGTTATGCCAAGGAGATGAGCTTTTGGTCAAGCTTTTCGCGAAAAGCTTGCGGAGAGCACGAGAGGCAGAGCCTCTCGGTCAAGGCTCAAAGGTGAAGTGGAAACAAAGAAAAAATCTAACAGCAAAGCGATGTCCTTGTCAAAAAATGCGCGGGTAATACCAAACGATACGAGCGTGTACCAACGCATACGACCGTACAATTTGGTATGCGTGAGTATTACCCGCGCACGCCGTCAAACAGCGAAGCGTTTTTGACGGCTCGACCCGAGGAACGAGGGGCGACCTGTCCACCGCAGTTCCTTTGATAAGAACACGTTAATCAAGCAGTTCGTTATTCAGATGTTTGTAGTTTTTTACGTACTGCGGTAATGTCGCCCCTCTCTTCGTTCGTGTCGAGAAATCGGATTCGCTATCGCTGTCCGATTTCATGCGCGGGCATTATTTACGCATACCAAAAGATACGGTGGTATACTTTGGTACACGCTCGTACTTTTTGGTATTACCCGCGCAATTTTGGTATCGGAAGTTTGCAGTTCTATTGACAGCACAGTTGCCACGTCGCCATTGCACCTTGACCGAGAGGCTCTGCCTCTCGAGCTCTCCGCAAGCCTTTCGCGAAAGGCTTGACCCAAAGCTCTCCTCCTTGGCATACTATCAAAAGTCTGCTATTCACCCCCTTATTATAATAGTATACCCACCCCGATAATCATATTTCAGAATATTGCATTTCATTCCCTAATGTGTTATAATAATTCTCAGCGGACTTCTCAAACCAATATCGTCCGCCTATTTCTAAATAATGCGGGGAGGTCTTAAAATGGAAGAGCTGATAAGGCAGTTCCTTGAAGATGAGGTCACTGAACTGACCTATAACGAGCTTTGGCATTTCGTAAAATCAAATTCTATTCTTCAAGGTACCTTTGAAGGTCAGAACCATATCGTCATGAAAATTTCTTCGGGTCAGTTCATAATATACCATATTAATATAGGCATGGAGAATACAAAGTATCAGCCTGCTGTCATGGTGGCGAGGAATTATCTGCTGAAAAAGATAAACAGCCGCGCCTATGAACTGAAACTGCCCGATATACAGAACGTTTTTGATTAGGAGAATGAATGATGAGCATACCACTCGCGGAACGGATAAGACCCAAGTCCCTCGATGAGATAGTTGGTCAGTCCCATCTTATGGGTGAGGGCAAGCCTTTAAGGCGCATAATCGAGAACGGCACTATACCCAATCTGATATTCTACGGACCTTCGGGCGTCGGCAAGACCACGATAGCTAGGTTTATCGCAGAAAACGCCAATATGACCATGTACAAGCTCAACGGAACTTCTGCATCTGTGGCGGATATCAAGCAGATAATCGCTGAGACCGAGATGATCGGCGGCATGAACGGGATACTGCTGTACCTCGATGAGATACAGTACCTGAACAAAAAGCAGCAGCAGTCTCTGCTTGAATACATTGAGAACGGCAAGATCACGCTGATATCTTCAACTACCGAAAATCCATATTTCTATGTTTACAATGCTATCATCAGCCGTTCCACCGTTTTTGAGTTCAAGCCTGTTACGCCCGAACAGATAAGCCCTGCCATAAAGCGAGCTTTTGACCTTATGGCGCAGGATATTGGCACCGAGGTCATTCTTGAAGACGGCGTTATTGAGCATATCGCCCGTGGGTGCGGCGGCGATGTTAGAAAGTCCATCAATACGGTGGAGCTTTGTGTGCTTTCGGCGGAGAACGGTTCAAAGGGCGAACTTCTGGTTAAAATGGATACTGTCCGTGAACTCACTCAGCGCAGCAATATGCGTTACGACAGGGAAGGCGACGAGCATTATGATATTCTTTCGGCGTTGCAAAAATCTATACGGGGTTCTGATGAGAATGCCGCGATACATTACGCCGCCCGACTTATCGAAGCGGGTGACATCATATCCCTCTGCCGCAGACTGCTTGTCATAGCCAGCGAGGACGTTGGTCTTGCTTATCCGATGGCGGCTGTTATCACGAAATCCTGCGTTGATTCAGCTTTGCAGCTTGGTCTGCCCGAGGCGCGTATTCCTCTTGCTGAGGCTGTCATAATGCTTGCGACTTCGCCAAAATCCAACAGTGCTTATATGGCTATCAATACCGCTCTTGAAGATGTCAAGAACAGCGGTCCTCTGGGCTTTCCACGTCATTTGCAGAACAAGCATTTTGACGGCGCAGAAGCAAAGGTCAAGGGTCAGCACTATCTCTATCCCCATGATTATCCCGAACATTGGGTGAAGCAGCAGTATCTTCCCGATGCGCTGAAAGACCGTGTTTACTATGAGTACGGTGAAAATAAAACGGAGCAGGCGGCTAAGGCTTACTGGTCTAAGATAAAAGGAGACAGGAATGGCAAATAAGAAGAAAAGCAACGACGGTAAGATGATTATGATGGTCGTGGGTGGTATAGTCGGTGCATTTGCAGGGTTTATGCTGACTAAAAGTATAGGCTTATCGGGACGTGGTTCGTTCAACGTGAAAAAGCTTCTGGAGATAGTCATCATGCTTGTTTCTCTCGGCGTTTCGTATTTTCTCGGCATCATTATTCACGAATCGGGTCATTTGGTAATGGGTTTATTAACCGGTTATAAGTTCGTATCGTTTCGTATCGGTTCGTATATTTTGGTAAAACAGGAAGGTAAATTTTCAGTTAAGAGATTTGCCGTAGCAGGAACAGCGGGTCAGTGTTTAATGACACATGAACTGGTAGAAAAAGATGAGGACATACCCTACTTTTGGTATAACTTCGGCGGAGTATTATTCAATTTCGTATCCGCCGCTTTGCTTGGTTTAGTCTATCTGAATACGTCAAGTAAATACCTTGCTTTATACTGCGGAGTAGGTGTGTTCATTTATTTGTTCCTGGGCGTAATGAATTTTCTGCCGCTGAAAAAATTCGGGCTGGCTAATGACGGCTCAAATATTTTAGATTGTTTCCGTGACATCAACGCAAGGCGTGCTATGCTGAATGTTCTCATTGTCAATGGTGAACAAGCGCAAGGTAAAACCCTTGACAGTATGCCAGAAGAACTGTTTACAGTAAGCGAAGATCAGCACTCATTAAGTGCATTGAATATTCTGCTGCTTAGGGCTGCGGTAGATATCGAAAAAGGAAACTACGAAGCCGCAAAAGCCAAGTACAAGGCGTTTCTTGAAAGAGATGACCTTGTTGATATATTCGTAAAGGAGTGCAAATGCGATCTTCTTTTCTGCGATATAATGACAGGTGAACCTGCGGAGGTCATCGACGAACTTTATGATGATGAACTGCAAAAATACATACAGCAGTCGGGTAAGTTTGTGCTGTGCCGACACAGATTGATGTACGCATACTATTATATATATAAGCAGGATAAAATGAATGCTGACAAGGAATATAACTTGGCAGTTGAGATGGCGAGAACTGCCCACAATCTCGGGGACGCCAAGGGTGAAATGGGCATCATAGAGCGTATCAAGCAAAATAACTGACATAAACAATGCGGAGAAAGCTGAGTTTTCTCCGCATTGTTTTTATTGTTCAGAAAATCGAAATCATTGTTTTGCTGCTTTCCTTAGTTGAATATTCCCATCTTTCCAACCTGCCCGAGTTAATGAAGTAATTAATTTTATTTGGAAAACACAGGCTTTCAAACATGTCTACGATGATTAATTTTACTTTCATTTTTTCGGGTATCAGGGCTTTGATATACACGCTTGCCGCCTGACCTGCTGTCACTCCCTCTTTGGGTTCGGCAAGTCCCGCAAGGTTCGGCGCAAGTTCGATGAAAATGCCGTAGCTTTCTACCGAACGGATAACTCCGCCTACGGTTTCTCCTGCCGAAAACAGCGAGGCATTCTGCTGCCATGTGCCGAGGAGTTCTTTGTGAGTCAGGCATATCCTGTCACCCGAGATGTTCTTTACAGCGGCGTAAATATCCTGCCCGTTGAAAAATCTGTCGTTGGGATGGGATATCCGCGACACGGAGATAGCGTCTATCGGTATCAGTGAAGGCAACCCGCAGCCGATGTCCACAAAAGCCCCGAAGGGTTCGAGATGTGTGACTTTTGCGGGGATAACGTCACCGCATTGAAGTTTCGATATGTATCTTTCCTGACATTCTTCCTGTGCCGCCCTCCTGGAGAGTATCGCTGTAACGCCATTTTCATCTGTCACGATATCGGTGACTTTAAAGCAGACGGTCTTGTTCACCCGCGAAAGCAGGGCGATGTCTCTTGTGGTTCCCTCGGCTATTCCGATTGCGCCCTCTGCGCGGGGGATAACGCCTTTTCCGAAAGGCAGTTCGACTATCAGGTCGTGTTCTGCGGTACACATAACTGCGTGTCCCTCCAGTATGATGCCTTTAGCCATTGCCTCAGCCATGTTTTCAGCACTCTGAAGATAAAACCTGTTTTCGGGGGAACCATACGTCTTTCCCTCGGGTAGGTATTTTGTCATTTCTTTGCACCTCTTTCTCTTGTGACCATTTTGGGTCACTATCTGTTGATGTTTTTTGTGGTCTGCGATACTAAATCTTGATGCGCTGTATTATACTATGCAAACCCAACTAAATTAATCACTGTTAATTAGAATATTATTGTGTAAAATAACCGTATTTTTTGTCATTTGCTTGACAAATCAAAGTCGATGTGTTACACTAGGTGCGTTGTTTGTAATCGAATCGTAATTTTTGGTGTAAAAACGCGGTATTTACGGTTACAAATCGTTACAGAAAATCAGATATTTCAGATAGTCCCAATTTTTGGTTTTTTCTTCGGAGACAACGCAGACTGATCTAAAATAACGAAAGGGTGTGAAACGGCAGGTTTTCCGACGGTACAAAGATAAACCGACGGTAAGCCGTGTCAGATTTGGAAATGAGTAATATTAACAGAAACAGGTTCATGGTGAATTTGAAGAAAATCGCAGTTATCGTGATGACGCTTGCTATCGTCTTCGTTATGACGGATATGTCGGGCATCAAAGCTTCGGCTTCGTCCTCGGCAAAGGTTGCTGTACCAAAGTTTGCAGCTGAAAAGACTTATGAGTCCACCTACACTCATCCGTACAACAAGCAGATAGATACCATAACTCTCCACTGGGGCAAGACCAAGGGTGTCAACAGATATCAGGTTTATGTCAAGGGCGGAAATTACAAGAGCTGGACAAGATACTGCACGACCACTAACAACGTTGTGTCTGTTAAAAAGCTTTCCCGCGGTACCGAGTACAAGTTCAAGGTAAGAGCGGTATATTCGGGAAATGTTTACTCCTCTTTCTCTCCTGTGCAGACTATCCGCACTGCACGTATGAATTATGACAAGGCAGGCTGGGAAGCTATGTGCCGTATAGTTTATCACGAGGTCGGCAGAATAAACGACAGTATGTGGGATAAGCCTATCGTCTATGTTTCTGACTGTGTAGTTAACCGTTATGTTTCGGCTAAGTACTGCAACGACCCTCTGTGGACTCCTTTCTACAAGAATTACAGTAATATCCAGTCCATCATTTATCAGAGTGGCGGATTTATGTCGGATTACGGTCTTACAAGAGATGGCTGTGCATACCGCAACGTAGCTGACAAGTGCAAAGTAGCTGTATGGGGCGCTGTTTACGGAACTGCTTCCTACAAGGGCATAAAGAACGATAACAGCGTTTACTACTGGTGCAACACAAGCTACTACTCCAGCAGCAACAAGATAGCTTACTCTTT
Organism: Ruminococcus sp.; assembly: GCF_024692365.1. GTDB lineage: Bacteria > Bacillota > Clostridia > Oscillospirales > Ruminococcaceae > Hominimerdicola. Next base: position 30,741 of record NZ_JAILMR010000124.1, on the reverse strand, counting down.
CAAGATACCGTGGGGTTATTTCTCCATCTGGAGAACCTACTGGGGTTAATATGAATACTGACGTTCCCGCAAAAAACGGGAACGTTTTTTATATCAAAAATGACCCGCGGATAAGCTGTATCCGCGGGTCATTCGTTTTATTCAAGCAGTACGTATTCTTTTAATTCCGAAAGCATATCTTTGCTGATGCCTTTGACATATAATAGCTGAAGAGCGTTTTCGTATTTTCCGCCAAGCTGTTCGCGTATTTCAAGAATACTTTGAGCAAGTTCTTCATCTATCAGCAGACACTCCATCAGTTGGTATACATCTGCTTCGTTTATGTTCACAGGCTTGCGTTCGTATACAGGCGGTACTGTTTCGGTGAAAGTCGTATCAGTTGGTATCTCTTCGTATGGTTTGGTATCGTTTGGTATCGGTTGGTATGTGTTGGTAGGAACAGTGGTATGTATTTCGGTGGCGGTATCGGGTGGCGGAGAATAGTCTGCATCGTCAACATAAAGATACTCGGAAAGCATAGTCAGTTTGTTTTCGCCTATCCCTGAAATTTCAAGAAGCATTTCCATGTATGTTATCACGCCGACCCTGTCTCTCAGATCAAGTATCGCCCTAGCCGTGCCCTCGCCTATGCCGTTGATGGCGAGAAGTTCATCGTAGGTAACAAGGTTGATGTCGATAGGGAAGTTTACCTCCGATGCTTCTTTGGATGTCTTTGCTGTTTTTGAAGTTTTGACCTTAGTGGTCTTTGAGGTTTTGGAAGTAGTTTGTTTGGTCGTTTTGGCTTCGGTCACTTTTGAAGTCTTTTGGGTCGTGACTTTCTTGGTCTTCTCCGATTTCGCCTTACTGCTGTCGTTTTGTTCGGCTGAATTTTCTGCACTCGAAGTGGAGTAAATGACGACTCTCTTGTTATCATTTTTATCGATCACTGCGGAAACGGCAGCAGATATCAGCAGTGCTGCTGCCAGCACTGCATAGATACCGTATTTCTTTGCCTTTTCCCGCTGATCGTTATTCATATTTTACTCCTCTAACATCCCATTCAGCTTATCAAGCATTTCCTGAAGCCATACTCTGCTTATCTCTGGTCTGGGGTCATTGTTGACCAGACCTCTGAGGGGTGCTTCGCGTATCATCGCCATAGCAAGTTCCATCGGATCCATTCCAAGTCCTGTTCCTGTCATATCGATCATACCGCGGCACATCTTTTCGATAAATGCGCCGAATACTTCACGTCCCTCACTGCATGAGAGTACATCTCCGACAGTGCTGTTGAATGTGAAGTGTACAGGAAGTTTAGCTTCGCTGTTGACGTATACAGAACCCGAAAGACTGATATCTCTTGAAGATGAACCTATCATTATCTCGAACTCGCCGTATTCAACGAACCAATCGTTTATTGCAGTTTCGTAGTAAGCGAAAGCCCTTTTGTCAAGGCTGAAAAATACTTTCTTGGTCTCGCCCGGTTTCAGGCTGACTTTCTCAAAGCCCTTGAGTTCCTTTACAGGTCTTACTACTGAGGATTCCTTGTCGCCAACATAAAGCTGAACGACTTCCATACCTGCAATTTTTCCTGTGTTTGTGATGTTACAGCTGACGGTCAGCGTCTGGTCGTCCTTGATTTCATTTTCGGAGATAACGAGGTCGCTGTACTCGAACTGAGTGTAGGAAAGTCCGTAACCGAAGGGGAAGCGCACGTCCATCTTCTTTTTATCGTAGTATCTGTATCCCACGAATATTCCCTCACTGTAACTTATCTCATCGCCCACACCGGGGAAATTCAGGTAAGAGGGATTATCTTCAAGTTTCATGCACCAGCTTTCAGCCAGTTTGCCGCTGGGTACAGCTTTGCCGAAAAGCAGGTCGCAGGTCGCTTTGCCAATTGCCTGTCCGCCGAGATAAACTTCAAGCAGACCTTTGATGTCATCGAAGAAGGGGAGTTCAACGGGTGCGCCGTTGTGCAGAACAACAACGATATTCTTGTTGACCTTGCTGATTTCTCTAATCAGTTCCAGCTGGCACTCGGGCATTCTCATGTGTGACCTGTCAAAGCCCTCGGATTCAAAGCTGTCGGGCAATCCCGCGAAGATGACCACCTTGTCGTTGTACTTTGCACATTCCACAGCCTGTTCAAGAAGTTTCGGGTCGGTCTTGTCCTCGGAAGTGATATAACCCTGTGCGTATTCCACCTTGCAGAATTCCTTTACTGCATCAAGCGCAGAAGTCACTTTAAAAGAATTTATGTGGGAACTACCGCCGCCCTGATATCTTGGCTTGTCTGCAAATTCACCGATGAAGCATATTTTGTCTTCTTTGCTTAGGGGGAGTATAGCATCATCATTTTTCAGAAGAACCGCGCACTGTTCGGCTATCTTAGCAGCGAGTTCGTGGTGTGATTCCATATCCCATTCGGTGGGTGTGCGGCTTTCTTCGGCTTTGTCTACCAGTTTCAGAACTCGTTCTACGCATTTATCAAGGGCTTTCATGCTGAGCTTTCCACTGTTGACTGCGTCAACTATCAGCTTGTCGTTCTTGCCGAAACTTGCGGGCATTTCAAGGTCAAGTCCCGCCTTGATGCCTGCAACTCTGTCATCGACTGCGCCCCAGTCGCTCATTACCAGACCATCATAACCCCAGTCATTTCTCAGCACTTCTGTCAGCAGCCACTTGTTCTGTGCTGAATGATAACCGTTTATGCGGTTGTAGGAACACATGATAGTCCAGGGTGAAGCCTGCTTGACTGCACCCTCAAATGCCGCAAGGTAGATCTCGCGGAGAGTTCTCTCGTCTATCCTTTCGTTGATGGTCATTCTGCGGGTCTCCTGATTGTTCGCTGCGAAATGTTTCAGTGAAGTTCCAACGCCTTTGCTCTGTACGCCTTTTATCTGCGCCGCAGCCATCTCGGTTGCAAGATAGGGGTCTTCCGAAAAATACTCGAAATTTCTGCCGCACAGAGGTGAACGCTTTATGTTGCAGCCGGGTCCGAGTATTACAGATATCTTTTCAGCCTGACACTCCTCGCCGAGTGCTTTGCCCATTGAATTAAGCAGATTTCTGTCAAATGAGCAAGCCAGAGCGGTGGCTGAGGGGAAGCATACTGCTTTTATCGCTTCCTGCGGATTGGCTGAATCCTCTGCGTTTTTTCTGAGTCCGTGAGGACCGTCCGATACCATTGTCTGTGGTATAGCAAGCCTTTCAATCGCCTTTGTGTGCCAGAAATCGGCTCCCGAGCAAAGGCTCGCTTTTTCTTCAAGTGTAAGTTCTTCAAGTATTTTCTTGATGTTCAATTCAATGACCTCCGTTTCGTTTCAAAGTGTTTTCAAGTTCAGCTATCGTATCAAAATATTTTTTGGCAGGCATCTCTATCTCGTCGTGATATAAAAGCTTTTCATCATGCCATCTGCCTGCCATAAGCTTTATGTTATCGCCGTCGGATATTATAAAAATATTCCACCCTTCATCGGTTATCTCCTGAAAGGGGATAAGGAAAGAAAGGTCGTACAAAGCGTCGTAGTCTTTACCGTGGGTACGTTCTGCCATTGCGGTGAAAAGTGTTTCGCTATCGCTGTGATAGAGTTCTTTGTCGATAACGGGATTTTTCATCGCTGAATTTTCTGCCAGAAGATCAGCGAACTCACAGCTGAGAGTTGTTGTTCTGACGCTTTTGGGATAAAGTTCACTGTTTATCATCATGAACATGAAGCCGTTTTTGATAGTGTCGTCTTCCCATTCGGGTATACGTTCAATGAAGAAGCCGAAATCGCAGGGATAATTTACATCGCCGATGAACATTCTGTCTATCCGTCCTTTCCGAGTGTTTCTGTGATCAGCTTTTCAAGCGATGCTGCGAAATCTTTATCATTATCGCTTGTGCGCTTTGCGGGACCTTTCAGGTGCTTGCCGCTTCTTTTGAGCTTTTTCGAGATATGCCTTGACATCAGCAGTGAGTCGATATTGTCAGAAGTGTATACAAGTCCATTCTGATTAATGGCATAAGCCTTTTTCGCAAGACACATCGCCGCCAGTCCGTAATCCTGAGTTACGGCTATATCGCCTTTGTTCATAAGGTTAACCAGTGCGAAGTCGGCACTGTCAGCACCCTTGTCAACTGTAATGACTTCAACCTCATACCGTGTAAATTCGTGGGATGTATCGCATACTATCGTTACGGGGATAGCGTGCTTTTTAGCGATATCGAGAGTAAGTCGAACTACGGGACAACCGTCTGCATCAATGAAGATACGCATCAGTTGTTTTCCTCGCCCTCTATGTAGAAAGTCGCTTCCATGTCTGCGATATGTGTAGCTACAGCCAGCGGGAACATTCCCAGTGCCTGACCGATGGTGGTTACGTTCTCTTCTCCCGAAAAGCCCATGTGCCAGCGTATCGCCATTGCTTCCTCACGGGTGAGTCTCATGTAGCTGCTGACAATGTACACAGATTTTTCGCCGTGTCCGTAGGGGAGAGTATCGTGATACTCATAGTAGGGGACTTTCTCCCACTGACCTGTTACGTCATTCTTCTTGTTGCGGGTGCTTACCCTGTAAAGATTGACTTTGCAGATATCATGCAGCAGTGCGACTATCGCTATGCTTTCATCTGGATAGTCCATGCCGTAAACGTCCTTGACCCTTGCCCTTTCGAGATAATCTTTCAGGCAGTCATAAACGTTCAGGCTGTGTTCACACAGACCGCCCTCATAAGCGCTGTGATATTTGGTCGAAGCGGGGGCTGTGAAGAAGTCGCTGTTTTCGCTCAAAAGATAGTTAAGCAGCTTATCAGCGCCTTTTCTTGTGATGTTCGCATTGTATATCTCAACGAATCTCGCCTTGTTTTCTTCTGGATTTGCCATAGTTTAACCTCCGTTGTGAAAAATCTACAATTTACTGTTTCTATTATACCACATTTTTAGAGCGTTGAAAAGACTTTTTGCAAATTTTTTCACAAGTGATGATGTTTTTTGTACGCATATATGTTATGATATGATTAGTATTTATGTGTCCGTTTTCGTAAAGCGGATATGACTGTATATTTACAAGAAAGAGGTGCAGATATGAAAGATTACAAGGCTTATATTTTCGACTTTGACCTTACACTGGCAGATTCATCAAAGGGAATACTTGAATGTTTCAGACATACCCTGAAATATTTCGGCTATGAAGTTCCTGATGACAAAGCGATATACAACACAATCGGTCTGACTTTGCAGGATGCGTTTGATATCCTTACCGATACTCCCATGAACCCGAAACGCGATGAGATGAGAAAGGTCTACGTTGAAAAGGCAAATGAGGTGATGTCGGCGCATACATATTTCTACGAGGATACACTGCCGATACTGGAAAAGCTTCGGGCTAAAAATATCAAGACCGCTATTGTATCCACAAAGATGCGGTACAGGATAGTTGAGTCCTTTGAAGTTCAGCTTGGTGTTCACCCTTATGATGTTATTGTCGGTCTTGAAGATGTATCTGCACCCAAGCCCGACCCACAGGGTATAATAAAAGCGATGGAACTTCTGGGCGTGAAGAAAGATGAAGTTCTCTATGTGGGGGACAGCTACATCGATGCAGAAACAGCTGTAAATGCAGGCGTTGATTTTGCGGCTGTGACCACAGGTCCCACCGATAAGGAGACCTTTATGCGCTACCCGAATATTGCCATAGGCGGTTCTCTTTCCGAGGCACTTCCTGAAATGTGAATCTAATGTAAAAATAATCATAAAATATTGTTAAAAAACCTTGCTTATTTGGGCGGAAAATGCTATAATATAATTTGATATTAAGCTTTGAAATAATTCACGTTAAGGGAAAGGAAAGCTGATAATGGTAAAAAGTATGACAGGCTTCGGCAGAGAACATATCGTTGCCGAGGGCAGAGAGATCATTGTTGAGATACGTTCGGTAAATCACAGGTACTATGAGTTTACCTCCAGAACGCCCCGTGCTTATGGATATCTTGACGAAAAGCTTAAGGCTTTTCTGAAAAGCGGCATATCCAGAGGTAAGGTAGAAGTTTCTGTTACCATCTACAATCAGGAGGGTACAGATGCGGAGATAGAGCTGAACAAATCAGTTGCTAAGGGTTATCTCGACGCACTGAGAGGTGCTGCTGATGAACTCAATCTCAGCGACGATCTTACTCTTTCAAATATCATGAAGCTGCCCGATATCTTCACTGTGGTCAAAAAGACCGAGGACGAGGAAGTTATATGGGCACAGGTCAAAGGTGTTGCGCAGGTGGCTCTTGATAGATTCGTTGAGATGCGCGAGACCGAGGGCAAGAAGATGTATGACGATGTAAGTTCACGTCTTGATTTTATTGAAAAGACAGTTGGCGAGATCGAAGAACATCAGCCCAGTGTTGCCAAAAGTTACAGCGACAGGCTTTATGACAAGATCACCGAGACGCTCAACAGCGTTGGTCTTGATAATATCGACAAGCAGCGCATACTTACCGAAGTTGCGATATTTGCTGATAAGGTAGCTATCGATGAGGAGACTGTTAGACTGAGGAGCCATATCTCTCAGTTCAGAGATCTCATAGCATCTGATGAACCTGTTGGCAGAAAGCTGGATTTCCTTGTACAGGAAGTAAACAGGGAAGTCAACACTATCGGTTCCAAGGCTAACGATCTTACTATCACAAAGAAAGTCGTTGACCTTAAAGCCGAGATCGAGAAGATCAGAGAGCAGATCCAGAATATCGAATAAGTTGGTGATCTCATGCAGCTGATAAACATAGGTTATGGGAATATGGTGTCAGCATCGAGGGTGATAGCCATAGTTGCGCCTGATTCAGCACCGATAAAAAGGCTGATTCAGGAATCACGCGATAAGGGCACGCTGATAGATGCGACATACGGCAGAAAGACTAGGGCTGTCGTTATTATGGACAGCGACCATGTTGTACTGTCGGCTGTATCCCCCGAAACAGTATGCGGCAGAGCTGCCGAAGAGGAGGTTGAAGAAGATGGATAAGACAGAAAATAGAGAACCAAAGCTGATAATAGTTTCAGCTCCCTCGGGCTGCGGCAAGGGCACGATAATGGCAGAGACATTCGATGAGAATGAGGTGTTTTATTCAGTATCGTGCACAACGAGAGATCCGAGACCCGGTGAGATACCCGGCAAGAGTTATCATTACATAACAACCGAAGAGTTTGAGAAAATGATAGCTGAGGATAATTTTCTTGAATATGCAAAATATAATCAGACCTATTACGGAACACCGAGAAAACCTGTTGATGAAAACCTTGCAGCAGGCAAGGACGTTATCCTTGAGATAGAAACTCAGGGTGCTTTTAAGGTGAAAGAACTAAGACCCGAGGTTTCCTCGCTGTTCATTCTTCCGCCTTCTATCGGTGAACTCAGAAGAAGACTTCACAAGAGGGCGACCGAGGACGAAGAGACTATCGAAAAGCGCGTTGCACAGGCAGCGGGTGAGATAGCGAAGTCCGACAAATATGATTATGTGATAATGAATGATGACCTTGATAAGGCTATTGAAGACTTCAAGGCTGTCATTGATGGTATAAGGGGCGAGAGCGAACCTGCTGTAAGGTTCAGCCCTGAAAATGAAGAGATAAAAAATATGATACGAGAGGTGCTTGAAAATGCTTAGACCGGCAGTATGTCAGATACTTAAAAACAATGAGAGCTATTATTCACTGGTGATCGCAGTTGCAAAACGCGCAAGAGAGATCACAGATGAGGCAAGCAAGAACGAGAAGGTTCTTGAAGAAAAGCCCGTTAAGACCGCAGTTGATGAACTCGCAGCTGCTGAATACAAGATAATCGAGGATCCATCACTCAAAAACTGATAGCGGAGGTCTGTTGAAATGGGAGAAAGGGAGACTGTTGCGTATGTGGCGCTGAGCCATGCGGCTTACAGCTTTGACAGCGAATACAGCTACCTGGTTCCCGAAAGATACAGACAGGTACTCAAAGCGGGAATGAGGGTGTTAGTATCCTTTGGTCGCGGAAATAACAGGGTGATCGGTCTTGTTACTAGACTGGGTCATGACGATGATAACAGACATAAGCTAAAGCCTGTTATCTCGGTTATCGACACCGAGAGCCTTGTTACCGACGAAATGATGAAGATCATTTTCTGGCTGAAAGAGAATACATTCTGCACCTATTATGATGCTTTTAAGAGTGCCGTGCCTACGGGGTTCTCGTATAAGGTCGATATGCATTTCGCACTTGTGAATACCTATATCGACAAGGAGATCCTGAGTGCGGAAGAAGCCGAGATAGTTGGTTTTCTTGAAAGCTGTGATGATGCCGCAGAGATCGACAAGTATTTCGACTTGAAAGCTAATCCTCAGCGAAAAAAGCCATTGGATACACTGATAGACAAGGGCTTTGTTGAAGAAGTTCCCAGCTTCAAGAGAAAAGTCGGTGATGACAGCGTTAAAATGGCTGTGCTAAACGATGGATATGAGGACGCTGACCTTACACCTAAGCAGAAAAAGGTTGTGGAGCTGCTTGAAGAAAGCGGTTCGGCATCTGTAAAAGAACTTTGTTATATGACGGGCTGTACTTCTACCATCATCAAAAGGCTTTGCGAAAAGGAAGTTATGCGGGTGTATGAGCAGGAAGTTCTGCGCAATGCGGTGGGTGAACTTGGTGACAGGGAAAGTCCCGAAGATATCGTGCTTAACGATGAACAGAAGTGTGCTTATAATGGCATAATGTCGCTTATACGCGAAGGGAAGCCCGCAGGAGCGCTGCTTTACGGCGTTACTGGCAGCGGCAAGACTTCTGTATTCATCAAGGTCATCGATAGTGTTGTGAAAATGGGAAAAACGGCGATAATGCTTGTTCCCGAGATTTCCCTCACTCCTCAGATGCTGGCAAGGTTCAAGGTGCTTTTCGGTGAGAATATTGCGCTGTTGCATTCGTCGCTGTCGTTGGGACAACGTATGGACGAATTCAAGCGGATAAAGCGCGGCGAAGCAAGGATAATCATCGGCACAAGAAGTGCAGTTTTTGCGCCTGCTGAGAATATCGGTGTTATAATAATGGACGAGGAAGGCGAACAGTCCTATAAATCGGACTCTAATCCTCGTTATCACGCAAGAGATGTGGCTATACAGCGTTGCGGACATAACGGCGCACTGCTGTTGATGGCTTCTGCAACACCTTCGCTGGAAACTTTTTACCATGCGCAGAAAGGAAGATTCCATCTCTTTACTCTTGCACATAGGTACAGTGATGCCGCTTTACCTAAGGTCGAGATAATAGATATGCAAACAGAATCAGCCGAGGGCAATGACAGCCTAATAAGCCGAAAACTTGCTGATAAGCTGACCGAAACCCTGAAAAGGGACGAACAGGCGATACTTTTGTTGAATAGGCGTGGTTTCACGACCTATGTCAGCTGTGCAAGCTGTCGACAGCCTGTTGTATGCCCGAAATGCAATATCCCGCTGACTTACCACAAAAAGAACGACAGGTTCATGTGCCATTACTGCGGTTATACTATGGATAATTTCGCGGTATGTCCTGCCTGCGGTTCAGATAAACTGAGATCAAGCGGTGTAGGCACTCAGCGTGTTGAAGATGAACTTGCAAGGATTTATCCCGATGCAAGGATACTTCGCATGGACGCTGACACAACTTCTTCGAGATATGCTTATGAAGAAAAATTCAAGGCGTTTGAAAATCACGAGTATGATATCATGCTTGGTACGCAGATGATCGCAAAGGGCCTGAACTTCCCGAATGTCACACTTGTGGGTGTTATTTCTCTTGATAAAGCTCTGTTTACAGGTGATTTCAGGAGTTATGAGCGGACTTTTTCTCTGCTGACACAAGTGGCTGGAAGAAGCGGACGCGGAAGTAAACCGGGATCTGCCTATATACAGACTTTTGTGCCAGATCATTATGTGCTGAATCTTGCGGCCGAACAGAATTATGATGAGTTCTATGCTGAGGAGATCGCGCTGAGGCAATCACTGATATATCCGCCTTGCTGTGATATCTGTGTTATAGGATTTTCGGCTGTAATGGAAAGCAGAGCGATAGCCGCGGCAGACCATGTTACGGCGTTCATAGCAGAATACCTGAGGAAGAACATGGTCGATTTTCCGCTTAGGGCGATTGGACCTGCGCCGTGTACTCTTGAAGTCATAAACGGCAGGTTCAGGTACAGGCTGATACTTAAATCAAAGAATACACGGTGTTTCAGGCAGATGATAGCATCTGTGCTGAAAGACTTCAATGATAACAAGGACTTCCGAGAAGTCCGCATTTACGCCGATATCAACGGTGATATCGGTCTTTAGAAAGGAAAGTGTGAAATGGCTGTCAGGAATATACTGAACAAAAGCGATGAAACTCTGCATAAGGTCTGCCGACCTGTGGAGAAGTTCGATGAAAAGCTGTGGACATGGCTTGACGATATGAAAGAGACACTTGCCAAGGCGAACGGCGTTGGTCTGGCTGCACCGCAGGTCGCTATACTTAGACGTTTCTGCATAATCGACGTTGGCGACGGCAATGTTTATGAGCTGATCAATCCCGAAATCATCGAAAAATCCGAGGAAACACAGAGGGTACTCGAGGGCTGTCTGTCCTGTCCCGGTGAGTGGGGCTACGTTACCAGACCCATGACCGTAAAATTCAAGGCACAGAACAGAAATGGCGAATGGTATGAGATGGAAGTCAGCGAGCTTTTTGCGCAGGCAGTATGCCATGAGACTGCGCACCTTGACGGTCATCTCTTCACCGAGATAGTTGAAGAATTTGTTGAGGTAGATGAACAGCAATGAAGATAGTATTTATGGGCACTCCCGATTTCGCAGTACCTTCACTGAAAGCTCTTTATGAAGCGGGTCATGAAGTCCAGGCAGTTTTCTGCCAGCCCGATAAGCCCAAGGGAAGGGGCATGAAGCTTGTGGCTCCGCCTGTTAAGGCGTTTGCAGTCGAAAAGAATATACCTGTTTATCAGCCGAACAGCCTGAAAAAAGGCGGCGAAGAATTTATCAAGGTATTGGAAGACCTTGCTCCCGAGTGTATCGTTGTTGCGGCTTATGGTAAGATACTTCCGAAGTCGGTGCTTGATATTCCAAAGTTCGGCTGTGTTAACGTGCATGGTTCGCTTCTGCCGAAATATCGCGGTGCTGGTCCTATCCAGTGGGCAGTACTTAACGATGAAAAGACCACCGGAATCACCACGATGCTTATGGGTGAAGGTCTTGATACAGGCGATATGCTGCTGAAATGTGAGACTGAGATCGGTGAGAACGAAACAGCTGCCGAGCTTTTTGACAGGCTGGCAGATATGGGTGCCGAGCTGATAGTTGAGACTCTTGAAAAGCTGGAAAAGGGCGAGGTCACTCCTGTTCCTCAGAATGAGGATGAAGCTTCCTATGCGCCTATGCTGACAAAGGAACTTTCACCTATCGATTTCACTAAGACTGCAAGAGAAGTTCACAAGCAGATCTGCGGACTTTCCGACTGGCCTTGTGCGACTACGCTTATTGGCGGAAAGAGACTGAAAGTTTATCATTCCGAGATAGTAGAGGGTAATTCAGATAAACCCGCAGGAACTGTAGTAAAGGCAAAAGACTTGACTGTTGCTTGTGGAGAAGGTCTTGTAAGATTTACAGAGATACAAGCAGAAGGCTCAAAAAGAATGCCTACAGCCGATTACCTAAGAGGTAAGCCGATAGCTGAAGGAACTGTACTGGGAAAGTGACAAGTAATATAACTTGTCTTCTGGAGGATATATAATTTGGGAAATACTAGGTGGTATACAGTCAGGCTGCTGACAAAGCTTGATGAAAACAATTCATACTCCAATATCCTGCTGGATGAATCGCTTAGCAGAAGTGATTTTGACAAGCGGGATAAGAAATTTATATCGGCATTGTTTTACGGCGTTCTTGAAAGACGTCTGACACTTGATGCGATAATTGCTGACCTTTCAAAGAATCCTAAGAATAAGCTGAACTACACACTCAGGAATATTCTGCGCTGTGGTATCTATCAGCTGAAATATATGGATTCCGTGCCTGATAATGCAGCTGTTGATGAATCTGTTGAACTTGCGAAAAAGTGCAGAAATCCTGCATCTGCGGGATTTACAAACGGTCTGCTGAGAGAATTCATCAGGCGTGAAAAGGCTCTGCCAAAGACCGATAACGAGATCGATCGCTTGTCGCTGGAGTATTCATGTCCGAAATGGTTGGTTGCTAAATGGATGAATGAATGTGGCAAGGATAAATGCTTGTCACTTCTTGAAACTTCACTGGGACAGGCTCCTACAACTATCAAGATAAATAACTTGATGTGTAGCGTTGATGAAACTCTTGATATGCTTCTTGCTGATGGTATCACTTTTGAGCGCTCCAAACTTCTTGAATATGCTGTAAATGTGGCTAATGCAGGTGCTATTGAAAAGACGGAAGCCTACAAACAGGGAAGATTCCATGTGCAGGATCTGGCAAGTCAGCTTTGCTGCAAGACCCTTGATCCTCAGCCAGGGGACACCATCCTTGATCTTTGCTCCGCTCCCGGCGGTAAGACTTTTACCATTGCCGAGATGATGAACAACGAGGGTCGAGTTCTGGCATTTGATCTTCATCCTAACAGAGTTAAGCTGATTCGTTCAGGCGCTGAAAGACTTGGACTGACCTGTGTTTCTGCAGCTGTGAACAATGCAAAGAATTTCAATCCTGAACTTCCGATGGCTGACAGAGTGCTTGTTGATGCGCCGTGTTCGGGACTTGGCGTTATAAGACGTAAACCCGAGATCAAGTACAAAGATCCTTCAGAATTTGAAAGATTGCCTGTTGTTCAAGCAGAGATACTTGATACTGCATCAAGATATGTAAAGGAAAACGGGTTCCTGGTCTATTCGACTTGCACAGTTTCAAAAGATGAAAATGAAGAAGTAGTTAAGCAGTTCCTTGCATCACACAAGGATTTTGAGTCTGCAATGGACAATGATTTATTCATGCAGACTATCACTCCCGAGATGTATGGTTCTGATGGTTTCTTCATTGCTAAACTAAGACGTCGGGGGTGAATGTATGGTCGCTTACGACGAGAACGGAAGGATCGATATTTTAGGTCTGCTTCCCGAGGAACTTGAGGAGCAGATACTTCTTGCGGGAGAGAAGAAATTCCGCGCAAAACAGATATTTGAATGGCTTCATGTCAAAAGAGTCGATAGTTTTAGTAAAATGACTAATCTATCTGTACAATTGCGGGAAAAGCTAGAAAAAATATTTTGTTTAAAATCACTATTTGTCGTAAAAAGACTTGAAAGTAACACCGATAATACTGTAAAATATCTGTATAGGCTTCCTGACGGCAACCATGTTGAGACTGTTATCATGGAGTACAACTACGGCAACACTGTCTGCGTTTCTACGCAGGTAGGCTGTAAGATGGGGTGTAGATTCTGCGCTTCGACTATCGCGGGGTACAAGAGAGATCTTGCTTCATCCGAGATTCTTCTTCAGATCTATGAAGCGGCAAGGGACAGCGGCAGGAAGATAACGGGCGCTGTGCTCATGGGTATCGGCGAGCCGATGGATAATTTCGATAATGTTGTAAATTTCCTTAAAGTGCTTTCCTGCGAACAGGGAACTAATATGTCGCTGAGACACGTTTCTGTTTCAACCTGCGGGATAGTTCCGAGAATCTACGAACTTGCAGAAATGAAACTCGGCATAACGCTGTCCATATCTCTCCATGCTTCAAATAATAAGAGCAGAAGTGAGATCATGCCCGTTAACAATAAGTATGATATAAACGAACTTCTGACCGCGTGCAGGTATTACTTCAAGGTCACGGGCAGAAGGATTTCTTTTGAATATGCGCTTATTGATGGTCACAATGATAAACAGTCTGATGCGGAAGAACTTGCCGCACTGCTAAAAAACTTTGTGTGCCATGTGAATATCATTCCCGTAAATAAGATCAAGGAACGCGATTACAGGTCGGACAGAAAAGCTGCTGAACGATTCCGTAAGCGACTGGAAGCTCTTGGTCTTAACGCGACAGTCCGCAGAACGCTGGGTTCTGATATAGATGCTGCCTGCGGTCAGCTGAGGCGGGAATATGAAATATGATGAAAGGCGGTGAGCTGTATGTTTCTGGCATTTGGTACAGATATAGGTCAAAAGAGAGAAGAGAATCAGGATAGAGTCAGGGTCGAGGTTCTTGGCGATAATATGTGCATCGCTGCTGTTTGTGACGGTATGGGCGGTGCAGCTTCTGGTGCAGTTGCAAGTCAGCTTGCTGTTGACAGTTTTATCGAAAGGGTCAAGGAGAATTTCAGACCCGATATGAACAGTAATTCTATCAGAAATCTTTTGCTCAATGCGGTTCATTACGCGAACACCTGCGTGTATGAAAAAAGCATTGAGGATATAGATAAAAACGGGATGGGCACTACCTGTGTCGCTGCGCTGGTCATTGGCAAAAGCATTTATATCGTCAATGTAGGTGACAGCCGCGGTTATCTGCTGACTAAGGACGGCATCAAACAGATCACCACAGATCATACTTATGTCGAAGTGCTTAGACGAAGCGGTCAGATAACAGATGAGGATGCAAAGACCCACCCGATGAGAAATGTGATCACCAGGGCAGTGGGTGTTGAACCCGATGTCGAGGTCGATTATTTTGAGCACTATGAAGAGGGAAATTTTGCTGTTGTGCTTTGTTCTGACGGTTTGTCTGGATACTGCAGCGATGAACTTATATACTGCACCGTTTTCGGGAATAATCTCGATGAAGCAGTAAAAAAGCTCATCGACCATTCAAACGAATGCGGCGGCAAAGATAATATAACCGCTGCTATAGTAGCCAATTGATGAGACAATAAAATAATATTTAGGAGTTGAATAAAATGGATTCTAATATCGGTAAGAAGCTGGATGGCAGATATGAAATTACCGAGCTTATAGGCGTAGGCGGAATGGCTGATGTCTATAAGGCACAGGACGTAATGGAAGACCGTCCTGTGGCTGTAAAGATCCTTAAACCCGAGTTTTCGGGTGACGAGGAGTTTCTGAGAAGGTTCAGGAATGAGAGCAAGGCTATCGCAGTGCTGTCTCACCCTAATATCGTTAAGATATACGATGTGGGCTTCACTGATGAGATACAGTTCATCGTAATGGAATATATCGACGGTATCACGCTGAAAGAGTTTATCGAACAGCAGGGTGTACTGAAATGGAAAGATGCGCTGCACTTCATCACGCAGATACTTAGAGCTTTGCAGCACGCTCATGACAAGGGCATCGTTCACAGGGATATCAAGCCGCAGAATATCATGCTGTTTACAGACGGCACGATAAAGGTCATGGACTTCGGCATTGCAAGATTTTCCAGGATCGACGGCAAGACCCTTTCGGATAAGGCAATAGGCTCTGTTCACTATATATCTCCCGAGCAGGCTCAGGGCGATATGACCGATGAAAGATCGGATATCTATTCTGTAGGCGTTATGCTTTATGAGATGCTTACAGGAAGAAAGCCTTTTGACGGTGATACTGCTGTGAATGTTGCTCTTAAACATATGCAGGAAATGGCTGTACCTCCCAGAGAGATCATGCCTTCTATCCCCGAGGCGCTGGAAGAGATCGTTTATCACGCTATGGAAAAGCAGCCTGCTCAGCGTTATCAGTCGGCAGCCGAGATGATAAGGGATCTGGATACATTCAAGCTCAATCAGTCTGTTGTATTCGGATACAAGTCAGGTGCTGCACCTGTTGCTGACAATGTAGGCTTCTATCCTGTAAATAATCAGAGCAGAAAGCCTGTAATCGATGATAATTACAACGATTATGACGATGATTATGATGATGATTACGAAGACGAAGATTATGATGATGACGACGATGAAGATTACTACGAGCCTGAAAAGAAGCGCTCATATGTAGTGCCGATACTTCTGGCAGTTACCGTTGCGGTAGTTATCGTTGCAGCTTGCATAATCGGCTGGACAGTTATCAAAACATTTACCAAGGACGGCACAGGAACAGGTATGCACACAAGTACCGTTACACTGCCTAACTTTGTTGGCAAGAACATTATTCAGGTTCGGCAGGACTGGGGCGACAAGCTCAAGATCGATCCTACTTACGAGTACAATATCGAGTACGAAGAGGGCGTTATCTTCTGGCAGAGCCAGTCCGCAGGTAAATCCGTTAAGGAAGGCTATACTATCACCCTGAAGGTTAGTAAGGGCAAGCAGATGACAGTTATCCCCGATGTTTCGGGTTCTGAATCCGCTGTTGCAGAGAGTGAGCTGACAGCTGCTGGATTTACAGTTGTTCTGAGAAGCAAGTATGATGATAATGTCGCTAAGGGCATTGCAATAGGCACAGAGCCTGCAGCAGGTACTGAATTTGCTCTCGATGGCGCAGTTACACTTTACGTCAGCAATGGTCCTTTGGATACTCAGGTCAAGGTTCCTAATGTTGTTGGTCTGACCAAGGAGAAGGCTATCACAATTCTCAAGGAAAACAAGCTGAAGGCTGTTGTACAGGATCTGCCTCATGACGGCGATAAGGGTAAGGTAATTGACCAGTCTGTTGATGCAGAAAAGAGAGTTGAGAGAGATACCGAGGTTACGATCTACGTTTCTACTGGTGAGACCGATCCCGTTGATCTGACGATCAGCATTCCTATGCCTGATGGTCTGCACGGTTCTTATTCACTGCAGGGCTTCGTAAACGGTAACGTTAAGTATACACAGTCCATCTCCAACGGTGAATCAGTTTCGGGTGGTGCGATAACCATGGATATCTCAGGTAAGAAGACCGAGACTATCACAGTATCCATTAGAAACGATGAAACAGGCAAGTCTGTAAACTACGCAGTATTCAACGTAAACTACGACAAGAAGACTGCTGAACTCAACGGTTCGCTGAATAAGCAGGGTCTGCTGGATATCACTCCTACTGTCAAGGAGGAAAGCTCCAAGCCAGAGGAAAGTTCATCTCAGCCTGATGTAACTGAGCCTCAGCCTGATCCCGAGCCTCAGCCTACTGATGACAGCTCACAGACTGATGTGGCTCCCGTTGACAACGGCGAAACAACTTACTAAGTTTATATGACAGGTATAATAACGAAAGCAATCGGAGGTCTCTACACTGTAGATGCCTCCGACGGCATATTTGAATGTAAAGCCCGCGGTATTTTCAGAAAAAAGAAAATATCCCCGATGTGCGGTGACAATGTGATAATTTCAGAGGACAAGGACGGCTGTGTCATTGAGGAGATACTGCCAAGACGTTCCGAGCTTATAAGACCACCCCTTGCTAATCTTGATCTGCTGGTGTTTGTATCATCAACTGTCGAGCCCAGACCGAATACGCTTTTGCTGGATAAATTCATAGCGATCGCAGAATTCAAGAAGATAAAGCCCGTTGTGGTCTTTACCAAAGTAGATAAGCGTTCTGGCGAGGAACTCGCAGCTGTATACCGCAGCGTGGGTATAGATGTTTTTGAATGTGACAATGTAACAGGTGAGGGAAGCGCTGAAGTCAGGGCTGCACTGCAAGGCAAGCTTTCTGCCTTTACAGGCAACACAGGCGTGGGAAAATCTTCGCTGTTAAATAATATGTATCCCGAACTTGGTCTTGCAACTGGCGAGATAAGCAAAAAGCTGGGCAGGGGCAGACATACGACCCGTCATGTTCAACTGTACAAGCTTGATGGCGGCGGATACATCGCGGATACTCCCGGTTTCTCCTCATTTGATACAAATAGGTACGACATCATTTTTAAGGACAAGCTGGCTGATTGTTTTATTGAGTTTGCAGAATACACTGATAAATGCCGTTTCCCTGATTGCAGTCACACCAAGGAAAAGGGCTGTGCCGTTATCGAAGCTGTTAAGTCAGGGAAGATACCACAGTCAAGGTTCGACAGCTATCTGCAAATGTATGAGGACGCCAAGCAGCTAAAGGAATGGGAGTATAAAAATGACTGACACCTGTGTTATTTTTGCGGGCGGTGATCCTGTCAAGCCTGAAACTGTGGATAAAACTCTGCTTGAAAGTGCATTTGTAATCTGTGCTGACAAGGGATTTGCCTTGGCAGAATCTCTCGGAATTGAAGCTGATATTGTTCTTGGTGATTTTGACTCTCTGAACTATACACCATCAGGCGACAAGGTAATGTGCTTTCCACCTGAAAAAGACGATACAGATCTGATGCTGGCAGTTAATAAGGCTTTAGAGATGGGTGCCAAGAAAATAGTTATCTACGGTGCCTGTGGCGGCAGGATAGACCACATGATAGGCAATATCGCTTGTCTTGCTTTGATAGCCGAAAACGGCGCCTGCGGTACCATTGTAGGCGATAATGATATAATATCATTTCATATGCCGAGTGAATTTTCTGTTCCGTATAAAGAGGGCTTTTCTCTTTCTCTGTTTGCTTACTCTCGTGAAGTCAAAGGGCTTTCCATAAGCGGTGCGAAATACTGTGTTCAGGACTGCACTCTTACAGATTCGGTCACTCTTGGTGTATCAAACGAGATAACTTCACGAGAAGCGAAGATCTCATTTACCGAGGGCAGACTTCTTGTTATCCAGTCAAGACTGTAACCAAAATTCATCTTGCGGAATAGTATGTATTACCAAGCAAAAGGGAGGTAATACTTATGAAAGTCGTAATTGTTAAAAGTCCCCGCCTGATTTCGGGACTGCTGAAAATGATCTTTGGTATCAGCAAAGAAGACAGTATATAAAATCTTCTACTTTATGTTTGCAAACAGCTGTGCAGGTACGTTCTGTGCAGCTGTTTTCTTTTACTACGTTATAGTTGATGTTTCATATGATCCTTCTCTGAATGTATATGCTGGAAAAGATACACATATTTTTAGTTTAATAATTGTTGAAGAAGGCAGTGCAGGGGAGTTAATTGTCGATTAACTTATAACATATGACGAATAAAGTGAGATTTTTTAAAATTACCTCTTTTTAGTATTGACAAACATTGTAAAAATTAGTATAATAACATTATTAAATATTTATCTTTGGAGGTAAAGACAATGAACTCAATTAAAGGATTTATGAACGGACTTTATAAGGTAGTTGGACCTGCTGTAAACGTACTGTTTGCACTTTTCCTTACAATTGCTGGCAACTGTGGTTTTCAGGCTTTGAAGGCAAGTAAGAACGCCATTACTGCAACTAATATCCTTAGTATTGCAGCATACTTTGATAAGGGTGTTGCTCCTAAGGAAGAAAGTACAGGTTTCATCACATTCTTACAGATTCTGTTTTGGATAATAGCTGTTATTTACATCGGCTGCAAGGTTCTTGAACTGCTGAATGCTTTAAACGAGAATCCCGGTGCTCTAAAATCCCTGAAGCCCGCCGGTACTCCTGCTCAGACACAGCCTCAGTTTGGTCAGCCCGCTCAGAGCGTTCCTCAGCCTGCTGCTCCTGCTGCAAATGCAGCTGCTGAAAAGTTCTGCACACAGTGCGGCGCTAAGGTTCCTGCTGGTAATGCATTCTGCACCAGCTGCGGCGCTAAGATGGACTAATAATATAGCCTATATCAAGAGCGGTCAGAAGACTGCTCTTTTTGTTTCTGATTGATTCTGATATTGTATATAAAAAGCTCCTGCGCTTTATATACGCAGGAGCTTTTACACTTATTATTTGATTACTTCTTCATTGCATTATTGATAGCAGATACCAGTGCTCTTACAGAAGAAACAATGATATCGGAATGTCTGCCAACACCCCAGAAGATCTTTCCGTTTACATTGATGCCAACATATGAGCAAGCTTCGGAAGTTGTCTTTCTTTCAAGTGCGTGCTCGGTATAGGTATCAACATTTATCTCCATGCCTATCTCGGAAGTCAGTGCATTAGCAACAGCGTCAAGTCTGCCGTTGCCGTCAGCACTGCACTCAACTGTCTTACCGTTGATAACAGCCTTTACCTTCGCGCCGATGAGTTCATCAGCCTTCTGAGTGTAATGAGCTTCAATAATATCTATCGGGGCATTGATATTGAGGTAGGTCTCCTTGAATATCTGGTGAACCTCGCTTCTGCTGAGCTCCTTGTGAGCCTTGTCGGAGATATCCTTTACCTTGTAGCCGAAGTCTTCTCTCATAGCCTTGGGGAGATCGTAGCCGTACTGCTGTTCAAGGATATAGCCTATGCCGCCCTTACCCGACTGTGAGTTGATACGGATAACGTCGCCCTCGTACTCTCTGCCGACATCGTGGGGGTCGATTGGGAGATAAGGACAAGTCCAGTGCTTGTCGTCCTTTTCATCACGCCACTTCATGCCCTTTGCGATAGCGTCCTGATGTGAACCGGAGAATGCAGCGTATACCAGAGAACCGGAGTAAGGCTGTCTGTCATAAACTTTCATTCTTGTTACTCTCTCATAAAGCTCGATGAGTGAGGGGAGATCGGTGAAATCGAGATTGGGCTCAACACCGTGGGTGTACATATTCAGCGCGAGAGTAACGATATCAACGTTACCTGTTCTTTCACCGTTGCCGAAGCAGGTACCCTCAACTCTGTCGCCGCCTGCAAGCAGACCGAGCTCGGTATCAGCGATACCTGTACCTCTGTCGTTGTGGGGATGGAGAGAGATTATCAGGTTCTCTCTGTTGTGGAGTGTTTCACACATATACTCAACCTGCTGAGCGTATACGTGGGGCAGTGACATCTCAACGGTAACAGGGAGGTTGATTATGACCTTGTTATCAGCGTTTGGCTCCCAGATATCAATTACAGCATTGCATATCTCAGCAGCAAACTCAGGCTCGGTACCTGTGAAGCTCTCGGGGGAGTACTCAAAGGTGATGTGACCCTTGGCGTGCTTCTTGTACTCCTTGCAGAGCTCTGCGCCTGTGGTAGCGATCTTGATGATCTCTTCCTTGGACTTGCGGAAAACCTGCTCTCTCTGTGCAACAGAGGTGGAGTTGTAAAGGTGAACGACTGCGTGCTTAGCGCCGTCGATAGCTTCAAATGTCTTCTTGATTATGTGTTCTCTCGACTGAGTGAGTACCTGTATGGTAACATCGTCAGGTATCATATTTTTCTCGATAAGTGTGCGGCAGAATTCATATTCTGTCTCGGAAGCGGCAGGGAAGCCTATCTCTATCTCCTTGAAGCCGATATCTACCAGCTTCTTGAAGAATTCCAGCTTTTCTTCAAGGCTCATGGGGATTATAAGCGCCTGATTGCCGTCTCTCAGGTCAACCGAGCACCATGCGGGGGCATGATCGATATAATCTTTTTCAGCCCATTTCATACATTTTACGGGAGGCATATAATATCCTCTTGCATACTTTTCTGCGTTTTTCATCAAAATTCCTCCTATATAATAATATTGAAAGTATCTAAGTTTGAGGCTAACGGGAAATCTGATTTACTACAAAATAAAATAAGCCCGTCTCTGTAAAAACAAGAGACGAGCATAATTACCCGTGTTACCACTCCGATTCATGCACAACTCACACTGTACACCTCTGCCGCATCAACAAATGCGCCTCTCTGTAACGGGAGAATCCCGGGCACAGCTACTGAATGTTCACCATACCGGCTCAAGGACGAGTTATCGCGCTATCGAACTGCTGCCTTTCACCAAACGGCAGCTCTCTGAAAGTTCCGCAAAGCGTCTTTTTTCCTCTCAACGCCATTCTTCATATCTTGAAATAATTATATAATATTTATTCAGCGTTGTCAAGGCTTAACGGACTCATTTAACACTTTTTTAATATCTGACCAAGAACTTAGCTTAATTTTTGTAATTTTACATTTTTTTATTGACTTTAGGCAAGTTTTATAATATAATAATTTTAATGAATGTAAGTAGTATAAGGGCAAACTCAGAAGGATACAGGACAGGAGTGATATTATGATAAATGAAAGCATTAAAAAACTGGTAACTTACGGTCTTGAAAAGGGGCTTATCGAGCCTGCTGACAAGGTCTGGGCGACTAATCGCCTGCTTGAAGCTTTATCCCTTGAAGAATATGATGAACCACAAGAGGATTTTAAGGACATCGACCTTGAAAGCACTTTGGCTGAACTGCTTGATTATGCCTGTGAAAATGGTCTGTGTGAAGATACTGTCGTTCACCGTGACCTTTTTGATACCAAGCTTATGGGTCTTATCACACCCAGTCCATCTGAGGTCGAGAGGATTTTTGCCGAGAAGAAAGCAATATCCCCCGAGACAGCTACCGACTGGTTTTATAAATTCTCGCAGGATACCGATTATATCAGAAGATACCGCATAAACAGGGACGTTAAATGGAAGACCCTGACTGAATACGGTGAGCTGGACATCACTATCAATCTTTCCAAGCCCGAAAAGGATCCAAAAGCTATCGCGGCGGCAAAGCTGGCGAAGCAGTCGGGCTATCCTAAGTGTCTGCTTTGCTATGAGAATGTTGGCTATGCGGGTAGGCTTAATTCGCCCGCAAGGCAGAACCATCGTATAATCGGCGTGACCATTGACGGTGCTGACTGGGGATTGCAGTATTCGCCTTATGTTTATTACAACGAGCATTGTATCCTGTTCAACAAGACCCACACTCCCATGGTGATAAACAAGTCGGCTTTTAATAAGCTGCTTGACTTTGTTGAGCAGTATCCGCACTATTTTGTCGGTTCAAATGCCGATCTTCCCATAGTGGGCGGTTCTATACTTTCACATGAGCATTTTCAGGGCGGACATTACGAGTTCCCCATGGCAAGAGCGGAGATCGAACGCAAACTTGAATTCAAAGGCTTCGAGAACGTTGATGCAGGCATAGTAAAGTGGGCGATGTCAGTTATAAGACTTAACAGCACCGATAGGGAAGCCCTTGTTGAACTGGCTGACAATATACTCACCCTCTGGCGCGGCTACACTGATGAAGAAGCTTTCATCTACGCTGAAACAAAGGGTGAACCTCACAACACCATCACACCTATCGCGCGTATGCGTGATGGCAGATATGAGATGGACTTAGTTCTTAGGAACAATATAACAACCGAGGAACACCCGCTTGGAGTTTATCACCCTCATGCTGAGCTTCACCATATCAAGAAAGAAAACATAGGTCTTATCGAAGTTATGGGTCTTGCTGTACTGCCATCACGTCTAAAAGGTGAAATGGAGAAGCTTTCGGAAGCACTGGTAAATGGTGCTGATATCCGTGACGATGAAATTCTTGCCAAACACGCCGATTGGGCTGATGAATTGTGCAAAAAGTACACTTTTAGTATACAAAATGTAGATAGTATACTCAAAGACGAGATAGGCAAGGTCTTTGCTAAAGTTCTTGAACAGGCAGGAGTCTATAAGCGTGATGAGAAAGGTGCTGCGGCGTTTGACAGGTTCGTGGCATACGTCAACGAAAGATAAAAACAAAAAGCACGGCAGGATATTTCTGCCGTGCAATAATGATATCAAAGATTTTCGATAAAGCCCTTACCGATGCTGACGTTCTCGAATGCCAGTTCTTTCATCTGTAGCATGACTGTGTGGGGGGAAATCTTCATTCCCTGAGCCGCCCAGTCGATTATCATTCCGCAGAATCCGTGGGAGTAGAAATCCGCAAAGAACTTAGCCTTGTCGCTTCTCTTGCGGGTGTTCGCTACTGCGTGATAGAAGAATCTCAGGAACAGGCGGTGCATACTCTGATAAAGATATTTTTCAAATGTCTTTTCATTGCTGCGCAGTGTGTTTGAGTAGAATTTCTTATCCTTCTGCATATTTTCAAGAAATCCCTCCAGACGTTCATACCAGTTATCGTAGTTTACTCCTCTGGTGATGTTCTTGAAAAGCTCATTGTAGTAAATAAATGACAAAAGCTCTTCCTTATCCTGAAAATGATAATAGAAGGACTGTCTGTTCATTCCGCAAAAACCTGTTATCTCCGATATGGAGATCTTTTCGTAATCCTTTTGCGTGCAAAGCTCTTTAAGGGCTTTGCACAGCGCTGATTTGGTTATATTTGATGTTGACATCTGCTGTATCCTTTCGTGGCATATATAAACAACATAAATATCCACATTTATCCCGACCGAAGATCGTTTATCTTGTTATCTCGGTCGATATGAGTAAAAATTTTAGGTCGTTTACTATAATTCAACAATATAATTATATCACAAATCCAAAAAAATTCAAGTAATTTTAGTAAATTATTTTTAAGGTCGTGCATTATTAATGATAATAAATGATTTTTTTGAAGGTCATAGCCTTACAGCTTATGAATATTTTGGTGCGCATTTTGTCGATGGAGGAGTGCGTTTTGCAACTTATGCTCCCAATGCGAGGAATGTCACCCTTATGCTCAACGGCGGTGAATATGAGATGACACGCCTTGAATGCGGCGTTTGGGAGACTGTTCGTCCTGCAAATAAAGGAGATATCTACCAGTTCATCATAACCACACAGGCGCTCCAGAAGCACTACCGTTCCGACCCATTTGCATTTTACAGCGAAGTAAGACCAAAGAACGCATCAATAATTTATGATCTGGACTGTCATGATTGGCATGATAGCGAGTGGATGTCGAAACGCGATAAATGCTATGACAAGCCCATGAATATCTACGAGATGCATTTCGGTTCTTGGCGGACGAAATTCGACAGCGAGAATGACGACCGCTTTTACACCTACGATGAAATGGCTGAACTTCTCATACCCTATGTAAAGGATATGGGCTATACACACATCGAGATAATGCCCCTGACGGAGCACCCCTATGATGGTTCGTGGGGTTATCAGGTAACGGGATATTATTCTGCAACTTCGCGCTACGGCGATCCTGCTGGGCTCATGCGCTTTATTGATGCCTGCCATCAGGCGGATATCGGTGTTATCCTTGACTTTGTTCCTGTACATTTCGTTACAGATTTCTTTGCACTGCATATCTACGACGGCGGATTTCTTTTTGAATCCGATAGGGAAGAGGAGAGATTCTCCGAATGGGGAACAGCACTTTTTGATTACAGCAAGCCCCATGTCCTAAGCTTTGTCAAGTCGTCCATAAATTTCTGGATAGAAAAATACCATGTTGACGGTCTTCGCTATGATGCTGTTGCAAATCTTATCTTTAAGCACGGCAGGCGTGATGAACCTCTCAACGATACAGGCATATGGTTCCTTAAAAACACAAATTACGCTATTCAGAAACGTCATCCTGATGTTATGCTTTTCGCTGAGGATTCCACCGATTACACTAAAGTTACCGCCCCGGTCGAATTCGGCGGGCTGGGTTTTGACTACAAGTGGGATCTCGGATTCATGCATGATACGATCAATTATATCAAAACTCCGCCCTATGAGCGCCGCGCTCACCATACGAAGATGACATTCTCTATGAGTTATTTCTATAACGACCTGTTTATTCTGCCTTATTCTCACGATGAGGTCGTTCACGGTAAGCAAACCATGCTCGATAAATGCTTCGGCACTCACGAGGAAAAGATAGCGACGATAAAGTGTCTGTATACTTTCCAGTTCGGTCACCCGGGCAAGAAGCTCAATTTCATGGGCAACGAAATTGCTGAGTATATGGAATGGCGCCCAGGCAAGGAACTCGGCTGGAATCTGCTGACTTATCCCACCCACGATTCCGTACATCATTATGTAAAGGAACTTCATCACATTTATCTGAACGAGCCTGCACTTTTTGAGAATGACTATAATTCAGGTCATTTCCGCTGGTGTGATGCCAATAACAATAATCAGTCGATATACGCATTTATCAGGCGGGACAACTGCGGAAAGGGAATATACTTCGTTTTTAACTTCTCGGGACTTATGCAGAACTACATGCTGAGAGTCGAACAGAACGGTGACTATTCCGAGATTCTGAATTCTGACAAGGATATCTACGCCGGCTCAAACTGCTTGAACGGCGATATGAGAGCCAGTAACTATTTGCTGAATCTTCGTCTGGCACCACTCAGCTGTGCTATAATTAAACAAAAGTAACCAAAAAACTCGGTACAAAGGGGCTGTACCGAGTTTTAATCATTTATCATCCTTGTTTTTAAGGGCATCGTATTTCCGCTCAAAGTAGATATTCATTATCGCCGTGATAAGCGACAGCACAAGCATTATTATCATAAGCTTGTTTGAAGCCTTGCGATTGATGAGGTTCATCGTCGGGTTGAGGATATCCAGCACCCAGAAAAACATGAACATTCCCACCATGACGATCGTTGCGTGGGGGAGTATCCTGACAATTCTTTTCATTGCTTAACCTCCGATGTAAATTATATCGCTTATCTCTCTGCCCCTGTCGGGAACATTCACAAGTTCACACTCATACACCATCATCGCCGAACAGCCGCCGTCAAGATTATACGCTGTTGTACAGCCTTCGTCAGCCATTATAGCTGCAAGTTCACTGAGAGTAACGCCCTTGGAATATCCGGGGTCTCTGCCGTCAACTGTGACTATCTTATAGTGTCCCGGCTCAATGTACCCGATAGCGGTACGTGGGTTTGCACTGTTCAGATATGTGGTGGTATTGAAGCTTTCAAGCACTCCGCCTTTGCCATCGAGAAGCATTGGTCCGAAGCACCACGCCTGCCATACGCCCTGCGCAAGAACTTCGTCAGTATCAAACTCTTCATAGGTATAGGTCTTCATCTCGCCGTTTGTGAACAGCACGCAGATGTCAACATCATTGAGATTATCGCGGTATTTTATGCCGTTACGGACAACTATTCCTTCCTCGGAATTTCCGTAGAAATCGCCGTTAACTGCGAACACAGCATTGTTTTCCGATGCCATATTGAATATCGAATCTTTGATATTCTTGCCGTAGGTATCCTTTGCAAGACCTGTTTTCAGCACATCCACACTTGAAACGTAGATATCAGCCGAATAGTAGGTTATCTTATCATCGCCCTCGCCGAACCATTTTTTGTCGATGTAAATAACAGCATCGTCACCCTCATAGGTAACAACTCTTTCTGCCTGAACATCCGCATTCAGCACCGATTCAACCAGAGTGTTGTCCACGGAATATTCATCGGTATCGGTGTTATCGTACCATTTATCTTTGGAATGTTCGTGATGTTCCTTTTTCTTTTTGGGCTTTGATTTGCTGCTGTCATCCGTAGTGCTTTCGGCAGGGGAGTCACTGTTATCATCGCCATTGTCATCGGCAACTGAAGATACTTCATCTTCGCTGCCTTTATTACCGGATTTCGGCAGTTGAAAGCTCGTTTTGGTGGTACTGTCAACTTCTGCAACTACTGTACCTTTTGTGTTGCCGCTTTGTGGCATAACGTAGTCAAAAAGCATGAACGTTCCCGCTGCAGCACAAACAAGCAGCGTATCCGTAACGATCATCGCCCAGACAGGCATCCTTTTATTTTTTCTCATCAGTAGTCAGACCTTTCTTTTTAAAAACAAAACTGCGCTGTGCTGTCCAGCTGAAAAGAAACAGCAGGACTTCAACGATCATCTTTGCGATGTATTCGTTTTTGATAACGTACTTTACGATAATTCCCAGCAGGAAAGTGTTAACGGCAAGTATCACAGCCGCAAGCAGGAAATATTTCAGCGCTGTTTTATAGAGATTTTCTTTGTTTTTGAAAACGACTTTTTTGTTCAGCATAAAATTGAATATCGAACTGAACATCCTTGCGATTATATTTGAAAGTTTTATGCTTCCGTTGAATGTGAATATCACGGAGTACAAAATATAATCCACACAGAAACTCAACAGGGAAGAGCATGAGAACTTGAGAATATCCTTATATATCCTGAATGAATCCTTGATGGGATCAAAATGCGAGCTCTTGTTTTCATTAAGATAAACAGTCTCTATGGGCACCTCAAAAAAGCTTATGCCGTCCCTTGCTGCTTCCAGCAGCATATTCATCTCGAATTCGTATCTGTCGCCCGAAAGTCCCAGCATAAATTCAGTCAGCCTGTTTGAAAAACCACGCAGACCTGTCTGAGTATCGCTGACACCCACACCAGCCGCAAATTTGAACACAGCTTTAGTCATATTATTACCGATACGGCTGCGCAGAGGTATATCACCCTTGAAACGCCTGCAGCCCATAACCAGCTTATCGGGATGTTCATTGAGCGCCTCAGCGACCCTAATGATATCCTCAGGCTTATGTTGACCGTCAGCATCTGCTGTTATAACATAGTAATTATCTTTGCAGTTCTCTTTTATATACGTGAAAGCCGTTCTCATTGCCGCACCTTTTCCGCGGTTGACTTCGTGTATAAGCAGGTGAGCTTTATTCTTTACACTCTCGAAAATCTCTTTCTTATCGGAACTGCTGCCGTCGTCAACTACTATCAGCTTAAAGATATTTTTCTCTGATAGTTCATCGATAAGCCCTGTCAGCTTTTCATCGGGTTCGTAGGCGGGTATCACTATGTAAATGTTGTTAATATCCATTCTTATCATCCTTTTTATCACCTGATGATAATTATAAAGTGCAAAACTAAAATTTACCTAAATATCTGTTTTATTCGATCAGACCCTCGATGCCCTTTTCCTTGAACTGCTTTTTATAGTAAGTCAGTTCTTCCGAAATGAGATCGTCTATCACCTGCATACCCAGCAGTTCAACAGGCGCTTTGTCATCTGTCAGGATAAGTTCACCGCCCTCATATCTTTCCATATTATAATAAATATCTTCCATCAGTTTTTTCAGATCTTTATCTTCAAGCTGCTGTGCCGCAGAAAAAAGTCTGTCAGGCATACCTGTCAGATCTGATGCGAAAAGCTCGCGGTTTGTAGTACCATCGACTTTTACAGTGTAAACATTCCCGAAAACGGAAGATATGGTATCGCAAAGGTACTCATTTATACTGCCTTTTTTGTCCGAATGCATATTCATGTTTACCACAATAACGCCGCCCGGTTTCAGACTTTTCTTTACCAGCGTGAAAAATTCTACGGTTGACATCTGAAAGGGGATAGTGATATCCTGATAAGCGTCAACCATTATAACGTCATACTGAAGATCATTTATGCCGTTGTCGTGTGAGCCGACTGCGCTGTTTCGCCTGTCTCTCTGCGAATTCAGTGCCTGAAGAAAAGCTCTGCCATCGTAGGTGGTAACTTTGATATCATCGTCAAGCTCGAAATATTTATGAGCGAGATCGGTGATCTTATCATCTATCTCAACGCCCTCAACTTTGATACCGGGTAAATAAGATCTGCACTGCTTAGCATAAGTGCCCGTACCCATGCCGAGTACGAGCATATTCTTTTCGCTGATATCATCACCATCGCTCATAAGAGGTGCCGCCATAGCCGTATCATAGTAAAGACCAGTAAGACCGCCGTCTTTCATGTATATTGACTGTATACCGAAAAGCACGTTGGTCGATAAAGCCGCCTGCTTATCATCTTCTTTTACTTGGAGATAGTTGTAAACTGATTCGCCCTCGTATGTCAGAGATTTCTCCCAGAAAGCAAAACCGAGAACAGTTCCTGTAACACAAAATACAATGAAAAGCACTGTGCATATCGCTATGCGTATATAACCGCGCTTGCAGGAAAAGAAATAAACTAACCCAAGCATCAGAAGAATTCCCGAAAAAATCAGGAACGTCACAGCTGTGCCGACCGTGGGTATCGTGATAAAAGTCGGTGCAAATGTACCGATTATACTGCCGACTGTATTAAATGCGCCAAGTGTACCGACTGTTTTGCCGTTATCATCAAGACTATCAGTGGTATATTTTACCAGTGACGGAGTGACAGTTCCCAAAAGAAACAGCGGGTAAACAAATATCACCATACAAGCCAGAAACGCCGCCCATATCAGGAAATTCGTGTTTACCGTGACAACCAGCAAAGCTGAGATACCAATTATCACTAGCTTACCGACGAATGGTATCGCCGCTATCCATACTGCTGAAAATAGTATACGTTTATAAAGCTTATCGGGATCGGGGTCTTTATCAGCACTTTCTCCGCCGAAATAGTTACCCAGCGCCATAGCTATCATAATAGTACCGATGATGATAGTCCAGACTATCTGAGATGAACTGAAATAAGGTGCTAACAACCTGCTTGCACCAAGTTCTACAGCCATCACTGACATACCCGCAAAAAATTCTGTAAGGTACAGATATAGTTTGCTTTTCAGAATACCTGCTGTGTTTTTATTATTGCTTTTCGATTTATTTTTCATAAGTTACACTCCGTAAAAATATATACTACATACAAAATATAGTAACATATTTTTTGCATCAAGTCAATTGAATTTTTATAAATAAAATGATGCTCTAAAGGTTTCAGGTGTATGGTATATGTTTTTTCGGCATAAATATCCACTTGAAATCGAAAGTTCCATGTGTTATAATATTAAACTCCGGCTTTTTCCTGTTGATGTATCTTATCCGTGTATGCGGAAAGGTAACAGAATTATAAGGAGATATATGCTTATGAAAAACATAGTTTCAACCCTACTTAGTCTCTCCTCAATTCAAATAAAACCCTCATAGTATCGACAAAAGCGATAAAACATGGTATAATAGAAGTGCAAGTAAAAAGCCGGAAAACGAGAAAAAAGCTTGCACTTTGGAGGATGCCATGTATAAGTTCAAGAGAGAAAAGCAGATTTCATTTACCGATTTCAATCAGCCGCTGGGACTGCAAATGAACCCGGATAACCGCTGGGTGAAGAAAGCAGCAATGATTCCGTGGGAAACGATCGAGGCAGAGTATGCGAAGCTGTTCCCGAGCCATACCGGTATGCCTGCAAAGCCCCTGCGCATGGCACTCGGTTCGCTGCTG
>NZ_JAILMR010000081.1 GCF_024692365.1 Ruminococcus sp. | reverse complement strand
TCTGATAAGACCGTGCATCTCACCGCTGTCCTCGTTACGGAACAGTGTGGAAGTCTCGCCCAGTCTCATAGGCAGATCTCTGTAAGAACGCTTTCTGTTCAGGAATACCTGATACTGGAAAGGACAAGTCATAGGACGGAGAGCGAAACATTCCTTTGTCTCGTCATCGGGGTCGCCCAGTATGAACATACCATCTCTGTAATGATCCCAGTGACCTGAGATCTTGTAGAGGTCGCGCTTTGCCATGAAAGGAGTTTTTGTCAGCTCATAGCCGCGCTTGTACTCCTCGTCCTCTATCCATCTCTGGAGAGTCTGTATCACCTTAGCGCCCTTTGGCAGCATGATAGGTAGACCCTGACCGATATAATCAACAGTTGTGAAGTATTCCAGCTCACGTCCCAGCTTGTTGTGGTCGCGGAGTTTAGCTTCTTCCATAGCTTTCAGGTGCTCTTCCAGCATGGAAGCCTTGGGATAAGCGGTACCATAGATACGGGACATCTGTATGCCGTCCTCTGCCTTGCCCCAGTATGCGCCTGTGCACTGTGTTAGCTTTACAGCCTTGATGGGAGCAACGCTCATGATATGAGGACCTGCACAGAGGTCAACGAAATCGCCCTGCTTGTAGAATGAGAGCTTCTCGCCCTTGCTGTCGTGCTTGTCGATCAGTTCGAGCTTGTACTTCTCGTTTCTTTCCTTCATCAGCTTTACAGCTTCATCGCGGGAAAGTTCAAATCTTTCAAGCTCAAAGCCTTCCTTAGCGAGCTTCTTCATCTCAGCCTGTATCTTTTCAAGGTCAGCGGGAGTAAAGGGCTTTTCAACTTCAAAGTCATAGTAGAAACCGTTCTCGGTAGCAGGACCTCTGCCCAGCTTAGCATCGGGATAAAGGTTCTTTACTGCCTGTGCCAGCAGATGGGAAGCAGTATGCCAGAAAGTCTCCTTGCCCTGCTTGGAATCGAATGTCAGTACCTCGAACTCGCAGTCGCTGTCGATAACAGTTCTGAGATCCTTAACTTCGCCGTTTATCTTTACAACGCAGGCTGCCTTGTAAAGGCCCATTCCTATGCCCTTGATTATTTCGCTTGCAGGCATTGCCTGCTCGATCTCCTTAACGGAGCCGTCTTTTAACGTTAGCTTGATCATTATTATTCCGCCTTTCATTTTTACCAACTGCGGGAGCTATGAGCTTTTCTGACACACGAACTGCGCCCCGCCCGCCCACCCGCAGGCTTTTGCTGTTCTGACTATTATACTATCGAGCTTCTCTTATAATCGGTAACATCGCTGCCAAGACGCTTGTATATCTCAGCTACGCTTTCGTGAGAACCGAGAGTTTTCAGCTCGGCGTCGGTCATGCCGATCATTTCGATGAATTCCACTCTGCCGTTAGGCGTTTCAAGTGTGTTCACTGTGGGGTCGTTGATGCAGATGAAACCTGTCAGCGCACACTTCTGATTGAAATCTATGCCCGCGGTCTGACCTGTGTAGAGGAACTCGTTGTTCTGGAAGATCTCACCGTTCTTGAATGTTATCCTCGCTATCTGCTGAAGCAGTCCTGCAACGCTTTTCAGCTCGTTGACCTCGTTGTCGGGATCGTAGCAGCCCTTTTTCAGCTTGAATGTCAGTTCATAGCCGAAGCCGCTCCACTCCTTGTCCTGGCTTTCTTTTTCGTAAAGCTCGGTAAGTCCGTAGCTGACAAAATGCCAGAAATCACCGCCGTCATATATGCTTATGCCGTTCAGCGGATCGTTGCCGCCCAGTTCATAGGGCACGATAGTGGCGTAGTGCAAAGGTTCGGTCTGTCCGGGATAGACTCTTTCAAATTCTGCGGTTATAGCGTCCCAGCCGCTGGTTTCAGGTTTTCCGACTTTCATGATATCCCTCCGTTCACATCGTTTCAGATCAGTTTATCTTAATCGCGTACCACGCTCGATGATACTGCCTGCTGTGCACCGACTTTTGCCTTGCCGTCAGTCTTGTTTGCGGGAAGTACCATGAATATATAAGCGTATACCCAGAAGCACAAAAGCAGTACACTCATGATATTAGCCACTGCGCTCAGCCCTCTGGTAAGCGATTTTTTTACTATGAATCTCGTCTTCTTGCCGTTCTTCTCGCGTGCCAGCGCATTGAAGAATCCCAGAAACCAGTATGCACCTATCCATATCGGCACGAAGATCAAAAATCCCAGTGTGTAGGTTATAGAATGTTTGTATGCCAGGAACGATACCACTCCCGCGCCTATACAGGCGGCGATGCATACAAAATAGCATATCATCGCAAATGTCTTTCTGTTCTTCATTTTTACTTTTCCTCCTTGTGTTCTGCACCCTTTGCAAAATAAAAAGCCCCATGAGAGCATAATACTCTCACGGGACGTAATAAACGTGGTTCCACCCTGATTCGCACAGCACGAAAATTATCCGCACCGTACCTCATTTCGTCTTTAACGCAGACCTGCGGCGTGTATTGGACGCTCTCCGGGGCGGTGTCCGTGAAGCTTTGCGATGTACTGCTTTCACCATATGCGGTACTCTCTGTGATGCGCTTTATCTGCCAAACGGCTTCCCCATCATCGATTTATAATATTATAAAATTATCATATCACTCTTTAAACCTTTTGTCAAGGGGGATTTTCAGGGCGTATCCAAAAAAATAAAATTTTTTGGCAGAATATCTAAAAAACACCTTGACAATTTTGACGATTTGTTATACAATAATATTATGCATTAAAATTTTTATCGGTCCCGCGGAGGCGGTTTACCATAAAACTATTCATGCTATTTGTATCTTTACAATTTAATATCGGGCAGAGGCTTTTCTTAGGATACAAGGGGTGTCCGTGAGGGAAAAGACTCTGTACTTTCAAGAAGGAGGAATGCTATACAATGGGTATTGGTTTGGCAATCGGTCTTTGTGTAGCGGCTCTTGTTCTTGGCGCAGCTATCAGTGGCTACATTTGTTTTAAGAAGGGAATCGACTATCGTAAGGAAACTGCCGAAGCAGCTATAGGCTCGGCTGAAGCAGAAGCGGAAAAGATAGTAGAGGAAGCGAAGAAAAACGCGGAGACTCTTAAAAAGTCAGCATTGGTGGAAGCAAAGGACGAAATACATAAGTCCCGCCAGGAAACTGAAAAAGAGCTGAAAGAAAGAAGAAGTGAAGTATCCAGACAGGAAAGACGTATCCAGCAGAAGGAAGAGAGCATCGACAAGAAACTGGACAATCTGGAAAAGAAGGAAGAAACACTTCAGAAAAAGCTGAAGTCCGCCGACGAGAAGGTGGCTGAGGCTGAACGCATCAAGCATTCACAGCTGGATATGCTGGAGAAGATATCGGGTCTGACAGTAGATCAGGCTAAGGAGTATCTGCTGGCACAGCTGGAGGGCGATCTGGTACACGAGAAGGCTGTTAAGATAGCTAACTATGACGCTCAGATCAAGGACGAGTGTGACGCCAAGGCAAGGCAGTATATCTCGCTTGCTATTGCGAGATGTGCAGCAGATCAGGTCTCTGAGACCGCTGTATCAGTTGTTGCACTGCCCAACGATGAGATGAAGGGTAGGATAATCGGACGCGAGGGAAGGAATATCCGTACCATTGAAACTCTTACAGGCGTTGACCTTATCATCGACGATACACCCGAGGCTATCACCATTTCCTGCTTCGATCAGGTAAGGCGTGAGGTCGCAAGGATAGCCCTTGAAAAGCTTATCCAGGACGGCCGTATCCACCCCACACGTATCGAAGAGATGGTAGAGAAAGCCAAGAGGGAAGTTGAACTCAAGATCAAGCAGGAAGGCGAAAGAGCAGTGCTGGAGACCAATGTTCACGGTCTTAATCACGAGCTTATCAAGCTGCTGGGTCGTCTGAGATTCCGTACCAGCTATCGTCAGAACGTGCTCAATCACTCTATCGAGGTCGCACATCTGGCAGGCATGATGGCATCAGAGCTGGGCGTTGACGCAAATCTTGCCAGAAGAGCAGGACTGCTCCATGATATAGGTAAGGCACTGAGCTATGAGATCGAAGGATCTCACGTTCAGATAGGCGTAGATGTATGTAAGAAGTACAAGGAAAATGCCGATGTTATCCACGCTATCGAAGCACACCACGGCGACGTTGAAACAAGAACTGTCGTTGCGGCACTGGTACAGGCGGCTGATGCTATCTCCGCGGCAAGACCCGGTGCGAGAAGCGAGAACTATGAAAACTATATCAAGAGATTACAGAAGCTTGAAGAGATCTGTACTTCCTATGACGGCGTAGAGAAATCTTTCGCAATACAGGCAGGCAGAGAGGTAAGGATCATGATCCAGCCCGACAAGATCAACGACGAAAAGATGGTCTTGGTGGCAAGGGAGATCGCGAAGAGGATAGAAACAGAAATGGACTATCCCGGACAGATCAAGGTGAACCTTATCAGAGAAAGCAGAGTAGTGGAGTATGCCAAGTAAGGCTTGAAAACGGCGGACAGGTCATTCCTGTCCGCTTTTTTTATATCAGAATATTATAAGGCGGAGGTGTAAAATGGCAAAGGCTAAAAAAACAGATACGCCGAACAAAGGACACAAGCACCTGTTCGGCTCATCGGAAAAAACGGATTTTATACTGAATATGGATTTTGACGGTGCTCAGAAGATGTGCAGCCGTTTTTGTATGCTGGCTGTGTTGATAATATCGCTGATGCTGATACCAGCATATTATACACAGCATATCGTACTGTATTATGAGGACGGGGTGCCACAGTATCTCGGCGATAGCTTTATATTCTATTCGTCATCGATGGTCATGCTTACCGGTGGTATCGGATATCTGGTGTTTGATGGTGCAAGGCGGAAAGGTCTGGTAGACCTTAAAAACAATAAGATGCTGATACTGCCTATACTTTTGCTGATATCGATACTTATATCAGCGCTGACAGCAAAAAGCAAGCACGATTCTCTGATGGGTGCTCTTGGCAGATACGACGGCTTCCTGACGACACTGGGTTTTGTGGGGCTTTTTGCCACAGCGGCAGCACTCGGTGATGTGAACCGCAAAAAGAGGCTCTCCGACTTCATCGTAGGCATGGGCACTTTTCAGGCGATAGTCGGTATAGTTGAATCTATCCCCGCTGTATCGTCTTACACTTATAATTACTTTGAAAATCTTTTACTCTATCCCAGCGCACTCAATACCGCTGATGAATCAAAGGGTGAGTTATTCATATCTCAAGCAGAAAATTACGCATCTTTTGGTGTGTACATTAAAAGCAGGATAGCCAGCGGATTTCTTACTTCGCCCCACGCGCTGGCGGCTTTTCTTTCGATAGCATTTGCACTGGCTGTGGGCGGTGTGGCTTTTGATGACAGCAAAAAGCGCAGGATCTTTTACAGCATCGCTGCCCCGATAATGGCTGCTGCTGCCTGCCTGACAGATGTTTACGCAGGTGTTCTCGGAATAGGTGCGGCTGCGCTTATCATATTGATAATAGCTATTATCAAGGTGATAAAGGGCGGAAAGGGCGCACTGGCGGTGCTGATCCCTCTGGCGGTATCCGGAATTGCGGCAGGCGCACTTTTAGGCACAGGTACAGCAAAGTTCAACGATGAATCTATCATATTCACCGACAGCTATGTTATAAGGATGGTTGGTCAATATGAGAGGTATGACTATGTACGCGGTATAACCGACAAGGAGACCGATACCCGTGGTATCTATGATTATCTCTTGGGTGATGCGGTAAATGTTATATCGGACAGGCCTTTTCTGGGTATTGGACCCGATAACGGACAGTATTATCTCCTGCAATATGACCTCTCCATGGACCGCAGTTATAACGAGTATATGGATATTGCTATGCAGAAGGGTATTCCCACGCTGATACTGTATGCAGTTTTTCTGATAACGACGCTGATAAAGGGCGCAAAGCTTGCAGCGGGCTTTATCAAAGGAAAAAGCGACTGGGTATATGCGGCAGCTTTTGCGGCAGTGCTGGCATATATGGTTCAGGCATGGTTAAACACTACCTGGTTCAGCGCGACTTACATAATGTTCATAGCGGCTGGTCTTTGCTGGGATATTTCTGTTAAGGGGAAGAAAACAAGCTGAATCGCATGGAAAATAGTGCAGCAAAATTTTATAAGGTGATTGCTATGAAAAGAAAAATAATCATGATCGTTGCTGCTGTTTGTATCCTTGCTGTTTCCGCTGTGGTATTGATACTGCTGTATTTTTTCAACAAAAAGAATGACGATGTTAATGTAGATTTGAAAAACATTTCATTAGTATATAGATATGGAAATTATGCGTATGGTCGAAAAGACGAACTCTATACTATAGAAAGAGATGGAACTATACGCTGTCATGACATGAGGAATGAAAACAAAAATACAACGTTGATCGCTACAGTTATTGCTCTTTTACAGGATCAAAATAGTATATTTGGAACATCTGATGAGATACCTGAGGATATTATAGAGGCAGTAAAGCAACAAAACCTTGGTGAACTAAAGTACAGCAGTGAATCAGGCGCAATTGATGCCCCGTATACCGTATACTATGTATTGGTAGAAACAGATACATCGATTGAATTGATCGATATTGCTAGCTATGGCGGTATTAATAAAATATCGGATTTTAAACTGAGAGAGGAAACAGTTGATTATATCAATAGTGTGATCAAAAGTGTGAAATGACATGAAAAAGCGGAGAGCGATCGCTCTCCGCTTTGTTTTATGCCTTGTCCTGGCGTATCAGCTTTCTTATAGCTTCTACTGCGCATTTTATGCCGCGTGAACTGTCGTCTGTCAGGGTGTCGGGCAAGCCTTGCTTGGAGCGCTCCATGTTCCACAGGGCTGTGAGTACACAGCCGCAGCGTACACCGAGAACCATGCCCACCGAGTATATTGCCGCGCATTCCATCTCTGAAGAAAGACAGCCGCATTTTACGAAGCTCTTCCAGCGGGGCAGAAGATAGTCAGCCACACCCGAACGCTCGGGCTCGACCTGACCGTAAAAGCTGTCCTTTGAGTGTACCACACCCACGTGATAACGGTTTCCGTTCTCGTCCGAAGAAAGTTCTTCTGCACTGTCAGCCAGTGCCCTAAGTACTGAATAATCTGCCGACGCAGGATAGCCTATGGGCAGGTACTCGTATGAAGTGCCCTCGGCGCGTATTGCACTGCTTGCTATGATGAGATCTCCGCCCCATATTTTAAGGTCGATGCCGCCGCAGGTGCCGATGCGGACAAAGGTATCCGCGCCGCATTTTGCCAGCTCCTCCACCGCTATCGCCGCTGATGGTCCGCCTATACCCGTTGAGCATACCGTGACCTTTTCGCCGTCAAGGGTTCCTGTGTACACATTGAATTCGCGGTTGTTTGCCACCTGTACAGCGTTATCCAGCAGTGCCGCTATTTTAGGTACTCGCCCCGGGTCGCCGGGCAGGATAACGTATCTGCCCACTTCATCGGGCAGGGTCTGTATGTGGAATTGTCTTTGTCCGTCAAGAATTGATGCCATGCTGATACCTCCTTGATTATCAGTAAGTTTTTGCTCATAACGACATTCAGCACGGTACAGTTTTTCCGTACCGTGCGAAATGTTTTACAATAATATGGTGAAGGAAGTGAATATGTCGAATCAGTTCAGCTGATTGAAGTCATTATAATTGTTGCTGCTGCCACTGTATGCGTTGTTATTGTTGTAGCCATTGTTATAACCGTTATTGTAATTGTTATTATAGTTGTTGTTATAATTATTATTGTAGTTATTGCTGTAACCGTTGTTGAAATTATTGTCGTTATATCCGTTGCTGTTTCCGAAGCTGTTGTTATAATCGTTGTTGTAAGTGTTGTAGTTATTATTATAGTTGTTATAATTGTAATTGCCGTTCATGCCTGAAAGTACAGTGCCTGCTGCCATTTCGCGGACACCGACGATGTTTTTTCTCGCTGCTTTGGTCTTTACGCCTGAAACGAAGAATAGCACACCCATCAGACCAATGAATATCGAACATACTACGCTGCCTGTTCCAGAATCATCATATCTTGTGTAATGTTCGGTGTTTGGTTTGGAAGGATTGTAGTAAACCAGGAGACTTGCACCTTCACTGAGTCTTTGACCTGACTGTAGAGTGGACGAACCGTGGATAGGCTGGTTGTCAACTTCAAATTCATAGCCTGTCACATAAACATAATATGTGGTTCTGCGTTTGCCTGATTTCCTTGTCCTGCGTTCCTGTCTTACAGACTGTACTATGCCGTTTGTTGATTGAGTGCAGCGCTTGTGCATCTTTTTGGTATTGCTGCCTGTTACAAACAGGATCAGCGCTGCCAGTATCATTACTATCCCTATAAATATATTAAATCCGGGACTTGTCTTCGTGTTTCTTCTTGCCATACTCTTTGCTCCTGCTTCATGTAAGCCGATGATCTATATCTTCGGCTAAATATTGTGAAGTATCCGGAAAAACCGGATACTTCGATGTTATCAGTTCAGCTGATTGAAGTCGTTATAATTGTTGGTGCTGCCGCTGTATACGTTGTTATTGTTGTAGCTGTTGTTATAATCGTTGTTGTAGCTGTTAGCGTTGTTATATCCATTATTGTAGTTGTTATTATAATCGTTGTTATAGTTATTATTGTAGCCGTTATTGAAATTGTTGTCGTAGGTATTATAGTTGTTATTATAGTCGTTATTGTAATTGGTGTTGTAGCTGTTATAATTATTATTGTAGCCGTTATTATATCCGTTGTTATTGTATCCGTTGCTGTTATAGGTGTTGTAATTGTAGTTGTTATTGCCGTTAAAGCCATTCAGTACAACACCTGTGCCTGATGCTGCCGCTCTGCTAAAACCGGAGCCGCCCTGTCTTGCTTTCTGGGCAAAGCCGCTGATAACGACGATAATGCCTATCACACCTAAAAAGCCCGATACGACCATACCGCCTGTGCCGCTGTTGTCATAGTTTGAATAATGATCCTTGGCAGGGTTTGAAGGGTTATAGTTTACTTTAAGGGTAGCGCCCGTGTCAAGTCTCTCAGATGCGCTGAGAGTTGAGCTGCCTGAATATTCCTTGCCGTTAGCCTCGAATTCATATCCGGTAACATAAACATAATATGTTGTTCTGTGGTGCTTGCCGGATTTTCTTGTCCTGCGCTCCGATCGTACAGACTGAACCACACCTGTTGTGGACTGAGTGCAGCGCTTGCGCATATTATTCGTTTTGCTGCTGACGGAGAATATGAACATTGCAACGATCACCCATACCAAACCAAAGAATATAGTAAATCCGGGACTTGATTTTGTATTTCTTCTTACAGCCATTTTCTTTTACCTCCGTTTTGTTGTTCGTTTTTTCTATACACATATATCAACACTTGTCAGTGTTGTTCATACCATTCAGATCGGCGTTTATGCCATTAGATCTGTTAAATCGTGCTTTATCCTTAATGCCTGCGGCTAGGATAATAACGCCTATCACACCGCAAAATACCGAAACTGCAAATTTTCCTGTACAATCGTCATCTAATGGGGTATAGTGCTCTTTACCGGGCTTTGATGGATTGTAATTCACAGACAACGAGCTGCCCTCATAAAGTCTCCGTTTTTCATCGAGAGTAGAACGTCCCGAATACACCTTGCCGTCAACTCTAAATTCGTATGTGGTCTTATACCAATAATTTGTTTCTGTTCTGTGCTTGCCGGTTTTTTTTGTTACTTTCAATTTTTTTACAGATTTTACCACACCTGTTGTGGATTCGGTACAGCGCTCACGCATATTATTCGTGTAGATGCCGAAAAAAAACATCGCTGTCGCTGTCAACATTAATATCAGACCCCAAAAGAATAAAGTTTTATAGGAGGGGACCATGTTTGTTCTTGCTGCCAAGTTCTTCAACCTCTGTTTTGCGGTATTTTTACTATAAACATATATTAGCACTTTTCCGTGCTTTTTTCTACCAACTCGAATTTGCAATTACGCAACGAAATGTTGCATTTTACTGCCACTGTTCATAATTGCTGAAATCGTCATTCTTTGCCTGTTTTTTGCCCAGGTGGGACAAGAAAAGTGAAACGATTATCACTATCACACCTATACCGACAAATCCGAATCCAATGCATTTGAAGATGGTTGCTATAAAAGTATTGGTCTTATCGGCGGGTACAAAAGCTTTCTGTGGAGAATCGGGGTCTATCATGAGTTCAGCCTTTTCGCCTACGCTGTAAGGCGGGTGATTTGAATATGAGTTTGCGGAATACTGGTAGTTTACGCCCTCATAAATATAGCTGTATATCGGTGTAGACAGACCGTCGCTGTTATATTTGTAGTTGATGACATCGGCTTCGACTGAAACGGTGCATTGTGCTTTTGTTTTCTCGGAGCTTTTGCCGATAGCGATGCCTATTCCGCCGAATATGCCGCCTATCAGTATGAAGAAAGCCATCACTATACCGATGACGAACGCAGATGAAACGTTCTTGTTTGTGCCGTTTACACGAAATGATGTGTGTACATTCATATTCATTGTAAGTCCTCCGTTTACTGTAAGTGGTCTGTACCGTGAGTACAGATGCCATAATATACAGCAAACGACATAAATCATATGTTTATGTCGTCTGTGTAACTTTGATCATATTGTAATAATATCACTTTCAACGGTAAAAATCCACCAACCGAACTTTGCAATCGCGCAACAACAGGTTGCATTTTGCAAAATTATTTTACCATCTTCATGGAGATATCGAATGCCTTGACAGAGTGTGTAAGCGCACCGAGTGAGATTATATCAACGCCTGTTTCAGCTATGCCGCGGATAGTCTTTTCGGTAACATTGCCCGATGCTTCAAGCAGTGCCCTGCCGTCTGTCAGCTTAACGGCTTCTGCCATTTCCTCGTTGGACATATTATCCAGCATTATTATCTCAACGCCAAGGTCGAGGGCTTCTTTAAGCATTTCCATGTTGGCTACTTCAACTTCTATCTTGACGGTATGACCAACTTTTTCACGAAGAGCGTTAACTGCACCTGTCATGCTGCCGTAAGCATCAAGATGAGTATCTTTCAGCATAGCGCAGTCGGAAAGATTATAGCGGTGATTTTTTCCTCCGCCGACAGTAACGGCATACTTCTGTATAGCCCTGAGTCCGGGGAGAGTTTTTCTGGTATCTGCCACGCTTGCCTTAGTGCCTGCGATAAGCTGAACACACTTGTTTGTTGCGGTAGCTATGCCCGACATATGCTGTACAAGGTTAAGCGCTGTGCGCTCGCCTTTCAGCAGTGCCCTTGTGGGTCCTGTTATCTCAGCGATGATGTCGCCTTTTTGTACAACTTCGCCGTCATGTATAAAAATTCTGAAAGACACTCTGTCGTCCAGCAGCTTGAAAACTCTCAGTGCTACTTCGATGCCGCAGAGAACGCCTTCGTCCTTTGAAACATACTTTGCGGTGCTTACGGCGTCATCACTGACCAGCAGGTCGGTTGTCACGTCAATATAATTGATATCTTCCAGCAGAGCTGTTTTGATGATATCATCTATCTGGAATTGCATCAGTCTCATAAATTTACCTCCGTGGAATTATCAGAATCCGTGTTCATAGTCAACGTAGTCGAGGGGGACACTCTCGAATGCTATCTCAACAGCCTCGGTCAGCACGATATAAGCCACTGTCGCAAGGCTCTTAGCCTCGATGTAATCGCGGTCGAGCTTGAAGTTGCCTTTTACCAGCATCTCGCGGATATGGGCAACTCTTGTAAGGCTATCCTGAAGACTGCCGATATCGGGCAGAACAAAGTATGATTTCTGCATTATAGACCTTATCTCGCGGCGCAGTCCCGAGGGGATATGCTCGGCGGTCTCGTCTATCTTGTAATCGAAGCTTTCCAGCTCCTTGTTCCTGTCTATCTTCTCGGCGATGTCATGTGCCGCACGGCGAGAGAATACGAGAGCTTCAAGCAGAGAGTTGCTTGCAAGCCTGTTGTTGCCGTGAACACCTGTGTGGGAGCATTCGCCGCAGGCATACAGACCGTCGATGTTCGTTCTTGCGTAGGTATCCACATTTATGCCGCCCATAAGATAGTGGTGGCAGGGGAATATCGGAACGGGTTCCTTGGTCATATCATATCCTGCTTCAAGCAGATTCTTGTATATCATGGGGAAACGGTTCTTTACGAACTCGGGATCCTTGTGGGATATATCAATGTAGAATTCGTCCGAGCCTGTTCTTCTTGCTTCAAAAATAATGGAGTGTGATACAACATCACGGGGAGCAAGTTCAAGTCTGCGGTCGTAGTTCTGCATGAATCTTTCCTTGTTGCAGTTCAGCAGATAAGCGCCCTCGCCGCGTACAGCCTCGGATATCAGGAAGCACTCCCTTGTCTTGCGGTTGTTGAAAGCGGTGGGGTGGAACTGTATATAGCTCAGGTGCTTTATCTTGGCGCCCATTTCATAAGCCTTGGCAATGCCGTCGCCGGTAGCTATGGCTGAATTGGTTGTGAACTCATATACTCTGCCGATGCCGCCGGTTGCGAATATCGCCTTGTGGGAATTGCAGGTGATGTACTCACCGTCTTTCAGTACAAGGAAAGAGAAGCCGTCACCGACCTTATGGCAGTCGCACATCAGGGCGTTCTCCCATATCTCCACATTTGGGAGTGTCTGCACATAAGCCAGAAGCTTGGTTTCTATCTCATAGCCCGTTGCGTCCTTGTGGTGGAAGATACGGTGCTTGCCGTGACCGCCCTCAAGAGTGCGGTGATAGTCACCGTCGGGCTTTTTATCGAATTCAACGCCAAGCTGTATTATCCTGTCGATATCCTGAGCAGCCTCGGTGACC
The DNA here is from genome assembly GCF_024692365.1 of Ruminococcus sp. Lineage (GTDB taxonomy): Bacteria > Bacillota > Clostridia > Oscillospirales > Ruminococcaceae > Hominimerdicola. The sequence continues at coordinate 19,065 of NZ_JAILMR010000081.1, read as the reverse complement.
AGCACTTCGGTAGAATCGGGATCGTTCTCAAAACCGCCTGCTATAAAGGTATCCTCCTTGTGATACTCGGGAGAATCCTCGGGGCTTTTGTAAACACCTGCGATACCGCCCTGCGCCAGTGCGGAATTGCACAGCGTGAGCTCGCGTTTTGCCAGCACGAGAACTTTCAGATCGGCAGGGAGATTGACTGCCCCGTACAAACCTGCGGCGCCGCAGCCTGCGATGATAACATCATAATTTTTGCTCATAATTTTTACCCTCTTTGCTATGCAGAGATTTGCATCAGTGCAACAGTATATGGTCAACTGTATACTTATTCCATTATAACACAACTGTATCTGAATTTCAATAGATATATGCAAAAAAATGAGCATTTCATCGCAGTGTGTTTTATAGGGCAGAATGAGAAAAACGGATATTTCGGGATTTGTACGCTTTGGAACGGGAAAGATGTTTGGTCAAAACCTACAAAGAACTTTAAAATGAATCTGTTAACTATACAAAATTGAAAGTAAGACTGTGAAGTTGTATTTACAAGTGCTCGTATATGTGCTATAATTTGTTCAAATTAGTAAAGTCATATATTGATATTCGGGAAATACATGGTATACAACCGATGATAAGATCTAGGGGGTCAATTATGGACAACTATAAATATCTGATGATCGTGGACTGGGTTAAGGAATATATCACGTCAAAGGGGCTGAAACCCAATGAACGTTTCCTTACCGAAAAACAGCTTTGTGAGATCCACGGTGTCAGCAGGCAGACGGTCAGACAGGCGCTGATGCTGCTTGAAAGTGAGAATGTCATTATTCGTGTGCGCGGCAGCGGAACTTTCGTGGGGAACAGGTCATCTGTATCCTCACCTATATCCGTAAGGGGCAGCATAGGTGTGATATCCACTTATTTCAGTGATTATATATTCCCGCACATAGTTACGGGTGTTGAGAGCGTGCTTGGTACAGCGGGCTGCACCATGCAGCTGGCGATAACTCATAATCAGGTGTATGAGGAGACTCAGGCGCTTGAAAGTATGCTGGCGAATGGCGTACAGGGTCTGATAGTGGAGCCTTCAAAGAGCGCTCTGCCAAACCCAAATATGGATCTGTATGCGAAATTCAGGCGCGAGAAGATACCGCTGGTGTTCTTCAATGCGAAGTACCCATGGGCGGATCAGCCCTGTGTCGCTATGGACGACGAAGCAGCAGGAAGAACGGTCACAGACTACCTGTTCGACTGCGGACATACAAGGATAGCAGGTGTTTTCGCGTTGGACGATATGCAGGGACACAAGCGTTACAGCGGTTTTATGCAGAGTTGTCTGGCGCATGGTATACGCGAATCTGAGCGTAATGTGATATGGTTCGCGACGTCGGAAAGGAATGATATTTTCAGCTATACACAGGACAAGCTGCTGGGTCTGCTGAGAGACAAGAGCGCAGTTGTATGCTATAACGACAAGATAGCTGTGAAATTGTTGAAATTGTGCAGGGATAACGGCATAAGAGTGCCAGAGGATATCTCTGTGGTTGGCATAGATGATTCAAGGTATGCTTCCATCTGCGAGGTGCCGCTGACTACGGTGCATCACCCGCAGAAAAAGCTGGGCGAAGCTGCTGCAAGGCTGCTTCTTGATATGATAGAAGGGCGTGATATGGCGCCCGGGGATATGCTGTTCACCCCCGAACTTGTGGTAAGAGACTCGGTGGCGGATCTGAGACTGAACAGCAGAGATACAATGCAGATCGGTCAGAGGAAAAAGAGTGTGAAATAAAACAAATATATCCGTTTTTGCAGATGCACGGACGGTGATATATGTACACAGCGGCGCACCTTATGACCTCGGTCATGGGTGCGCTTTTATATGAGGAATGGGAAGAACATAGTTGTACATACAAGGTATATGGTGGTGACTATTTATGAGAGAGAAGAGTAGTTCAGATGAATGCAGCAGCGTAAGGAAGCTTGATACCAGGAGAATAGGAGAACTGCTCAGGAGCGGCAGTTCATCAAGCTGCAGGGAAGTTTTGGACGAGGTGCTGGACGAAGTCGGGTTTGATGACCTGCGTTCGCTGGTGCTCAGGCTTTATGTCTGTACCGATATGTATCTCGAAGCAAGGAGCTTCTCACAGGAGATAGGAGTGACGGATGAAGAATTCACAGAGTGCTTCGGCGGAGTTGATGATATAGAGCAGAAGTTTTCCACGGTGGAAACGTCGAGGAAAAATATGCATGAAATGCTGGAGCAGTGTATGCGCTGGAGGGCTGAAAAATGCCGTGAAAACGGCAATTCAGCAGTCAGGGATGCGAAAGAGTATGTAAACAAGCATTACATGAACTGCGGACTTTCACTGACAGTGGTTGCGGAGGCTGTGGGCATAAGCCCTGCTTACCTGAGTGCGCTGTTCAAGCGTGAAACAGGCAAGAATCTGTCGGAGTATATCACCGAGGTGAGGATAGAGCGTTCAAAGGAGCTCTTGTGCTGTACTTCAAAGCTGATATACGAGGTCGCATCAGAGGTCGGTTTTCAGGATTACAGGTATTTCAGTCAGATATTCAAGAAATACACAGGGCAGACTCCCAGACAGTTCCAGAACAATGCGAACGTATAAATCTTTTAAATGACAGTAAAAATTTAGACATATCCAGTAAATTTATTAGTATAAATGTATGCACAATTTGATTATAATGTAAGTACAAGTTAAGGGCGCGAAAAACTCAGGCTTGTACAGCCGATATCACTGATATGCGGCGTAAAATAGCTAAATTTTCTCCTCTCATTTATTTGTGGACTGATGGCGGGCAAAGGCATGGCTGTGTACTAACACGCGCAGGCTCGGGCTCGCCACAGGGCACTGTATAATGATGAATTACTATTATAAATAACAACAGGCGTGTCCCCGGGTTTGGGTGACACGCCTGATTCTTTTTTTGATATTACAAAACTATCTTTTTGTACAAAGCCCTGATGGTATCACTGTCAAGCAGTACAGGGTGATTTTTTAGGCGCTCGACATTTACCGAGGATACCAGTATGTCGATATCGCCGTCGGCGGCTTTTGGTGCTGAAAGTCCCAGACTATCCACAAGCGTGCCGAAGCTTTCAGCGGCTGATGATGCTGTATCACAGCCCATGATTTCAGCAAGTTCCTTCAGCATATTCTTGAAATACTCCTCACCGCGTTCATCTTTGCAGAGAGATGTATTTTCAGCCATAAAAGGGAACAATGCCTTTACGCACAGCGCCGCCGCGTGTCCGTGGGCAAGACCATATTTCGTGGTCAGCTTATAGCACATCGCGTGACCTGCCGTTGTCGCGGTGATGTTTATCGCTTTGCCTGCGATGTTTGAAGCTTTCAGCATATTCGAGTTGCCTGCGTTGGTGTTCGTCAGATATCCGTCCATTGAGGAGAATATCAGCTTTATAGCATCAGCGGCATAAGCTTTGCTTTCTTCCGTTGAATGTACCGACCAGTAGCTTTCAATTGCATGACACAAAGCGTCTAGCATGGTGGCTTTCTTTTGATAGTCGGGGAGAGTTTTTAGCGCGGTGGGGTCAAACATGACTGCCGTGGGTATGCAGCTGCTGTCCGTCACCGAAACTTTGTTGCCGTTGTGGTAGATTATCGCATAGCGCGTAGCTTCGCTGCCTGTGCCCGCAGTTGTTGGTGCGGCAAAGAATTCGATATCATTCGGGATTATCTTCTGGGTGATATAATCTGTGCTGTCGTCCATGGTCACATACATCTTAATACACTTTGCGGTGTCCATTGCCGAACCTCCGCCGACAGCCGCCACCATATCGCAGTTTGATTCCTTATAAAGCTTCACGCCTGACAGTGCCGATGTGTAATCGGGATTAGGTTTGAAATCCGAGAAGCGCACGACTTCTATGCCAATGCGTTCGTGAAGTCCCGAAAAATATTTTCCGATACCAAGTAGATCCATTGACCTGCCGCCCACAAGAAGAATCCGTTTTGCACCCGTATCTTTGAAATAAGTGTCGAGTGCTTCTGTACTGTTGTCAATTATCCTCTGCATGATGTTACCTCCCTGTACCATATTATACGACATTAAATTATTGTATACGAAGCTGTACCAAAATATACGAAGCGATACCAAATTATACGATCGTATATTTTGGTATGAAACTATATCAAAAGAAAAGCTGACAGATCAGAAACCTGTCAGCTCTGTTTTTAAAATAAATTGCCGCCTTGCCGTCGCATAGAATGTAAACCCGCATAAAGATGCAGGGTGGGTAAAACGACCTTTCAGCCTCATGATCCCTTCGTCCGTAGACCGAACGGCAAATGCGGTTCGGGCGGGAGGTCTTCAATCTTCGGAAAGAGTGCGAATCCCTTTTAATAAGTGTTGGATTTAAAAAGCTATGCTTGGTCGAACAAGGTAGCAATCAAAAACCTTGTTCACGGGAGTTTTCCGCTCCCTTCATCTGTGTACATTATACCATAATCCATCGCAAATTTCAAACGGTAATTTAGACAAAATACCGTCTAAAAAATTGTACATTATAAATTATTAGTATATACAGAGAGCTTTATTCGCCCTCTTCTTCGTCGTCCTCGAAATCGAACATCTCGTCCAGACGCTCTTCAAAAGCTGCGCCCACACGATCAAACAGATCTTCGTCCTCGATGGAAGCGAGTATCTCCTCACCAGTCTCGTTATCGTACTCCGCCTTCAGTATTACCAGCAGCGAAGCCTCGTCAAGTATCTTGTCGGCATCCTCTTCCTCATAAAAAGGAGTAAGCGCATAATATCTCTCGCCTTCAAAGTCCATGCAGTCCAGCAGTTCAAAAGTCTGCTTGTTGCCGTCCTCGTCCATCAGCTCATAAAGATCGGGGGTGTATTCATTCTTCTGCTCGTCCATACCTAATGACCTCCTTTAAGACCAGATGCGGCATTAATTGACCGCCGCAACATTTATATTATACTACAAATGGCAAAATAAGTCAAGCGGTTTTTTCTAAAGGCTCTGTAACACTTTTCTTTGTATGTTAAATATAAAAATTATAAAAATGTTGAAAAAAACTATTGACAACTCACAAGAAATGTGGTATAGTATATTCAAGGAAAAGGAAAGCAGATAAAAATCAATAAGGCGATGGCGGAGATGAGCCTGAGGGCACGTTGTTATCGCCGGGTCTTGGTAATAAAGCTGATAGTTCCTTAGAAACGAGATCAACATGGGACAAAGTAAAGGTACCGCAGTTAGTGCAGGACGAGGGTCCATCTTACAAAGCAGTACAGACTCCGTGAGATCTTAATTCATATTGAAAGGAGCGAGTCCGATGGATGTAAGCGAAAGCCTTGTGAGTATTCAGGGCTCGTACATCTCTTAATTACCGGGAACAGGACTCAGACATATGGGCTGACAGTTCCGGACAGTGAGGTTATTTATAGTAAGAGATAGGCGGGCTGGCGGAAGGCTTTACTAATTCGTTTATACAAGGCGGATACTCAGAATCTTAAAATTGAATATCTCCGTCGTGAACGGGGAAATTTAATAATATCAGGGAGTGTTGCATTAATGGTAATGCACAACGTATTTCTGAATATTTGAACGAGAGGAGTGAGTCCGAAGTTCTATCCAGCTTAGCTTCCAAGCGAGAGGAAGCAATCCGACAATGACGCGCGAGCGTTAAATTTACCGAAAGGTGTTAAGTCCAATGGCATAAATTGATTTGATACTGTTACGGCATGGAGCCGAATACAATATTAGATTTGGGAGTGATGCATTTTGAAGATGCAGAACAAACTGCTGAGAATTTGAGAGTTAGGAGTGAGTCCCAAGTACAATGCAGCTTCGTTCCTGAGCTAGAGGAACATCCCGAATTCAGCGTGTGAACGCTAATCTACCGAAAGGAAAGATACCAATGGCATAGTTGCTTAAACTACAACTATAAATGTACGGCAGAAAATTCCGCATATCTTATAAATAGGGAGTGGTGCATTATGAAAATGCGCACAAGACTGCTGAATATCTGAAAGTTAGGAGTGAGTCCAAAGGGTGTTGCAGCTTAGCTTCCGAGCTATGGGAAGCGTCCCGACATAGCGCAATAAGCGCAAATCTACCGAAAGGAACGGTACCAATGGCATAAGTTGAAAATGATCCGGCCTTTAGCGGGCAGTGAGTCCGCAGCACGTTAATTTATAAATGGGAGTGATGCATTATGTTGATGCACACAAGACTGCTGAATATCTGAAAGTTAGGAGTGATTCCAAAGGTTTATGCAGCTTAGTTCCGAAGCTTAGCGGAACGTCCCGATGCAATAACGCGTGTGCGTTAAATTTCTACGAAAGGTTTTGAACCAATGGCTTGATTTAAATTTCCGCTGATGCGGAGTGAAACGCATAAAATATATTGAAAGGTAGTAAATCCGATGAGAAGTTAAGTTTTTTCCCGACAAAAATTTATTCTTACCGAAAGGAAAGTTATTCCGATGGAAATTGATATATGGCCTGCACGTTCGTTATGAGTCTACTTGCAGTGCGGGTAAAGGATTTTCAGATTTACTGATATATTTTATTTTACGAAAGGATCAAAGTCCAATGGCTTGATATGGATCAATATGAGAGCTGCCGAGAGTTTTCGGCGGCTCTCTTTTAATGTGTCCCGATGCAGTGCGGGAGCATAGTATATAAAAACGGCTCAACGCCGTATCGGTAAAGGGTGGAATGTTATCCCGTGAAAAGCCCGTTCTATCCGATACGGCAGCTTGTTTTTTACCGCGCGGTAATATAATAAATAACGGACAGAACGCATGGAATCTGTGTTCTGTCCGTTATTTATTATCGGCTGTTTCTGCGGCAAGTGCAAATGCAAAGGTCATCAGCAGACTTATACTTACCTGCCCGTGAACAGCCATCAGAAGTATCAGCGCCGCCGTGAGAAGTATGAACGTGTACCTTACCGTCCGAAGACCTTTGCCATCTGTCAGAAGTTCAAGAGCTCTGCCGCCGTCAAAATGTCTGAAAGGCAGAAGATTGAAAGCACCCAGCAGAAGATTTATCTGCACGAAAGAGGTCATGCCATGCGCTAGCAGACCAGCCCATGCGAGGATAAAATTCACGCCGCAGCCTGCCAGAAGAACGGTAAGGTCTTTACCGAAACTCTCTATTCTGCCTTTTGGGGGCGTTATGCGTATCCCGCCGCCGTAAAGGGTGACGGCTTCGGGCTTGTGTCCGAAGATCAGCATGAAAAAAAGATGTCCGCATTCGTGAAGGCAGCAGCACATAAGCGCTGTCAGCAGACTGCCCTCATCGCAGCCTGTCAGCAGCACTAGTGCAATCACAGCAGGGAAGCTGAAGCTTATCCCCAACTGTACACCGCCAACGCTGATACGGTACATTTTCATCACCCATAATTATACTATTCGGATGATGCGCTGATTATTTCCTTTTTCTGATACTGATTTCGCCGCTGGAGATCGTATCCTCTGTGCCGTCCTCGTATTTCACCAGAAGTCGGCAATTTTCGTCGGTATCGATAAGCTTTGCGGGAGTTATCTCACTGCCGCGAATAAGGTTGATGTCCTCGCCGCGCCACATCAGTCTGCTGCGGTAGCCATGCAAAAAGCTGTTCTCGGAAAGCTGATGGTAATAGCCCATGAAGTTTTCCAGTACCAGCGCAGCCAAGCGGTTGCGAACATCTTCGGCGGGAGTATCCAAAACTGCACCTGCGATATCTTTGATATCCTCGGGGAATCCGCCCTCGGGTTCGTAGACGTTTATACCAATGCCGCAAACGGCGTAGTCGAGTCCGCCGTTTTCAAGGCTGAAAGCGGCTTCTGTCAGTATGCCGCATATTTTTCTGCCGTTTATGTATACATCGTTGACCCATTTGATATCGGCTTTTCTGCCGCTTATCTTTTCAACTGCATCAGCTACTGCCACAGCTGCCGCGGTGGTTATGCGGACGGCATCAGCGGCGGTCATTTCGGGGCGGAGAAGTATGCTGAGGTACAGCCCTGTGTCCGATGGTGAAAAGAATTTTCTGCCAAGCCTGCCCTTGCCGCCTGTCTGCATACCTGCGATAACGGCAGTACCCTCGGGGGCACCCTGCATGGCAAGTTCGCGAAGACGGGTGTTGGTGGAATCAGTTTCCTTATAGACAGTAATGTCTATGCCGCTGTTTTCGGGTAGATACTTTTCAACACCTGCCGCGGACAGCATATCTGCGCTGTCAAGACGGTAGCCTCTGTTCGGCACGGCAGAGATATCATAGCCCTCGGTCTGGAGTTTTTTCACAGCTTTCCAGACAGCGCCGCGGGTACATCCAAGGCTTTCGGCTATCTCCTCACCTGAGAGGTATCTGCCCCTGTTCTGTTCAAACAGTTTTATAAGTTCATTTTTTACAGCCAAGCCGATCACTCTCCCTGAAGCACATTAAGATCTACTGCGCCGTTTATGCCGTCGATGCGACCTGTACCGCAGCGCTGCCAGATGTACCAGTCACCCTCATAGGAAGTTTCTTCCACGTAATGGGCTAACCATACTGGTCTGTTGTTTTTGTTTTCCCAGAAAAGTTCGAGGAAGTTCTTGCTGCTGTAAAGCATGGAAGCATAGCCGTTCTTTTCCAGTTCGTTTGCAAAGGCTTCGTACACCTCGGAAAGGTCGTGGATACTCATGCCGTAGTGCTGGAAGTTCTGGAATTCTTCCCAGTCAAACGCAACAGGGAAGTCCAGCTTGTGTCCGTCAAGAACTTTGATTATCTTCTTTGCGGTGGCGCGTGCGCCTTCAATGGTGGTGTCAGTGGAATAGAAATAAACGCCGACTTTAAGTCCTGCTTTAGTCGCACCCTCGATGTTATCATAGTAATACTCATCAAGGTCTGAACCGCCTGATTCGCCGTAGCCCATTCTGATTATCACGAATTTGCAGCCTGCTTCTGCAACGGCATCGAAATCTATATCGCCCTGCCAGCGGGAAACGTCTATACCGAACTCTCTGCCGTCGGCGCTGTAATTTTCAACAAAGTCGCCGAAGTAGATGGGATTGTCGTCATAGGTGGTATCATCTGATGAAGACGAAGATACGCCAACATTCACGTTTACGTATCTGGTGAGTCTGTTGCCGTTTGCATCATCGATGTACAGCGTCAGAGGATAACTGCCCTCTGCCGAGGTATCAACATCGCCTTCGACTGTAAGCGATGGTGCGCGGTCGTAGTTATCGGCATAGCTTACGTACCCATCGATATCGAAAGAGTCTCCGACATTCAGGGATATATCATCACCAAGCAGCATAACGGGCGGGGTGGTATCGACAACGGTGTACTTGACTTTCTTCTCGGCTTCACCGCCGTCGAGTTCCATTCTCAGGGTGACTTCATGTTCGCCAAGTTCGTTGGTGTTCAGAAGTTCATCGCCGTTTTTGAGTTTAGCGTTGCTGTCGAACACAAAATCTTTGAGCTTTATCTGCTGATAAACTTCGACGGTATCCATACAGCCGACATTTATCTTATCGGGGTCGGCTTTTTTCTTCTTGGCGGCAGCGGAAGTTTCGGGCTTGCTCTCGTCCTTTTTTGCGACAGTGGTCTCGGCAGGCTTTTCCTTTTCTTCAACGATTATCTTGCCCGACCTGTCTTCACCGGCTGTGGTCTGTTCATCGGTGGTCACGGCGGAGATATCATTGTTCTTGGTTTCGATATCCGCTCCGCAGGCTGACAGCATAAGTGCCGCCGCTGTTATGGCTAAAGCTTTCTTCATTCGCCCTTATCCTCCAGTGCTTCCAAAAGGTTCTCGTACAGTTCGGGATACTTCTTCTGCATACGTATCGGGCGCAGATCTGTACCCGTGAAGCAGTGTTCGGTCACGGCGGTAAGTGACAGCTGACCTGTTGTGAGGTTGTTGACCTCGTATTCCAGCTTGAATCTGCAGCCGTTGAAGCTGAGAAGTCTGCATATTACTTCAAATTCATCGCCGAATCTGACGGGATATTTATACTCGCAGGAAACGCTGAGTACAGGGGATACTATGCCCTGTTTTTCGGTGAACTCAAATGGACAGCCTGCCTGTTCCATCAGGTCTATCCTTGCTTCTTCCAGCCAGCGGACGTAGTTGGAATGATGGACGATATCCATTCTGTCTGTTTCATAATAATATGCCTTGCGGCGGTAGGGTTTATATTCTTTCATTTTTATGTTCCTTCTTTCGTATATGTACATTACGGGTCAGTTTACATCATTTGTCAAACCCGCATACTTCTTCAAAACTCATATTTCCCCCGAAGATATCGAGGGCGCTTCCTATGGTGAAATCCACCCTGCCTTTGCCCAGCACTTTAAGCTTTTCAAGGTCGTCAAAGGAGGATATGCCTCCTGCATAGGTGGCGGGCATATCTTCGATATCACCCAGCATACGTGCAACATCATCCTCGATGCCCTTTGCCTTGCCCTCAACATCGACTGCGTGGATAAGGAACTCATCACAGCTGTTGCGCAGGCGTTCTATCGTTTCTGGACAAAGCTTTGTATCGGTGAACTTCTGCCATCTGTCGGTGACAATGTAGTAATCCTCTCCGCGCTTGCGGCATGAAAGGTCAAGCACAAGCCTGTCCTTGCCAACTGCGTTTTTCATAAGTGTGAGGTTATGCTCGTCTATCTCGCCGTTCCTGAAAACGAAACTTGTAACTATAACATGGCTTGCACCTTTGTCAAGGAAGTCTGCGGCGTTTTTGTCGTTTATACCGCCGCCTATCTGCAAGCCGCCCTCAAATGCGTTCAGTGCGGAGTACGCCTGCTGCAAGTCCTTTTCGTAGAACTCGCTCCCCGCAGGGTTCAGGATAATGATGTGTCCCCCTGAAAGTCCGCGGCTTTTGTAGAGTTCGCCATAGTAGCCGCCGTCCTGTTCGGATACGAAATTATCCTGTGCTTTATTGCCTTTATCCGCAAGGCTGCCGCCGACTATCTGCTTTACACAGCCGTTGTGGATATCTATACATGGTCTGAATTTCATAATTAACACCTCTGATATCGGGGGAGTGAAATCGGTTTGCGTGATCGCGGAAAAGTCCCCCTTACCACAGAACATTATACCACACCCCGATACATATGTCAAACTTGTTACGCGGACAAAAATCAATTTTGAATAACAGGGACAGCATCGGCGGACTTTTACCAAACAGGCTGTGAGGTGTTCCAAAGTATACGAGCCTGTACCAAAGCATACGAACTTATACCAAAATATACGACCGTATAATTTGGTATGCGTTATGATACCAAGTGGTACATCCGTATAAGACAGGTACGTATCTGATACGGTACTGCATGATGAAAGGGTGAACGTGATAGATGGGATATCAATATTTTAAATTGCACTTCGTGGTTTTACGGCATAAGAAAAATATAAAAAAAATCCACACACCTGCCCTCGCCGTGTTAGAAATACCCAAAAATACGGAGGATAGCTTCGGGGACGTGTTTTTATCTTGACATAAAACCCATTCTGGTATATAATAAATAATGCATTATTATATATAAAGGGCATACGCCCCGACTATAACATGGAAGGAAGTTTTTTATGGGACTTACACTGACTGAAAAGATTCTTAAAGCGCACCTTGTTGACGGTGAATTCGTCAAGGGTCAGGAGATAGGCATTCGCATTGACCAGACACTGACACAGGACGCTACAGGTACTATGGCATACCTCGAGTATGAGGCTATGGGCGTGCCCCGCGTAAAGACTGAGAAGAGTGTGGCTTACATCGACCACAATACTCTCCAGTCCGGTTTTGAGAATGCTGACGACCACAGATTCATCGGTTCTGTCTGCAAGAAGCACGGCATCTATTTCTCCAGACCCGGCAACGGTATCTGTCATCAGGTTCATCTGGAAAGATTCGGTATCCCCGGCAAGACCCTTATCGGTTCTGACAGCCATACTCCTACAGGCGGCGGTATCGGTATGATCGCTATCGGTGCGGGCGGACTTGATGTTGCTGTTGCAATGGGCGGCGGCGCTTACTACATCACTTACCCAAACATCGTAAAGGTGAACCTGACAGGCAAGCTGTCTGCATGGGTATCTGCTAAGGACGTTATCCTTGAAGTTCTCAGAAGACTGTCCGTTAAGGGTGGTGTAGGCAAGGTCATCGAGTACTGCGGCGAGGGCGTTAAGACTCTGTCCGTTCCCGAGAGAGCTACCATCACAAACATGGGCGCTGAGCTGGGTGCTACTACATCTATATTCCCCTCTGATGAGATCACACTTTCCTTCCTGAAAGCACAGGAGAGAGCTGACGTATGGACTGAGCTGAAGGCTGACGATGACGCTGTATACGATGAAGTTATCGATATCGACCTCAGCAAGCTGACACCTATGGCTGCTTGTCCTCATTCTCCTGACAATATCAAGACCGCAGAGGAACTCAGCGGCATGAAGATAGATCAGGTATGTATCGGTTCATGTACCAACTCTTCCTATGTTGACATGATGAAGGTCGCTCACATCCTCAAGGGCAAGACCGTTCACCCCGACGTATCTCTGGCTATCGCTCCCGGCTCCAAGCAGGTGCTGAACATGATCGCAGAGAACGGCGCACTGGCTGATATGATCGCAGCAGGTGCAAGAATACTGGAATCCGCTTGCGGCCCTTGCATCGGTATGGGTCAGGCTCCTAACTCCAAGGGTATCTCCCTGAGAACATTCAACAGAAACTTCCTTGGTCGTTCCGGAACAAAGGACGGTCAGATCTATCTGGTATCACCTGAGCTGGCTGCTGCTTCCGCAGTTGCAGGTGTTCTGGTTGATCCCAGAACTCTCGGCGATATGCCTGAGATCAAGGTGCCCGAGCACTTCAAGATAAACGACAATATGGTTGTCCCTCCCGTAGCTGAGGCTGATATGGACAGCGTTGAGGTACTGAGAGGTCCCAACATCAAGCCTTACCCCGAGACCGCTCCTCTGGTTGAGAGTATCGGCTGTCAGGTATCACTGAAGGTGGGCGACAACATCACAACCGACCACATCATGCCCGCAGGTGCAAAGATACTCCCTCTGAGATCGAATATCCCCGCTATCTCACAGCACTGCTTCACAGTATGTGACGAGGATTTCCCCAGAAGAGCAAAGAACATGGAGAAGTCCATCATCGTAGGCGGTTCAAACTACGGTCAGGGTTCTTCCAGAGAGCACGCGGCTCTTGCACCTCTGTATCTGGGCATCAAGGCTGTACTGGTTAAGAGCTTTGCGCGTATCCACAGAGCAAACCTCATCAATGCAGGTATACTTCCTCTGACATTCGTGAACGAGGCTGACTATGACAAGATCGAGCAGGGCGACGAGATCGAGATCGCAAATGTTCGCGCTGATATCGAAGCAGGCAAGACTCAGCTGACTGTTGTAAACAAGTCCAAGAACGTAGAGATACCCGTACTCTGCGAACTGACAGGCAGAACCAAGGATATCATCCTTGCAGGCGGTCTGCTGGATTACACAAGAGAGCAGCTTTCCAAGTAATAACGAAATACACATCGGTCTGCGGGGCACAGTGTCCCGCAGATGAGATGTTTTTTGTGACGGGCTATCGCGTGGGCGATGGCTTGTCAGAGAAAACGAGGTGTAAATATGGACGAAGAGAAACAAAAAGACGACCGCGGCACACCTGTCATAGATGAGGAAGAACGCAGACAGGAGATAGAAGACACGCTTAAGATAATGGCTGTTGTTGTCGCTGTCGGACTGGGACTTTTGCTTATGACGGTGGTCATACCGTGGCTGAAAAGTCTGTTTGCGGGTACGCTGGTGCCTGCGCTGTTCATATCACTGCTGGGCATTGGCGCATATTTCTTGAGTGATCTACTGGTGAAGAAAGAAGTGGTAGCTCCCTCTATGAGGCTAACACTTGCGAAGATAATACTGCTTGCGGCAGTGCTTATCGGTTCATGGCTTTTTTAGGGAGTGACAGACAATGATCGGAGAGGAAGGAAGATTTGTAAGGTTTATCATAGTTGCAGTATTCTGCGGAATATGTTTTCTGATCCTGAAGATCTTTTTCCCCGGGAGATGCTTTAACTGGTACTTAAACAGGATAAAGCTCATTGCTGCTGTTGTTATAGTGCTTTTGGTGATAATATCACTTATATCAAGGCACTGATAGGGTTTTATAGAATTATGAAGAAGAGAGGGATATCATGCCTGAAAATAGAGCGAACAAGCGGCGGATGGATCTGTCCGATCTTACGGGTACGGACGATAAGCCGCTGGGTGAAGAGTTCTTTGAAGAGAAGATAAAGGAGATGGGCGATACACCCTCATCGGGTGTGAAAAGGCGCAGAAATCTCAAGAAGCCCGAGGAAAATGCGGCAATGCTGGCTGAGGGTCAGGTGGCGCGTAACATTTCCCGTGGCCCTGATATGCAGAAGCTGTTCGGTACAAACGATATCAGGCTGGATGAAGAATTCTTTGAAGAAAAGATAAAGGAGATGGAGGAAAACAAACCTCCTGTACAGGAAAAACAGCTTACTGAATATGAACAGTGGCTGGAAGATAATCTGAAATATGACAAGGGTTACGGCACTAAGGATTCATATGTGGGCGAGATTCCTGATGAACCTGACAGCTATGCGGGTTCGACATACGAACAATATGACAAATGGCAGGAAGAGACCACTGCGCTGATACGCGGTTTGAAGACCCGCGACAAGATCAATGAAGCCCGTGATGAGAACATACACAAAGCTATGTTCTTTACCACTATCTTTAATAATCACGGTAATTATTCAGGCAACCGCGATGAGCTTGTAAATATGTTCAAGACTGCGGTGTGGTATGTGCTGACATCTGCGGCGATGCTGGGAGCTTTTTACTGCTTTGGCGCAAAGGGTGCAGACCTCATGATACCATGGGGAATGGGCGGCGTTATCGGTGCGATAATCCGCTATAATGGTAAAGAGAACTACACCATCAGCGAATCATTCGTGATGGGCGCGGTTGAAGTAGGTATACTTGCGGGACTGGCTGTCACATGGCTGCTTAGTCTTCTGCCTGCTGTGAGAGCGTATGATATACCTATGCTGTCTGTTGGTATTTTTCTGGGCGGTTTAGGTGCTGTAATTGCTGAGTTTATCAAACTGAGGAAGACGCTGGCACGTCCTGCCAAGGAATGCTTTCATAAAATGGTGCCTTTCGCTGTGGCTACGGTGTTTTTTGTGATAGCGGCGATAACTGTTGCGCTTATATTCAGTGAGATAAACAGAAACGCTGCGGAAGCGGGTCTTTAAGGAGGATATCTCATGAAAAGAATAAACACAGTGGCTTTTATCACTGCACTGGTAGTCTGTCTTGCAGGCTGCGGAAATAAATCCAAGGACGATACAAAAAGCAAGGCTGAAAATTCGGCTGCTGAATCTTCTGCTGATGCAGTTGTGACAGCAGATGAGACCGAAGTTACTGCCGAGGAAGATATACAGGAAGACGTTGAACAGCCTTCGTGCCGAATGACGGTAACTACCTATACGAATGGTGAAGAATCCTTCTCGGAGGACTATGAGGTCAAATATGGCGACGTTTTCTTTGAGGACGCAGAGGGTCGTTGGTATCTCAACGAGAATGAGGAACTCGAGATAAGTGCAGATACTGAACAGCCTGTCGCAAATATCTTTAGTATTCTCGATGACGGCGTTACTGTTAATTCTGTGGAGACTGTTGCTTTTGATGATACAAGGGATATAGCATCTACATTTGAGGTGGCTGATGGTCTCAATTACAGCCATCAGATGATATTTTCCGATGGCGGTGATGATAAGTCTGTATGCAAGATGAAGGTAACTACCGCTTACAGCGGTGTTGATGCTGATGGTAATGAACTTGAAAGCGGCACATTCTCGGAAGACTTTGAAGTTAAGTCAGGAGATGTATTTTTTGAGGATGTTGAAGGTCACTGGTATATCCCCGAAATGACCGAAACAAGGGAGTGTATACTCAGGGACGACTTAGATGTGCCTATCATTGAGGTAAAGGAAGTTGGCGACGGCTGGGTGAATGTTAACCTTGTGGAAACTGTAAACTTTGGCGTATCAAGAGATGTAGCATCGAATGTCACACAGGGTGATACCAAGTTTAGCTATAAAGCTTTATTTGCCAAGAAAGAGTAAGCACAGATCTTTAGTTGAAAAATAAATATTTAAGATGATAAAGGAAATTCGGCGGGGTATGCCCCTGCTGTTTGCAAATTAGTAAGGAGGGCTATTTTTATGGCTAAGATTCAGATGAAGACACCGCTGGTCGAGATGGACGGCGACGAGATGACAAGGATCATCTGGCAGGAGATAAAGGACATACTGATCACTCCGTATGTTGATCTCAAGTCGGATTACTATGATCTGGGACTCGTTCACAGAAATGAGACAAACGATCAGGTAACTGTTGATTCAGCTAACGCTACCAAGAAGTACGGCGTTGCAGTTAAGTGCGCAACGATCACACCTAACGCTGCAAGAATGACTGAGTATAACCTGAAAGAGATGTGGAAGTCCCCTAACGGCACTATCCGTGCTATGCTGGACGGTACTGTTTTCAGAACACCTATACTCGTTAAGGGCATCACTCCCTATATCCCCACATGGACAAAGCCTATCACCATAGCACGTCACGCTTACGGCGATGTATACAAGAACGTTGAGATGAAGTGCCCCGCAGGCGCTAAGGCTGAATTGGTGTGCACCGATAAGGACGGTAACGAGACCCGTGAGACTATCTACAACTTCGAGTGCGACGGCGTTATACAGGGTATGCACAACAAGTCCACTTCTATCGCATCTTTCGCAAAGAGCGTTTTCAACTTTGCGCTGGATACCAAGCAGGACGTTTGGTTCGCAACCAAGGATACAATCTCCAAGAAGTATGACCACACATTCAAGGATATCTTCAGCGAGATATTTGAGAGCGAGTATAAGGCTAAGTTCGAGGAAGCAGGCATAGAGTACTTCTACACCCTCATCGATGATGCTGTTGCAAGAGTTGTACGTTCTAATGGCGGCTATATCTGGGCTTGCAAGAACTACGACGGCGACGTTATGTCCGATATGGTAGCTACTGCTTACGGTTCACTGGCTATGATGACCTCTGTACTGGTATCACCTGATGGTGTATATGAGTTCGAGGCTGCACACGGTACTGTTCAGAGACATTACTACAAGCACCTGAAGGGTGAAGAGACTTCCACAAACTCTGTTGCTACACTGTTTGCATGGACAGGCGCACTCCGCAAGAGAGGCGAGCTGGACGAACTGCCTGAGCTGGTTAACTTTGCTGATTGTCTTGAAAAGGCAACTATCCAGACTATTGAGGACGGCATAATGACAGGCGACCTGTATCTGCTTTCCAAGCTGGAGAACAAGCAGAAAGTCAACACAGAGGATTTCCTGAAAGCAGTTGACGAGAGACTGAAAGTAATGCTGAGCAAGTAATATACATTATTAAAGCAATCAAAGCGGGGAGTTATGAGCTCTCCGCTTTTCTCAATTCATAATTATTGGCGGGGCAACAACGTAGCTGTACTGTGGATAGAATGCCAAGGAGTAGAGCTTTGGGTCAAGCCTTTCGCGAAAGGGTTGCGGAGAGCTCGAGAGGCAGAGCCTCTCGGTCAAGGCACAAAAGCGACGCGGCAACAATCAAGTAATAGCAGACTATCTTCCCGACCATAGGCGCGGGCAATACCAAACGATACGAGCGTGTACCAACGTATACCACCTACACAATCTAAGTCCGTGAACATTGCCCGCGCCCGTCATCAAACAGCGACAGCGTTTTTGATGACTCGACCCGCAAGGGGCGACACGGTCAGCCGTAGTTCATCATGATAGAACAGGAGCGAATATACTATATTTATTCCTGCCAAATATATTGACAGGAAAGAACATGATGTGATAAAATACTTGTGTTGGTAAATCGGGAGATTTAAAGCGTATAACAAAAAATTTACAAATGCCCCTTGACAAATGTCGATGAGGGTGATATAATTAATCAGTAAACAAAGCAGAACTATTCCGTTCTCACCTCGAGCGCCTGCGGGCAGCGAAAAGGTCGCAGTGATAAATACAAGGCAGTTTGGCTGCCTGAGATTGATATCATTACGGGTACGGAGCGTTCTGTGCCCGTTTAATTTTTATTTTGGAGGTGCTTGACTATTAGCAGCAAAGAACATCAGCTCAACGAAGAGATCAGAGACAAGGAACTCAGAGTCATCGACGTTGACGGAGCACAGCTCGGTATACTCAGTGCGGAGGAAGCATTGAAGATCGCATTTGAAAAAGACCTGGATCTGGTTAAGATCGCGCCGCAGGCTACACCGCCTGTCTGCAAGATAATGGATTACGGTAAGTTCCTGTTTGAGCAGCAGAAGCGTGAGAAGGAGCAGAGAAAGAATCAGAAGGTAATCGAGATAAAGGAAATAAGAATGTCCTCTACCATCGACACCCACGATTTTGAGACAAAGGTAAATCAGGCGATAAAGTTCCTCAAGGGCGGAGATAAGCTGAAAGTATCGGTAAGATTCCGCAAGCGTACTGTTGCACACCCTCAGTTCGGTGAAGAACTGCTGGTGAAGTTCAAGGAAGCTGTATCCGAGGTGGGAGTTGTTGATAAGCCTTCCAAGATGGAGGGGCGCAGCCTGGTAATGTTCGTTGCGCCGAAAGCAGGCAAGTAATAAGTTTTAAGGAGGATAAATCAAATGCCTAAGATCAAGACACATTCGGGCGCTAAGAAGCGTTTCAGAGTAACAGGTACCGGCAAGGTAAAGTTCCAGCACGTTAACAAGAGACACAGACTCAATCAGAAGGATCACAAGAGAAAGAGAATTCTGAGAAACGCAGCTTACGCTGATGATACCAACATAGCAAACGTAAAGGCTCTTATCCCTTACAAGAAGTAAGACGAGTTGTAGGGAAGTAAAATCTGTAATAATTCTAGGAGGTAATAACTATGGCTCGTGTTAAGGGAGCAATGATGACTCGTAAGAGAAGAAATAAGACACTGAAGCTTGCAAAGGGCTATTTCGGCGCTAAGAGCAAGCATTTCAAGATGGCTAAGCAGGCTG
>NZ_JAILMR010000116.1 GCF_024692365.1 Ruminococcus sp. | reverse complement strand
TTCAAGACCAACGGAGAATCTTATCATACCGCCGTCGATGCCTGCGGCTACCAGCTGTTCATCGGTCAGCTGTCTGTGTGTAGCAGAAGCGGGGTGCAGTACGCAGGTACGGATATCTGCAACGTGAACTTCGTTGGAAGCCAGTTTTAGGCTGTCCATGAACTTGACAGCAACAGGTCTGCCGCCCTTGATGGAGAAGCTGATAACACCCGAAGCACCCAGAGGCAGATACTTCTGTACCAGAGGATAGTACTTGTTGCCCTCCAGACCGGGATAGAATACGCTCTCAACCTTGTCGTTATTGTTCAGGTACTCAGCTACTATCTTAGCATTCTCAACATACTGCTTCATACGAACGTGCAGTGTCTCAAGACCAAGATTCAGCAGGAAAGAAGAGTTAGCCGCAGGGTAGCAGCCGAAGTCTCTCATCAGCTGCATACGAGCCTTGACTATATAAGGCGCAAAAGGATACTTCTCGGTGTAGATAGTGCCGTGATAGCTCTCGTCAGGCTCGGTCATGCAGGGGAACTTTCCGCTTGCTGCCCAGTCGAACTTGCCGCTGTCAACGATAACGCCGCCTACCTGTACTGCATGGCCGTCCATGTACTTTGATGTGGAGTGTATAACGATATCAGCGCCCCACTCGATAGGTCTGCAAAGGATAGGTGTAGCAAAGGTGTTGTCAACTATCAGCGGAACGCCGTTAGCGTGTGCAGCCTTTGCGAACTTTTCGATATCCAGTACTGTCAGCGAGGGGTTAGCGATAGTCTCACCGAATACCAGCTTGGTGTTGGGCTTGAAAGCAGCCATCAGCTCTTCCTCAGTGCTGTCGGGGTCAACCCAGATACACTCGATGCCCAGCTTTTTCAGTGTTATGCTGAACAGGTTGATAGTACCGCCGTATATAGCGGTAGAAGCGATAAAGCTGTCGCCGCTCTCGCATATGTTAAGTATCGAGCAGAGAGAAGCAGCCTGACCGGAAGAAGTACACATAGCAGCCACACCGCCCTCCAGAGCAGCTATCTTCTTTTCAACTGCGTCTGTTGTGGGGTTCTCAAAACGTCCGTAAATAAGGCTGAGGGTGGGGTCATCAAAAACAGCTGCCACTGCGTCGGTTGAGTCATAAACATAAGTAGTGCTCTGTACTATCGGCACAACTCTGGGTTCTCCGTTCTTGGGGGTATATCCCTCATGCAAACATTTAGTTTCGATCTTCATTAGTATCTGTCCTTTCGTTATATGATAATATTAATAGTTATAAACATCAAATACGTCAATACAATCCGCGGGTATTATTGTGAACGAATCAATAGTTTTATCCTCGGGATCTGTTCCGAAGGTCGATGATTCATCTCTAAATTCTGCAGTAAAGTAAACGTCATTATCTTTCCATACAGCGCTGTTTACAGGTGCATTTTCGGAAAGCATTTCATATCCTCTGTCAACTATCTCGAAATAATCTGTCTTGCCCAACTCGATACCGTCATAATCAACTGCTATGGAATCGGGAGAATATGTTGTATAATTATGATCACCGAAATGGTCTACATTGAACCGTTCGACCTTTACACCGCATATAGTCCAATCGTTTGGTATCTCTTTTTCCGTGCTATCAACATATTTTCCGTTCTTGTCCTTATATAACAGATATAGGGCTGTCTCGTTGTCTTTGATCACATTATCTTCTGTACCATCATCAGGTATATATCCATAGAAATTAACAGCACCATTGTTAGTATTGTAACCACGGGAAAAACAGGTTGGCTTCAGTCCTGCTTCTTCAACAAGCTTTTTAACACTTGTTCCTTCATTGATATCAATAGTCTTACCATCAGGGAATGTTAGTGTCACAAGCTTCGGACCAAGTTCAGTCTCGGGTATCTCTTCTGCTTCTGATTCTGTTGCTTTAGCAGAAATGGCAGCAGTATCGGCTGATTTCTCAGCTTTGCTTTCATCGTTCTTTGTATCTCCGCAGGCTGTCATTGATATGCATACTGCAAGTGCCAGGAACATCGCGATCTTTCTTTTCATTAAAACACTCCTTTTAGACCATTTTTATTAGTTTCAGCTATCTGCAATAACTGTTATAATCCACCTTGCTCATGCTGACAGCGCTTTCCATAGCTATACGCGCCGCCTCGGTGACGTCCATCTGCTTTCCTGCCGCGAATACCGCCTTTTGCAGAGCGATGCCGTATATGATGTGCAGCTCGCCGTCTGCGGCATACTTTGTCGCGATCTCATTAAGCGGGAGCCACAACTGTTTCAGGTATACACCCATATCATCGCCGACCTCGCAGGCGCGGGGCTTTCCGAAATTCTCGCCACCCACGGTGTAGGATATGTAGCGGAATATGTCGTTCACATCGGGCAGTTTACCGCCGTGCTGTTTTACAGCACCGCCTATCATCGACCATACCGAGTACTTCTCGTTCACGAGTGGTTCGTTGATAAGGTCGCCGAAATAGAACTTCCTGCCCTGTTTGTCGGTCATTATCGTGAACACCTTGTCCTCGGAAAGACCGTTCTTTTTCATGAACATCACGCGCACATCTTTCTGGCAGGAATATCCCGCAAGTGCGCCCACCGCGCATATCAGCGACTGCGGATGTATCTCCGCCCTGCCGCCGCGCATGGCATTTATAAGGCGTTCAAGTATCTCGTCCGCCGCTTTCTGATATTTTGCAATATCCATTATATCACTCTTCTTTTTCGATGTTATCAGGCAACCCGATTATCTCTTCGGGAACTGTCACTTCCTCGTTCCTCAGAAATTTCAGAAACCCCCGATAGCCGTCATTAATATAGCCATAGTAAAAATAGTCAGCTATATAGTCCGAACCGAAATATGTACAACCTACCGACACCATTTCCGATGGGTCTTCCACGTCGCCGTAGTCAAATCGGACTTCGTATGTGAAATACGCATTATCGCTCTCGGCAGTGCCGCTGAAAACGGTTGGCATATCGGTCGTATAATCAAACTTGTCGGGGTTATCGGCGGTGTATTTTTCCCACCACTGACTTCTGATATTTTTAAGTTCCTCAACACAGCCTTCGTCCGGGTAATGTGCTATGCGTGCTGAAACGGTGAAATACTCCAAGGATTCTTCGTCATTCACGCCCGATACAAGAAAGCCGTTCGTACAGCCATCAAAGGTCTTGTCGGAAATCTCCACTGAGTTAGCACCAAGAAATTCACGATACTGTTCGTTCTCGTATTCGGCTATGACCTTACCAAGCAGAGCGGCAGTTTGGTTGTCAAGTTCTGTCGCGGAATTATCGGCGTGGTTGCTGTGCCTAAGGTAATTTATTGATCCCTTGTTATCTGTTTTAGCATCGGAGAAGCAGCTGCGTTCGATATCAGCTCTCACCATATCAATATCCAGATCCTCTATGTTGAAATTCGCCTTGCTGTAATCATCGGCTATACAAACTGCATGGTCGTAATCCAGCCTTTGAAACTTAGCGAGCGTAACTATCGAAAATCCGATCGCCGCCAGCACCGCACATGACCCAGCCAACACCTTAATATCCGTTTTATCCATGAGTTTTCCTCAGTATCTTCGAGAATATTCGCTTTAGCATCATCGCATACAGCACCGTCGTCCCGATACCGCCAGCTATCCCCGTAACAAGCCGTCTGCCATTGGTAGATTTCTTTATCCCCACAGCCTGTAATATCCAGTCAGCCAGCATGACTTCGCAAAAGCATACCGCCGCCCATGAGGATATCCGCTTTTTCAAAGCAAGGGGAAATCCGATAAAGTGACCTATCATTACCCCTGTGCATCTCGCACACACAGGGAACTGCCAGCACCCCAGAAAAAAGCTTCTGTCCGCCCGCTGATGACAACCGTACCTCGCACCGCACTCCATGGCTTTCACCCAGAGTTCCTGCTTTCTATTCTCGGTCATACCTTGAATTTCTTTCCGCAGCTTGGACAAGCCCAGTAAGCGCGGGTAGTTGTCTTGGTCTTCATTCCGCAAAGACCGCACAGCAGTCCCACAGGGTTGTGAAGCAGCATAAAACCGCAAATACCTTTGCAAACGCCGTAATCTCCGCCTGTTGTGGTACTTTCATGTACTATCTGACAGTTTGGATACCCGCATCTCGGGCAGACCTTTCCGCCGTAGTAACCGTTGTTATCATATCTTCTTTTCATTTGTGTTCTCCTGTTTTTGATCTCTTTTTTATTTACTTCTTGCTGCCCCGCATTGCTCGGTTTGTACCGCTGAGTATCAGCCATATCAGGTCGATGACTATACATATCGGAGTGAGTATGAGAAAGCAATCAAACAGTTTCGATGTAAAATTTGTGAAGTCGGTCAGAATAAGCAGAACAGTGACTAATGCGGAAATATTCAGCACCACGGTGATGTAAGCAAACATCTTTTTCGGACTTGCTTCGGGGCAGAGCTTTTTGTAAAGGCACTTTATCCCGTGAATGCTCCATATCAGGTCAAGTATTCCGCACACTATAAAGCCGAAAACAGCGAAAGCTAAGCCGAAATTTCCTTGAGGTAAAAAATACAAAGACACCAGAAACACCAGATGTATCAATACCGTGATGAGAGCGCACTTTTTATTTGAGAAGTTTTTGCGCCGCGCCAAGCGTACCAACCATATCGCGTCTATCGCAGCGCTTATGCTGCCGCAGAAAAGGAAGAATATGTATTCTCCCAAACCGGCGAGAAATCCGTGGGTGTTGCTCATGCCTGTACCATACCAGACTGCGAACAGGTGCATTGCCACAGTAATAATTACAGCAATTATGTTACTCTTGCTTGGCACTCCCGAATTTCTGCACATACTGCCATTTGAGTTTTCATCAGGTACTTCGCCGCCGTCATATCTGCTCATTTTGTTATCCTCTTTTATATGCCGATATTCCCGCGATGAAATTTCCATCGCGGGATATTATCAGCCTTTATCTGTTTTATCTTTATACGTTGATCTCTGCAACATCATCGGATACGCCGTTAGCATCGATGATGGGCTTTACAACGTTAGCTATAAACTCATCTACCTGCTGAGGGCATCTGCCGATGTAGTTCTCGGGCTTCATTATCTCAGCCAGCTCTTCTCTTGTTACCTTGAAGATAGGGTCAGCCGCGATGAGATCGGCAAGGTCGTTGTCAAGACCGTCCTGCTTAACATGAGCACCTGCTATCATGGAAAGCTCTCTGATATGCTCGTGGAGCTCCTGTCTGTCGCCGCCCTTTTCGCAAGCGTCCATGATTACATTCTCGGTAGCCATGAAAGGCAGTTCAGCCATAACTCTCTTGGTGATGATCTTGTCGTATACCACCAGACCGTTCTCAGGGTCGGTAACGTTCAGCATGATGTTGAGTATAGCGTCAACACCGAGGAAAGCCTCAGCTACGGAGATACGCTTGTTTGCGGAGTCGTCCAGAGTTCTCTCGAACCACTGTGTACCTGCTGTGAATGCGGGGTTCAGTACATCGCACATAACGTATCTTGCCAGTGAGCAGATACGCTCATCTCTCATGGGGTTGCGCTTGTAAGCCATTGCGGAGGAACCTATCTGGGTCTTCTCGAAAGGCTCTTCGATCTCCTTGAAGGACTGGAGAAGTCTGATATCGTTGCCGAACTTCATAGCACTCTGAGAGATTGCAGCCAGTACCTGACATACAGCAAAGTCAACCTTTCTGGAGTAGGTCTGACCCGATACGGGAACTACTGCATCAAAGCCCATTTCCTCAGCGATGAGCTTTTCAAGCTCCTTTACCTTGTCAGTATCACCGTGGAAAAGCTCCATGAAAGAAGCCTGTGTACCTGTTGTACCCTTGGAGCCCAGCAGCTTCAGTCTGCCAAGCTGGAAATCAAGGTCTTCAAGGTCCATTACCAACTCGTTGCACCAGAGAGTTGCTCTCTTGCCCACGGTAGTCAGCTGTGCGGGCTGGAGGTGTGTGTAAGCCAGACAAGGCAGATTCTTGTACTTGTCAGCGAACTTAGCCAGCTGGTCAATTACCTTTACAAGCTTTCTCTTTACGATGGTCAGAGCGTCGCGCATGATGATGACATCAGTGTTGTCGCCCACATAGCAGGAAGTAGCACCCATGTGGATGATGCCCTTAGCGTTGGGGCAAACCTCGCCGTAGGTATGAACATGAGCCATAACATCGTGGCGGAACTTCTTCTCATACTCAGCAGCCTTATCGTAATCAACGTCGTTGATGTGAGCAGCAAGCTCATCTACCTGTGCCTGAGTAACGTTGAGCCCCAGCTTCATCTCAGCTCTTGCCAGTGCTACCCAGAGTTTTCTCCAGGTGGTGAACTTTTTGTCAGCGGAGAAGATGTACTGCATCTCCTTGCTGGCATATCTTGTACAGAAGGGGGATTCATAGCTGTTAGTTGACATAGTCATTACCTCTTTCATATAATTTCGGGTGAAATTTTTATATCAGACAGAAAAGCTGCCTTAATTACTGATGAGATCGATCTGTCAAACAGACCATACATAGATATTATAGCTTAGAAAGCGGAAAAAGTCAAGCAGGATATGCACAAATTAGCGGATATGCCGAAGTCAAATTTCGCGGCACAAAAGCAGCGACCAAAACAAAACTAAGCCGCGAATCAAAGCGCGCGGTCAAGCCTCGCGCTAGCAGGCTTGCGGGAGCACGAGGGCAGAGCCCTCGCATCAAGGCGCAAAGCGACGTGGCAACAAAGCAATAAATAGAAAAGCAAACTTCCGATCAAAAAGGTGCGGCAATATCAAATGTCGAGCGTATGCGATCGTATGCATACGCACAAACTATCCGCGTAAAATATTGCCGCGCCCGAAATCGGACAGCGATAGCGTTTACGATTTCTCGACCCGAGGAACGAGGGGCGAAAACTCGCAAACTATCGATAACAGCAAATAAAAATACCCGCAAAGACCACTGTCTCTGCGGGTAAATATTTTTATCAGAATCCCAGTATCTTCTTGAAATCTGCTTTCAGTGCAGCCTCAGTCTTCTCAGCATCAGCTCTTGTCTCACCAATAGCAGTGTAGTATGCCTTGATCTTAGGCTCTGTGCCCGAAGGTCTGATGATCACGCTCGCACCCTGCTCCAGCTCAAATACCAGTACATCGGACTTGGGCAGTGTAAGTACTGTCTTTGTGCCTGTTGCAATGTCGGTCTGCTCGGATGCCTTGTAGTCAGCAAATACAGTAACGTTCAGTCCGCCGATCACCTTGGGACCATTGGTTCTCAGTCCTGCCATGATCTCCTTCATCTTCTCCATGCCGCTTGCACCCTCGCACTGGAAGGACTCCTGGCTGTGGAGATAGTTGCCGTACTCGTTGTAGAGGTTCTCCCTTGCCTGCAGCAGTGTGATGCCCTTGGTGCGGTAGAATGCTGCCATCTCGCAGATCAGCATGGAAGCTACAACAGCGTCCTTGTCGCGTACATAGGAACCTGCCAGATAACCGTAGCTCTCCTCGAAACCGAAGATGTATCTGTCAGCCTCATTGTCTTTCTCCAGGAAGCCTATCTGCTCGCCGATGAACTTGAAGCCTGTGAGAACGTTTCTCAGCTCAACACCGTACTCGTCAGCTATCTTCTTGCAGATGTCTGTTGTAACGATGGTCTTTACAGCAACAGGGTTCTTGGGCATGGTGCCGAGGGCTGTTCTCTCCTGGCAGATGTATTTCAGCAGCATAGCGCCAACTTCGTTACCCGAGAACAGTACATAGCTGCCATCGGGAGCGGGAACTGCAATACCTACACGGTCGCAGTCAGGGTCGGTAGCCAGCAGCAGATCGGGCTTTACAGTGTTGCAAAGTTCCAGACCCTTAGCCAGTGCTTCCTTGATCTCAGGATTCGGGAAAGGACAGGTGGGGAAGTTGCCGTCGGGGTTCTCCTGCTCGGGAACTACTGTAACTTCCTTGATGCCGATCTTCTTGAGTATTGCTCTTACGGGCTTGTTGCCTGTGCCGTTGAGAGGAGTATAAACTACCTTCAGACCGCTGTCTGCAACGAGATCGGTATGTATGCCCTGTTCAGCTACCTTATCGAGGTACTTGTCGATAACGTCCTGACCGATGTACTCGATCATGCCGCTCTTCAGACCCTCTTCAAAGTCGATATACTTAGCACCGCCGAACATATCAACGGACTCGATCTTCTCGGTAACAACGTTAGCAGCGTCGATAGTCAGCTGACAGCCGTCCTCACCGTATACCTTGTAGCCGTTGTACTTTGCAGGGTTGTGTGAAGCTGTTACCATAACGCCTGCCTGACAGCCCAGTTCTCTTACTGCCCATGAAAGGCAGGGAGTAGGCATGAGTTCCTTGTAGATATATGCCTTGATGCCGTTTGCAGCCATAACAGCAGCGGTAGCCTTAGCAAATACGTCGGACTTTATTCTTGAATCGTAGGAGATAGCAACACTTGCGTTCTTGAAAGTAGCGTTAACATAGTCAGCAAGACCCTGTGTTGCACGTCTGATAGTATAGATATTCAGTCTGTATGAACCTGCGCCAATTACCCCGCGCAGTCCGCCTGTACCGAATTCAAGATCTCTGTAAAAACGGTCGAGGATAGCTTCGTCATCACCCTCAACGGATTTCAGTTCGGTTACGAGGTCGGGATCGTCCACAGCCTTTTCACACCAGAGCTTATAGAGTTCAGTTTCTTTGCTCATCATTATCACCTCATCAGTTATTTCTTTCCACACCACGGAAAAATCGATCATCTTTATCCTAATGTTATGCGGCGCTATGTCCGCATGTACATCTTTATTATACCATAATAAAATAATTTTGCAAGGGGAAATAAATTTTTTTAACAATCAGAAATGATTACAACGCCGATTTTTGGAAAATAAACAAAATTCTTTGGTTAAACAGCTTGATTGTTGGAAATTTTTGTGGTATAATTACAGTGAACTTATGACTATATAAAGAAAAAGGAGAGAACGAAATGTTAGTAAGACACATGAAAGCATCAAACAACGGCAGATACCTGCTTGCAGCCGAATATGAGAAAAAAGTCGCGGCTTTCGATTCTGTCACAGGGGCAAAGCTGGGTGAGTACGACACTAAGTATGGTCCCGGCGGCGACAGGCTGTGCATATCCGACAGCGGAAAGCTTTTCGCGGCGGCAGCTTATAGCAGGTCGGGCATCACCCTTTATGAAGTTGAAAGCGGAAAAGCCCTGTGGAACACCAAAGAGGTCAAAAAGATACAGAGGTTACATTTCAGTGCTGATGATAAGGCTTTATATGCCATAAATGCCGAGAACAAAAGGTTCACACTTTCACTGGCGGACGGCAGTATCACCGCAACAGAAAAGGGCTATGAAAAGCTTTATCCCGACAGTGAACTTGAAGTATCCTCTGCACGAGAGTACCTGTTTGTCGGGGAAAAAAGCAAAAAATATCCGCGCTCACTGCTGAGTGTATGTTCGGGCGGCGGAAGAGTATACTGTTCTGTGATGTGCGGCGGATTTGAATGCTGTGCCCCCGAACTAAATAAGCTGTGGTCAGCCGAAAACAAGGTGGGTGAACATTATCTAAGGTTGGGATATATCCCGGAATACGACTATATCGCGGCTGTGGGATTCAGATATGACGCGGAAGATGAGGTCGATGAGGGGGAGATGACCCCGACTTTTGTTGATGTTTATTCCGCAAAGGACGGCAGTAAGCTGTATTCACGCAACCTTGAAAATGCTTATGCTTCCGCTTTTATAAACGGCGGCACACAGCTGGTATGTTCCGATGGGGTAGTGGTCACATTCTGGAAAGACAACTGCACCGTCAAAGATGCTGTAACTATGCAGGGACAGCGGTTCACCTTTTAGGAGTATCCGAAATGCCATACGATGATCTTAAATATATTTCCGAAAGAAAAAAGCACCCTCTTCTACGTGATGAGATAGAGTAAGTTATAAAAGCGAAGAACATCGACCGAGGGAAATTTCACGAGTATTCAAAGCAAGGTTACACTGATATCATCAGCAAGTTTTATTTCACCTTTGCCGATATAAAAAACTATCCAGTGGGCAGACAGACCCTTGAAGAGTACAATATGCATTTCAGGGAAGAACTTTACCAAGAATACATTGCCTGTTCACTTAATTATGAAAGTCATGCAGGGTATATTCAGACTATCAAGGCGGGTATACCCGATGAGGACAAGCTTTTTCTTATACTTTCTGACGGCTGGGTATATGAGGGCGAAAAAGATGCGATGTTCGATGTGCTGGAAGAAGTTTACGATATCAGGGACTTTTATATAATTTCACCGAAGTTCAGCTGGTTCACGGCAGTCAGCAAAATTGAAGACAGTGCCTGTCTGTACAGGCAGACATCGGACAAGAATGAAACAGCCCGCTGAGGGCGATACTATAACCTATCAAAAATCAAAGCACAAGGAGGTACAAACTATGTCAAACAGCGAATACATTACCGAGAAAAGATATTTCCCTTCAAGCGATAAGGGCAAGCAGATCTATTATGAGATATACACCAAAAAGGACTTTAAGCCTAAGGCTGTCATACAGCTTGTTCACGGTATGTGCGAGTACGTGCGCCGCTACCGCGGGTTTGCAAGATGGCTGAACGACAACGGCTATCTGGTGGTGGGCAACGATCATCTTGGACACGGCATGACCGCCGCTAAACTGGCTGAGGAAAAGGACGGCGTTATCGACCCGAATGAGAATCAGGAGAGAGGCTTCATCAGTGAACGCAAGGGCTGGCAGCACTGTCTGGCTGATATGCACCGACTTACCCGCATAATGAAAAAGGAATATCCCGACCTGCCTTACTTTATGTTTGCGCACAGCATGGGAAGTCTGCTGGGCAGGGCTTATGTTACGTCTTATCCCGATGAACTGGTCGGTGTTATATTCAGCGGAACAGGCGCACTGCTGGGTGTTGAACCTCAGCTGATGCTGTATTTGCAGGGCATAAGAAAAGTAAAGGGCAGCAGATTCAGACCGCCACTTACAGATAAAGCTATGTTCGGAAAGTATGGTATTTACAATTCAAAATCGGGCAGGGACGGAGGCGGCTGGCTTAACCGCGACCCCGAAGAACTGAAAAAATATCTTGCCGACCCTTACTGCAATTTCAGCTTTACGGTGAACGGCTTTGAAAATCTGGTGGGTGTGAATTATTACGTCAACAGGAACAAGTGGTTTGAGGAATACCCGAAGGAACTGCCGACCTATATCATATCGGGCAGCAAAGACCCTGTGGGTGACTGCGGCAGAGGTGTTCTGAAAGTTTACAACAAGCTTCGCCTTTATGACTGCGACGCTGAAATGAAGATATACAACGGCGCAAGGCATGAACTGATAAACGAACTAAACAAGGAAGAAGTGTACAGAGATGTGCTTGATTTCTATGATGGCATAATGTCGGCAAAGGCAGAGGGCGACTGCTGATGTATGCACGGATAAACAGCCTTGGTCTGCTGGGGCTGAATGCTTTTCCCGTGACGGTGGAGATAGAGAGTTCCGAGGGGCTTGAAAGTTTCGACATCGTGGGAATGGCTGATATCTCGGTAAAGGAAAGCCGTGAAAGGATACGCTCGGCTTTCCGCAGCAGCGGCATAAATTTCCCCGAAGCGAGGGTACTTGTGAACCTTGCACCTGCCGATGTGAAAAAGACAGGGGCGGTGCACGACCTTGCTATCGCAGTATCTGTTTTGAGGATAATGGGGATATCCGACAACGAGTATATGCAGAAGTCGGTATTCATAGGCGAAGTTGCGCTGAACGGCGAGATACGTGCTGTACAGGGTGTTCTGCCCATGACCATAATGGCGCGTGAGAACGGCATGGAAAGGATTTTCGTGCCGCTGGATAATCTGCGTGAAGCTTCTGTTGTTGAGGGCATTGACTGTCTTGGTGTGGGTTCACTGGGGGAATTGGTGTACCATCTGGCGGGGAAGGCGCAGATAGTTCCTGCACAGCCATACAAGCCTGAGAAAGTCAGCTATTTCGGTGCGCTGGATTTTGCCGATGTACGCGGACAGAGTTTTGCAAAGCGTGCCCTTGAAGTTGCGGCGGCAGGGGGGCACAACGTGCTGATGGTGGGTTCGCCCGGTTCTGGTAAATCCATGCTTTCAAAGCGTATGCCCTCGATACTGCCTGCCATGACCTTTGAGGAATCCATCGAGACCACGAAGATACATTCGGTGGCGGGTCATATAGATAAGAATGCGCCGCTGATAACGGTAAGACCTTTCCGTGCGCCGCATCATACGGTATCAACAGCGGGTCTTGCAGGGGGCGGAAGTATTCCTAAACCCGGTGAAATTTCTCTTGCGCACAACGGACTTCTGTTTCTTGACGAAATGGCAGAATTCTCCCGTGCATCGCTGGAGATACTGCGTCAGCCAATAGAAGACCAGCAGGTGACGATTTCGCGTGCTTTTGGCACGATAACCTATCCCTGTTCATTTATGCTGATAGGCGCAATGAACCCTTGTCCATGCGGATATTACGGTCATCCTACAAGAAAATGTATTTGTTCCCACAAGCAGGTGGTGAACTATCTGAACAAGATAAGCGGGCCTCTGCTTGACAGATTTGATGTGCATATCGAAGTTGAACCTGTGGAATACGGCGATCTGTCTTCACCGCAGAAGGAAGAATCTTCGGCGGCGGTGAGGGAGCGAGTTCAGAAAGCAAGGGATATACAGACAGCAAGGTTTGAGGGGACATCTATTACCTGCAACGCGAGGATAACTCCCGACAGGCTGCACGAATTCTGTCAGATGACCGATGAAGCGCGGAACACTCTGGGCAGGGTGTTTGACGACCTTGGACTTTCGGGACGTGCTTACGACAAGATGATGAAAGTCGCGCGGACGGTGGCTGACATGGATAACAGTGAAATGATAACCGAAGCCCATGTTATGCAGACGGTGATGTACAGGAGTCTGGATAGAAAGTATTGGAATGAGTAGTGTGCGGTGATGGTGACAGGAATGACAGTGAATGGAATTATAGTTCAGGGGTATACGGATAATCTTTATAAAGGTGTAGACGGCAGTGGGTTCAGCGAAGGTTCGGCACGTAACTGGTTCCTGAATGACGAAGATGATCTTGCTGACAGCTTTGAAGCATATTACAAGGAACATATCGATATAGGGTGGACTTACGATATACCCGATCATTATTGGGTGGGTGCCTGCAACGATATGGATCACATATATAAATATGTAAAGGAAGCAGAAAAGCGAAACATCAGATACAGACTGCTATTGGCTGAAACGGACATACCTCGCCCGCAGTTTGAGTGTCCTGACTTTAAAAAGGTATTTCTGGGGTATGACTACGCCTATTCATCGGGGGATAATTATTCGGCGGTTTATAATGAGATACCTTTTGTGTTCCCGCAGTTCAAGCTTAATCAGTACGGTCTTTTTCAGACGAGAGAAGAGATAGAAGAATATATCGCTGAAAGAGAACGGTTTGAAAAGACACACCCTCCGCTTACGCTGGAAGTGGGTGATTTCGTGATATTCAGACTTCATGAGATCTTTCTTTGATAAGTCTGATACTTTAATGAACTGAACAGCAAGCAAATGCTCCGAAGTGCCTCAAATGCTTCGGGGCATTTTTGATAATATGAGCTCGAGGTCGTACTTGATGGATATGTGGTAGACGGCTAACAGCGAACTCCTTCTGTCGCTGTGGTGGTGGGTCCTAAACCAGTAGTAACCCGCATGAGGGGAAGAGTTCCGCCGGACCATGGTGAACATGATCGCTCTCATGCTACGATTGTAGTGAAAGTGTACTCCCTGGAGGGTTGTCAAGATGCTGCCCCTTATACAGTATGACACGCCGCCTCGTATGCCGGAGTCATCTTGGGCGACTGCCTGCCATCGTGCGCATAAGGGGTGGGAAGTTTGAGGCTTATTAAAATGTATGCTTCTACTATATTATTTAAAATGGGGGTGCCCCCCATACCCCAGACGCACGAACCCTCACGCTCGGGAAGTCTTGACGCTCCGTGCGCTTCGCTCGTTCCTCGCTTCGCGTACTCGGTCAAGAGAGCGTGAGGGTATCGTGCTGTTTGCCAGGTTTATAAAAATTAGTCTTCCTACCATCACCCTTTTTGGGGTCAAAAGTTGTACGTTTTTGTACAACTTTTACTGAAATATGTCCGAGTTAAATTTAAAATCATTTTTTTGCATAGAGGGTGAGGTGTGGGGTTGGGGAGATCGACGAAGAAATTGGAAAGATATGCCAAGGAGGAGAGCTTTGGGTCAAGCCTTTCGCGAAAGGCTTGCGGAGAGCTCGAGAGGCACAAAGGCGACGTGGTAACCCAAAAAAGCAATAGCAGACTATCTACCGACCATACAGCGCGGGCAATCCCAAAACTACGAGCGTAAGCAAATCTTTGACGCACGCACAAACTAAGTGCGTGGAATATTGCCCGCGCATGAAATCGGACAGCGAAGCGAATCCGATTTCTCGACCCGAGGTACGAGGGGCGACACTGTCACCGCAGTACTTATGATAAGTCCGGAAACGACTTAGATCCGTGTTTGTTGTGGTGGTTGGAACTTCATCATTTGATTTAAAATAAGTATTAATGCGGTAAATGGGCTTGGTGTAGATGTCAAGTTGTCGTGTTCATAAAAAATTTACCGAATATCTTATGAATGGTCATTGTAAAACTTTTCGGCTTGCAATGTTAAGGTTTTTGTTAAAAGCGGCGAAAATGGGTCGGGGAGGGGTACAGTCAATGAAAAAGCCTTGACAATGGTTGAAGTCTGTGATATAATTTTATACTGTATCATAATGGAACATTACGCCTGTAAAAATGCAGAAAAGTAGCAAAAACAGGGCAAAGTTCCCGTTTGTGAGCTGCTTTTCAGCCCCGTGTCAAGAGGGTGAAAAACACGGTTTTACAAAATGTTCACAAAGTTATCGAAATAAATTAAGGAGTGATCGAGCCTATGGTTAATGTCAAGGACGTAAGACTTGGTAAGAATACCAGAAAAAGCTTTGCCAAGATCAACGAAGTCCTGGAAATGCCTAACCTCATCGAGGTGCAGAAGAACTCGTATCAGTGGTTTCTGGACGAGGGACTCAAGGAGGTTTTCAGAGATGTTTCGTCGATCACAGATTACAACGGTAATCTGGAGCTGACTTTCGTGGGATATCGCTTTGATGAAAATTCAAAGTACACGATTGCAGAGTGCAAGGCGAGAGATGCAACGTACGCTGTTCCCCTGAGAGTTACCGCAAGACTGAACAATCTCGAAACAGGAGAGATCAAGGAGTCGGAGGTCTTCATGGGCGAGTTCCCGAAGATGACCGACAGCGGTACATTCGTTATCAACGGTGCAGAGCGTGTTATCGTATCTCAGCTGGTACGTTCTCCCGGTGTTTACTATGCCTTTGATAAGGACAAGACAGGTAAGGATCTGTTCAAGACCACCGTTATACCTAACAGAGGTGCATGGCTCGAGTATGAAATGGACTCGAACGATGTCGTTTAT
>NZ_JAILMR010000085.1 GCF_024692365.1 Ruminococcus sp. | reverse complement strand
AGTTTGCCGTTTCTGTGCCATTCATACACTTTATCAACAAAGGCTCCGTATTTCTTAATACAGTATGAAGCAATTGCACCGGAATCATAAAACTCAACATATTCTCCATCTTCAAAGCCTTCGATATAATACTGATAATACCGAGGCATTCCATTGTTATAAAGTTCATACAAAAGTCCCGTAAATGGTTTTCCGCCAAGTTTTGGATCTTTATCAAACAATACACAGGATTTAAAGTCATCCAAATAAAAAACATCATCCAAATACAAAACTCCATGTTCTTTTACGTATTCCAACGATAAAACCTCAGGACGAAAGCTTGTTTCATCTTTAAATTCGCTGTTCACTTAACCTTCTCCTTTCATTATTTGAGATATACACATTATAAAGGCATATCTGCCGCTAAGTATTTTTCATATCAGAACTTCTTTTGTCTATCTTTATCTCTCCTTTTTCCATAAGGAAAATAATATTCCCGGCGTCGTCAAACCTAATAGTTATTAAATGTCTTCTATCTTTATCTACCTCTTCAAAGCATTTTAGTTTGCCGTTTCTGTGCCATTCATACAATTTATCAGCAAAGGCTCCGTATTTCTTAATACAGTATGAAGCAACTGCACCGGAATCATAAAACTCAACATATTCTCCATCTTCAAAACCTTCGATATAATACTTATAATACCGAAGAATTCCATTGTCATCAAGTTCATACAAAAGTCCCGTAAATGGTTTTCCGCCAAGTTTTGGATCTTTATCAAACAATACACATGATTTAAAGTCATCCAAATAAAAAACATCATCCGAATACAAAACTCCATGTTCTTTTACGTATTCCAACGATAACACATCAGGGCGAAAGCTTGTTTCATTTTTAAATTCGCTGTTCACTTAACCTTCTCCTTTCATTATTTGAGATATACACATTATAAAGGCATATCTGCCGCTAAATATGGATCATATCAGAACATCTTTGTTCTGTGGCATTACGGCTTTTACCAAGTATGTATCGATAGGTTTACCTGTTTCTATCGATTTTTTCAAAGCTGCAACGTATTCATCACGAGTACATGAATAATTTTGAATACAAGGTATTTCGTGGAATATATCTCTGTAAGCACGATTTAATGGTCTCAGTGACAGATTAAATTCAATATCACTCATTATTTTTGCCCTCCATTTGAAAATAAC
Source organism: Ruminococcus sp. (assembly GCF_024692365.1). Lineage (GTDB taxonomy): Bacteria > Bacillota > Clostridia > Oscillospirales > Ruminococcaceae > Hominimerdicola. The sequence continues at coordinate 36,509 of NZ_JAILMR010000085.1, read as the reverse complement.
CCTTTTAAATTAGAGGTTATTGACTGAAAACACTTTTCTACGAATGAAACAGACCGCTTTGTTTCCGTGACAGGTTCAGGTGAAGGCTTTTCCCGCAATTTCAGCGGTTGCTTTTCAACAATGACTTCATCTACATCGGTTTTTTTGACCATCAAATTATATGCCATTTTGTCACATCGGTCAAAGCCAAGCTTTTTGGCAATTTCATAATCGGTAACCCATAAGTCATACTCATCACCGACCTCACGGGCAATATCGGTTTTATAGCCTTTATACATTGCAAACGATGATAATATATACGCCTCTGAAAGTTCTGAGGGTTCTATAATTTTATGATATCTACCTGTATTGTATTCATCAATATATGTATCATCTATTTCACTTTCAGAATTAGGGTACAAAGATATTTTCCCGTCTTTTCTTGTGCCTATACGATGAACTTCACCCTTATATACTCCATATGTTCCATCGATCATTGATCTCACCTCTGAAATATCAGTTTTATTATAGTAAATTATATCACGGCACCGACTAAAAGTCAACAAAAACGCCACAGCATTCCCGAAGCATATCGGGAAAACTATGGCGCAAACTTTTATACTTTTAAATCAATACCAAGCATCAAAGCAAGGCATAACGTTGGAAGAAGACTTTCTTCTGGATACTATCCTCAGACCGTCTGTATTCTTCGCTGAATTGATCTCAACAACGATCGGGCTGTCGCTTTCGTGGTTTGCTATGGGCGCTGTGAAATTCGGGATATTGTCGGGAGTGAATGCGAGAACTTCGTATCTTTCGATGCTGTCACCCGCAAAACGGAGATCGTTCAGCGGTTTCTCGGGAACGATATAGCCGCCTGAAAGACTTATCTCGAAATCAAATTCCTTAAAACCGAAATACTGTCCGCAGCCTGTTACAGAAATGGTCGCCCTGCCTGCGGAGATATTGTTGTAGTACTTGATGATGTAATCAACATCGCGCACAAGCTTTGTACCGTTAAGCATCACGTTTATATCGGGCTCAACGCGCCTGCCTGTGAACCTGTAAACAGGTCTGATATCGCAGGTACATCTGCTGAGAGATGCTTTTGTTTTTATATTCAGTACCTTTGATCTGCTCTCGGTGACTGCTTCACCTGTATCGAGCAGAGAATCTATCCTGTACTCAAAGCCTGTGTTAGAGGGCAGAGATTCATCGGAGAATGAGGGTGTTGACACCTGTGCGACCTCGGTGAATTCTTCTTCACTGCCTGCAAGTCTGCGCTTTATCGAGAAGCCGTCGGAACCGCCCTTGCTCTTCCATGAAAGCTGAACATGGTCGCCGTAAACGCCGTCAGCTGAGAAAGATGTAACAGGCATAGCGAAGACTTCGCCCTTGTAATTCACGCCTTTGTTTTCAGTAAATGTGTTGGCATTGACGTAGGCACTTGAACCCTCGGCGGCAAAAATGCCGTAATCGGTACAGCCCTTTATCTTGTTATCAGTGACGTTTATGCCCGAAGCACCCTCGACCGCAACGCCGCTGTAACTTGTCTTTACGGTGTTCTTGCTGACATCAGCCTTGGCTTTGCCCGTAATGTAGATACCGCTCTGAGAAGCACTTTCTACGGTGTTGCCCGTTATCTTGACCTCAGCGCTTTTATCCGCCGAGATACCGCTGCCCGCGCTGTAAAGGCATGAGTTCTTTTTGACAACTCCGCCTTTGCCGCCCAGAACGGATATGGCATCGGCTGCACTGCCGATTATGCTGTTGCCGCTTACGGTGACATCGTTGGAGAATTTGACATTCACCAGATTGCTCTGGTTCTTATCGCCATCGGAAGGTGTGCCGATAACGTTAGAATCGATAAATACGCCCGAAGCATCGTTCAGCAGAACAGCCGAACCTGCGCTGGTGATATTATTCGAGCTTATGTGAACACCGCTGACCTTGTAATCGTGGTCTGGCAGACTGCCGTTCTGCACAATTTTTCCGTACAGACTTATACCGCAAGGTTTATCACAGCTGCCTGTGATGTTCGTAGAGATATTGTTGTTGGTGATAACGAGATCAGAAAAATCGTTTATCCTGTCGTAAACGCCGTCATAGCCAGCAACAGGAGTATAATATCCCGAATATTCGAGAGATGTCATATTCTTGAAGTCGATACCGCAGCCAACACTCGTCATGCTGTTGTTCTCGATGGAACAGCAGCGGTAATTCTGCATAACGATGGCAGTTTCATAGATGTTACTGAAGGTATTGTCAGCGATATAGAAATTGGTGTAATACTTACCCACGATAGCGGAATGTGAACCAATACCGCGCATGATATCATAGAAGCTGTTGTTCCTGATGATAACGTTGTCGCAGGGGGTATCATCGAAAGGCGCATAGCCTTCAAAAAGGTTGGAGTTATTGAGGATATCGAACTGTATAGCTTCCTTGAACTTCTGTCCGTAGTATTCATGGAAACTGCAGCCTTCGATAGTGACATTCTTGATGCCGCCAAGTTCCAGCATATGACAGTTGTAGTTATCCTTGAATTCAACGTTTTTCACCCAAAGGTCATGCAAATGTCCCATACGTATGGCAGAGAAAGCCTTTACGTTACCGCCGCCTGTATTTCCGTCAAGACAGCCGCCTTCGATAACGATATTCTCGGCACCGTCAAAACCGCCGTTGCCGTCTGTATTATTCATCAGAAGAACGCCGCCCGAAAAATCCTTGCGGAGCGTTGCATTGTCAAGATAAAGCCATGTATTCGAGCTTACATACAGAGCCTTGCAGACGCTGTATGTGCCCTCGGGCACAATGACCTTTACCTGTACCGAACTGCTGCCCTTTGTTTTGGCATAGTCAAGTGCTTTTTGTATAGCCGCAGATGAATCCTTTTTACCTGTGGGGTCTGCGCCAAGGTCGGTAACGCTGACCGCAATAGCGGAATCATATCCGTTTATATTTGCGCCCGATGCGTGGCTTCCACTTATCACGCTGTAATCATAGGCACTTGCAGTTAGCATAGAACGTCCCGACATAAGCAGAACCGCCGCGGATAAAGCAGCTGTCCACACTGACAAGACGCGCACCAAACTCTTCAACTTCACTTTAGCCTCTATCCTTTCGCTTATCTTCTCCGGTTATTATGATACCATTATAAGTTATGTCCGACGAGAGTTATGTATATATGTGTCGGCGGACATCTGAAAATATTTACACTGGTACATTATAACACCAATCCTATATTTTGTCAAGTCATTGAATTTAAGGGATTTCAGGACATAAGCTGAAAATTTTATTAGAGTTTTTAAGTTCATGATTAATTAATATCAAGTCAACAACTCTCGGTTATAATTAATGTATATTTTTCTGAAAGGTCAATGAATAAAATGGCAAAAAAAGACATCAATATAGAAAATATGGGCGTTGACTCCGAGGATTTCGAGTACGAAAAAAAACTCGCCGAAGAAGAACAGCTGAAACGTCAGCAGGCTGAAGAAAAGAAAGCCGCTGAAGCAGCTGCCCGCGAAAAGCGCAAGCGCGAAGCCGAAAAGGAGCGCAATCGTCAGATAGAGGAAGAACGCCGCGAGCTTCTGAAAATGAAATCGGGTCTGACTTCTGAGGAAGATTCGGAACTGACAAAGAAAGATGCTGCATTTGAGAAGCCTCACGGTGCGGCGGCGGTAGCAAATTTCTGGTATCACTACAAATTCATCATCGTGTTCTCGTTCATCACCCTGCTGATAGTGGGATTTCTCATATACACCGAAGCGACGAGAAAGCGTGACGATATCAGCGTAATGGTCATCACCGACAACGACCTCACACAGCGCACAGCAGAGATCGAGGAATTTTTTGAGAAGTACTGCGACGACCTTGACGGCAACGGATATGTTCATGTTGGCGTTATCGCGATACCCATCAGCAAGAATCTCGATGCGGTGACGAAAAACACTTATTCGCAGAAGTTCCTTGCGGAGATACAGACAGGTGAGGGCATGATAGTCATTACCGATTCTCACACCGAAGACCAGTTCATGGAGGTCATGAAGACTGATCTGGACAAGGATTTCCCGGGAAACAAGTACATTGACGAACAGGGATTCAGCTTCAACTCAAAGGTTATGTCGGAAGAACTGAAATACGAACTGATGCCGAACGATGTACATATGTCCATAAGGATACCGCAGGATACCATGGGTCTCAGCAAGGAAGAGGCGCAGAAATACTACGATGAAAGTTTTGAAGTTTACAAGCGGATAGTTGATGATATAACTGCCCGCTGTGAGGAAACAAACGATCCTGGGCTTGATACGGAACCTGTGAAGTATGATACGGATGGCGAGAAGGCTGAGTAAGGCTGGTACAAAGTTTATATACAAAAAAAGAGGGCGACCCAACTGTTACGGGTTGCCCTCGTTTTGTTTATGCTTTCTTATTTAGAAGAACTGCTTTAGAAGAACTGCGGGGTATGTCGCCCCTCAGCTGCGACTGCGTCGGCAGCGCCCTCGGGTCGAGAAATCGGTTAACAGCGACTGCGTCGGCTGTGGCTTACGCTGTCCGATTTCATGCGCGGGTAATGTTTACGCATACCAAATGATACGGTCGTATAGTTTGGTACACGCTCGTATCGTTTGGTAGCTGCGACTGCGTCGGCAGCGTACCGGCGCATTTTTTGGTATGCGTTTATTCGCTTTGGTAATTTGCCGTACATTTTGGTATACGCCTTGGTGATTGAGGGACTCCGCCAACAGTCAGCTTGCTGACTGTGCAAACATCCTCGCAAGCCTTTCGCGAAAAGCTTGACCTAAAGCTCTTTTCCTTGGCATTCTTATCTAAGTACAGCTACGATTCCGCCCTGCCAACAATTATGAATTATGAATTGTGAATTGTGAATTCAAATTTAGGCATTGGCAGAAGCTTATGCAGATTTCTCGCGTGCATACCATCAATGCGGGCTTTCAGCTCGGGCTTATCGGAGAGGTCTGTTTCATTACGGATATAGCTGTCAAGCTCAGCATAGGTGAATCCCAGATTGTCCTCGTCAGTCTTTCCGCAAAGACCATCGATAGGAGTTTTGTGAGTCAGCTCATAAGGCAGACCCAGTTCGTCGCCCACTGCGATAACCTCACGAACGCAGAGTTCGGAAAGTGGGCTGAAATCGCCTGCGGCATCACCGAATTTGGTAGAATAGCCAACCCAGTCCTCAGACATATTGCAGGTGTTCACTACACGTCCGCCGACGCAAGCTGCAACAGCGTAAAGGGTAGTCATTCTGATTCTCGGAGGAGTGTTCACCCTTGCCTGCTCGGCAACTTCCAGCTTGCTGCCAAGTTCGCCCAGCAGAGCGGAAACTGTGATGCCAACGTTTATCTCGTAGCTCTTGATGCCAAGATGTGCCACCAGCTTTTTGCTGCAATCAATATCGAACTGCTCGCCCTGGGGCATCAGCACGCCGATAACTCTGTCCTTGCCCAGCGCTTCAACGCAGAGCGCCGCAGCAACTGAACTGTCCTTGCCGCCAGAAATGCCGATAACTGCATTTGTGGTGGGAGTTGCGTTCGCCTCAAAATATTCTCTTATCCATCTGATGATGTCTTCCTTGACTTTTTTTGCATCGAAATTGCTCATTTTCTAAGCTCCTCTCTGATCCTCATAAGTATTACTCCAAGGCGGTTCTCGCCCTCTCCGTTGACTTTTCCCCAGATCTTGTCGTTCCAGTTGTTGCCCTCAACAAGCTCTTCATCGCCTGTTGCCAGAAGTTTCTCTGCAAGGTCGTTGTTCTGGGTGAATTTTGCCTTACAGATCTCGTACATCAACTCTGTCTTGACATCTTCCCAGTCGCTCCGCAGGCTGATCTTTCTGCCTGCCTTTTTAGCGGCATCAGGGTCAAGTTCCGCGAAAGCTTTGCGCTCGTTTTCATCAAGAGTCTTCATCGCCTGAAAAGCGGCTTCGTTGTTAAGATAAGTGATGCCCTCATATGTTACTTTGCTTTCAAAAAAATTGCTCAGGAAAAAATATTCATCTGTGAATTTATCGATCATACCGACACCTCTTTTGTGGGTCACGCCTTTCGGTAAAGCTTTGATGTCCTGTGTGCCGCGGCTTCATCGAAAAGCTCTGTTTCCGTGAGCTTGCCTATAACTTTTTTTCTGAAACCCTGGGGCGAAAGATGTATGCCCGTGATGGCCTCAAAGGGCTGCTGTAAATCTGATATGGTGAAATATTCGGGCATTAGCCCAAAGATCATATCGTGATTGATAACCTCGTCGCGCAGTTTCAGGAATGCATCAAGTATCATCTTGCCGTGGTCGAATGCCAGTTTATCCACCTTCGCCATTCCGCATGAATACTCGTACACGACATCGCCGTCATCGTGAAGTTTCAGGTTCAGACCATGTTCTGTATCTGTGGCTTCAAGGTCGAGCCAGTGGGCTGATTCAGCATCTGAACCTGCCGCTGTGGAAAGTTCAACGGTGTTTGTCAGCGCGATGAAACAGCATGAGATTATCCAGCCACGCGGGTCGCGCTCGGGTTTGCTGTACACTCCCAGATTTATCAGCTTTGGTTCTTTGACCCCTGCTTCTTCTTGCAATTCGCGGACTGCGGCTTCCTCGATGGTCTCGCCCTTTCGCAGAAATCCGCCGGGGAGTGAATAGCTCCCCATAAAAGGTTCTTCGCCGCGCTTTACCAGCAGAAGTTTCAGCTTTTTGGTATCGAGATTTTTCTTGTCTTCTGCCTTGATACTGTCGATACCGAAGACCACAGCGTCTGCCGCCACTGATGGTCTGTCAAAATTTTCAAGTGAATACAGGTCGCTCACCTCTCATTGTAACAAAGAGTTATTAACTATTGGTTTATTACAATATATCACATATAAGCTAATATGTCAATATAAATATATTACGATATATCAGATTATTACAATCAATTCAGACTTCCGCCCGTTTTGCTTTTGTACATCTCATAAAGGCTTTTATTCTGGTCGGCGGGATTGATGTCAACGTCCTTGGCGATGGCTTTCCAGCTGTTGTCATCGGGAAGAATCTCGTAGGCGATGTTATGCTGTACCCACTCATAAGCCATATCCTCTGGTTCACGGAAACTCTCGCCGTCACAGCCGTGAACGGGGTGAACCTCAGCCAGCGCACCGCAGATTATAACCATATCCGCTTCGCTGGTCATCTTGTAGGAATCTATAATTTTCCAGTTATCGGGAGTGTACACCGCGCTGTAAGTTTCGCCGTCGTAAATAAAGGTGTAGTTGGTCTCCCAGCCGTCAACGTCGGTAAGCTGAATATCCTCGGCGCTTTCCAGCAGACCTTTCTCCTCCTCGGCTTCTTCGTTCATCTCAGTGATTATCTCCACCACGTCTTCAGCCGATGAACTTTCTTCCGCGGGATTTTCTTCCGCTGTCGATTCTGATTCCGCTATACTTTCAGCAGACACTTCCCTTTCAGCCGATGATGAAACTTCCGCCCCGACAGAGTTTGTACTCTCATCATTCTTGGAAACTGTATTCCCGCAGGACGAAAGCAGGGCTATCAGCAGGACTGTAACAATTATCTTCTGTTTCATTTTTCTTCCTCGATCAAAGAGTTTCGGTCAGCATAACAAGCAGATCGCATATCTTCTCCATTGACTCAACACAGCAGTATTCGTATCTGCCGTGGTAGTTGTGACCGCCTGTGCAGATGTTCGGACAGGGCAGACCCTTGAACGAAAGGCTTGAACCGTCGGTGCCGCCGCGGATAGGCTGTATCTTCGGTTCGATGCCCAGCTTTTTCATGCATTCGGAAACATTCTCCACAAGGAACATGAAATCGGGCTCTATCTTCTCGCGCATATTGTAGTAGGTATCCTTGACCTCGGCAGTAACTGTACCCTCGCCGTATCTTAGGTTCAGAATATCCGCAAGCTTCGATATCAGGGCTTTTTTAGATTCAAACTTAGTCCTGTCATGGTCGCGGATAAGGTATGAAAGCGTAGCACTTTCGGTGCTGCCTTCAATGTTCATAAGGTGGAAGAACCCTTCCCTGCCCTCGGTGAATTCGGGTTTCTGTTCGGGCGGCAGAAGACTGTCAAACTCCGCCGCGATACGTGCCGCGTTGACCATCTTGTTCTTGGCTTCGCCTGTATGCACATTAACGCCCCGCACGGTGATGTCAGCCGAAGCCGCATTGAAAGTCTCATATTCAAGCTCACCGATGCCGCCGCCGTCAACGGTGTAAGCAAAGTCAGCCACGAATCTTTTAAGGTCAAAATTATCCGTACCCGCGCCTATCTCCTCATCGGGAGTGAACGCAATTGCTATCTCGCCGTGCTTGATGCTGTCGTCAGTAAGCAGACGATGTGCCATTGTCATTATCTCGGCAACACCCGCCTTGTCGTCAGCACCCAGCAAGGTAGTGCCGTCGGTGACGATAAGCGACTGCCCGATATAATTCTTTATCTCGGGGAAAACCGAGGTTTTCAGCACTATCCCCTGTTCCTCGTTCAGCGTGATATCTTCGCCGTCATAATCCTCGATTATCCGGGGCTTCACGTTCTCGCCCGATGCTTCGGGTGAAGTATCCATATGGGAGATGAATCCCAGTGTTTTCGGCTGTTTACCAACCTCATTCGCAGGAATGCGAGCGTACACATAACAATGGGCTTCATCAAGAAAAACATCTTTCGCACCCATCTCGTTGAGTTCCTTATACAGCAGTCGTGCCAAGTCGAACTGCTTGGCAGTGCTTGGCTGTGTCTGCGCATCCTCATCGGACTGGGTATCTATCTTGACGTATCTCAAAAATCTTTCAATAACTTCGGTCATGTCTATCCTCCATCTATTATATCATCGCCCCTGCGGGCATGATTATTCCCGACACCGCACTTACGATGTCGGGAATCAGTTTTGTTACTTATCGCCGAATGAAACACCCAGCGCCTTTGCGTACTTAACCATCTGGTCGTCCTCGGGCACGAATTTTGTCTTGCCGGCAACGTCTTCCAGCTTGTTCTCTGAAACTACTTCCTTTATCATAGCAACAGCGTAGCCGTACTTTTCCTTTGCCACAAGTTCAGCCGCGTGTACGCCGAACTTTGTTGCAAGAACTCTGTCGTAAGCCGAAGGACTTCCGCCTCTCAGCATATGACCGGGTATGCAAACTCTGGTCTCTCTGCCGGTCATTTGTTCTATCTGCTTGGCGATACGTGCGGTCGCTGTGGTGATGCCCTGTTCAGCACGAAGCTTAGCGCGTTCCTTCTTCTTCATCTTGGCTTCTTCCTTATCGAAAGCACCCTCAGCTACTGCCATGATAGAGAATCCCTTGGAATCACGGCGCTCGCAGGCTGCCGCAAGCTTTTCGATATCGTAGGGTATCTCGGGAATGACTATCATATCAGCACCGCCAGCTATACCCGAATAAAGGGTCAGCCAGCCAGCCTTGTTGCCCATTATCTCAGCCACAAGAATACGTCCGTGGGAGTTTGCGGTGGAGTGCAGTCTGTCGATAACATCGGTAGCGGTATCAACTGCGGTGTGGAAACCGAAAGTTACACTTGTGCCCCAGATATCATTGTCGATAGTCTTAGGCAGACCGATAACGTTAAGACCCTCGCTTGAAAGCAGATTTGCAGTCTTGTGGGTTCCGTTTCCGCCCAGTGTCAGCAGACAATCCAGCTTCTGCTTTTTGTAGGTGGCTTTCATCGCCTTTACCTTGTCAACTTTATCGTCTTCGATGACCTGCATCATTTTGAAAGGAGTCCTCTTTGTACCGAAGATAGTTCCGCCCGTGGTGAGTATGCCCGAAAAATCCGACTGGTTCATCTCTTTACAGAGACCGTTTATCAGACCGAAATAACCGTCATGTATACCGATTATCTCAACGTCCTCGCCGAATTTTTCATAACAAGCCTTGGCAACACCTCTGATAGTTGCGTTAAGTCCGGGACAGTCACCGCCGCTTGTGAGTATACCTATTCTTCTCTTCATATCTGATCATATCCTTTCTGTTATAATCATCGTCAGTATTTATCGTCAATATCGTCTAAAAATTCCCGATCGTCATCGAAGTCAACATCAACGCTGGTCAGCTGCATAACCCTGTTTTTGAGTATCGAGGAATTCTCCTCGGGAACTGAATAATCATACTTCATAACACCGCTGGTGGGCTTTGTTTCATCACTCAGCTTGAACCTTGCGATCATGTTCTTGAGTATCAGCGACTGGCTTGAAAGTTCCTCACTGGCTGATGCAGTACCCACGGAAGCCGATGTATTCGCCGAAACGACAGTGGATATCTGTCCGAGACCTGTGTTTATCTGTGCGATAGCTTCTGTCTGGGCTTCCGATGCTTCGGAGATGTTCTTGACCAGTGTCTGTATCTCCTCCGAACCCTCAACTATACTGCCAAGGGATTCCGCTGTCTTTTCGGCTATCTGCGAACCCTTCTGTACCGCTGCCGAAGAATTCTCGATTAGCGAAGCCGTCTGCTTTGCGGCTTCTGCCGAACGTGATGCAAGTCGTCTTACTTCGTCAGCAACCACGCCGAATCCCTTTGAACCCTCGCGGGCAGCTTCAACTGCCGCATTCAGCGCGAGTATATTTGTCTGGAATGCTATTTCATCGATGACCTTGATTATCTTGGAGATCTGTTCCGAAGATATCCTTATCTCGTTGATAGCGCTCAGCATATTTGTCATATCATCGTTGCAGGTGCCGATAGCTTCTGCATTTCTTGAAACGATGGTATTAGCGTTCTTAGCATCGTTGGCGTTCTGCTCGACCTGCTTTGAAACGTCTTTCAGCGTAACGGAAAGTTCCTCGATAGCAGACGCCTGTTGAGTTGAACCCTGTGAAACCGACTGTGCCGAGTTCGATACCTGCACAGCACCTGTATTCACCTGTTCAGCTGCGGTATTTATCGATGCGAAAGTATCAGAAAGTGAATTCAGGATATCGTTGAATGTGGTCTTAATCTGCTGGAAATCGCCCTTGAAAGTGCCCTCCATTCGGTGGCAGAGGTTGCCTTCGGATATCTGGTTTAGGGCTACGGTTATGAGATTGATGTACTGTCTCAGACATACTATGGTCTCTTCAAGTGAGCTTGTAAGTACGCCCAGCTCGTCCTTTGAGTACCATACGTCAACAGGTGACGAAAGATTGCCCTGTGCAAGCTCGCGTATACGGGCAGTCGCGGAAACGATGGGCTTTGAAAGACGTCTGGAGAAGAACATTGAAGAACATACCGTCAGCAGAAGAAGTATTATGCCGCATATAACGATGGTCCTGAACATACCCGATGAAACAGCGCTGAAATCTCCGGGAGTAAGGGCGTATATCATTATCGCATCAAAATAGTCGGAATAGCAGGCACCGAAAACATAATCCTTGTCATCAAGCTTGAACTCTCCCGTATCACCGCTGCTGGAAACAACGGACTTCAAAGCATCGGCAAAGGACTTGTAATTCTCATCACTGCCCGCTTCCTTTATGGGATTAAAGCGCTTCAGACCAAGGTCGTTATCGGTGTGCATCAGCATATTGCCGTCCCTGTCCATAAGGAATATAAATCCCTCATGACCGATATCCGACCCCGAGAAAACATCACACAGCGAAGATGAATCTATCACCTCCGCAGCAACAACGTATTTGCTTTCCAGATATACCGACTGGAGAACATAGAAATACTGCTGTTTGCCGTCACTGCTGTCAACAACGAAGAGGTCACTGACGAAGGACTCATTTGAGCTGACAGCCTGAGTTATATCTTCGCGCTGGATAGTATCGGTGAGGGCAGAGTTTGTAGAATAAAGGGTCTGACCCTCCGAGCCCATAATGGCGTATGTGATATCGTCCCTGACATTTTCGGAGAAATCGCTTTTCATAACTTCGACCATTGCAGCTTCATCGGCTGCATGGCTGAAATCAGATGATCTGACAGACCTGGAAAGATCTGTAACATACTGCTGAACGGAACTGTCAAAGTTCTTGACACCCTGTAACGAAAGAGGTTTTGCAGAACTCATGACGGTATCCTTGGTAGTCTTGCTTATGGCGGTTATCGCCACAGCGTCGAGAACGGATATGATAATCAATGCCGCACAAAACATTATCAGCATCAATTTAGTACTGATCGTTTTCATATCTGGATCCTCCCGTTAAATAATTTATCAAAATGCTTAATTTACCATTTCAACATAATTAGAGTATATCATATTTGCACAATTTTTTCAACCCTATATTCGCGTTTTTTTGAATTTTTTTTGCAGAAGCGGCATATATACTAAACAAGCACTTTAAATTTACATCAGTTGACATGGAGGAAATACTATGTTTAAAACGATAAAGCTGAACAAACTGCTTCTGGTGATACTTCTTCCCGCGGTGATAGCAGTTGGTGCGGGTATGACCAGCACTTTCGCGGCACAGGAGGAAGCACCAGAAAAGCCCAAGAAAGAGGGCATTCCAGTGCCTATAATAATGTATCACAGCATAACTCTTGATGATGACAATCTCGGTGAATATGTGGTAAGCCTTGACCAGATAGAAAGCGACATACAATATCTCAAGCAGAAAAACTTTACACCAGTGTTCATCAATGACCTGATCAGGTACGTAAACTATGACGGAGAGCTTCCTGACAAGCCGATAGTCTTGACATTTGATGACGGTTTTTACAACAACCGCGAGTATCTCTACGGTCTGCTGAAAAAGGAAGATTTCAAGGCGACTATCTCGGTTGTTGGTGATTACACAATAGACGCATCGGAAAGCGGTGAAAAGCAGTCGGCACTGTACTCATACCTCAGTTGGAAAGACATCACAGAAATGCGCGAAAGCGGCAGATACGAATTCTGCAATCACAGCGGTTCAATGCACAATCTGGGCGAAAGGCGGGGCGTACTGAAAAAAGAGGGTGAATCCTCCGACGAATACCGCCATGCGCTGATATCCGATATCGACGGTCTGCAAAAGCTGTTTGAGACCAACTGCGATTTCAGACCAAACGTATTCACCTACCCATACGGATTTAACTGCGATGAATCCGAGGAAACCCTGAAAGCACTTGGATTTGAGGCAACCCTCGGGGTCGAGGAAAAGCCCAACTACATAATCAGAAACGACAGCGAATGTCTTTACAGGCTGAACCGCTATAATCGGTCGGGTATGACAGATACGGTAAGCTTTGTTGAAAATATGATGAAAGACTTTGAAAACGGTTGACCGCGGCGCATCAATGTAGTATAATAGACGTGACAAAATATCCCGCAAAGGAGACTTTAAAATGAAGATATCAACTTTCGGTCTGGCGATCGCTGCCGCGGCTGCAGTGCAGCTGACAGCTTTTGCAGATACCACCGACACCATAACAGTCAGCGGCAGCCCAGCAGTGGGCGAAACTTTCACCGTTAACATAAGGATAGAATCCGACAGCGACATAGGTTACCTGAATTCATCACTGGAATACGATGACAGCGTGATAGAATTTGTTGGCGGCGACGCATGGGGCGGCGGCGGACTTATCACCATCAACAGCTTCCCTGCCGAGAACAATGGTGTTCTTGACTGCTCTCTGACTTTCAATGCAATCGGTGAGGGCGACAGCAGTATCACCCTTACCAACGCATATGTTTTCTCCACCGACGGTACTGTTCTGGAACAGCCAACTTCAAGCGGAAGCGTTCATGTTGCGGCGGCAAGCGAAGATGTACCAAACGATACCAACGATGAATCTGAAATACCAAACGATACCAGCGCATACGAAAGTATACCAAACGATACGACCGTATCAGAATCCCCCGTTGATACCGATACTGTCACCGAAGAACCTCAGTACGACCAGCCCGTGGTACAAGGTTACCTCATCGGTCTGACCTGCACCGCAGGTGAACTCTCACCAGAGTTTTCCTACGATACTTTTGAGTATACCGTCAATGCAGACAGTTCATGCGAAACAGCCGACCTCAACGCAACAGCGGCAGCTTTTTCCGATACGGTAACGATATCCGGCGGTGGAGAACTGGACTACGGCGAGAATATCCTTACCGCCACAGTCACCGCCGAAGACGGCACAGTAAATGTCTACACGGTAAAGGTAATTCGCGCCGAAGACAAAAACGCCAAGAAATCCGATAAAACCAAGACCCACAAAAAAGAGACCACCGAAGACAAATACAAAAGGCTGCTGAACCCGGCACTTGCGATAATCCTGGTGACACTGATAGTTGCGCTTTTCATTGTTATTAACTGGACGATGAAGCTGGGTAAGAAGAATAAGAAGTGATAGAAAAAACCTCTGTCTTTTCAGGCAGAGGATTTTTTCATCAGCACTGATTTTATTCTGAAATTACGAAGTAGCCTTATAACCGCATAACTGACTTTCAATCACATAAACTCGATCCGTCCCGAAAACCTAGCCTTCTCCATAACCGCATTGAAATCATTGCAAAGCACGGAATATCTCAGATGCTCACCTATCTTAATTGCACCGCACCTGACCGATACGCTGACTTCGCCGCCGCTGTACGGCACTTTACAGCCGTTCTGGGAAAGAACTTTTTCTGCCAGCGCAATAACTTTTTCGGTATCGTCGCTTTCGGTTATCATGGCAAATTCATCACCGCCCAGACGCAGACATATCATATTTTCTTCAGCAGCTTCGTTTATGCGGCGGAAAGCTTCAAGTATCGCCTTGTCGCCCGCTTCCCTGCCAAGATCGTGGTTTATCATCATAAGGTTCTGAATGTCAAAGCAAAGCACAAAAGTCCCTGCCTGCGACCTCAGATAATCGTAGAACTCACTGATATCGTATTTCTTAACTCTCATACGCTCATTCCTTTCAATATATTCGGGGTTCAGGGGCGGATAAAGCCCGCAGTCACCTTTCCATTGTTTTTTGAACTTCGAGGGTGCTATCCCCCACACTTTCGTGAAAGCACGGGTGAATACCTCATGGGAGTTGTAGCCGAATCTCATGGCGACTTCAAGGACAGAGACTTCCTCGGTTAGTAGAAGCCGTCCCGCAAGGGTAAGCCTGCGCTTTGAGATATAGTCTTTCAGGCTGAAATGAGTGCAGTACCTCCAGACCTTTTGCAGTGAAGACAGCGAAACAAAACAGGCAGCCGCTATATCTTCCTGAGATATATCCTCGCACAGATGTGATTCGATATAATCCAGCGCCGTGACGAACGTAGCAAACCCGTGTTCAAACCTCTGTTCATTTTCACCTGCCATAAGCTCACCTCCCGATGGGTAAAATATCAGTAACGTTACTATGGTCATATTATAACACAGATTTTATGTTTTGTCTTGACTTTTTGAGCATTTTCTTTTTTAGGTTGACTTGTGATGTGGAACGTGGTATAATCCAATCAAGCGCAATAAACTATGAAATAAAGTTCATACAAATATCCGACGTGTGAGCTGAACAGGAGCAGCACCATGAAAAGACCCACCAAATATACCGTCATAAATAACCCGCTTGATGACTATGATTTCAGCTTTCGCAGATGTCACGCAGCAGAGATAGGCGCATACTTTTTTGCAACGGTGTTTCTCATATTGATCTCCGCTTTATTTGTCTGCACTGAAAAAGACGGCTGGACAGATCTCCGTGAAAACATGCACTATCCAATAGGCTTTTCCGTTCCGTTTTATCTCATGGATCTTAGCATGACATACAGAATAAAGCGCGTGAAAAAAATCATTGAAAACGGGAAAAAGACAGAGGGTGAAGTGATCTCTTACCGCAGGATCCGTGTTAATATTCGCAGCGGAAGTATGAGCAACAAACCCAATCACACCTTGCTGAATATCAGATTTCGTGACAAAGGCGAACGGGAATGTACTATAAGTGTCGGGCAAAAATTTCCTGAAAAAGTGCTCGCTTCACCTTACTGCACAGTGTATATCCTGGATGATAAAGTGTTTGTCACAGGTTTCAGCCTGAGAAAAAAGGGCGATCCTCAAATTCATTTTGAGTTGAAAGACTGACCCGATAACATATCCTAACCCTTAAACAGCCCTGCCAGGGCTTTACCCAACAGCTCCCCCGAATACTGCGCCTGTGCCAGGGTGTTGCCGTGACTTCCCACTTCTATCAAAAGCGAACCGCTTGAAAGGTCTTGATTGTAGTACCTTGTGTCGAAAAGCACAGGTCGGGTCAGACCCTGAAAGCGGTTTTCTATTTCAGACTGAAACACACAGGCAAACTTGAAATTCTCGCGGAAATTCGGGATATTCCCACTGCCGTCATCGGCACAGGAGATTATCATTATCTGCGCCGCTTCCCTGCCGTCTATCTCCGCGACAGGGGCGATTCGGGTGCCGTCATTACGCTCGATACCGTCACGGTGGATATCAAGACAGACCTTTATCGAGGGATACTCCGCCAGTATCTCCTGCACAGCTTCGCGGCTGGAATAATAAGCGTCATCGTAGCTGGGATAATCATGCACCAGAGTATCATGTATGTAAGGTATACCCGCCGCGTCCAGCTGTTCACAAATCCTGTCTCCAACCGAGATGATGTTCTTGTCACGCTCGGTGGTTTTTCCGCTGAAATCGCTGTCGTACCAGTCCCTGTCCTCCAGTTCAAAGCTCTCGGTGGCATGGGTGTGATAGATAAGCACCACAGGCTGACCCTCGGAAAAGTCCGTATCAAAAGGCAGACCCTCACCGCTTAGTTGAAGCAGTTCGGCATTGTCATACAAAGTGCAGTTTCTCACCTGACCGCCCGATGGTATATTAAAAAACTGGGGCTCGTCACTTTGCAGATAGGTGTACTTCTGAATCTCGCCGTCATGGTCGGTCAGATTTTCGGGATATGGTATCATTCCGCTGACATCTTCCGCAGGCAGAGGGCTGGGTATCTCCGCGCTGACTTTCTCGGGTTCACGTTCTGTCTGTGCAAGAGCGATGTCCCAGTAACTTCGTGACGAAATATCTGCCCCCGCAGGGATAGTCTGGGGTGACATTTTATTAACCCTACCGCGGTCTATCACCAAAAGTTTAGACGCACCCTCGGCAACCAAAGAAATATCCTCGCTGTGTTTCGCACACCAGAAAATGCACATCGGTACCACGAACACAGCAAATATACAGATAAGTGCCCGCCTGCAAACTGTTTTAAGTCCCATAAAACCACCTCGTTCTATTATATTCGGGACAGGCTGTTTTATGCCTGAAAGTAACACAACTCAATCAACCCGAATATACTGTACCAAAACAGGAGGTGCCTATGGACTACCTGATACTTGTAAACAGATTTGAACCCATACCCGCCGGCTTTGCCGACACGCTGAAACTCCGTGAAGCGGGCGGAAAACTTTTTGAAGAGCAGACTGCCATTCAACTTGAAAAACTTCTTCATGCGGCAAAGTGCGACGGAATAGATATCGCCGTCATATCGGGATATCGTTCGGACGACTATCAGCAGATGCTCTGGGAAAAGGAGATAAGCCGCAACATGGGCAGAGGTCTTGACTACGCCGATGCAGTTGCTGAAACAGGCAAGACTCTCGCACTGCCCGGGTGCAGCGAACACGGCACAGGACTTGCAGCAGACCTCGGTACAGTGGGTGCTGATGATATCGACCCGAACTTCCACAAGACCGCCGCGGGAAAATGGCTTTCCCGAAATGCAAGCAAATTCGGCTTCATACTCCGCTATCCCCGCATGAAAGAACACATCACGGGAATCGATTTTGAACCCTGGCATTACCGATACGTCGGCAAAAAATCAGCCGAACTGATGACCGAGAGCGGCATCTGCCTTGAGGAATTTTTGCACTTCTACTCAGAAAAATATACTTTTTGCTGAAAATTATGTGAAATACTTGACTTTGCTTTGTGAATGTAGTATAATAATTAAAAACTAAGAGAGGATGTGCAGACAAATGGCAAAGAAACATTCCGAGAAAAAATCATTCTGGTGTTTGATGAGCGCACTGCTTCTGGTGGTCGGCTCAACCGCCTATATAGTATACAGATACTTCGAGGAAAAAGAACACTACGAAAAGTGGAAAGATTACGAAGAATGCGGCATCTGATGCATAAAGATATCGGTCAGGGTACATACCCCGACCGATTTTTTTGCGTTTAATATTTTCACATATAAAACAAAAAGGCAGTCTATTGACTGCCTCCTGCTTGTGTAAAAATTTTGGAGAGGATGAAACGAGCTAAGAGTAATTTCTTAGTGTTCATTCTTTTCTTTCTTTGTTCTACAATAGCTATTATAGAACAAATCGGTAATATTTACAAGAACAAAGCTATTACATATGGCTACATTTATATTACAAATGATTTCAAAATGTAACTATTCGTTTTCCAAACCTAACTTCTTATAGCTTACAATCGATCTTGAGAGTCTTTCTGTCGTTGAATTCGATGCCGTCTGAAAGGGTGATCTTGAACTTCTGTTCCTCGCTGAAACCGATAGTCTCACCGTCATTCAGTACAATATCGCCCTCGATAATATAGCTGACTATTGCAAGCATAAAGCTCAGGAATTCATGAGGATTTCCGCTGAAATTCAGGAACTCCATCTCAAGCTTCTTGAAGTTTTCCATACCCATGGTATATCCGCGAAGTACACCCTCAGCATTGGAAAGACCCAGCCATACAAAGTCCAGCAGAGGAAGTGCATCGGACTTCATAAGCTCCGCATTCTGGCGATAGAAATCAGGCGCATAAACCGTGCCGTTTGTGTAAATACCGATCGTATTGTCATCAATGAGGCTTTCACACACTTTTACAAAGACCTTTGCACGCTCCATAGTATCCATGCCATTGCTGACACTCACTACGATCTGAGCGGTATGCTTTGCGACTTCCTGCTGTGCATCGTGCCAAAGGTAATTGAACGCAGCATTCTGTTCAGCCTCGCCATCGGGGATCGGTGCAGGGTAAAAAGCAAGCGAAACACGATAATTACCTGCGTCAAACACGAAGATCTTTTCCTCATCTTTACTGTCAAGATCCTGTGGTTCGATATCCCACTTATCTTTCAGCCTTGCGAAAAAAGCTTCCTGATCCCATTCGGGTTCACGCAGAAGCATAAAACCGAGAAAATGTATGTTTCCGATCATATCAGTACTCCGCACCATACTGGGCACGGTAAGCTCTCATTGCGTCGAGATACTCCTTGCCCTCAACAACACCGTCTTCGATTGCCTTGATGATATCGTTGATATTTACGATGGAATATACCTTCACACCGTAGTCCTTATACGCCTGCTGAACTGCGGAGAAGTCGGTATCAAGAGCCTTTTCCATACGGTCAACGGTGATGACCATACCTGTAACGTTAACATCAGCCGCACTCTTCAGCTTGGGCATTGATTCACCAAGAGCCTTGCCCGAAGTCATAACATCATCGATGATAACGACCTTTTCGCCGTCAGTCAGCTTCTTGCCGACGAACATACCACCCTCACCGTGATCCTTAGCTTCCTTTCTGTCGAAGCAGTAAGAAACATCATAACCGAACTTGTTGCTGAGAGCCACAACAGCGGAAACTGCCAGCGGGATACCCTTGTAAGCAGGTCCGAAAAGGGTCTCAACGGGGATATCATTGTCCTTTATGCACTCGGCATAGTACTCACCCAGTTTAGCCAGCTGAGCGCCTGTCTTGTAGTTGCCGCAGTTGATGAAGTAAGGAGCCTTTCTGCCGCTTTTCAGAGTGAACTCACCGAAAGTCAGCACTCCGCTGTCAACCATGAACTTGATAAATTCTTCTTTGTAAGTCATAAAATACGATCCTTTCCGATTGAAAATTCGATAAGTTTATTATATCATAAAAAGAGCATATTGTAAAGAGAGCAAATAAAAATTTAGAGGAAAACATAAAGCGATAAGATATGCCAAAGAAAAGAGCTTTTGGTCAAGCTTTTCGCGAAAAGCTTGCGAGGAGTTTGAGGGGCGGAGTCCCTCAATAACCAAGGCGCATACCAAAATGTACGACAAAGTACCAAGGCGAAACAAACGTCTGCTAATAATGCGCGGGCAATACCAAACGATACGAGCGTGTACCAAACTATACCACCCGCACAAACCAAGTCCGTAAATATTGCCCGCGCTGAAATCTGACAGCGTAAGCCACAGCCGACGCAGTCGCTGTTAACCGATTTCTCGACCCGAACGTAGAGAGGGGCGACCTCCCCCGCAGTACGTCTAAAAAAACAGAAAGAATCAAAACCCATTACATCATGAGAAAAGTCCACATAAAAAAATACGACCGTACTATTTCGTATACGGTCGTATCGTTTGGTATAAATTCGTATCCTTTGGTACCCACTCGTATAAGTTGGTATACTTTCGTATGAACTCGCAACCCATCACAAAACCACCTGATTCTTTCCGTTGGTCTTGCCATTATACAGCTTTTCATCAGCTTGTGAGATCCATCTCTCGCTTGAAAATCCGCTTTCGTAATTGGTCGCACCAATGGTAACGGTTATATGAAGCTCGTTTCCCTCAAAGCTGAATTTTTCTCCTTCGATCTTACTCCTGAGCTCATCAAGAACATCAGTCTTATTATCACGTAAAGTCGAAAGGATTATAAATTCCTCACCACCCCAGCGGCAAACTATACAATCCTTGCAGATCTTCTTTGTAATAAATGCCACCTGTTTAAGAATGTAGTCTCCGCAGTTGTGTCCGTAGGTGTCGTTCACTTTCTTGAAATCATCAATATCAAGAACCGCAAGCCAGCGCTCTTCAGGGGAACAAACCTCCATACGATCCAAAGATGTCAGCAGATAATGACGATTGTAAAGCCCCGTGAGATTGTCTATCAGCGCCATCTTTTCAAGCTTTTCCTCGGAATGTATCGCTACATTATGGAACAGCACCATGTATAGTATCACGATACCGAAAGTCGCCGCTGAATTGAAAGCTATCAGAATATTAACACCCAGTTTCGATACCTGATAAATGGGTTCATGAGTTCGGGCATAAATGTAGCCGCCTGCGTATAATACCACGTGGATAACTATCATCAGCGCAAATGGCAGTTCCTTTTTCAGCACCCTGTTGTGCAGATATCCGCTGTAACTTATGCAAGCCAGCATTCCCAAAGCATAAAGCTGAAATGCCGCTTCTGTTCCCACGCACACCAGACCCGTTATCATAAATCCCAGAATTACCGTGCATATGATGACGGTCGATGCAAGGTAATGCTTTTTCAGGATAAGATAGATATTCGTGGTGTTGATGGCTAACTTCACATAAACAACATACCTCACTATGGGCATATCGCAACATATTGCAACCAACAGGAAGAAAACGTCGGTAAACAGCAGGAATCCGCCAAAGAACAAGGTCAGTTTTTCTATCAGCACTTTGTTTTTTATAGTTTTTTCCATATATAAACTCCTTGACCTGATTATATGCAAAAAGATCAATTGTTAATTTGTAAAACTGATACGCTATAAAATTTAATTTTTATCATTATACCACATTCAGCTGATATATTCAAGTCTTTTGCAAATTTTTATTTATTATGTCAATGATAACTGTAGGCGGCAAAAATTTGCGGCAAATAAAAAAGCTGCAGAGCAAAGTACGGCTCACACAGCTTTCAATTATTTATATATTTCTCAGATCACCCTGCTGTTTCTTGTCAGAAAATCAACCCCATGCTTCATAAGCGCCCTGATAACTCCCAGTTCTTCTTCTGTAAAAACAGGTGCTTCTCCCTTTTGGTCTATAGCTTCGATATCAGTGCCAAAGAACAGCTTGTCGTAACATTCCCGTGACAGCGTGGTAGGTTCAGGTTCAAAAACCGCGCCAAGTGAATAAAAGATATCATCAAATAAGTTCCAAAAATCCAGCAGAAATTCGCAGTCGATCTCATCGGAAAAGTTCAGACGAACCTGCAAGGGCATTCCGTTAGCGCACCAGAAATCCAGCCGCTCAATATCGAACATTTCCGTACCATTATAGTTCAGACCAAGTTCCGCGAGTTTTTCCTTGGCAGATTCTTCTGAATAAAAACTGACAATCTTATTATCCTGCGTAAATACGCGGTTTCTGCCTTGTTCATCTTCGTACCATATCAGATATGTATTAAAATCATCGTATGCGCATTCGCTTAATTTGATTATGTGAGCATCTGACATGGACTTACCTCTTTTCCGATATGTTTCACCGAACTTTCCTTTTAAGCACTGTCACTCCGCCGTCATGTGCGAAAACAAAATAATTGCCGTCATGGGAAAAGCCGTAGATGTACGGCGTGTAGCCCTCGTATATCTCATGCTTTGCGCCGTCTGCCGAAGTGAAGAAAACACGTTCTCTCACAAGGTCTTTGCCGTATTCAAACACGTTCCGACATTCGTTAGTCACCATGTCACCCTGCGGTGAAGTCTGCGGCAATGAACCGCCGTACTGCCCTGCAATGGTTATCATGTCATCTTTCAGGTCTTCGCACAGTGCGAAAAGCGCGTCCTCATCGTATGCGCAGTCAGTCTTGGTTATGGTTCCGCTGTTACAATCAAAGATGGTGGTCTTATCCGCCGATATGCACAGCATCTTCCATGGCTCGGCTTTTGAAAATCCGAGCCATATGAATCCGCCTACGACTTTCTCAATCGACACGCACCAGCCATCGAGTTTTTCCGCATCTATCCAGTGTGTTCCGTACATATTTATTGTTCCTTTCCCGCGAACGCCCGAGGTCTTACAGCATGAATTCCAGACCCTCGCCCAGCTTGAAGGAGTAGATATAGCTGCTCTTCACCTTTTCACCCAGAACAAGCTCAAAGGCGGCTTTATAGAGCATCAGCTGAGTTTTGTAGCGCTTCATTTCCTCGGTGTTTTTGAAGTTGTCTGTCTTATAATCCACCAGCACCCAGCCGTCGGATTCTTTGAAAATGCAGTCCGCGATACCCTGAATGTAGCCGTCGCCCGTGGTATACTCTTTGAGTTCTTCCGTCAGACCAAGGTCTTTAACTCTCGCCAAGAATTTCTGCTCGCGGCGCAGGTCTGGTGAGGACATCATTCTGTTAAACAGCTCGCTTTCGGCGAAGATTTTCAGCTTATCCTTGTAAACGCCTTTCGCTTCACGCGCCGTCAGACCGCCGCTTTTTACCAGTCTATCAAGTTCCGCATCTACGCTTTTACGCACGTTGTCGTAGTCGGCAAGTTCCATGAATTTGTGGGTAAATGTGCCTTTTTCCGCCGCGGTGAGTTTGTCAAGTTCGTCGCTTAGTCGGGGCAGATTCGGGAAGAATTCAGTGTTCTTCGCACCTTGGTCTTTTGCCTTTTCTGCGGCGACTATCTCCGTTACCGTCAGCTTTGCGGGCAGACGTGTTTCAGGGCGTTCTATACCCATATCGTACTTTTTGCGAAGTCTTGCGACTATGGCAGGGTCGGCAGATGCGTAGACAGTCTTTTCTGCTTCTTCGGAAGTCTCAGCCTCCGAAACATCTTCACAGACATGATAACTTATGCTGACACCCTCCGCACTTTCGGAAATCGGCACCGTATCCAGTGGCATACCCAGCCAGTCCTCGAGCTGCGACCGCTCGGGAAGTTTTGCCAGACACATCACTGTCCATGCGAGAACGCTATCCTGCGCCGATGTGATATCCGCGGGGATTCGGTCGAACCTCGCAGATGCCTTGACAGCATCACGCAGTTTTTCAAGCAGTTTTTCGCGGGTGACATGACCTGTCTTCTCGTTTGAAAGCACGAATATCAGCTTCTCTTTCGCCCTGGTACAGCCCACGTAGAAAAGGCGCATTCGCTCGCTTTTCTGCTCGCGTGTGATAACGTCGTCGAGGTAATCGTAGTAAAGATCGGAGCGCTTGACATTCAGCCGTTTGTCTTTAATGGTGAAAGCGCAGCCCATGGTCTTGTGAAGCTTTATCAGGTCGCGGGTATCGTCGCGGACAAGGGCTTTTGAAAGGGTACACAGGAAGACGAATGGGTATTCAAGACCCTTGGATTTGTGGTAGGTCTTAACGTTGACGGAATCGCCCCCCGCAGTGACGGAAACAGCATTTCTGAAAGCCTTATCGTTGCCCGAAACAGAATCTATGAAACGCAGGAATCCTGTAACGCCGTCGTTTCCGCTTCGTTCATAATCTCCCGCATACTGCATCAGCAGACGAAGATTTGCCCGCTTTTTAGCCGAATCAAGGTATAATGATGTCAGCCCCATAAGGTCGGCAACATCAAATATCCGCCTTATCAGCTTCTCTAAACTCATGCTCATTGAACAGTAGCGCAGGGATTCTATCATCTCAAAGGCTGAACGGCATTTCTGCTGAAGCACCGCATTGCCCATATCTACGTACTTTGCGTACTTTTCGTCGGTGCCCTCTTCCCTTGAAGCGCCTGCCAGTATCTGGTAGATATGGTCGGGCTTTTTGGCGTTGGCAGCCGTGCATTTCTGCCTTATAATGGTCATTTCATCGGGGGTGAATCCCATCACGGGAGACATCATCACCGCCGCAAGGGCGATATCGTTCATGGGGTTGTCAACGGTGCGCAGAAGGTCAAGCGCAAGGGATATCTCGCGGGATTTTATGTAGCCGTCGGTGTCCTCGCAGAATGCCCTCAGCCCTGCATCGTTCAGCGCCTGTGTAACCTGCCTGATATTGTCGTTGGTGTTCACAAGTATGCAGAAATCCGACTGCCTGCAAGGTCTGTCAGCACCGCCGTCGCAGACAGGTTCACCGCTGTCTATCATCTCTCTTATGCGCTGTGCTGTACAACGGAATTCCTTTGATATTGCACTCTTTTCCTCGGGCGCATCGACCAGCATCACCTCGGCGGGACAGCTTCTTTCGGTATAAACAGCACCCGCTTCAAGACGCTCACTGCCGTCATAATCCACCTGACCACAGCCGCGGCTCATCAGTCTTTCAAAGATGAAATTCGACAGGGCAATGACCTCGCCCCTGCTTCGGAAATTCTTTTGCAGACCGATATGTTCCAGCTGTTTTTCTTCGCCGTGCTTCTGTGCAAGCTCGATACAGCTTTTGAAAAGCTCGGGATTCGTCTTGCGGAAGCCGTATATCGCCTGTTTCATATCGCCAACGATGAATGTGTTGTTGCCCATGAACGTAAGGTCATCGGTATCGGATACCGCCTTGAATATCATCTCCTGAATATCATTAACGTCCTGATATTCGTCGATGACGATAAGCTTGTAAAATCCACCCGAGCGTATCTCCTCGGCAAGTTCTGTCCTCTCAAAACCATCATCTGTTTCACGCACGAGAAGATTCTTTGTCATAAGCTCGATGTCGCCGAAATCTACGGCATTTTTTTCAAGCTTGATATCGAAGCTGACTTCCTCAACACGCTTTTCAAGCCTGCACACAGCAAGGAAAAGCTTCTGTGCCAGCGCAAGGTTTTCACGCAGATGTTCGGGAGACAAAGCAAGCCCGCGTGATGCCGCATACAGCAGAGAACCAACTCCGTTGATATCCAGCTTGAAACGCTCCTTTACATCGCTGAATATGGCTTTTACGTCCTCGGGGAGTTTGCCCGACAAGCGCAGAGGTTTAAATTTTTCAGCTTCTATCTTACCGAAACCTGCGCTGTCGCGGTGGTCGGAAGCAAGCTGATAACCGCTGAAAACAGCTTCACAGATAGCCATATTTTCCTCGGCGGTCTTCACATGATCTTTAAAATGGAACTCCTGTCCACCCGCTGAAATCGTATAATTGAAACAGTAGCGAGCATCGTCCACAAGTCGTCCCGCTTCTGCAAGCTTAGTTTCAAACCGCGAAAATGCGTCATTATAGAGGGTGTCAAAGAACTCGTCACTTACGCAGTTTTCCGATGTTTCCCTGATCCATTTTTCTGTATGACAGATCGAGCGCAGATGGCTGTAAAGCTCTTTCACCACATATTTCAACTCGCCTGTGTCCGCCGAAAAGAAATTATCCAGAAATTTATATTCATCGGCATTTTCAGCACAGAGTTCCTCCGTCGCCTGTTCAAAGGCAGTATCAAATATCATATCACATTCGGCTTCGCCAAGAATTTTCAGATTGCCCGTAAATTCGAACTTGTTAAGGTTCTCCTTTACCATATCAAAGCAGAAAGAATCTATGGTGGATATCCTTGCCAGCTGGACTAAGTCCTGCTGACGAAGCACCCAGACGTTTTCCGGGTCTTCACGAAGTTTTTTCTCAAAAGCCGCATTCAGCTTATCCCTCATCTGTGCGGCGGCATCTATGGTAAATGTCACGGCGAGAAGCCTGTCCGCGGGGATATTCTTCTCCTTATCCGTCAGCAGTCGGATTATCCTCTCGATAAGCACCGCGGTCTTACCGCTTCCCGCCGCCGCGGATACGGTAACTCCCCTGCCGTATGAATCTATGGCTTTCTGCTGATCGGCTGTCCAGCTAACGCTCATTCTTCTCCCTCCCCGTTCTCACTCATTATCTCTTCCAACGCTTCTTTCATCTGCTCCTTGCTTCCCTTTCTCGGCTCGTCGGGGAAAGCCCTGCCGCATATGCCGCCAAATCGGCAGTATGAGCATATATTCTCCAGCGGATCGGCATCGATATCGCCCTCAAGCAGGCGGTCGCCGTACTCGATAACTTTCCTCTTCGCAAATATCCTCATCGCCGTGAACATGGCATCGCTCATAGTACAACTGCTGAGTGACGCTTTGCTGATGGTGGAATCCAGCTTCTCGTTTATGCCATCAGCATCGGATATCCTGCCCTTTCGAGAAAATGCATCAATGGCAGATTCGCAGGCGGCGCTGTAAAGTATATCTTCCGAAAGCTCGCAGTCCTCGGAAAGCTTCTGTCCGTCACCGATAAGTTTCAGGTAGAAAACTCCCGCCTGTTCCAGTTCCTTGTCGGGGTTGACAGGGTTGCCTGTTTCAAGCAGAACCGACAGATATATCAGCATTTGCAGGTTCAGTCCGCAGAAAAGTTCCCCAAGGTCAAAGGAGGTCTGTTTGCGGAATTTATAGTCGATTATGCGCACAAATTTTCTGCCATTCTCGTCCTCGTAAATGTCGGCGCGGTCAATAGTGCCTATAAGGACAATGTGTCTGCCGTCTTTCAGCGTCAGGTCGAGATGGTCAGCGCCGTTCTCCTTAGTAAGCCTGTATTCGGTGACAGCAGGGGCAAATCCGCCGTTTGAAAGCTCGCGCTGAACATACTTCACGA
This sequence comes from Ruminococcus sp., assembly GCF_024692365.1. Lineage (GTDB taxonomy): Bacteria > Bacillota > Clostridia > Oscillospirales > Ruminococcaceae > Hominimerdicola. The sequence goes on along the minus strand of NZ_JAILMR010000085.1, from coordinate 9,392 downwards.
TGTTGAACGCCTGTTGTTTCATAGCCTCAAAACGGTAGAGGAATGTCTTGCTTTTGCCGAAATCTCCGCAGAAAACTTTGTCGTAGTATTCCGTGAAACGCTCCTCAATCAGCGATGTTATATCTTCCTCGGTCATGGCAAGAAAATGCTCACGGTTCTCCACAGGAGTGCGCTTTTCCGACCCTATCGCCTTTTCAAGAACATCATGTATCATCAGACCCTTGTTAAGTCCGTCCATATCCATTTTCTGGGATTTGGAAAGTCTTAGTCCATAATTGCAGAAGTACATGAAAGGACATTTAAAATAGTTATCCAGCTTTGTTGGTGAAACTTCCGCAGTTTCAGCCGCGAAGAAGACTTCCTTCGCCCTTTCTTCCGAAAGCTTGAAAGGCTTTTCCTTGCAGGCTTCGCCCAGGGTTCTCAGCTTGTCATAATAGTAAGCCGAACCCAGCAGAGAATCCTTTATACTGCTGACCGAGGGGGTGTTGTCCCGCGAATGTTCTATGTAAACAGAGTACGCCGTCTTGTAGGAAGTGCAGAAAAAGTCGGGGGGCAGCTGATTTATGCTTTCCTCACCAATTCCCAGTATCTCGCGGACTTCCTTGACAAGCACAGATGGACGCTTCTCACTGCCCAGCAGGTCGGAACGTGAATACAGCACATAAAGCTTGTCCGAGGGCGTACAAAGGGCGGTATAAGCGGCGAGCCTTTCACGTTTCAGTGAATTCAGCGAATTATCCGCAATCTCGATATCCTCTTCCAGTTTCAGAAGTTCCTTTTCGTGTTCGCTGAGAAGTCCCCTGCTTTTCACCGATGCAGGGAAAATGCCGTCGTTGACCTCTGCCGCAAACAACGCCTTAACTCCGCTGAATCTGGAGTGTGAAGCATCGACCACACGCACACAGTCAAGCTTCTGGGGCGGTTCGGAGACTTTCATCTGTGAAAGCATAAGGCTGTAAAGATCGTAGTAGCTTCGCAGGCTGATCTTTTCATCGCCAAGCAGTTCGTATATCGACCTCACCGCCGAAAGACTCATAGTCCAGAGCTGTTTCAAACCTCTCGACATCTCGGTTTCAGTATCGTTGTCCGAAGTGCTTACGCGCTTCACCAGCGAATAAGTCTGCCTTGAAAGATCCAGCGCATCAAGCAGATCATAAAACGCCCTTGATATCTGCGTCGCGGTCGCACCTGAACAAGCCTCCTTGAAACGCACAAGGGGCTCGATGACCTGTCTTCTCAGTTCGTTTATACGCGCGAGGGCAACACCGCTGTCGGGTGAGGCAGTAAAATCTTCCGTCCACATATCGCCGTCAACGCCCCAGCGCACGCAGTAGTCTTCAAGGTCGCTGATCTCGTAATTCAGCAGACCGTACAGAGGCGATTTTATCAGCTTGATGATATTGTCCGTCCTGAATTTTCTGGTGAGAACAGTCTTGAAAATCGTGTTGAGATAATGCACTATCGCCGATGCGTCGATGCTGTCACGCTTATCAAGGAAAAACGGGATATCATACCTCTCCATCGCCCCTGCTATCACAGGTCCGAAGCTTTCAAGATCGCGGACAGTCACAGCGATATCGTTGAAGGCATAATTTTCCTCACGAACAAGCCTGCAAATCTCGGCACAGATGTAGTCAGCTTCTTCGTAAACATCATCAGCTGCAAGCACCTTTACGCAGTCACCCGATGCCTTGTAGGGTATCCTGTTGTAATCAAAAAGATGCTCGCTCAGCTGTAAAATATCCGGGTGGTCGCCTACTATGTCGGGGGCGGAAGTTTCCCTCAGCTGCTTGTTGTGGCTCATGGTCATATTCCTCAGCATCTGCCTTACGGACGCTGTCACATCAAAGGGGTGAGTGCGGCAGCGGGACACAAAAGCATCATCGATAAGCAGAGATACTGTCAAGGACTTGCCCTTGATAACACACTGTTCCAGCATACGTTTTTCATCAAAGGAAAAATCCGTAAACGCCGAAACAAAAATGCTCTTGCCGTCAAATACATCGCAGGTCTTTGAAAGTTCAGCCGCTTCTTCCATAAGTGATAGCTGATCTTTCATATTGGCATTTTCAAGCTCCTGCATATAGTTCTCGAATATCGCACCGAGGTCGGAAAGTTTCATCGATATAGAACCCTCCAGCTTTGCCGAAGCCATCTGCAAAGCCTGTGGGGTAACACCGCTCTGACGCAGACGAGGTAAAAGCTGAGTGAGTTCACCGATAAATGAAGCCTTGGAAGTACTGTTCTTGTAAAACCTGATAACACCGTCCTTAACAGCTTTTTTTACCGACTGGTACATGAGTATCATCTGGGCATTGGCGTTAGCGCTGTCCTTCGCCTTGCTGCCGTAACGTGCGGATATCTCCTCCGCAAGGTGCTGAAAACCCATAGTTTCTATACTATTGAAAAGTCTCGCTCCGAGAGCTTCATAAAGAGTCTTGTCGTACTCAAATGAGAACTGGTCGGGCACGATGACAAGCACCTTTTCTCCCGAAGAAGCGGCTTCACAAATACGCTGTATAAAAAGGCTTTCGCGGCTGCTGCGCACACCGCCCGTGATGATCTCGGTCATAATTATTCCTCCCCGTAGGATATAGTCATTAACAGTATACCACCGCGGAAGATTTTTGTCAAATCAAAGATGTACAAATTTGGGTACTAGTCCATCAATTCCAGTATAAACTCGGCTATCCTGAAAGATATCTCTATCTCGCCCTCACCACTTATCACTGTCAGCTCCCCGATCTTCGTCTTTTCCTCTTCAAAATGAACAGCCTGCGCCGGAAAAAATGCATTCTGTATGCCGCTGAAAAATCTGCCGTTTCCAAAAGCGAAAATAAACGCCGATACTGCCGCGATGTAAAGTCTTGAACCTCTTGTCATAAAAATTCCTCCCATAATAAGCTTTCACACTTATCATGGGAGGAAAATAATAGTTTATTCAGTTAGTTACCAAAAACCTGTCTTGCAATATCCACCGACTGCTTGGCGTCCTTCGAGTAGAAATCAGCGCCTATCTGTTCGGCATAATCGGGCGTTACCACAGCGCCGCCCACCATTATCTTGCAGTCAACATTGTTGGCACGCAGAAGCTTGATAGTTTCTTCCATGCTGACGAGAGTAGTGGTCATCAGCGCTGAAAGTCCAACCAGATGAACGTCATTCTCGATAGCCGCGTCAACAACTGTCTGATAGTCAACGTCCTTGCCAAGGTCGATGACCTCGTAGCCATAGTTTTCAAGCAGAACTTTCACAATGTTCTTGCCGATATCGTGGATATCGCCCTTAACCGTCGCAAGGATTATCTTGCCCTTTGAAACACTGCTGCCGCCCTCTGCAAGCATTTTCTGCTTGATTACCTCGAAACAGCCCTGTGCAACGCCTGCGGTCTGAATCAGCTGGGGCAGGAATATCTTGCCCTTTTCAAACTGCTCACCTGCCTTATCCAGCGCAGGTACCAGCATCTCATTGATGATGGTCATGGAATCCGTAGTTTCCAGAAGCTTCGCCGTTATCTCGGCACCCTCACCTTTAAGACCGTGCTCGATAGCATAAGGCAAATCCATGTCCGACTTCTTCTCTGCCTTGGGTGCAGGCGAAGAAGTATCTGCGCCGTAGTGGGCAATGAAGTCCATGGAGTTCTTGTCGATGTTAGTCAGCAGCTTGTAAGTCCTTACAGTCGCCGTCATGGAATCGATATTCGGGTTCATGATAGGCAGGTCAAGACCGCTTGTCAGGCACATCATCAGGAAGTTGTGGTTGACGATCTCTCTGCTTGGCAGACCAAAGCTTATGTTCGATACACCCAGAACAGTGCGCAGACCCAGTTCTTCCTTAACACGGCGGACAGCATTCACCGTCTGCATAACGTTCTCCTGTTCAGCCGAAGCCGTCAGCGTCAGGCAGTCGATATAAACGTCTTCCTTGCGTATTCCGATAGCCATAGCGCGGTCGAGTATCTTCTTAGCCAGTGCAAAACGAGCATCTGCGGTCTTTGGAATTCCGTTCTCATCAAGGGTAAGACCTACCACAGCGGCACCGTATTTCTTTACCAGAGGAAGCACCGTTTCAAGGGATTTTTCCTCGGCATTTACCGAGTTTACTATGGGCTTGCCGTTGTAGACCCTCAGCGCCGCTTCCATTACCTCGGGAATAGTGGAGTCAAGCTGCAGAGGAACATCGCAAACGCCCTGCAAAGCCTTTACCGCTTTTACCATCATCGCCTTTTCGTCAATGGCGGGAAGACCAACATTGACATCAAGGATATCAGCACCCGCATCTATCTGTTCCATCGCCTGTCCGAGGATATAGTCGATATCGTCTTCCAGAAGTGCCTGCTTGAAACGCTTTTTACCAGTAGGATTTATCCTCTCACCTATTATGCGGGGCTGATCGATAACAACAGTCTCGGTTGGAGAGCAACAGACTGCGGGTATGTGAACATCTCTCTGAACGTACTTCTTGTCAGCCAGCATATTTTTCAGCGCAGATATGTAAGTCGGGTCGGTACCGCAGCAGCCGCCTATAACCTTGATTCCAAGGGGTATCAGCTTCTCGGCAAACTCAGCAAATTCCTCGGCTGAACAGTTGTATTCATTGGTAACAGGGTCAGGCAGACCTGCATTAGGCTTTACCACAACAGGCAGGGTCGTCCACTGACAAATCTTCTCCACAACAGGATAAAGCTCCTTAGGTCCCAGAGAACAGTTGACACCCAGAGCATCAACTCCAAGACCCTCAGCCGTAAGGCACATTGCGCTTATGTCAACGCCCGTAAATGTACGCATATTCTCCTCGAAAGTCATGGTACACATTATGGGCAGGTCGCTGTTCTCCTTAGCCGCCAGTATAGCCGCTTTCAGCTCGTAGAGGTCGGTCATGGTCTCGAACACGATAACATCGGCATCCTTGCCCGCAATGACCATCTCCTTGAAGATGTCGTAAGCTTCCTCGAAAGTCAGTGTGCCCGTAGGTTCAAGCATCTGTCCGATAGAACCGATATCCAGTGCAACAAGAGTATCATGACCCTCAGCCGCCCGACGAGCAAGGCGTATACCCTCACCGATAGCCTGTTCAACCGAATATCCGCACTTAGCCAGCTTGTGCCTGTTTCCGCCGAAAGTATTGGCATAAATAACGTCCGAACCCGCCTCGATGTACTGCCTGTGGATATCTAACAGCCACTCAGGCTTTTCAATATTCATAGCCTCGGGTGTCTCACCCATTTTCAAGCCCTTCGCCTGGAGCATAGTGCCCATGGCACCGTCAAGTATCACAAATTCCTTGTTCTTTAAAAGTTCTCTAAACCCCACAGTGATCCCCTCTTTTCCTGAACTGACAAACATCTTTCATATTGCACGCAGAACAGCCCTGTCTGCCCTTTTGTATCTCGTTTTCACTAAGACCTATCACCGCCGTTACAGATTTTCTCGGCGTAAGGATATTGCTCGCCGTCGCATTCAGCCCGATAAGCTTCTGTGCCTGCAAAACATCGAGAAAACTACCCTGAATATCCAGCGGAAGGTCGCCGTAGCCCGGAGAGAACCGCCATGTCCGATAGTACGCCGAAAATTCCTGCCCTATGGATTCCTCAGCCGCATCACAAACCTGTTCAACAGCTGCACTGGCAAGAAAATCCGCCATCACCGCACGGGTCATATCGGTGGCTTCATAACGGCGAATCACCCTGTCTGCATGAGCCGATAAAGTCGCAGCCATAAGCACAGCCTTACAGCACCCCGCAAGATGTTCACTGATGGCATTGCCCTGAAGCACAAGAGAAGTCCCACAAACGGAGATACCCTCGCTCACCTCTTCAATATCGAACACATGGTAGATACAGCATGGCTTTATCACCGCAAGCAAAGCCTTTTCGCACTCATCAAGCATCGCAAGTATGCTATCATCGGGAGCAGTATCCCTGTAACCCATATAGCGCAGGGCTTCCTCTTTGTTAAGACTATCAAGTTTCACTTGCAGATGACCGTTCAAACCAACGTCCTCCAAACTACATATTTTTTCCATTATAGCATATTTCGAGGAAAAAGTAAAGATAGCGGATACCAAAGAAACGGGAATCAAAGATGTAAAAGTTTTGGGAACATGGTGTGACGACGCGGCAGAAAAAGTGCGACAATAACAAAACCAAGCCGCGAAACAAAGCGCGCGGTCAAGCCTCGCGCTAGCAGGCTTGCGGAGAGCTCGAGAGGCAGAGCCTCTCGGTCAAGGCGCAAAAGCGACGTGGCAATAACGCCATAAATAGAAAAACAAAGCTGTGTTTATACCAAAAATGCGCGGGCAATACCAGATTATACGAGCGTGTACCAAAGTATACGACCGTATCATTTGGTATGCGTGAATATTGCCCGCGTACGAAATCGGACAGCGAAGCCACAGCCGACGCAGTCGCTGTTATCCGATTTCTCGACCCGAGGAACGAGGGGCGACCCTGTCAACCGTAGTCCCTTTGATATAAATGTGCTATCCTCAGTACGTCCATGTTAATACGTACTTGTTTTTAACGGACGTACTGCGTGTAAGTCGCCCCTCTCTCCGTTCGGGTCGAGAAATCAACGAGCTGATGCCGTTTGATTTCAGCTCGGGCAATATGTTTACGCACCCAAAAAAGAGCGTAAGCAGAAATTTGCTCACGCTCGGATTTTTGTTGTTGCCCGCGCTTTTTTTGCGGAAGTTCGTTTCGCTTTTATAGTTCGCTCTGCATTTTGGTATTACGCCTTGGTGATTGAGGGACTCCGCCAACAGTCAACAGAGTTGACTGTGCAAACATCCTCGCAACCTTTTCGCGAAAAGGTTGACCAAAAGCTCTTCTCCTTGGCATACTATCCTTGTTTGTGCTTTACTTGAAAATATCTTTCAGCTTATCCAGCTTCTCCTTGAAGGAGTTCTTCTTTGCATAGTTCTTCTCGTTCAGCGAACGTTCAAACTCGCGCAGTTTCTCTTTCTGCTCGCGGCTCAGATTGCGCGGTACTTCCACATTGATACGCACATAGTGGTCGCCGTAATCGCTGCGGTTAAGACGCTTGATGCCCTTGCCTTTCAGTCTGAATACTGTGTTGTTCTGTGTACCCTCGGGAACTGTGTACTTCACCTTGCCGCCGACAGTAGGCACGGTTATCTCATCGCCCAGAGTTGCCTGTGCATAAGTTATCGGGATATCAGTCCATACATCGAAACCGTCACGCTCGAATATCGGGTCGGGACGTACTGTAACATTGATGTGCAGGTCGCCGCTGGGTCCGCCGTTTGTACCTCTGTGACCCTCGCCCGAAACTCTCAGTGTCTGACCGTCATCTATACCCGCAGGGATATCGATGTCCCTCTCAACACTCTTCTTGACCATACCCTGACCGCCGCAGGTCTTACATGGGTTGTCAACTATTCTGCCCTTGCCGCCGCAGCGTGAACAAGTAGCTGTCTGGGAAATATTACCAAAGGGAGTTCTCTGGCTTATCCTTACAGTACCTGTGCCGTGGCAATCGGGACAGGTCTTGGGTGAAGAACCTGCTGCCGCACCTGTGCCATTGCAATCGGGACAAGTCTCGTTCCTTGCGTACTTCATCTTCACCTTTTTGCCCGAGCAAGCTTCCATAAAATCAATGGTGAGATTAGCACGGATATCTGCGCCGCGTCTGGGTGCATTGGGGTTGGAAGAACGTCCGCCGCCGCCACCAAAGCCGAAACCGCCGAATATGGAATCAAAGATATCTCCCATATCGCCGAAGCCGCCAAAGCCGCCCGCACCTGCACCGCCGCCGTAATTGGGGTCAACGCCTGCATGGCCGAACTGGTCGTACCTCGACCTCTTGTCAGGGTCGGAGAGGACTTCATAAGCCTCATTTATCTCCTTGAATTTCTCCTCTGCTTCCTTATCTCCCGGATGAAGATCGGGGTGATACTGCTTGGCAAGCTTACGGAATGCTTTTTTCAGCTCGTCCTCCGATGCACCTTTCTGCACGCCGAGGACTTCATAGTAATCTCTTTTATCTGCCATATATATCGCTCCTATATCGGTATAGCCCCCGTCCCGCATACGGAACGGAGGCTGCCGTCATCATATCGAATTAGTCTGCATCAGTGAACTCAGCGTCGATAACGTCATCGCCGCCCTTGTTGCTGTCAGCAGCACCTGCGGAAGCTCCGCCGCCCATGTTCATATTATTGGGGTCAAAGCCCTGTGCGCCGCCCTGTGCGCCTGCCTGCTGGTAAACCTTTGTAGCTATACCCTCGAAGGTCTTCTGCAGTTCCTCGGTCTTAGCCTTGATATCAGCTGTATCTGTGCCCTTGAGTGCTTCCTTCAGAGCAGCTATCTTAGCTTCGCAGTCGCTCTTGTCAGCAGCGTCTACCTTATCTCCGAAGTCGTTCAGAGCCTTTTCAGCCTGGAATGCGAGCTGGTCGCCGTTGTTTCTGATGTCGACTTCTTCCTTCTTCTTAGCGTCCTCAGCTGCGAAAGCTTCTGCTTCCTTAACAGCCTTGTCGATGTCTTCCTTGGACATATTTGTGGAAGAAGTGATCGTGATGTTCTGCTCCTTGCCTGTGCCAAGATCCTTAGCGGATACGTGAACGATACCGTTAGCGTCGATATCGAATGTTACTTCGATCTGAGGTATACCTCTGGGAGCAGGAGCGATACCGTCAAGACGGAACATACCCAGCTGCTTGTTATCTCTTGCGAACTCTCTTTCACCCTGGAGAACGTTGATATCAACAGCGCTCTGGTTATCAGCAGCGGTGGAGAAGATCTGGCTCTTCTTGGTAGGTATAGTTGTATTTCTCTCGATGATCTTGGTGCATACGCCGCCCATGGTCTCAAGACCGAGGGACAGAGGAGTTACGTCCAGCAGCAGCAGACCGTCCTTAACGTCGCCGCCGAGAACGCCGCCCTGATATGCAGCACCGAGAGCTACGCACTCATCGGGGTTGATGCCCTTGAAAGGCTCCTTGCCGATGAATCTCTTAACAGCTTCCTGAACTGCGGGGATTCTTGAAGAACCGCCGACCATCAGAACCTTCTGCAGATCGCCTGCGGAGAGACCGGAGTCGCTGAGTGCCTGTCTTACAGGACCCATTGTGGACTCAACCAGATCAGCTGTCATCTCGTTGAACTTAGCCTGAGTAAGTGTCATTTCCAGGTGCTTTGGACCTGTGGAATCAGCAGTGATGAAAGGCAGAGAAATGGTGGAAGAAGGAGTAGAGGACAGCTCGATCTTAGCCTTCTCAGCAGCTTCTTTAAGTCTCTGCATAGCCAGCTTGTCAGCTGTGAGGTCAACGCCCTCAGCAGTCTTGAACTCAGCTACCATCCAGTCGATGATCCTCTGGTCGAAGTCATCGCCGCCCAGCTTGTTGTTACCTGCTGTTGCAAGAACTTCTGTAAC
>NZ_JAILMR010000059.1 GCF_024692365.1 Ruminococcus sp. | reverse complement strand
AGGAGTTAAGATCACCGACACCGGGAGTTTTCTGCCTGATACCGAACTGCATAGAACCGCCGTTCGATGCACAGATATGTCTGGGCAGAGTTTGCTGAGCGGTATTGTTCTTGTTGCTGTCGAAGAACTCGAAGTACTGTGAATCACCGGGAACAGCGCAACTGATATCCCAAGTCTGCTGTTCACCGCTGTAGTTGTAAAGTGTTATCCAGTACTCATTATCTTCAAGGCTTAGCTGATCGGCAGCCGAGGGGACGGAAACTGTAACAGCGTGTGCGGGAGCCTGAGCAGTCACCCATTTTCCGTTAACTTTTGCTACTACGACTGTTTTGTAAGAACCGCTCTGCACCTTAGGTGAAGTCCATGTGCGGACATTGCTGTCCAGCTGCTTAGCGATCTGCCACTTGTTTGCAAGGCAGACTGCTACCGCATATTTCTCAGCACCGGGAACTGCTTCCCACTTGTAGCCTATCTTTCCGTTAATGACCTTGGTCTGGAATTGGGGATAGAGGTTGGTGACTGTATCCTTCGGTGTAACTGTTATGGCATTGGAGAAGTCAGTGATCCACTGTCCTCTGCACTTTGATACAACTGCTACTTTGTAGTCAGTACCCGATTTCAGATTTTTGAGTACACAATATGTATCTGTGCCATGCTCGAGAAGCTTCCACTTGCCGTTAACATAGCCTGCAACACCGTACTCTTCTACACCTTCAACATCTTCCCAGCTGAGTTTTACTGAGCCATCGCCCTTTTCATAGGAGATCTTAGGTGCGGCGTAGGGCAGCTTGTCCAGCACTTCATCCTTTTCGTCTACATATGACTTGCCGTTAACGGTCACTGTTGCAACATAGCGAAGCAAGCCTGTTTTTGTGTATGTGGGGTCAGATATATTCTTAACAGTTATCTTAGCGTCAGTATTGATCACCTTCGTACCGCATCTTTTGCACTTAACGGTAAGGTGGGCGGAGGAATAATCGCTGCTCCATTTCCAAACGGGCTCGTCGAGGTCATGTCCGAGAGCTTTGAGGATGGCTTCATCCTTAGTAATCTCGTTCGTACACTCTTCGTCTGAGTAATATTTGTCGCTGAACGAATCGTACCAGAATTCGATATTGCCGTTATGGGTGCAGTTAGGTTCGCTGGCTTCGTAGTGTATGCTTCTGTTGTATTCGCCTATTTCTCCAAAATTGATCTGCTCAGAACGGCCCAGCCTTGCACCTCCATTATACTCCTCATATATGGTGATCAACTTGAAATTCGGTTCAGCATCAGGATAAACAACTGTTGTTCTGCAAAGGATCATGTGCATTTTACAAGCTACGTAACAAGTTCCTAAGTAAGCTATCGGTTCATAATCCACGCCATCGAGTCCGTCGATAGACTGATTGAAAGCAGTCAGAATTTCTTCATTAGCATCAAGCGTGGTATCTCCATCATTTACGTCATAGCCACCAGCAGACCCGTATGGGCTGCTTTTCAATACCGTTGTCCTGCCGATGATCTCAGCACCGCCCTTAAGATCCTTATAAATGTATATCAGATAATAAGAGGGTCTTGCCAGCGTAGCAACAGCCTTTACCTTGCATAAAATACAGTAATTTGTACCCGCCACGCACTGCCTTGCAAGCACTGCAACAGGAGTGTATGCAATTCCGTCGATGTTACTGGTAGCCTTGTCCAGAGCATCAATAGCATCGGGATTATTTTCGGGAGCGGTAGAGCCTCTTACGACTTCCCAGCCGCCAGCCACCGGTCGCGAAGCTGCTAGATATCCGGAATTGCCGCCGTTATCATCTGCATTTGCTGCCAAAGCAGGCATATAGCCTACCATGCACAGAGCAGCTGTCAGACCTGCGAGTGTACGCTTCATGATGTTGTGATTCTTTTCCAATTTTAATTACCTCCGTTTTCAATTAATCTTTTTTTCTACGCCAGAATGTTGTCAGGGCAACGCCGTGCGATCACTTCATAGTTGTTCCTACCGCAAAAGTTATATATCGGTTCCGCGGATTTTTGCCGCCAACATAATATATACGTTTCGGGGGAATGATTATTTTGATGTGATCTTTCACAAATATATGGGGCGTCGGATGTGCGTGCTGCACAAAATCTGCAAGCAGATGGTGTACAAAAACGTTATCCGATGGTTGTGCGGTGCTGCCTTGGTTTGTTCATCTAACATTAATGATTATATTACAGTTTTTCAGACAGCGCAAGCATTTCTGCTGAACTATTATTATTCAAGAAATGAATTTGTAGAAATTAAACATTCAGGATATTGTAAGTTAGGCAAAGGTGACGGGCGTTCATTCCCATAAAATGGCTCGTTATTCCAGCTTTTTAGTAAGCATATTTGACGCTTACAAAAAGGGTGCATTTTACTCGGAGTTATCGTTGATTTTTGTAACGAAACAAAAACAAGGGCTGTGGATGAGCCAGTGTGAGAAGTATCACATTGGTATCCACAGCCCCTAAAAAATATAAATCAAAATAATGTACTATTCCGTCAAATACCGCCCGTCTCTGTTTTTTCTATGATAGAAGCCGTAGCAGGAACGTTATAGGTAGAAAGCGCTTGATAAGCCATTTCCAGTTGAAACTCGTTCAATTTCACTCTATATTGCTTCGGAATATCGTTTTCACTACGCATTTTGAGTGTAATGATAAGCGTATATGAGAAAACAGTTCCATTGTAGATTTGATTGCCGTAGTATTTGGTTTTAGTAACATGTTTCTGAACCAAACCTATTTCAGCATTTTCTATGAAGTCAATTTTTTTGCTGTTATATATCACAGTATACTTTCCGCTGATATTAATTCCGCAGTTGCAGCTCAACTCGCCGTTTCTTTTGTACGTGAGCATTCTGCCGTTGAGATAGGAGCGCTCTATTTCGGGATATTTCTCACCGCACTCTTTTATGAAAGCTCTTACGGGAGTATTCAGAATCTTAAATGCGCCCCAACCTCCAAAAAGGAGTCCGCTGAATATGAGAATAAAAGTTATCTCAGCAAATCCAGCATTAAAGAATATAGCTGTAATAAAAAACAAAGCTGAAATCACAAGCATAACTATTCCCGATACACTAAAAAATTGGCGTGATAAGTCAGCTTTCATTGAATCGCCCTTCACTTGAATGAAATCGTACTTGTCTACATATTCCTCGTATTTTTGCTGCCATTTTTCATCTTGGTGATATTTACCATTATCGATATCGTTTTTAAACTCTTCATCCTTGTGGTTTGATTTTAGCTCCATGAATAAGGCTACCGCCAAAAATATAGCAGTGCCGACTGTTAGAAGTATACAGATTAAATTAGGCAGTTCATAATAGAACCTTCCGATTACATACACCAGCGGTATACCGATTATGTATGCGATTATACGCCGCTTTAGTGGAAGAAGATCGGGATGAAACATCTTACGCGGAAAGTCATCGAATTTCCCCATTTTATACTTGCCTCCTCACAGTAGTTAGCAGTATTTCCATGTTTTTATTATATCAAACTCTACTGGAAAAGTCAATCACTCGAATAACGTAAACTTCATCTGCCATACAGTAGCAAGACGTTTTTCTTTATAATATGGATAACAAAATAGGGACTGCGACTGAGAATTATCACATCTCAACCACAGCCCCTTAAAACTATTTATTACACTTCAATCTCCATGCCGTTCCGCAACGTGAAGGTCAGTTTGCCGTCTGTTCCCACGGTTACTTTCTCAGACGCGGATTATTTTACTCTTACTCTTGATGGCACGCTCAACTTTTTAGTCGTCCTATCATTGTAAGCGTATAATCGCGTCCCATAAAAAACTCGCCCCTGCCCGTGATTTTTCCGAGCAGGGGTTTGATCATTCCTGGCATTTAAACATGAGTTTTTTATCGTAAGCGTATAACCCCCGCATCATAAAACCGTATGCGTAAAAAGAACAAACACACAGGCTTAGTCGTGTTCTGGGTGAAGCTGTGACAGAAGGGCTATAAACGCTCTATAACAGCGCTGTGGAGAATGCTGCGAAAGCTGAAACTCCGGCCGATCAAGCCATCGAATCCGAAGTATATACCCAAGCCTTACGAAAAGATGCTCTACCCTGGACAGCGTGTTCAGATAGACGTTAAATTCGTTCCTGATGCCTGCATCTTGGGTAATGCTAAAGCCGAAGGCAAGAAATTCTACCAATATACTGCAATCGACGAATATTCACGCTTCCGGTATCATGAAGCCTTTGAAGAACACAGCTCATACAGCTCGGCAGTGTTCCTTGAACATATGCTCAAAGCCTTTAAATTCAGGGTAGAATGCGTTCAGAACGACAACGGAGCAGAGTTTACAAAGCGGCTCGGAAGTTCTGAAAAGCCCACGCCTACACTGTTTGAGTCTCGCCTCAAACATTATGGTATAAGGCACAAGCTGATAAAGCCGTACACTCCGAAACACAATGGCAAAGTCGAGCGTTCCCATCGCAAAGACAACGAATATTTCTATGCAACGCATAAGTTTTATTCGTTTTAAGACTTAAAAAAACAGCTTGCTGTACACAGTAGATTATACAATAAATTCCCCATGCGTCCATTGAACTGGAAGTCTCCCGCCGATTATATCAGCGCATTCCTTTCCAATGGTGAACTTTTTGAAATCTTTGTATCACATCATTGACAAACCAACAAATATATATTTATTTTTCCTGAATATTATTCGTGAAATAACAGTTTTAAAGTATTATGATTTTCGATGACGAAGATATTTTGTTTCAGCAGAACATATCAATCAGAAAATCCCATATCATGTGAAGTACTATCGGAACAATGATGTTTTTACTTTTAAGAAATGTAATACTGAATATTATACTCAGACCAACTATAAACAAAAATTTTAAATGAACAAAGTTATCAATTAATTGTTCGTGAGTTATCCATGTGGGTATGTGTATTGCCGCGAATAGAAATGAAGTCAGAAGTATAGCTCTCCATTTATGTTGCTGCTCTTTGCCGACGGTTGCATTCAAAAGCCAGCCACGGAACACCATTTCCTCGGTAATTCCAACAAAGGTATAAGTAATTACTTGCTTCACTCCGAATTCTTCATTTATAATAATGGATCCTTTGTTTATATACGCAGTTATCAAAGGATAAATAATAAATAATAGTAATACCAGTAAGTATTCAAGCCATTTGATCTTCGTGGTATACATTTCCTTTAGCCCGACACAGACATCGTCTTTGTAATAATGTATCAGAATCGCAGCGGGGAGTACCCATACAAGATTTTTTATAATGACTGTTTTTATTATTTGTGAGATTATGTCTCCTGTGAAAGTTTTGTCGATGAAAGGTTTTGCAAAAAATTCAAATAGAGCCCAGATCGTGTAAAATACGATCAGATATATTACGATCACCTTGGTTTTGGATACACGTTTTTCAGAAATTTCCATTATAATACCTCCGTATTTGTAGAATGCGGACAATTCAACAATAATTATTCAAGTATGAACAGATCTTCCACAGGCACCCTGAGATATCTTGCCAATTTTATAGCAAGTTCAAGTGTGGGGTTATATTTATCATTTTCAATAGCATTGATTGTCTGCCTTGAGACTCCCACAGCATTTGCTAACTCATCCTGAGTAAGTTTTTGTGACTTACGAAGATCCTTTATCCTGTTCTTCATTTTTATATACCTACTTTCGTCTTACCGAAGGAGAGCATAAACAGAAAAACTACTGCTGCTGTAGCAGAAAGCAGGATCACGAGCCCCTTTTTCCAGCGTTCATCTTCGAAATCATGTCTGAATATCAAAGAAGAAGCACCCCTAACCAATAAGCCGACAAGAAGTACATACATCGGCATCAGTATGGTTCGGTTTTTTACTGTGTATATGATGATCCATACTATCAGCATGAACTGAGTATAGTAATGAGCTGTGATAATGCTTTTACTGCGGATCTCTTTGTCCATTTCGTCCGCTTTGTTTCTCTTGAACATAATAAAGACCTCCAAAAATATAATTCAATATATTCTATTATACTTGAAATTTTAAAAATGTCAAGAGTGTTTTACATTTGAATGTAAAAAATATCATATAGTTCCGTTCATTAGCATCATCAATATAGCAGTTGTATTATTGAACACATGAAGTAGTATCGGGATAGTTGGATTATTTGAGTAAAGAATAATGACACCGTAAACTATGCCTGTAGATAATTTCGGCAGATTTATCATAAGCTCCGGTAAAGTTAAAGCGTGCATATGCCAAACCATAAACAAAACAGATGATAAGATAACACATATAATTGAAGGAAGTTTGGTCCTCAGTTTATCCACAAGAATGAAACGGAAGATCAATTCCTCGGTTATTGGTCCCAATATGCCTGCAGCAGTTACAAACAAAGGCACTGATACCAGCTTTGCAGCTGAAGAAATGCTGATATCATTCATTCCGTCATAATTAGGATATAGTGTCATAGATGGATAATTGGCCAGGCTAGATAATATCATATCCATAATATAAGCTCCTATTGACCATATAATACCATTCGTAAAATGTTCTTTCCATTCAGCTACACCTTTTCTGATTTCTTCCCGAAAAAGATATATACCAATAAAACCAAGTATGCAATAAGCGATTATCAGACACATTAACGAATAATATCTGTTATGAAAAAACAAAAGACGTATCTTTACAGCAAAAATGAACATTATCATGTATGCTGTCACATAAATTGTTTTTATACTTGCCTTGCTTTTATTTTTGACCATTTTGTTCCTCCTCATAATCAAAATTTATCAAGAGCTCTTTACATTTTGATTATAGTACGAGTTGCAATAAATGTCAAGAACCTTTTACATTATTTGTGCAAGATTTTCAAATGCGCACTTTCCAGTTGGGATAAATTGTTGGTAATAACCTAAATTGCATAAAATAAAGAATTTACTTTTAGATCATCATTGATCCTATGTATTTAACGTGGATTTTACATAGCTGTGTAAGCGTATAACCACCGCATCATAAAACCAAACAGCCGGGCAGATAACACCCGGCTGTAACATCATATTTTGGCTTTGATTTCTCCATTTCTCTTTACCCTTGTTGCAATACACGCACAAAATATTGTGCACGAACGAAAAGGGTATTATTTTATCTTTACAATCGAGAACAAATGTGCTATAAAACAATCAAAGGAAACACACTGTTACTGATAGAGCAGAGATGAAACCTGTGAGAAGTAAAGATAAGGAACTAATGAAAAAGATTCGAAGTTATGTTGATGAATATGCGCTTGAAAATATTGGCAGAACACCAAGCACCAGAGAAATAGGTGAAAAGTTCAGGATGAGCAACGTCACAGCTTTTCGTTATCTAAAAGAAATGTCAGAACTTGGTATCATAAAATATGAGGACGGGAAGATACATACCGATCTGATCGATAAGTTCACCACCGATATGAATATCGTTGGTGCATTGAGTGCATCAGTACCTGCAGGTAGTCCCGATATGGTTGATGATGTATTTGTTGATGAGTATTTTCCGCTTTCGTCAGCATTGTTGCAAGGTCTTTCGGGAAAATTCTATATGATGGCTGTATGATGTTATCGACAGCTATCAGTCTCTGCTGAATATTGTTACAAAATAGACTTAGTTTTTTATACAAATTAAAACAGAGGACTTCTGCAATGCAAAAGTCCTCTTGTTATATCTTCCTATTTACTTAACGCCTTGCCTAACCGCAAGTATAACGATGCTTTTTCATTGGGCATTTTCCTGAAATTTGATAAGAGACCGTTGTCCCGCCTATGGCAATTTGGGACTATCTTGTCCCGATTACGATTGACAAGTGCCTCTGATTATGGTAAAACAGGTTCAAAAAAGCAAATACGCTTGAAATCGGGAGGGATCAAATGAGCACTTCTAACAGTAATCACGACGCCACGATCAACAAAGAAGAGATCATTCCGGAAGAATCTTTTCCGGAATGGTTCAAAAGCAAACAACAGTCGCTCACAAATAAAGACGGAAGCAAAATCTCGACCGAAGAAATCGGGCTGATGATCGGACTGAATTACAGTACGTTCCGCAAGTTCATTTACAATCAGAGAACAACAAAAAAACGGGACTTCATCATTGCGGTCTGTGCTGTGATGGGATGCGATAGGGACGATACAAATAAAGCTTTGAAACTGTACGGATTTCCAGAGTTGGATGAGTATTATCGAAGAGATGAGATTATATGGGATCTGCTTGTAGCCAATCCGGGTACTCCGGTTTCTGTTGCGCAAATCAATGAGGCGCTTGACGCAGGGGGATATTCGCCGCTGGACATTCATAATCACAGAAACAAAGAACAGACGCAGGATAAACCTCAGGTTCCGTTCAAGCTGGTTCGGCGGCATTTTCAGTGTACGATCGAAGGCATCGGGCGCAGCAGTGATACGGACAGCTTTCTGGATTTGCTATATGATGTTGACTGCTTCTACAATATGCGAACCTGTTTTGAATATCTCAGCGGCGGCAGGCGGTTTGAACTCTGCATACAGCATGAAGAACCGCACAGCGATCTGTCAGAAAATATATGGCAGACCGGCATCCGGAGAAGAATTTGCCCGAAACGCAAAAAATATATCGTATATACCTATCCGACAGAAGAACAAGAATCGGAACTGTATGAATATGACCGGATTGATGATACCGGCGCATTTCGTGAATGCTTCCTTGAAATCGAAAAAAAAGAACGTGAAGAAAAAAAGCGGCTTTGTGATACGGTCAATGATACGCGCAATTACGGCAGCCGCATTTCGGCAAAGGTCATTGACAGCGAGCTGCATATTTTCTGCGAGATGTATAACAGCGACATACCGGAGCTTTCGGAGTATTATCTGATGGATTTCTGCGGCGGTGAATATACGCTGTATGTTCTGAAGCAAAGCTGCTTTATGCAGATGGATCTCAGTGCAGAAAAATATGAGCAGATTTACGGAAAACAGCCTGCATTCCAGCTGCTGCATATACGAAAATCAATAGATGATGCGTTCGACACGAAAGCCGATATGCTGAATGACCCTGTGCTTGATCAGTATTCTTCAGAGGAAGAGATCGAGGATTCCGCTTATGAAGCACGCGATATCGGCACCTTTGAGACATACGGCGAGAATGCGATTACGGAACTGCGGCTCAAAGCCTACAGAAAAATGAAAGCGCAGATAGACGACATGATGAGCAAACTGAAAACCGGAACAGCACATATCTGCAATCGGGAATTGCTCTGTGATGCTGCTGACAGTCTGATTGCCGCGTATTTTGGTTTGCCAGATATCGAAAACAATGAAGCCGGATATTCGGCGGCGCAATTTCAGGATGCTTTTGAGCTCGGTTTGCGCACGGTTGATGAGATCGGTGCATTTTTACAGAAAAACGGCAGCCTGAAAATCAATGAAGTATTATATTTACAGGAATCGGAAGGAGCTGAAAGCTATGTATGAGATTCTTAGCCGAAAAAAATGCTGTGTGCTCTATCACTTCAATCAGTTCGATCATCCGGAGCAGAATCTATCTCTGCTGTATGATCCGGACAGCATTAGTTTTGATTCAGGATCCCTTACGCTGAACGATGCAGGACAAATCATACGGCTCAGGGTTTCACGCACAGAAAATTATCACCGTGACCCTCACAGTATCGGATTTGACCGCAGTCATATAGGAATCGAACGGCTGCCGAAAGAGTACCACATTCTGAATGAAAGTGTCAGGGACAAAAACGGCGTGCATTCGCTGCAGCGGCTTGCACCGGAAGCGGACTGCAAATATCATGAACTCTTTGGTGAATTGGATGCCGCAGATGAAAAAGAGTACAGAAAGATCTGGGATATTCTGCTGGACAGCCGGAATACCGGCAAACGGATCTCAGCAAAAATCATAGACAATAAGCTGCATATCTTCACTGAAACATATAATTATGATACGCCGGAATTCGGTGAGTATTATCTGATGGATTACTGCGACGGAGTATATATGTTTTCTGTTTCGGACGTCAGCAGATTTATGACGCTGTATCTGTCGCACAAAGAGTATTTGCATTATTACGGCGAATACAGTGAACCGCATACGCAGCAGTATACATCTTTGGAAGAAATTGCGGCACATGAAAAAGAATATGCCAAAATAAGTCATTATGAACGAGAAATGATAACCCGGCATCGGAGGAATGCATTTCAGCGGATGCAGAATGAAATTAATAGCCTGCGCCGGAAACTGAAAAGAGGAAAGGCGCATATCCGCAGCAGAGATCTGTTCGGGTTCGGCGAGTATGAAATGAAGTTTGTTGCAGCATTCCAGATCGTTGAACTATACAAGGCGAAAACGGAGTTGGCAAAGGACATTGTACTCCGGATAATAATAAAAAATGGTTATCCCCCAAGTATATATAGTTCCGATATGAAACCAATTAATTTGGTGTGTTGGCGGGATAACCATAAAAAGCAATATTCGACTTTATCGGATCATTTCATACGGATCAGCTATGCATCGCGAGATCAGTACGCACTGTTAGCCGCCGAATCCTTTCGGTACGCTTTTGGTGATATACCGCACTTGCGCAGAAATACTCTGCTGAAATAGCTGCTGTCGGTATAACCGCACCGCCCAGCGATTTCCGCCACAGACAGCTCTGTCTCGCGTAACAGACGGCAGGCGGTATGTAAACGCAGTTTTGTTATGTACTGCATCGGACGGCAGCCTGTCGCTTCCTTGAACAACCTCAGAAACTGACGTTCTGAATAATGAGTAAGCGCAGCAAGTTCGGTAATGGTCATTTCTTCCTGAAAATTTCGTTCGATATACGCAAGGGCAGGCGCAAGCTTTACAATGCCTGCGTCGTTTTCGATGCGGTTCGTATCATACATTCGTGAAAGCTCGACAACAAGTCGGATAAATCCCGCGCGAACCATTGTCTGCCAACCTGACGCCCTGACGGTATATTCGGTATGAAGTGCCGCGATCATTTCCTCTATATTAAGCTGTTCATCGGGGAGCAGTTTAAGATAGCTCGTAAAGCCTTTGGTTCTTGACTGCTGTGGTTCAAGAACAAACAGAGCCTGAAACCCAGGCGCCCCTGCTATGTCAAAGGAACTCAGATCAAGGAACCTCTTGCGGAACATTATGTTGCATATGTGAAAATCCTGCGAATCATCATAGCCGTGTTCAATATCCTCGGCGATGACGAAAACGCTTCCTTTCTGAATAGGATATTTCTCACCATCAACGATATGCACGGCACTCCCCGACAGTACGATCACCAGTTCGATATAGGAATCGTGGGCGTGCAGATAAAGGGGCTCGTCATGTTCTCCGTACTGTATAAAAAACGGAAAATTTTCATCTTGCGTAAAAGCTTCCAAGGGCATACGAAACATAAATATCACCTGATTTTCACTTAAAAGTCTCGTGTCGGTTTTGTCCTGTTTTGTGGCAGTAATTTACTTGAAATCGGATAAGATAGGTGCTATTATTACTATAACATAGTTCATAACAAAAATCAACTGTAATGCAATTGTTGTTTATGGTTCTTACTCTGACACATCGCATTATACAACCGTTTAATGGGTATTAATAGTTAGTGTTATTCTTTCCCACACATAAGGCTGGGTAAGAATACATCCAGGTAAATGTTATTAGTATACAGAATATAGCGGTGTGCTGAAGGAATATACATATCTGTAAGGAAGAAGAAAACGGAGGGTCTACAATGAAAAGCAAACTGACAGCAGCTTTTCTGTCATGCGTGATGGTATGCAGCATGGCAGGAAACATTCAGGCAAGTGCTCTGCCGAGTAAAAACGGCACGATGCGAAATGTATCGACAGCGGAGATCGTGGGTGAAATGGGTATCGGCATCAATCTCGGAAACACGATGGAAGCTTGCGGTGACTGGATTGAAGAAGTAGATACAAAATGGGGCGACGGTGTACTCGAACCAAAGGAATATGAGACCGCATGGGGCAGCCCGATCATTACAAAGGAAATGATCGAGGGCATGGCAAACGAGGGTTTCGGAGTTGTACGTGTTCCCGTGGCTTGGTCAAATATGATGGATAAGAGCACCTATACTATCTCCCCTGCTTATACTGCCCGTGTAAAGCAGATAGTTGACTGGGTGATTGACGCAGATATGTATTGCATAATCAATATCCATTATGACAACGGATGGGTAAACAATTTCCCCTATGATGAAGAAGGCTCCATGAAACGTTATGAGACTATGTGGAAGCAGATCGCTTATGCATTCAAGGATTATGACGATCATCTTATATTTGAGTCGCAGAACGAGGAACTTGGCTGGGAGTCTATCTGGAACCCCTGGAGCGGAACGCAGTCGCAGAAAGAAAAGTCCTATGCGCTGTGCAACCGCATAAATCAGAAATTTGTAGATGTTATCCGTGCGTCTGGCGGCAATAATCCCAAGCGCCATCTGCTTATTTCGGGATATAATACCGGTATTGATCGAACATGTGATTCGCTGTTCAGGATGCCTTACGACCCTGTGAACCGTATGGCGATATCGGTGCATTATTATACACCTGTGGGCTTTGCTATTCTTGAAGACAAAGACGAATCCTGGGCAAAGGCGCGTTCAACATGGGGTACAGACGAGGACTACCGTGAACTTAATGCCAACATGGACATGATGAAGACAAATTTTACAGACAAGGGTATCCCTGTTATACTCGGCGAGTACGGCTGTCCCACTAAGGGAAAGGAAACAGAGTCGGTCGTTCGTTTCCTGAGTGCTGTATGCAAAGCTGCATATGACCGTCAGATGTGTCCTGTCCTCTGGGCAACACCGAAGGGCGAAAATGATGGTGAATACGGCGGTCACTATGACAGGAACGCCTGCAGGATCAGTAACCCCGATCTGAAAAAAGCCTTTGAAGAGATCACAGGTTTTAACGGCAAAACTCCTGTTGACCCATCTGCTGACTATCCCGTTGTCAGCAAAGTTGAATACAGCGAGAAATATCATCAGATCAGAATTACATGGTCGCCTGTTGAGGGTGCTTCAAATTACGGCATAGCAGTATATCTTGCAGGAAAATGGAGGGTACAGACTCAGAATATCCCTGCTTCTGCTACAAGCTATACAACGCCTAAGAATCTAACTCCCGGAAAGAGCTACAAGGTAGCTGTTGCAGCTAAGGCAGGCAGTGTATGGACTGCAAATGAAGCTATCAGGCACGCTGTGACAGTCACCGTTAAGTAACCGGCATATCAGCATACCTCAAAGTTTTCAATACTATACTGTTATAAAAGATCTAATCAGAATAGGTATCGCTTTCTTTTCTTCATAGGCGATTCCTTCTCTCAAACAAAGGGGCTGTTGTAGCCCCACCAAAGAAAAAGAGCCTGGCACAGACCTGAAAGGTTGACCCGTCCCCTGTCAAGTAGACAGAGCAAAAAACAAAAATATTCTATGTTGTGGCCAAAAGCAGTCTGTGCAAAATGTCCGTGCAGCTGTGGCAGTCGGAGCGGTATATACACCTTTAACATTTAACATTTTTGACTGGGATCTACGCTCTGCGATTCGGATACTTAAATAATGAGTCGTTTAGGTTTTATTAGTCAAGTCTGAAGATACCTTCATAGTAAGTCTGACTGTGACAAAAAGCGTTGTCATAGTATCAGTCAAAACTTCCGCGTCTCCTGACAAAGTAACAGGCATACATATGTAGGCATAACAAGATTAAAGTTGTTGTCATATAAAAAACGCAAACCTGTTTGTATGACAGATCTGCGTTTTTTATGTATGATTTAGATTACTGTACAGTATTAAATCTGACGAAGGTCAACTTTATCACCCCAGATTGCAGCTTTTTTATGATAGTAAATACGGAATTCAAGTTTGTGATTGGAATTAGTGTTGTTGAAGTAAAGATTGAAATCCTGCCATGTCTCTGACTGGAAGAAGTCGCTTCGACGAATATCCATTTTTGCAAGTTCTTTTCCGTTATTTGAATTATCAGCAACTTGAATTGTACATACAACCTCGTCCATAAACCTATTATTCAGATTTGTATATACTTTATCTGTATTGAAATCGGTTTTCAGTCTGAAAACTACTGCTTTCTGACCAGTGGAATACTTTTCATAAGGACCATATACCATCCAGCCCTCCGCCATACTAACATTAGCATGCCATGCATCGCCGTCGCGACGACCAAGTTTGTGCGGACTTAGTTCACACTGAAGTGTTCTCTGTAACGAACCCGGCTGAAATTTTCTGAACTGGTTAGGACAACGATCGTTGTGTGTCATATCCTGGATATATTCTTTAACTTCTTGATAATTGGAAGTAGCGCCATCCTTCAGAGTGGAAGGCAGTTGAAGCACCTTACATGGGTCAATGTTTCTGGACATACGTTCGCTTGGACCTGGGAATCCTGCTACACGTTTGACTTGGAAATCGAGATGGTAACTTCCAGGGGAATCAGTATCACCGGTCAAGCCGATTATGTCTTTTTGTTTGACTGTTTGGTTTAAACTGACTTTGATTGAACTAAGATGAGAATACTGCGTGTAGATAGTATTTCCATTAATATTATGCTTAATTACGATACGGTTACCATAGCCATTACCATATTTGCAGTCAACAACTGTACCATCTGCAACAGCATATACCGATGTACCTTTTGCAGCAGAGATATCTATTGCACCGTGCTGACGACCATCAGAAAAACAACCTGTGATCGTGTTATTGCTTGTAGGGAGCGGCCAAATCATTACTCGAGATCCCACCGGGATTTCTGTCTTGATCTCATTATATGCTAAAGCACTTGCAACGATTGAATTTCCAAATACAGCATTTACGATCGAAGTGCTGCCCATTGCCGGAGCAGATACCGAAAGAATGCATGTTGCTGCTGTCAGTGTTGAGATCACCTTTTTCTTTGCACTTGTCATTGTTTTGTTTCTCATTGTGTTTCTTCCTTTCAAGTTTTGATTTTTTGATATATTCCGAAATGCCGTTGACAAAATTCTGTATTTTGGTTTCGTTCATTTCGTTGATTGACTGTACTCACAATATAGCACACAAAGTCAAAATCAGAAATCGAATCGGAGTGAACGGTCAGAAAATTGGAGCGAATGGCATTTACTATCGGTCTTTTCAATTTTTCATCCAATATTTCTTCATAATCAAAAATATTTTCAAGTAACGAACTATGACAAATATACTGCCGGTTATGACAAAGGAAGAAAGTGGCAGATAGTTTTTGACAGCAGCATCTATGCCCGAAAAAACGGAGATCTTGCCAGTGACTACCATTAAGATTGCTGAACTATTTCATGGTCACCGTCTTTGTGAAGGCTCTATACTCTACTCAAAGGTTATTGATGAAAGTTCCAAATAAAAAATGCAGAGTTATTTTCTTTTTATGACTAATATTTATGCAATTCAACTTTTTAATACCTGAATAATTTATCAAAACTTGTTGTAAATTAGCATTACAACAAAAACCTATTATACAAAACAGCCGACAAAGAAAAGGTCGGCTGCTGCATGTATCTGATATTAATGTTTGTATATTATGCCTCTATGACTTTCCAATCTGAAAGCATACGCTTTTCGGAATCAAAGGATACGCCAATTTTATAAATCTTCCTTTGATCTGCTTTAAAAGGAAGATCATAGCTTTTATCATCTATCTGTTTCAGAGCTTCATTTTCTTATATCGTATCGGCACGGGAACGGGATACAAAAATTATTGCAGCATACATAAAAAGAATTGCTGCTGCAAAGTAAACCGCAGCCCCTGCGAGTTCGGAAATGAATGATGGTCGGTCGGCAAAAATGTCGTAAGCAC
>NZ_JAILMR010000009.1 GCF_024692365.1 Ruminococcus sp. | reverse complement strand
CCGTGAAAGGGCGTCGTCTTAACCTCTTGACCAACGGGCCATATTTTTACGGGAGATAAGTGGTGGCGGTAACTGGATTTGAACCGGTGACACCCTGGGTATGAACCAAGTGCTCTAGCCAACTGAGCTATACCGCCGTTTTTGTTATCTCCCGTAACGACTTAATTATTATACACCAAATATCCGCAGTTGTCAATAGTTTTTCGGAATAATTTTTAGCTTTGTATATATGCACAATCAAGCGCGATATATTGCTCACTACATTATATATAATCACTAGATTCAGAGCCTTTTTATCTGATATTTTGCCTTTATGGCATCATTTTTCAAGTATTTTTATTCGCTTTTCTTTTGATTGAAACATAGTCTGAGAAAAAATCATCTTGTACTGATGATTTTTTCATTATGTAATGATGTTTTCAGCTCACTTATTATAATTATAAGAAGTCAAAAACGATAAATTGATTCCTGTGCAACACACTTTCTGATACTAATAAGGATAATTTTTTCTTGATAAAGAAACGACGATATGATATAATTAAATAATACGCCTCACGGACAGCGAGCTGAAAGGTCTCGGGTGGGCATCGCTCCCCTGCTGACTGGCTGATATGAGGTGCTGAATATTTTTTCAGAAAAATGCAATCAAACACCAATGACATTCGTTTTATAAGTGAAAGCTTTCATTACTGCTCGCGAGGAGGTGAAAAGATGACGATGGGCATTGAAGAAGTGGTGGATAATTATGCCGACCATATCTACCGTGCAGCCTATGCATATCTCGGTGATGCGCATGAGGCTGAGGACGTTGTCAGCGATGTGCTGATGAAATATTTCTCGGTTTGCGAGACGCTTGATATCGAAACGGCTGAACATCTTAAAGCGTGGCTTCTTCGCACGGCTATAAACCGATGCAAAGATATACGAAAGTCCTTCAGGTGGAAACGTACAACCGCTCTTGAAGATGTACATAAAGCCGAATTCGGGTGGACGGAAGCCGAGCTTGATGTGAAACGGGCAGTGGATAAGCTTCCCGAAAAGTACAAAGCCATCGTTTATCTTTACTATTATGAGGAGTACAAAACAGAGGAGATAGCGCGGATACTGAGTCTGCCGAAAGGGACTGTGGTCTCGCGGCTGAAAAGGGCGCGTGACAGACTCAGGGACGTGCTTTCGGACTACAGAGAGGAGTGAGCAATTTGAGCGCAATTAAAAATATGTACGGCAAGACAAAGCTTTCCGATGAAAAAAAAGCCGAGCTTAAAGCTGCGCTCGGTGAGCGCTTTCCTCGGTATGCGGACAGCATGGAAGATAAAACGGAGGTCATTGGTATGAATGATAATAAAGTATACGAAAACGGCGGTCGAATAATGGTTCGCAGCAAGTGGAGAACAGGTGCGGTCATCGCTGCGGCAGCTGTTGTGGCTGTTATGGGCGGAATGAAGCTGGCAAGAGATCAGTATATCGAAAGGTCGCATATGACTCCTGCAAGTCATGAAGAGGATAATTCTACAACAGACAGTGAAGATTCGGTAAAAGAATACTCCCAAAAAGAAGGATACATCGCCGATGTCGATAAGTCCACACTATCAGCTACAAAAACAATATACACTTCTGCTTGCGAAGCTTTAGCTGATATTAAAGCTTTAGACTATGAGCTTGTTCTCGGCGAGGAGAAGATGATAACCTCTGAAATGGTAAAACAGTCACAAGAGAGTGAGATAACACACGAGGACGGAAAATGCTCTGTTTTGGAATTTGCAGCTGCAATCAGCAAGTATTCAGAAGGCTGTGATCTGGACATTTCACAGTATGATTATGCTGTGGACTTCATGTTTGATGAGAACGGCAAGAAAGTCGTACAGATAAACTATGTGTATATCTACCTGGATGCTGAACATAAAACATTTTACTCCTATCCGCAATACGGCTCGCAAGGTGGTATCATTGAAAACGGCATAGCAAAACAATTCAAATATGACAGTTCCTGTGCAAAGAAGCTGTATGAAGATGCCGAAGCAGCTATCGCTGAATTTACCCGAAACGGTGAAAGTTTTACAATAGACGATATTAGTATGCACGACGTTTGGGGAGAATACTATTGGGAAAACGATAAAGATATACAAGCTAACCGCAGCGAATACGAAAAAACAACATTAGCTCATGCTCTTTTGTACGATGGCAGCATAACTACACAACTGAGCAAAGACGACGCTAATATCTATGTAAAATTCACCCATGACAGCAACGGAAATGTAAACGGCGTAGAGAAGGCATATGTTATGATATACAGAGATGAAGCCGATGAAAACGGTGAGCATAAAAATTATCGCTTTTTTTACCCCGATGAAAACAAAATTAATGAAATGACCATCACCGTTCCCGATGTTACAGGCAAAAACCAGAACGAAGCATCATATGAACTGAACTCGAAAGGATTACTAACAACCACACACGAACAATCCTCCGCTACCGTTCCCATTGATGCTGTCATTTCTACCGAACCTGCGGCAGGTGAAGAAAGCGAATTCGGACGTTATGTGACGATAAATGTCAGCAGAGGACCGATAGGAGAAAGGGTTGTCATTCCCGATATTGGCGGCAAAGATAGAAACGAAGCTGTATCAGAGCTTGAATCTTTAGGACTTCACGCAACAATACGCGAGAAATATTCAGGTACTGTTCCCAAGGATACTGTTATATCCACCGATCCAGCTTGGGAAGACGATGCGATCGATTTCGGAGAATATGTGACTGTATATGTCAGCAAAGGAAAGATCGATAAATCTAAAGAATAAGCTGTAAATTATATTTTTTAGCGGGAGCTGTGATGATAGGTTGCGGCTCCCCTTTTCTTTATCGCGCGAAATAAGCCCATCGTCTTTGAACTGCATTTTAAAAATTTAACATTATACCACTTGCAAATAGCCGGGCTATGTGATATAATTAAAATATATTTTTTCAGGAAAGAGGTTTGCGCTATGACCAATGAATATGTTCTCATACTTGACTTCGGCGGACAGTACAACCAGCTCATCGCAAGACGTGTGCGTGAATGTAACGTTTACTGCGAAGTCAAGCCGTATAACAAGATCGGCATAGATGAAATAAAAAAGCTCTCCCCAAAGGGCATTATCTTCACGGGCGGCCCTCAGAGCGTTTACGGTGAAGATGCACCCAGCGTTCCGAAGGAGATATTTGAACTTGGCATACCCGTACTGGGCATATGCTACGGTTCACAGCTGATGGCTCATGTACTGGGCGGCAAGGTCGAGACCTGCAAGGTATCCGAATACGGAAAGACTGAGACTATCTACGACAAAAGCTGTGCTCTTTTTGCTGATGCTGAGATCCCCGGCAGTGCAATAAGCTGGATGAGCCACACCGACTTCATATCCGAAGTTCCCGAGGGATTCAAGATCGCGGCGCACACTTCAAACTGTCCTTGTGCTGCTATGTACAACGAGGATAAGAAGCTGTATGCAGTACAGTTCCACCCCGAAGTAAATCACACACAGTTCGGCGTTAAGATGCTCAACAGCTTCCTCAAGGATGTCTGCTGCTGCACTGGCGACTGGACTATGGAGAACTATGCTGAAAAGTCTATCAAAGAGATACGCGAGAAAGTCGGCAGCGGCAAGGTTCTGCTGGCACTTTCGGGTGGCGTTGACAGTTCTGTTCTCGCAGCTCTGCTTTCAAAGGCTATCGGCAGACAGCTTACCTGCATATTCGTTGATCACGGTTTCATGAGAAAGAACGAGGGCGACGAGGTCGAGGCTGCATTCAAGGACTGGGACATCAATTTTGTCCGCGTAAATGCAAAAGAACAGTTCATGAGCAAGCTCCGCGGAGTTTCCGACCCCGAGACAAAGCGCAAAACCATCGGTGAAGAATTCATAAGAGTATTTGAAGCCGAAGCAAAGAAGATAGGCAAGGTTGACTTTCTTGCACAGGGCACCATTTATCCCGATGTTATCGAGAGCGGTGCTGGCGATGCGGCAGTCATCAAGAGCCATCACAATGTTGGCGGACTTCCCGATCACGTTGATTTCAAGGAGATCATCGAACCTCTGAGAATGCTGTTCAAGGACGAGACAAGAAAGCTTGGTCAGGAACTGGGTCTCAGCGAGACACTGGTATGGAGACAGCCTTTCCCCGGTCCCGGACTTGCAATTAGAATAATCGGCGAGATAACCGATGACAAGCTGGAGATTCTTCAGGACGCTGACTGGATATTCCGTGAGGAGATCGCAAACGCAGGTCTTGACAGAAGCATAAACCAGTACTTCGCAGTTCTGACCAACAACCGTTCTGTCGGCGTTATGGGTGATTTCCGTACCTACGATTACACACTGGCACTGAGAGCTGTTGAGACCACTGATTTCATGACAGCCGAGTTCAGCCGTATCCCCTATGAAGTGCTCGAGATCGCTTCAAGAAGAATAGTAAACGAGGTCAAGAATATCAATAGAGTATGCTATGATATTACTACAAAGCCGCCTGCTACTATTGAGTGGGAATAATTTAAATCCGTTTGCAAGCAGCGTAAATGCGTTGTTTCTGCCGTTATCATGATAACAGTGGCAACGATTTGGCAACATTTCCAGCCGTGCTTTAGCTAAGGCGGTTATCGGCAACAGTAATATATTTTCTGTCTGAAAAGATAAGAGCTATCTGATTCATTTTACGAATCGGATAGCTCTTTTTTATTTGAAGAATTTGAATACTATATCCCAGAAATCATTCCAGCCAACTACGATAGTGATTATCGTCGCAGCAAAGCCCAAGATTGCAACAAAAGCATTCAACATTTTTACTATTGCATTTTCCTTTGCTCGATCTGTTTTTTCAGTAGAAATGAAGCCAAACCAGCTTAATATTATGATTGGCAATAGAATAATTGTCTTAGTTCCTTCCGCAAATGAGGTAAACGGATTGAACAGCCCTTTTCTGATATTTTGTTGATAATGTTCAAGAGTTCCAAGATGTCGAATAAACATATCATCACAATCATGTATTGATTTATTATACCTTTCGGCTAAAATAGAGTTATTTCGTATATTGACCATTTCTCTTGTCTCAGGAAGAAAATTGATTAGCAACTGATAATTTTTACCTGCAACTCCTTTGAGTTCATCTTTCATATAGGCGAACACTCCGTCTTCGCCCAATTCATATTGCATTGCTTTTACATCAGATGTTAATTCATGGTACAAATCTTGGTCAAATGTGTTTTCCGATATAATCTTATTAATGTACTTAACGAGTTTTTCTCTGTAATTGGAGGTGAATTCTATTCTTTTGACTATGGTTGATAATTCTACCGCTTTTGAGATGAA
The DNA here is from genome assembly GCF_024692365.1 of Ruminococcus sp. Lineage (GTDB taxonomy): Bacteria > Bacillota > Clostridia > Oscillospirales > Ruminococcaceae > Hominimerdicola. The sequence continues at coordinate 1,238 of NZ_JAILMR010000009.1, read as the reverse complement.
ACCGATGATAATTATTCCAACTAATATACAAATAGGGATTAGTTTATCCATTGTTATCCTCTTTCAATGCTCTACGAGCCGCTTCATTCCGCTCCGCTTCCGCCCTCGGATACCTGTATCTCCACTGGTCGTACTCCTCGCGGCTGATCTCCCCATTGCGGTACTTCTGAGCCATTTCCTCCCAGGGTTTGAGCAGACCTGTCATCTTCGCAAAAGTCGAGCCGTTCTGCCTGTTGATGCGGATACAGATCTCGCCATCCAGACGGTCGATTTTGAAGCCGTACAAGTCCTCCAAAGCGAACAGCGTGTGCATAAGCCCTGTGTAGCTGTCGATGTTCGGCACGTTCAGAGCTTCGGTCGATACATCAAGTGCATCAGCAAGCTGCTCTACAAGGTCAGCTTTGGGCGTTCTCGAACCTGATTCATACTGCGCCATACGAATATCGGCTGTCCGTTCCGAGAAGCCGACCTGCAAGCCTAAGAACTTCTGCGTCATACCTCTGAGGTTTCTGATAAACCTGATCCTCTCACCTATTGCCATATTGTTGCCCTCCATTTTCAATCGGCTGACGATCTGCGCCGCCATATTTCACAAATCAATTATAACATATATGCTTAGTGTTTGTCAAGATAGTAGAAATAAAAATGTTTAGTGATTTTACACTTGACATAACGGTATATGTTTAGTATGATAGAATCAAGCCTTAACGATTTAGAGTTAAGTCAAAGAAAGGAGATACTCTTAATGACAGATAAAAATTTTATGAGAGTAGAAGATGTTGCTAGGGAGCTTGATGTATCCAAGTCCTATGCATATAAGATAGTACAGAAGCTCAACAAGGAGCTTGAAGCCAAGGGATATATCACGATCTCAGGCAGAGTGAACAGACAGTACTTCCTCGAAAGGACTTGCTACGGCGGTTCTGCTGAGGACAGCGAAAGGAAGTGATAAGATGTCAGTCTACAAGGACGGCAGCAAGTGGCGTGTGATCTATCGCTACACCGACAGCCGTGGAGAACGCAAGCAGACACAGAAGCGTGGTTTCTCCACAAAGAAAGAAGCTCAGGCGTGGGAGCGTGAGCAGATGAATAAGACAGAATCCAGCCTTGATATGACCTTTGAGAGCTTTTCTGAGATATATTTTGAAGATATGAAGAAGCGTCTGAAAGACAACACATGGCACACCAAGGAGCATATCCTCCGCACAAAGCTGATCCCGTTCTTCGGGAAAAGAAAG
>NZ_JAILMR010000069.1 GCF_024692365.1 Ruminococcus sp. | reverse complement strand
TGTAAACTTTGCAACATCATAAGAAATACAAATCAAATCGAATTGTTGCTTTAATTAATTTGGATGGTACTATCTCCAAGTTTAATGTGGTCTATATCATCTATGCTATTTTTGTTCGTTTCGCTACATACCCAGCTGTAGAATAATGCACTTTTTTTATGGTTTCCCTCAATCGAATATGCATCCTGTGTCCACTCTAAACTACTGCCGTCTTTATAATAAACTGTCAATGTTTCTGCCTTAGCATAGTCAGCTGTATCGTGTCCCTTGATGTTTACAGCATTGAATTGGATAGAATCTTCTGTAATCCATATTTCACCGTTTAGATCCATGTAATCTGTTTGTATTTTTCTGAGAATAACCGGTTCAGAATCATTTTTATCATCTGATTGAGAGTTATTATTTTGGTGAACAAATATTACTGCCAAAACAGCAATGACAATAAGTGAAATACAACATGGAATAATCTTAGCTTTCATATGCATGACCTCCTGTCACAATAAAGCAGTATATACAAGTGCTGTCATCAAAGAAAACAGCACACTTGCAACTGTCAGAAGTTTAGAAATGATAATGTTGTTTTTGATATTATCTTCACATGCAGCCATTCCGATAAAAACAGCTCCGGTGATAACTGTTGGTGTAATGTAGCGGAAATTCATGGTACAGGTAAAGGCGTAATCTGCGGCTGCTTTGAGAAAGCTGACCATAATTGTGATATGGAAAGCCGCAAAAAATAATTTCGGGATATTGGGCTTTTTAATACAGAAAAATAACATCAGAACAAGTGCCGCACCTGCAAGCAGGATATTTACCCAGAACAGCACTCTTGCGAATGTGTTCGTGTATGTCCATGTAAAGCAGCCCTCATTTATAAATTCTCCAAATATAGAGTTTTTAAGAAGTGTTGTCAACGGATTAAATTCGTTGTAACCATGCATTTTTCCTGTATCATCAAGCCATGCCCACTGTTCATATGGCGATGAGAACTGATAAGCTGAAAAATCGGTTATACGCTGCAACAATGTTCTGTCACCTATGTATTGCTCACAGTTTTTGTCCATTTCTGAAACATAAGTCAGAGGTATTTTCCACTTGATGTAGTTTCGTATCCCGAACCATAGTCCGAGAGGAATGCATACTGTTCCAAATGCACAGAATTGACCAAATAGTGCTTTGCCATTTGTTCTGAATTTTCTTATGAAAACAATCAGAAATACTAATGCTACAGGAGGAGCGATCGTTGCCGCGGAGATCTTTGCCATCATTGCCAATCCGATGCAAAGTGCAATTTTTAAGATGTTTTTTAGTGTCTGTTCTCTGTACCATTCAAGTGTGCATACTACTGCTCCCATTACCAGCGCAGCTGAAAGGACATCGTTATTTATGCTCCCTGAAAGAAGTATGAATGCAGGGTGAAAGCTGACTATCATCAGAGGTATATACAGCGATCTGCCATTAAGCCCGAAAAACTTGAATATCTTATATGCAGATACAATAATGCACATTGAGTAAAACAGAGTTAGTGTTTGTAAGCTTTCTCTTGCAGGATCATGTCCTACGTGTAAGATATTCTCATTCAGGTATATCCACAACGCACTTATCGCATGGTGTAACGGTGGGTGTACAAACTGCCATCGGTCTCTTGGGTCAAAATCGGAGAGATGATGATTTTGTAGCAGATACTCGATATAGCCTGCATGACCTGCTGTACTGTCAAATGAAAATACATCATGCTGACGGGTGTAGACAGAGGTCACAAGCACATAGTAAAGCTTCACAAGAAAACCAAGTCCCATTATCAACATCGAGTTCAACTGTTCTCGGAACTTCTTTGTATCAGAAAAATAATACAGTATCAACACTGTCGCACAACCGCAGCAGAAATGCCATAACGCTTTTTTAGGTGAAGTACTATATGCATTTGCGCCCAATATCACCGAACTTGAAATGCAAACTATAAACACACTCAATCTTTTCTTGCTAAGTTCTCCGCGACGATATCTGAAAATGCCAAATGAAACAGCCGCTCCGATCAGTGCGATACATTCCAACATGAGCGCATTGTTTGGGATGTTTTCAACCGCCCCGAAGAAAAAAGGATCAATGAACAGACAAAGTCCCAGTGCCCACAGATACGGGTGTTTTGACAGTGACTTTATTATTCGTTCTGTTATCTTTTCTCTGTTCATGGTACTCCTTCTCCGTGTTTACATTCCAAATAGCTGATTTATCGACTTTGCCATTATTTATTGCCTTGACTGCCTCAATAGCCGTCATCATCGAATGATCCATGTTATTATATCTATGCTGACCGTTTCTGCCTACACACCAAAGGTTTTCATAGCTATCCAGATTGTGTCTGACTTTATCGAATTCAGCATAGGTGTCGAAATAAGCCGGGTAAGCCTTTCTTACTTTTTCTCTGTGGGAATCAATCACTGCATCTTTACCGATAACTCCCATTTTTCGCAGTTCCTTTACCGCAAAGTCGACACATTCCTTTTCACTCATGTTCCAGAATCTGTCACCCTCATCGCAGAAATATTCCAAACCGATCCAGACAGTACCAACTGGGTCAGCCACCATGTAGGGAGACCAGTTGTTGAATATCTGTATGCGCCCCAGCTTCACACCTTTGTCCTGAACATATATCCAGCAATCCGGTACGATATTGCCAAGAGTGCGCTTATTTGTCTTGTTTTTCAGTTTAAGCCTGTTAACAAGCAGACCGACTGTCACAAAATCCCGATAAGGCAGACCGTTTGCGATACGCTGTATATTTTTGTCAGCTTTCATTCCGTTTACAAGGTCTTTTATCGGCATTGATGATATGAACTCATCAGCCAAAAACTCCTCTTCGCCACATTTTACAGAGGTCACACGCTCGTTCACGGTTTTTATCTCAGTTACCTCTCGACCATACAGTATCTTACCGCCCATTTCCGTGACACGCTGTCCTACAAGCTCCCAAAGCTGTCCTGGACCATATTTCGGGTACCAGAACTGTTCTATTAATGAAGTCTCAGCATTTTCATTTGTTTTAGTACCGAGTACCTTTGACAGCATATCTTTTAGAATGGCTGTTATCGAGAGCCCCTTAACTCTCTGTGCACCCCAGTCTGCGGATATCTCTCTTGGGTGTCTACCCCAGAGTTTTTCGGTATAGCCCTCAAAAAACATGGAATACAGCACTCTACCGAAACGATTTATGTAGAAATTTTCAAGGTTCGTTTCTGGAAGCTTATGGGCGCAGGAATAAATATAGCTGAATCCCGCCCTTGCAGTAGTCATAAGCCCCATATTTTTTATTGTGTTCATGTTCATTGTAACAGGATAATCAAAAAAAGCTTTTTTATAATAAATTCGAGAAGTCCTGTTTCTCAACAGCATGATGTTATCTTCACACTCAGGATCTCCGCCATTTTTTTCAAAAGGTTTTTCATGACCCAGTACTCTGTCATCGAATGATGGCTTTCCCTGAACCGGCATAAGTTCTGCCCACCATTTCATAATACGCTCATCCTTTGAAAAAAAACGGTGTCCGCCTATATCCATTCGGTTTCCGTTATGCTGAACTGTTCGAGATATCCCGCCCAGTGTATCACTTGCTTCAAGTACCGTGACTTCACATTCTCCCCCTTTCAACAATTCATAAGCAGCGGTAAGTCCTGCGGGACCTCCTCCGATAATAACAATTTTTTTCACTGTTTTTCCTCCGTTTTATTGTATAATAATATTTTTCTGGCAAAGAAATTCCAGAAGAATGCCAGACCTGTTGCTATGACCTGCCCAACCAGGTAATACTTGCTCGCAGGTATAATACCTCCGAATAGATCTTTATCTGTCAAGACTTTATCAAAAAGCCAAATAAGCCCTTGATTGATCAAAAGCCCGACAACACCTATAAGAGCAAAGGCAGAAAACTCTGCCGCCTTATTTTTCACCGATGAAGTGTCAAACACCCATATAGTCGATATAATATAATTGAACACCACACCGCCGATAAATCCTACTGCATTTGCAAGATTTGCATTTATTCCAAAAGCCTCTTTAAGAAGCACTAATATTCCCCATTGAACCACAGTTGCACCGCCGCCCACAAATACATAACGTATAAACTGGGCGACGGTGCTGTTACTTTTGTTCAGCAACCTTACTTTACTCATGGCAGTTCTCATTAATATAGCTTACCATCTGAGCAGTTGTTTCTGTTCCGACATTGTAAATACTTTCACTTCCGAAACCATTCACCACGCCGATATAGCCATCGCTGTAAACAGTATAGCCTACGCTTCCGCCATAGATAGGTGTATCGAGGAATATCTCACAAAGTGCTTCACCGTATGCTGTGTCGGTCTTTTCACCGTTGGCTGACAGCAGCATCTCTTTCAGTGTGCTGTCATCATCGACGAAAGAACGCACTCCGTCACGCCTGATGATGGCTGTGCCGTCAAAGGTGTATATGTCAATGTTCAGTGCAAGCAGATGCTCCTCCAGTGTGTCAAAGCTGTGGTCCATATCCGCAAAGAGATAATACCTTTCATCGCCGTTTACATCTATGAACCTTACCGCAACAAGATAGCCGGGATCGGCAAATTGCAGGCTGTAAACCTCTGCTTGTGCCGAAGGACGGATGTCCCCAAACATCGAGAGCACTTCCGCATTTGTCAGAAATTCATTGATGTAAGAAATGTTCGGGATATTGTTTCCAATCATGTGTTCCGGATCATATATCTCACCTTTGTTGCCACAGGCGAAATAATAGGTAGTGTCGTTCATCTCGAATGATCTGTATTCATCGGTTGCGGGAGCCAATACAGCCGCCTGACCATTGCCGTTCTCGGTCTCAAAGCTGTCAGCAGTTCTGTCCGGTTTCCATTCGCTCCTGCCATCATCTTTGATCTCTGATTCGCTCTCGTCAGCCACGTTGTCGGGGGTATCCAATGTGCTGTCTGGGATATCCACCTTGCTTTCCACTGCTTCCGTAATGCTTTCAGACACCGGAACATTCTCCGTAACTGATGTTTCAGGTGTGCTGTCAGTGACCACTGCAGCGTTTTCTTCCGTGCTTGAAGCATCGGAAGTATGCGTTTTTACAACGTTATTGCTGCGCATATATGCGCCTGCTCCGAATACCAGTGCAAGTGCAGCGGAAGCAGATAAGATATATCTGTAACCTCTGTTGTGCTTGACTGTGATAGTATCTGAAACATCATGGCTTTTCAGATAGTCCTTTGCCATCTCACTGTTTGCCGAGAACTGTACTGCCTTTTCGATCACATTTTGTACCAGTTTGTCATCGGGTTCAAGCTGATTTTCAATTCTTTTAAGATCATTTTTTGTCATAAAAATCATCCTCCAGATTTACCTTCAAAAGCTTCTCAGCTTTTTTCAATCGCATACTTACAGCACTGCCTGTGATGCCCAGCATTGATGCAGTTTCATTGACCGAAAGTCCCAGAAAAAACCTCAGATACACAGCCTCGGACAGTTTTGGCGGAAGCTGTGTTACAGCAGAATAAACATCTCTGTCATATTCACTTGAAAATCCGATTTTATCAATAGTTTCAAGCTCGGCGGATTTATCTACATGTGTGTTCCATTTTCCGTAATTATATTTTCTGCATTTATTTACAGTGGTTTTTATCAGCCAAGCTTTTTTAGCGTTTTCATTATCAAACTCAGGCTTTTTCAAAAAATACAGCAAAAATACATCTTGAAATACATCATCTGCTTCGTGTCTGTTTTTCAGCTGTGTCAATGCAATGCCGTAAATGGTTCGTTTGTATTTCATTATTGTTTGTTCAAGTTCTTGAATGGCGGTTTCTTCAGTATGCATACTTTTTTCACCTCCTATATAATAATCCCCGGAAATCGATGAAATCTCAATTGGTTTTATAATAATCAGCATAACGCACAAAACACAAAGCTCATTCATGTGCGTTATGCCGAATGTCCTGAATCCTATCGAGATTATATCTCATTAAAATGATTTTATATTGGAGATGGGGTATCCTGCGGCATTCTGAGCCTCCGCAAAGCGTACAAGCAAAGCCTTTTTCAAAACGGACATCAAGCTGATAATCCCTGCAAAATCCTTCATCTGCGAACTTTGAATATATCCCACCAAGTGTGATCTTGAGCTTTGAAAATCTTTTGGACATATCGACAGCCCCTTCGGTTTCTGTCACTATTATATAATATTACCACAAATTTGTGGTCAGTTTATTTGTATAATATTGTAAACTATCTGTGTTGTGATAACGGATTAACCATATTTTATTTTTGTGAGTCGACAGCATTGGTAAGCATTTTAATATAGTTTTCCTTCACGTCATTAGGTGCTGTTATTATTACTTCACCTCTGAATTGAAACACCCATGCAAAAAATGTTGAGCTTGGCTTAACGAAAATCTGTGCAGAAAATCTATCCTCATTAAGCTGTTTGGTTTCAACGTCTTCACCGAAACGGTCGATAACGTTGATCAAATACTTATTATCCGCTTCGATAACTACCTTTTTCTCGGGGATATCACCGTCATACATTTTTAAAACTTTGCGGCTGTACTCGGATGGCACGAACTCGTGATCTTTAAATGCCTGCTCGTCGATAATACCAACATTCCTCATTCTGTCTATTCTAAATGGGATTATACCTTTCTTTTCTTCAGAATACGATGGTACATAGTACCTGTCATCATTCCAAAGCAGAGCTTGAGGTGATACGACGTACTTCTTTCCCTCATGCCGAAGTATTTCTTCTTTTGTTGGGAGATAGTCCACATACTGAAAGCTGATCTTTTTCCTTTCATTTATAGCTGTGTTTACCGTATCTATTGTCAGGAATATCCCAGTACTTTCTGTCTTGATCCTGTCCGATGATACAGAGCTGTTTATCAGAGATTGTCTGTCGTGCTTACAAGTAAGCTGCGAAAGTTTTTCTATGAGTGCCTCACTCTTTTCCGCTGTAATAAAGCGAGAGCTTGAGACTGCATCGATCAGTGTTTTGATTTCAGCTGATTCGAACAGGCGCATTCCTATGTAAAAAGCCTTAAATTTGCCAACATGATCGATAATAACGTCCACGCTCTGTTCTTGAAGGACGGCTATATCATCTCGTAAAGTATTGCGATTAGCCTTGTAGCCATTATCCTCACAAATCTTCATGAGTTCTTCAGCTGTAACCATATGCTGTTCATCCGTATGCTCAGTCAGATAGTGTTCGAGAAAAAGAATTCTTGCTTTTGTGTTTGACTCAGACATTATGTATCTCAACTCCATTCGACACTGAGAGTTTACGCTTAAGTTCATATCATACTATCGCTTCACACGAAGTAAATAACTGGAATGAAATGATATGCTATAAACATTGAATAAGTTTTCCAATACTATACATCATTATGAGATACCGTATTTATCCAGTATAGCCTTTTTGTTTTTATAAAGATTATCTAAATTTTCTTGTTTGATACAGAAAAACTCATTATCACAGTGTTTTATATATATATTCTTATCAAAAGCATTTTCAAGAGGAGTGCTTTCTGTGCTTTCAAGATCAAGCCAGCATATCTGATTTGGAAATGTACCGTAATGCCTTGATAGGCCCATCTGCTTTGTCATGCAGACGACCAGATACCTGTGATCTGGCTGCATCAGATTTGCTCCATCAAGATCAAACTTAAACAGTCTTTCATTTATATCGTGATTTTCCTGACCACTACTTTTTCTCATTCCCATTTGCGACGATGTTTCATACTTTATTCCACCACTGCTCACAAGTTTTATACTGCTTCCTGTTTTAGGATAGCTTCCGACTATGTTTTTTTCCACCGTAACATACTGTTCTGCAGCCTCATTTGAAAATGTGTATTTATCCTGTGCTTTACATATAAATACCGCATATTCATAGCTTTCATCAAAAAGCTTGCTATTGCCGTTAAATGCTTCAAAGCAGCCTTTTGTGTTGTTGTCTGCACATTCTATGGAGTTTATTTTCAGCTTTTGTATCTCGCTGATATGGTCGGCAGAAGGTATCTTACTTATGTCGGCTTTTGAATGCGCCATTATTCCGCAGACAAAGGCAGCCGCTATTATGAATAACTGTAAAACCACAAATCTACGCATTTGTGTCCTCCTTCAAGAATCTGCATTTTCCTTTGTCCATAATATAGATCTCATCACAAATACCGTTTATATCCGATCTGTTGTGACTTGCTATCAGTACGATACAGCCTCGGTCTTTTTCTTCTTTTATTATCCTATGTATATCATTTACCCCGTCCTCATCAAGTGCATTTGTCGGTTCATCAAGAATAAGCACATCGGGGGATTCCATTATTGCTTGTGCAAGCACGATACGCTGACGCATACCAAGTGAATATTTACGAACAGTTCTTTTGTCCTCCGGGTCAAGCCCTACTTTTCTTATCGATGCCTTTATTTCCTCATCGGAAATAGTATTATTTATTCCTGCGAGAAGCTGTAAATTTTTCAGACCTGTAAATTCGGGATACAGCCCAATATTTTCAATAACAACTCCGAGCTTAGGGATAACGGAAATATCTTTTCCAAGTATCTGTGAATTATATTTTACGCAGCCGTTTGTGGGCTTGATAAGTCCGCATAACGCACGGAAAAGCATGGTTTTACCCGAACCGTTATAACCTACAAAACCATAGATCTTTCCGCTTTGAAATTTCAAGTCGATATTATCCAATATAACTGCACCTTTTATTATCTTTGTATAGTTATTTATTTCAAGAGTATTCATTTTTTCCTCCCTGATCATATTATCTGATCTGCATTAACAAGCCCTAGCTCCTTGTTTTTTATAATCAATAATCCTACCACTGTTATTATCACGGCAACGGAAAGTTCAATCGAAAGTTTAATAACAAATTCATTTGCTGTAGAAGATAACGTTATAACACAATTGCCGAGCAAATTATATCTTCCAAATATAGTACTTGATTTCAACAAAAGTATAGACATGATATGAAAAACAGAAGAAATAACTACGGATATTATACTTCCTGTAAAAATCGCTGCTATATTTGCCGCTAATGTTAATATGAAGCAGTAAAGGCAAAATATCGAATATTCACATAGTATCGGCGTTATCTGTACATTTTCGGATATTTTCATTGTCATCAGATAATTGATAAAACAAGCAACAAAGCTTACTAACATACACTTTATAAACAGCATCAAGACTCTTTTCAGATACCATTTTGAACGCGATGCACGTCTTGTAAAATAATAAGTAGCACTAACGGTCAGTTCTGAGGAAATATCCTGTCCAGCAAATAGAGGAAAAAGCATTATAAATGCAGTTTGAAAAAAGACCGTTTCAATAAGAATAGTATCAAAGTTCGAAAAGCCAAATTCCATGTGATTGAACATATCAACAGCATCATATCCCGAACTTCTGAAAAATTCAGCATTCCTATCAATACTAAGAATATCTGTCAGATCAAACACCAATAAAAGAACTAACCAGACTGACAATTTTGCAAAGCTTCTTCTATCGATCATTTTATCACCTACTCAATTTATCTGATCATGTTTTGAATGGATATAAATAACTAATAAACTTATCGCCAGTATCAAAGCATTTAATCCAAAGAACAGCAGATAAGACCTGCCGTAGATCATGTTATCTGTCGATACTTCAGCATATCCCAAAGGATTCAGGATAATATAACCGAATCCATTTTTTGAAATTTCCGCAGAATATGCTGCATCACAAAGTTTGATAAAAACAAAAGCCGGAACAAAAACAAGCACAGCAAATTTTCTTATAAAAAGAGAAAAAGCAAACGCAGTCACAGAACATACTCCACTAAAAATAGAAATACAGAATGCTGCAAACAATTCACCAAGAACAGGAGATACTGTCAACAAAGAAAGCTGAAAATCATTTTTCACTATAAAGGTATGTTCAACTGCCATTTCGCTGAAATTCATATGAAACAAGTTTATTATTGAATTTCCGCCAAAAATGTGATTAAGCGTTATCCCTACAAGCAAAGGCAGAAACAACACCATAAATCCGCCTGTAAAAACAGCAGCAGTTTTTGTCATAAAATAGCGTTTATTTCCGCATCGTGATTGGATTATTTCAGATATGTGCAAGCTTTTATCTGTAATGAATGAAAACGCAAACGGCATGGGAGCGATAAAAGGAAAGATAAATTTCAGAACGTTTAGAAACTGTGACATTTCATTAAGAATATAATTATCAGAAGCAGGGTATGCAGAAATATCTTCAAGCGGAAACAATGTATCATCTATATTTGAAAGCAGTATCGGACTAAGTTCGTCAATAAAAGCAATGCATATTACAAGCATCACCAATGTAAAACTGTATTGGAATCCGCGTTTTGCTGTCATCAGCTTTAATTGGAAAATATACGATCTCAGCATTTTACTCCTCCTTTTTAAATAACAGCTGCACGCCAAAACGTACAGCTGTTGTTTTATATTCACATATTATATGAACCGTCTATAATATAAGCGCAATGATCATTTGAGATAGCGTGATTATTGAAAACAAGAAAGATCGAATTACTTTACTGTAACCTCAAACGCTCTGCTATTGATGTTGCTAGTATCCCACTTACCGTTGATTTTTGCGCAAATAACCATTTCAGCAGTGCTGCCGGCTTTGAGTTTCGGTGATATGAAATTAGTTTTGTCTGTGTATGTACAAACCTTCCATTTTCCTGCAAGTTTAACAGCGATACCGTACTGTGTAGCGCCATCAACCGCATTCCACTCCAGTTTGAACTGGTGGTACTTATCACTGTACTTTATGTTTGTTACATTGGGGTACTTGGATACTGCCGAAGTCAATGGGGTTACAGTAATCGCATTGGAGAAATCTTTATGCCATTCATTACCGATCATCGTAACAACTGCTACCTTATAACTGCTGCCTGCTTTGAGGTTATTAAGCAAATAAGATGTATTCTCGCACTGATAGATAAGCTGCCATCTGTTATTTATCCAGCCTACGACACCATACTTTTCGGCACCGTCAACAGCTGTCCAGCTGAGTTTTACGCTGGCATCGCCTTTTTCAAATGTGATAGTTGGGGCAGTGTATTTCGGAGTGCTATCAAGCGAAACAAATTCCAATCCCCATTCATCGGCATAAGACTCGGCTTCTGTTCTTGCATGACCGTAAATAACACAGTTCTCACCGAAAGCACATTTGGGTTTATCTTTAAGAGGTCTTAAAGGTGGAGGCGGCGTAAGGCCCAAAGTAAATTCCTGCATAGTTTTGTGAGGATATGAACCAATAACTTCTACAAAATATGGTATCGTAACGGAGGTCAAACTATCGAGCGCTTCCTGTCCTATAGTTCTTACGCTGTCTGGCAGATCCACTTCGGTAAGCAGGATATCTCCGTAAAATGCACGATATCTGATGTTTTCAACACTGCTTCCCAGGGTTACGCTTTCAAGATTCTTGCATAATGCGAACGCATTCTCGCCTATCTCCTTTACATTTATATCAGCAGTTTTCAGACCGAGTGATTCATAAAAAACATCCTCACCCAATGTAAGATCGGGACAATCCAGCGTTATATCCGTAAGTGAATCACAGCCGTAAAATGCCAATTTTCCGATATATCTCAGTCCTTGTGGAAAACTGATCTTTTCAAGATATTTGCAGTCAATAAATGCTCTGTAGTCAATGACCTTTATCGTATCGGGAAGAACTATTTCGGTAAGCGGAGCGCACGCAAAAGCACCGTTTTCGATGGCTGTAACAGGACAGCCGTTTATTTTACTCTCGATAACAAATGGCTCAGTGATCTTTATTGAAGAAGATGGTAATGAATGGTCACACCACGCAAATACCGCTGTGCCATCCGGTTTTGTGTAGTACCATCCACCGTTTTTATGAATCATTCCGAATTCTTTCATATATTCGGTGTCACCGCGGAAATCCTTCGTGGGGCTGTCAAATTTTGTCGTAAAGGTTTTTATCAGCCTGTCATTTCCGTCATAGACTTCAAAGTGGCTCTGCGTATCAGGAGTGACTTTTTCACGGAAGAGCACATAACTGCTTCGCTCATCATCCAGCCAATATTCCTTATTGTAATAGAAAACATAACTGTTTTTTTCACTTACATAGTTTAAACAAATGACATCGGGAACACAGTCTATGTATGTCTGCCACCCGGAAAATGTATTATAGAAAGAGAAACTATCCCACAGACCGTAGGCATCTTCTAGCTGATCGAGAGTTATCCGCTCTCCAACATCATCACCTGCAAGTGTACGTCTTGCACGTTCACATACGATGTTATCTCCTGCAGCTTGTTCGGTGTCGAAAATAAAGTTGCAGAGTTCTTTGTCTTCGTTGGAAAGTTCATCATAGTTTGTAATACACAGATCGTATTTCAGAAACTTTTCCCAACGCGAATACTCTGAGTTCTCCGCCGAAACGACCATCGCAGGGATAGCGGTTAGTGTAAGTGCGGCGGAAGTCATGAGTGAAATCATTCTTTTCATAATAATTCCTCCTGTTAATCGAGGTAAACAAAAGATGTTCCAGTACTTGTAGCACTGTGTCCAT
>NZ_JAILMR010000012.1 GCF_024692365.1 Ruminococcus sp. | reverse complement strand
TAAAAATCTGTTGTAATCTGAAAATAAATATGTTATAATCAATACATGGATAATTCGTGAACGAATAAGGAGGAGCACCCCTATGGAACAGAACTTCATAAAACCACCCGTGGAGATCAGATATGCCGACCAGCTGAAAGTCCTGCGGGATAACGATAACGGCAAAAAGCCCGAAAACTGGCTGCTTTCGCCCAAGGCAGTACGCACTTTCATACTCGGCGGAGAGGTGGACACCCCCGAGGGCAAAGTAAAGATACCCCGCAAGTTCTACGGCAACGACGCACTCGTTGAAAGATGCATCATCACCCTCGCGGGCAGCCGAGGACTTATGCTTGTGGGCGAACCCGGTACCGCAAAGACCATGCTTTCTGAACTTCTGTCAGCTGCCTGCTGTGGTGTCAGCACCAACACAGTTCAGGGTACGGCGGGCACTACCGAGGATATGATAAAGTACAGCTGGAACTATGCCCTGCTGCTTGCAAAGGGTCCATGCCGCGAAGCCCTCGTTCCCTCACCCCTGCTTGTTGGAATGGAGAAAGGCATATTTGCTCGTTTTGAAGAGATAACCCGTACTCCCGCTGAGATTCAAGACAGCCTTATCTCCGTGATGAGTGACCAGATACTCAATATACCCGAACTCGGCGACGAAGGTCTTGTTCAGGCTAAGAGGGGCTTCAATATTATCGGCACCGCCAACACCCGCGATAAGGGCGTAAACGAGATGTCGGGCGCTCTTAAAAGACGTTTCAACTTTGAGACCGTCGAGCCTGTAAGAGATGTCAGCCTTGAAAAGGAGATAATTATCCGCGAAGCTGAAAATATGGCAAAGGCTGGTCATATCGACTGCCCGATAGATACCGATGTGGCAGAACTTCTCGCAGTAACATATCACGAACTTCGTGAGGGCAAAACAGCCGAGGGTACCGTGGTTGAAAAGCCTGCCGCTGTCATGAGTACCGCGGAAGCTGTATCCGTTTATTATCAGACCATCAGCCACGCTTGGTATTACGGTGACGGCACAGCCGATATGGGCATACTTACCGAGAATCTCCTCGGCGCGGTGTGCAAGGAGAACAAAGACGACCTTGAAAAGCTGAAAGCATATTTCAGAACAGCAGTCAAGGAGAAAGCGAAAAAGGTGGGCGGCGCATGGACGGAATATTCAAAGACAGCCTCTTTGCTGAGATAACAGGAGAAGCAGGCGAACTTTTAAAATATGATACCTCGGGCAGACTTCTTTTCTTTCCTGTAAGGCACCACAGCCCTGTGTGTTCCTATCAGCTTCTCCGTGCGGTGGAAGAATTTTCACCCACCGCGATACTGGTAGAAGGTCCCGAAAATGCAAACGACCTTATCCCTGTGCTGACCGATGAACGCACCGAACTTCCTGCGGCGTTCTATTACTTCTACAAGGACAAAAAGAAGCTGGTCAGCGAGGATGCCGAGGACTACAAGTGTTACTACCCCTTCCTCTATTCCTCCCCCGAATTCAACGCACTGGCTGCCGCGGCGGCTAAGGGCATACGCGCCGCTTTCATTGACCTGCCTTACTGCGAGATACTCATCAACACCGCCAAGGGCAAAGGTCTGCGTAAGGAATCCGAGAAGCACAGCTACACCGATGACAGCCGCCTTATCCGCTCGCAGTTCTACAAAAAGCTCTGCGAGAAAACAGGCATACGCAATTTTGAAGAATTCTGGGAGAAGTATTTTGAGATTGAGGGACTTAAACTCACCCCCGCCGAATTCTGCAAAAATATGCACACCTACTGCGTGCTGACACGTTCTCAGGAAAAGGATGCCGAGCTTGAAGCAGAGGGTACTCTCGCCCGCGAAAGGCACATGGCACTGCGCATAAAAGAAGCTTTGGACAGCGGCGAAAAAGTTCTTGTGGTCACGGGCGGACTTCACAGCCTTGGTCTTGCAAAGCTCCTGCATACAGGAAATTTCAAGGCTGAAAAGCTTCACAAAATGACACCCGATATTCAGGGCTCTTTCCCCACAGCTTACTCTTACGAAGCCGCAGATGCGCTTCACGGTTATGCATCGGGAATGAGCTGTCCCGCATTCTATGACGGTATAATGAAGCGACTTGTGAACGGTGCCGACCCCGCAAATGTCTATAACGATGCCACACTTGAACTACTGATAAAGACCGCCAAGGAAAGCTCGAAAAAGGATATCGCTATATCTATCGCTGATATCACCTCAGCCCAGACCGTCATGAACGGACTTGCCGCACTCAGGAATGTCAGCCAGTGCGGTCTTGCCGAACTTGCCGACGGTATCACCTCGGCATTTATCAAGGGCGAAAAGACCATATCTTCCGCTCTGCCACTGGATATCATGAAGCGCTTTGCAACAGGCGACGGCATAGGTCGCATCGGCGATAAGACTCACGTTCCGCCCCTTGTGGCAGACTTTGAAAAACAGTGCGAAAGCTTCCGCCTGAAATACACCAGCGTTATCCCGCAGGAAGCTGATGTACCCTTGTTTTTAGGTGAAAAGGGTCTGAACCTCAGCCGTTTGCTCCACAGGACAGCATACCTTGAAACAGGCTTTGCTGAACTCAAAAAAGGTCCCGACCTGCGCCGCGGCAGGGACAGGAGCCGTGTGCGCGAACTCTGGAAATACCGCCGTACTCCGCAGGTGGATGCTTCACTCATCGACCATACAACCGACGGTTTCACTATCGAGGAAGCCTGCACTAATCTTGCGGCACGCTCCCTCACCGAGCGCCGCCGCTGTCAGGACGCGGCACAGACCGCCATCGATTGTTTCCTCATGGGGATACCCCTTACCGAACACCAGAAAGAACTGCTCTACGATATAGTATCCGAAGACGGCGATTTTTTCTCCATCGGTGAGGGCCTGCGCTGTTTTGCCAGACTGTGCGATCTGCAAAAGCTGTACGAATTTGAGGACAGTTCTTCTTTCGCCTGTCTTGAAAAATGTATGTCAAGACTTATCCCCGCACTGCCCGCCATGGCGAATTCCCCCGAGGAGACCGCCAAGGACGTGGTGGATATAATGCGCCTGATGTACAGCCTGACAGGGGGTATGCTTGAAGGCTGGCGCGGCACTCTTGAAGAAGCACTTCTTACACTTGTAGATGCAAAGGACAAATCACCCGAGGTCTACGGTGCCGCCATGGGGCTTCTCTATGCCATCGATCCCACCCGCAGAAGTGCCGCCGAGGACGCTATGCGCGGATTTCTGCAAGGCTCCGAAAAGGTGCGTATGCAGGGTGCTGACTACCTAAAAGGCTTGTTCTGCACAGCAGGAGATATCGTCCTAGCTGATGATTCGTTCCTGTATATGACGGACGAGCTGATAACGGGTTTTGAAAGGGAAGACTACCTTGAGATACTGCCCTCGATGCGCCTTGCATTCTCCTATTTCACGCCCTCGGAGATACAGTCGATAGCAAAGGCAGTGGCAGGCATACACGGCGTTAAGGGCAACGATATCATGTACGGCGATACCATAGACGAGGGCTTGTTTGAGTTCGGCAAAAAGCTGGACAGCCTTATCACAGCACAGCTTAACGGAGGTGAGAAGCATTGACGGAAGATGAACGCAAAGAACTATCGGTGAACCGCTGGCGGCTGGTGCTTGGCAGTCAGTCGGACAGAGACCTTGAATTCTCGGGCAGTGCCTCAGAACTCCGTGCTTTTGCGGATATGGAAGACCTTCTGGATTACCTGTACAGCCGTTCATCTGGTGACGATGTCCGCGGTGAGGGCGAAAGGTCAGGTGGCAGGGGAGACTCTACTCTCAGTGCCGCAAAGTGGATAACCAAAGTCCGCGAGCTTTTCCCGAACAAGACGGCAGACGTTCTTGAAAAGCACGCCCTTGACGAATTCCACCTTACCGAGCTTCTCACCGATAAGGAAGTTCTTGAAAAGATGACCCCGAATATGGATCTTCTGAAAACCATCATGCAGCTGCGCCACCTGATGAAAGGTGAGGTTCTTGAAACCGCAAAGCGCATAGCCGCCAAGGTGGCAGAAGAACTTCGTGAAAAGCTGGAAAACAGCGTCAGACAATCGATACTGGGGCGCATTGACCGCAACAGCTCCAGTCCTGTGCATACAGCTAGAAATCTCGATATCAAAAAGACTATCCGCCGCAATCTCAAAAACTACGACAGCGAAAGCGGACAGCTGATGCTGAAAGAGATATATTTCTCCAACCGCGTCAAGCGTTACAGCAACAAGACGGTCATTATAGCCGTTGACGAAAGCGGCTCCATGGTTGGCTCGGTGATATACAGTGCTGTCATGGCACAGATAATCTCAAAACTGCCCTTTGCCGAAGTCAAGCTTGTGATATTCGATACCAACATAGTCGATCTCACAGGTCAGGCGGAAGACCCTGCGGAAGTCCTTATGAGCGTTCAGCTTGGGGGCGGTACTGATATAGGCAAGGCGATGTGCTACTGCGAACAGCTGATATCAACACCCTCCCAGACCGTCGTTATATGCGTGACAGACCTTTACGAGGGCGGACCTGTAAACAGGCTGATGAATGTCAGCAGGAACATCATCACCAGCGGTGCGAAACTTAGCTACCTCACCGCCCTTGATGAAAACGCCAACGCCGCATTTGACAGAAACCTCGGTCAGCAGCTGGCAGATATGGGCGCATTTGTCGGCGCACTTACCCCCGATCAGCTTGGGGATTACATCGGCAGAATATTCAGCGGGGGGTGATGGCATGACAGATGCAGTTAAAGAAATACGAAAACTGATAGCTTTCGCCGACGAGGATACCCTCATCGGGCTGGCTAACAAAGGCACATATAAACGCGCCTGCAAGGATGCCGAGGGTGCTCCTGCCGACTTTACCGAAAACGATGACGGCATAGTTATCCCATTCGGCGGCGAGACAGTCACGATAAAATCACCTCTCGATAAGAGCATCTGCACCTGCCCGTCGAGAGCCGTATGCAGGCATATCGTTGGTGCAATTGTGGTGATGAAAGGCGTTATCCCTGCCGATGAAGCACCAGCTGACGAACCCGAGCAGACCGCTCCCGAAGCTGAAAAAACGGCAGAGGATACTTCCACCGAGCCAGAAGAATCACCCGCTCCCGAGTCTGTGATAACTCAGCCCGAAGAGGTCTATCTATCCGAAAAGGACACACAGAAAGTCCGCAGCTGCGCACAGCTTTGCAGAGGTCTTCTTGCCGAAATTCTGGCAGATGGTCTGGTTCGTACCCCTGCTGATATGCCCGCAAGGATAGAAGCCGCCGCCGTGAAGTGCCACAGCGTAAAGGCAGCAGCTGCGGAAAAGAAAATGCGCGAGATAGGCGGCAGACTTTCGGATCATATCGAGCGCCGCGCCGCATTTGATCTCTCCGCATTTACCGAAAGGCTCCTGAAATGCGACGAGCTTCTGAAAGAGCTTGAAGAAAAAAATCTCACCGAAGACGACCTCGGCGAGTTCAAAAGAAAGTATACCACCCTTGACGGCGATCTTTCGCTGACGCCCATAGGTGCCCGTGATGTTGATATCGGGGATTATGTCGGGGAGATATATTACTTCTTAGACGAGAAAAGAACATCCGGCAGAACTTTCCTTACAGTATCAGACCTCAGACCCGTTTTCTATGAGAACGAAAAAAAACGCCGCAGAGCTCCATCTGTGTGCCCATGGGATCTTGCTGTACCGCTTAAATCTTTCATGAAGAACTCCCTCGTTCTCCATAACGCAAAGGTGAGCGATGATAAATTATCCACCTCATCTGAAACAAGGGTCATGAGCCAATCAAAAGTCAGCCTTAATTCTCCCGCGGTATACGAGCTTATAAAAGACGATTTCAGGGAGATAGCCATCGCCCTTGCAGATGCGGGCAGCCTTGAAACGGACAGGCTGTTCTTCGTAAGACCGACTGTCTGCCGAAGCCAGCGCTATGACAAATATACCCAGCAGTTCATCATGGAGATAGAGGACGTAAACGGCTGCCGTATAAACATCAAGGCGAAGTACCGCGCCGAGACCAAGGCTTTCATCGAGACCCTTGAAAAGATAGGCAAGCGTATGCTGGCTGATAAGGATACTTGCTTCACTGTTCTCGCGGTGGCAAATATCGAGAACGGCGAACTCACTCTCTTCCCCATAGAGATATACGATTTCATCGTTCCCTTTGAGTGCAGCGGGTATAAGCTCCCCGAAAAGTATCAGGACGCAGAAGCCTATGCAGGCTACGCGGAAACTCTGCTGAACCTGTTTGCAAAACTCAGAGATATGATGAGTTCCATCGTCCACTGCGGACTTCGTTCCGAAATACGCGATGAGGAAAAGCTGGTTAAATTTGCCAACAACTGCGGCATGAAAGGTCTTGCTGAACTGGCAGGAAAAGTAATGGAAGGCGCTTCCGCTTTCCGCCACAGCACGGGCGGTGACGGGCGCGAAATGCTGGAGAGCATGGAAAAGCTCACAGCCTATATAAGAACAGGTGAACAAAAACTTCAGACTATCAGCGCACTGTCGCAGATGCAGCCTGATGAAATACGTGATGAAGAACCATAAACGAAAGGAGATTCAAAAATGATCTACGGTGAAGTATCAGAAAGCATGGCAAAGCTCGGCAAACTGCTGACGGGCATAGGAATGATATACACCAACGAGGATATATTCGTTAAATATATGGATATGGATTCGCCCCGCGATGACAGCCTGCTGAAAGATGTGAAGATGACTTCCGCTTACGGCAAGTCCATGAATGAAATGGATAAATTTCAAAAGGCGGTAAAGACCACTATAATACGTCCCCGCGACACCGAACTTACAAGCAGGTTCGTGTGCTTTCTGTGGGCAGCCTTTGGCGCAAGCTGTGTTTCGGCTATGATGGTGCTTGTAAACAGCTACGACACTGACAAGTACTACGATTTTCTGCTTGAAAATCTTACCCCCTGGCTGGGCGATAAGGTGGCAAAACTTTATGCCGAGGCAGGTGCAGGCGAGTTCGGTATTGTAAGGGGAAACGAGTCTGAATACGTGTATGACAGACATACCGCTGCCGAGATTGCCGCCCTTGCCGATGTAGTATGCGAGACCAATGACTGGGCTGCAAGAGTGATGTACTCAATGGCACTTGATAAAGCCGACAGCGAAAAGGATTCACTGCTGATAAAAAAGATAACAATGTACGCAAACTCCCTTGTTATGCCGAAACCCAACCGCTATTCCGAGGGCTGGGAGTATACCATGCTGCTGGCTGAATGTGTAAGATTCTCGGACAGTGTCAGGGATAAATTCACAGAACGCTGCAAGAGCAATGTTTCAAAGATACCTGATTTTATACTGCGCCATAAGTGTGTCAAGGCTCTGGATTCTTTCGATACCGAAAAGGAAGCCCGCAGGAACGGTTATCTGACATTCCTTACGGAGAAATATCACTTTAAAGAAGTCCTGCCTCACCTTGAATATATGGCAAAGGAACACACCGAGCTTTACACTCACTTCATGATCAAGGAAGCAACTCCCGATGCCGCAAAATTCATGGCTGAGATACTCAAAAAGTTCGGTCTGCCCTGTCCCGACCTGCTTGGAGCTTTGCATGATAAGGCACTTTCCATAGTCAGCCTGACCCACCGCAATGATGCGACAAATCTGATGGATTTTGTCATGGGTAAAAAGTCCGTTGAGGAAGTTCTCGATGAGATGGTAGATGCCCCCATGGACAAGAGCAGTTATGAAACTTTCGATTATTACAACACCGTCGGCGCCGATGATTTCTTCTGCCGTTATTATGCAGTGCAGATGACCCTCAACGGCGGTTACACAAAAACATGGATGTCGGAACGTGCAACAGGTCTTGATTTCGGCAAACACGCAAAAGAGGGCGTTGAATGCCTTGTCAAAGCAGGTCTTCCAATGAACGTTATCCTCGGATGTACCGCTGATTATATCGACAATATGTACCAGAAGAAGGACGAGACTATTGCCAAGACAGCTGCCGCAGCAGGGGAGTACAAAGACCTCCTGAAAACAGCTGAGCTTTCAAAGCTTTCAGCTACCGCAAGACAGATAGGCGTTATGGCTTTCGGCTCTGACCCCGATATGTTCAAGGATAAGTTACTTGCTTCTGCCGATGACAGCAGCAAGGCAGTCAAGGCAGCCCTCGCCAAGATACTCGGTGATAAGCCCGATTGGAAAGATGATATCACAGAACTGCTTTCAAAGAAAAAAGCTGCATACCGTGAGATAGCACTTGCAGCCATCGAAAGACAGGGAAGTTCCGAGTATAAGGAAGTTCTTGAAGCGGCTTTTGAAAGCGAAAAATCCGCTAAAATAAAGGATAAGATAGCTGTACTGATAGGTGCGGCAGTATCTTCCGACGGTGCATCAGCGGCAGCACCCCTTTCATCTGTGGATATGGTAGAGGAACTTACCAAGGGCGGAAAGGCTAAGAAAGTCGCATGGGCTTTTGAGGGCAGCAATTGCACCGTCCACAATGCTGACGGCGCAGAAGTCGAGCAGAAATATCTTGAAGCATTGGTTCTCTGCTACGCTAATATGAGTGAACTCGGCGTGAGTGCGGCTGCTAACAACCTTGCACAGTCCCTCAACCCCCGCGAACTGAACACATTTGCCCATAATGTTTTCGGCAAATGGGTTGACCTGGGCGCACAGGCAAAGACAAAGTATGTGCTGTATTTTGCGGCTATCCACGGCGGTGAGGCTATGGTTGATATCCTTATGCAGTACATCAAGCAGTGGGGCGAAAATTCAAGAGGCGCTATCGCTTCCGAGGCTGTACGCGCAATGGCACTCAGCGGAAGCACTACCGCACTCATGAACGTTGACGGTATGTCCCGAAAGTTCAAAAACAAGATGGTGCGTTCTGCCGCCGCTGATGCTCTTAGCAACGCCGCAAAGGAACTGGGTCTTACCACCGAGGAACTTGCGGACAAGATAGTTCCCGACCTTGGCTTTGATGAGAATATGTGCCGCGAGTTCGATTTCGGACCCCGTCAGTTCAAGGTATATCTCGGCACAGGCAATACCCTTGAGATATTCTGCGGCGATAAGCAGGTTAAGAATCTGCCGAAGCCCGGTGCTAACGATGATGCCGAAAAAGCCGCCGCCGCATCAGCAGACTTCAAGGAGATGAAGAAGCAGCTGAAAACAGTTGCAGCCAACCAGAAATCCCGCCTTGAAAGCGTGCTTATGAACGACAGAAAGTGGACGGTCGATGGCTGGAAGGCTCTGTTTGTGAAGAACGCGGTTATGCACGGATTTGCAACAGGTCTTATCTGGGGACTTTACGATGCCGAGGGCAAGCTGACGCAGTCTTTCCGTTACACCGAAGAGGGAAGCTTCAACACCGTTGATGACGATGAAACAGAACTTCCCGCAGAGGGTTCCATAGGTCTTGTACACCCGCTGGAACTTACTAAAGAAGATATAGACGCATGGAAAGAACAGCTCTCCGATTACGAGATAGAACAGCCTTTCCCACAGCTTGACAGAAAGATCTACACCATGACCGACGAGGAAAGAGAGTCCACTGAAATACTCCGCTTTGAGAATATCGAACTCAACAGTCTGTCCCTTATAGGCAAGCTGACAAAGACAGGCTGGTACAAGGGCTACGCTGAGGACGCAGGCTGGTTCTACTATTTCTGGCGTGAGGATATCAGCAGCCGCGAGAATCTGCCCGACGGCACAACTGTCAGCAAGGGTGTTCATGCTGAACTGAACTTCTCGGGTGCAAGTATCGTCAACTACGATTTCGAGGGTGAGGAAGTAACCATCGAAAAGCTTGAACTCCACCGTCCCAGTGCCGACCACTACCGTTCAACACCTATCAAGGTGGGTGAAGTCGGTGACAGGTATTTCAGCGAGCTTATCATGCAGTTGACATCGGTTCTCGGCGAAAAAGAATAATATCACAAGTCCGACAGCTTTTGTGAATGTTGTCGGACTTTTTGCATATTATTTACATAGAATTCACAAACGTAAACGTTTGCGTTGTTGACAAATCAACTTAGTTGTGGTATACTTCACGATAGGTTGATAAATCAACTTATTTGACTTTTGTTCAGAAAGGGGCGATAGATTGGACAGATCACTGCTGGAACATCTGGCGGCACTGATGAGACAGAAGACCCATTCTTTTGCAAGGATATATGCCTGTATCCCGGCATCAAAGGAACTCAATATCTCATCGGCAGTATGTCTGGGAATCATCAATGGTATCGAGGGCGGATGTTCGGCGACAGAACTGAAAGAGATGTCCTGCTACGATAAGGCACTGATATCCAGGATGCTAACGGATATGCAGAATGACGGATATATAATCCGAAATCCCGAGGATAAAGATAAGCAGAGGGGTATGCGCTATATCCCAAGCGAAAAAGGAAAAGCACTCGGGGATATGCTTCAAGCTGAATTCCTGAAGATATCTTCGGAGGTATCAAAGGATATCCCAAAGGAAGATCTTGTAAAATTTTATGAGGTCAGCTGTAAACTGATAAACAATCTGGGAGACTATTCCAGAGAACTTGAAACTATGAAAACTGAGAAGGGAAAGTAATGTATGTTAAGTTTGAATAACATAACCAAGGACTATGTAGTCGGCGACAGTACCGTACAGGCGCTCCGCGGTGTCAGCATTGATTTCCGTGAGAACGAGTTCGTATCCATACTCGGACAGTCGGGCTGCGGCAAGACAACTTTGCTGAACATCATCGGCGGCCTTGACAGGTACACCTCGGGCGACCTGAACATCAACGGAAAGTCCACCAAGGATTTCAAGGACGCTGACTGGGACAGCTACAGAAATCATTCCATAGGCTTCGTATTCCAGAGCTATAACCTTATACCCCACCAGACGGTGCTTGCAAACGTTGAGCTTGCGCTGACACTTTCGGGCGTATCAAAGGGCGACAGAAGAAAAAGAGCTGTGGAAGCACTCCAGCAGGTGGGCTTAGGCGACCAGCTGAACAAAAAGCCGAACCAGATGTCGGGCGGTCAGATGCAGCGTGTGGCGATTGCACGTGCTCTCGTAAACGACCCTGATATACTTCTGGCGGACGAACCTACCGGCGCACTGGATACGGAGACCAGCGTGCAGATAATGGAGATACTCAAAAAGATCTCCAAAAACAAGCTGATAATAATGGTAACCCATAACCCCGAGCTTGCCGAGCAGTATTCATCGCGTATAATCAGGCTTCTCGACGGTAAGGTGACCGATGATACCGACCCGTTCAAGGCGGAGATCAAGAAGGATAAAAAGACAGCGCAGGAGAAAAAGGCAGAGCGCAAGAAGCTGAAAACTTCCATGAATTTCCTGACAGCGCTGTCACTCAGCCGAAATAACCTGATGACCAAAAAGGCAAGAACTCTGCTGACTTCATTTGCGGGTTCCATAGGTATTATCGGTATCGCGCTGATACTTTCAATATCAAACGGCGTGCAGATATATATAGATCAGGTGCAGTCGGATACTCTCTCGACTTTCCCCCTGACTATCGAAAAGACCACCACCAGTCTCAGTGAGATAATGGACTCTATGGCTGAAGCCCGTGATGCTGAACCCGAACACGGCATGGATAAGGTTTATTCACAGAACCGCATGGCTCAGATGATAAATACTCTCATGCAGGAAACCAAGGTGAACGACCTTGAAAAGTTCAAGACTTTCCTTGATAACAACGATGAGATAAAGAAACTGACCACCGATATAAAGTACAGCTACGCTACCAAGCTGAATGTATTCAAGGCTGATACCTCCGACGGTGTATATCAGGTAAACCCCTCGCAAGTACTGCTGGATATGGGTTATCTCAGCGATACACAGATGATGGGTATGTCCATGGGCGGTTCAATGGGCATGGGCAGTATGGACGTATGGTCCGAGATGCTTGATAACGACGATCTCATCAAAGCGCAGTACGATGTAGTAGCAGGACATATGCCCGAAAACTATAACGAGGTAGTGCTGATAGTTGACAAGCATAACGAGATAAACGACTACATCCTCTATTCACTGGGTCTTCTCGATTCCACCGAGATAAACGGCATAGTACGCCGTGCAGTTATGGGTGAAGATGTACAGCTGAAAAACGAACAGCACAGCTACACCTACGATGAACTTCTTGACCTGGATTTCATGGTCGTTCCCACCACTGATTTCTACCGTAAAAATGGCGGTATCTGGGAGGATATGCAGGAGGACGAAGCTTATATGACCGATGTTGTCAATAACGGTCTGAAAGTAAGCGTTGTAGGTATCATACGCCCCAATGAGGACGCAACTGCTACTTCACTCAACGGCGGTATCGCTTATAAGCACGAGCTGATGGAGTATCTCGTGAACAAAGTTAAGGACAGCGAGATAATAAAAGACCAGCAGGCTTCACCTGATATCGACGTATTCTCAGGTCTGAAATTCAAGCCCGAAAATGCAGATGCAGAAGAGGAAGAAAAGACTTCCGATGAAAACCCCACATCTGCTGAAACTGCTGACAGCACACAGGCAGACAAGACCGATATATTAGCGGGTCTTACCGATGAACAGAAGGCGGCACTCATGCAGGGTCAGAAGCCCGAGGGCATGAGCGATGAGGACTTTGCGGCTATAATGTCACAGATGCCGACCGAGGTACCTGCTGCCGCTGAACAGCCTCAGCTTACCGATGAACAGCTTGCCGCACTGATGGCAGGTCAGCTCCCCGAGGGTATGACAGAGGAAGAAGCTGCTGCACTGATGGCACAGGGCGGTACACAGCAGCAGATGTCCGAACTTACAGATATGGGCATGGACGCTATGTCCGGACTGGATATGGATGCTATGAAGAACGGCGGAAACGGTGGCTTTATGGGCGGCATGACCGACCAGCAGAAGGAATTCCTTGCAAGCCTTACCGATGAACAGCTGGCTATGATGCAGAACATGATAACAGAGTCGGCTAAGACCAATGCAGATGCCCTTGCTAACAGCGGAAAGTACTCCACATCAACATATGATGCAAATATGATGACCCTCGGTTATGCAACACTTGAAAGCCCCAGCGGTATAAACATCTACCCCAAGGATTTCGCCGCTAAGGAGCGCATAGTTGATATAATAGATGAATACAACAAAGAAGCTGATGAATCTTCCAAGATAGAGTACACCGATATCGTCGGCAAGATGATGTCCTCGGTTACTTCCATCATCAATGCGATAAGCTATGTGCTGATAGCATTTGTGGCTATATCTCTGATAGTATCATCTATCATGATAGGCATAATCACCTACATCTCAGTTCTGGAAAGAACAAAGGAGATAGGCATACTGCGAAGCATAGGTGCTTCAAAGCGCGATATCTCTCGTGTGTTCAATGCTGAGACTGCTATTGTCGGATTTGTAGCGGGTATACTCGGCGTAGGTATTTCCTACCTGCTGACAATACCCATCAATATGATAATCGCCCACCTTACCACAGTACCCATGAGGGCATCGATACCTGTTGCGGCAGCTGTCCTGCTTGTGGCGATAAGCATTCTTCTCACTCTGGTGGCAGGTCTGTTCCCATCCCGCATCGCGGCAAAGAAAGACCCTGTTATCGCACTCAGAACAGAATAATTTTTATGGAGCTGTCCGTTTTGGGCGGCTCTTTTTTTCGGTTAAAAAATCGGGGACGATATTCGCATCGTCCCCGAGTGATTTTATCATGTCAGCTCAGATAATTCTGAACTGCCTTGCTGTAATTGTACAGCGCCCTGACTGTGCTGCAAAGCTGTGCCTTTGAAGAATCATTCTCGTAGTGGAGAAGAGTTTCATAGACGTAAGTCATGGGGCTGAGTGTTACCTTGCCGCCATCGGCAAGGGTAACTGTGAACTTGTTTTCAAGATTGTCGGCTGTTATATCGGGTATCTCAACGTAGTTCATTCCCGATGCGGTGCCTGTAACAAATGTTACGCTCTTGCCCTTGCTGTCAGTTACTTTGCAGTTATCGATACTGCCTTTGAAATACAGCCTGAGAGCCGTATTTGAACGGAGAAGCAGGGACTGTCCGTAGTACACTGTAGTTTTGCCTGCGGTAACAGAAGGTGCAAAGTTCTTGACATCGCTTGCTTTAAGACCAGTCACGGTCTTATCGGGCATGCCGTCATCGAAGAATGCCTTTGCATTATTGCCGTATATCTTTACGGATTCGGCGAGTGCCGCAAGCTTTTTGTCACTGCTCTTGCTGAGAGTGTTGAGGTAGTCAGTGGGGCTGTACTCAAAGCTCTTGACATAGGGCGTATCATTCATCAGCGAGAAGTTGACAGCCTTTCCGCTGCTGTTGAGGAAGCTTATCTTGACGTTTTCAGCTATATCCTTGGCTGACATATAGTAAGTCGCCTTGTATCTGCCGTTTTCGTCAGGGGTGATATCGCTGAAAGGTATTTTGGTATCGCCTGTGCTTCCGCTGAATTGGATATAGCCGTTTGAAGCTATGCTTTCAGCGGGTTTGAAGTAAACATTCAGACCTATCTGACTTCCGAGAGTAACGCTGACACCGCTGATAAAAGTGGTGTATACGGAGTATTCAGCTGTGACTTCTGCGTTGCCTGCGATAGTGACGGTAATGGTTCCTGCGTTGTTATCGGTTTCGTAGTATGAGATGTTTGACAGATTAAGCTTTGTAACAGTGAACTCCTTGCGGTATTTCAATGTTACCTTTGTACCTGCTGTATATTTGCCGTTAACAGCGGCTCTGTCGGAAGAAACTATATCCATAGCTTCGGGGATAGTCAGGGAGTAGAGCTTGACTGTTTTGGTATCAGTGTAGGTCTTTCCGCCGAAATAAACTGATGCAGTATACTGGAGGTCACCGCTGCTGTTGACGGAAGAAGTCACATTTGCTTCAGCAGACTGGGTCTCGGAACAGCCTGTGCATTTAAATAATGCGGTAGCACTGCTCATATCCTCTGACCAGTTCCAGGTCGGCTTTGAAGTATAGCTGTGTTCATGGGCGGGGGGAGTATAGGGTTCATCTCCCAGGTCATACACAGCGGTGTATGTGGGAGTTCCCGTATCGTTGGGGGAAGTTTTGTATACCGCATATACAGTGCCGTTATTGATATAACAGCCGTAAATGCTCTTGCCCGATGGCTTGGTTGGCTTTACTAGAACGCCTTTTTCATTAGTTGCAGGGTCATACCAGCAGATTGAATCGGGGGTGTTGTAGTAAAGCTTTCCGCCATGCTTGAAAAATCCTGTATAGATGCCAAGCCAGTAGGAATTTCCGCCTGCTGACCATCTCATATTATCAAGGTCTGTAATAGTAGTGCGGTTTATTTTGCCGCTGTTCTCGCCAAGAACGATATTCAGCTTAACGAGCTTTCTTTCCCAGCCCTGATTGCTGGAGTATATCGCGTACAGGTCGCCGTTTAGTTCAACAATAGCAGTGCTCAGGTCTTTGATGCCAGAATTGTCGAAGTAGTCGTCATCGGGGTATATGGTATCATAGTCATAGTGACTGCCGTCGCTTTGCAGGGCAGTATCGCTGAGTCCGAAATAGGTGTGGTAAACTCTGCCGTTGACATTGGGGGTGGGGTCGTCCCATGTGATATCGATATTGAAATATCTGCCGGGGATAAGTTCGGCTTTGAGCCACTGATGGTTCATTGAATCGGAGAATACTATCTCGGAGCGTATGCCGCACTGTGAGAGCAGATATGCATATACCTTGGAATAAAGGTCGCAGTAGCCGACTTTTTCGATAAGAAAGCTGTAAGTCTGCTTATCCGCAACAGCGGGATACTCGTAAGCCACATCGTTTACGATAGCATCGTGGAAAACGATAGCTATTTCAAGGTTTGACATATTATCTTTGACCAGTGCAAGATACTTGTCAGCCTCGTTATAGAACTCGGTGAGCATACTCATTGCGGTTGCTTTGTCGTAGAGATACTCGGGTTTTATTGAAGCTACATAATTACCGCTGGGATAATAATATGTTCTTCCCCAGAAAAACAGTTCGGGGTAATTAGCCTGAACTGCCTGCTGAAAAGTACCCAGTTCGCTGGGGGTGAGTTTCAGTGCGCTTATATCGATATATTCGTCAGTATATGCAAGTATCGCTTCACCTACTTTTTTGATATAATTCTCGCGGCTTGCCTGCACACTCTGGTCGTAATCTATCATTGAGGGATCGGTCTGTGTTGCTGCCCACGCGGGGATCGAAGTAAAAGCCATACAAAGAGCCGCGGTAAAAGCAGCTATTTTTCTAAATACCGGTTTTTTCATTAGTTTGACCTCCTTAAATATTTGTTAATATTATATAAAAATATATCTATATCCTAATTTATTATATCACATTTGCGAATGAAAGTCAATGACATAATTGCAAATTAAACTAGATTAATAATAGTAATAACCAACAATTATAAAT
Source organism: Ruminococcus sp. (assembly GCF_024692365.1). Classification (GTDB taxonomy): domain Bacteria; phylum Bacillota; class Clostridia; order Oscillospirales; family Ruminococcaceae; genus Hominimerdicola. Next base: position 46,499 of record NZ_JAILMR010000012.1, on the reverse strand, counting down.
GGGGGCAACGCCCCCATACCCCTACGCACGAACCCTCACGCGCGTTAACACTTGACGCTCCGTGCGCTTCGTTCGTTCCTCACTCAGCGTACTCGGTCAAGATCGCGCTCGGGCATCGTGCTGTTTGCCATTCTATATTAAATTTGTTGGGTGGGGGATTTTGCTATTCAAAATCGGACTTTTTGAACAAGTGTGATATGTAACTTTTGACGTTTGATTTTTCTTTAAATGGGGACGTTCCGCTCAAGTCATCGGTGTGGATCGTATGCGTTTAATTTATATTAGCCCGCGGTGATATCAATTATAAACTATGTTAGTTCGGAATGTGTATCTCCGCGAGTATTGTCAAGATGCTGATAACCTCAATATCCTGCCAACTTATGCAGTATAACACGCCGCGTCATATCCCCGTAGTCATATTCGGCGGCTGCCTGCCATCGTGCGCATAGGTGGGTAAGAGTTTATAAGGCTTTTCACTATCAGTGATTTTTGGCGAAAAGTTGTACGTTTTTGTACAACTTTTACAGAAATATGTCCGAGTTAAATTTTAAATCATTTGTTTGCATAAGGTCTTTGTTGTGGGTATGTGCGGTGTGCACAAAATTTTGGGCAAGCAAAAAGCCCCGCTCTCAGGGGGTGAGAGCAAGGGCTTTTTGTATGTGTTGATTATTACGGGCTAAACAATGTTGGTATATATAAACAGGAATATCTATATTTATCAGTTTGCAACGTACATCTGTCTGTAGGGGTTGTTGCTGTCGGGGGTTACAACAGTGAAGGGGTGGTCAAGAAGTTCATTGAGTTCATGACCGAAGTAGAAACAGAATCTTCTGAGATAGTGGGATATCTCGTTTAAGTCTTCTTCGGTGGCGGGACGTGCGTGTACCTGATGGGGGAAGTGTATTCCCTTGCAGTCGGAACGCAGGAACATTTTTCCGCCGTGCATACCTGTTGAGGGGAAGTTGCCTACGATGGGCTTGTCATCGCCGTTAAGACCGAGGACGATGATGGTGCCGCCTGCCTGGTATTCACCCAGGAAGCTGCCTGCACGTCCGCCGATGATGATGGCGGGCTGCTTTTCCTTATAGGCTTTCATGTGTATGCCTGAACGATAGCCTGCATTGCCCTGAACGTAGATATGTCCGCCGCGCATTGCGTAGCCGACAGCGTCGCCTACGTTGCCGTGGATAACGATGGTGCCGTCATTCATGGTATCGCCCACTGCGTCCTGAGCATTGCCCATAACTTCGATCTTTGCACCGTTGAGGTATGCGCCAAGGGCATTGCCGGGGATACCGCTGATCTTCAGTGTCTTATCGGAGACGCCTGCGGCGATGAATCTCTGTCCGAGACAATTGGTTATCGTGCAGTTGTTGTGTACTTGTCTTAAAGCTTCGTTGAGCTCTTTATAATCGAGCCCTGTTGCATTTATATTCATCATACCACACCTCCGAGTTTTGTTCTGCGCTTTTCATCCGAGAAGATAGCCAGCGACGGCATTTTCTTGACCTTTTCGGTCTCTTCATTGTCGAGAACTGTCTTTTCGCGTACAAGAGAAGTATAGATACCTGCTCTGTTGACATCGCCGATCAGCATATAGCCAGCCAGCTTGCTGTCCTTGAAGTACAGTCTCTTGATGCCTTTATCGGTGCGTTCCTCATAAATCTCGCCGTCTTCGGGATAAGCACCTGCTGTTGCGCAGTGGAGTCCGAAGAAGCCTATGGAGTTCATGGGGATAGCGTCGGTGATCTCGGAAGAACCGCCTGCCATATTTATGCCTGCGCATCTGCCCTGCATATAAGCGTTGGGGAGTATAGCCAGTACGCGGTTAGCGCTGATTGAGCTGTCATAGCCCTCGGAGCAGTCACCTGCGGCATAGATGTTTGCGGCAGTTGTTTCCATCTTGGTGTTGATAATTATACCTCTGTTGGTATCGCAGCCTGCCTGCTTTGCGATCTCGGTCTCGGCTCTTACGCCTACTGCGAGGACGAGTATATCGAATTCGACTTCTGCACCGCTCTTCATATAAGCCTTGTTCTTATCGAACTTGACTGCGGTATCACCAAGCATGAAGCTTACGCCGTGGTCTTCAAGTTCTTTCTGCATATAAGCAGCACATTCAGCATCGAGGATAGAGGAGAGAACTCTGTCTGCAAGGTCACAGACGGTTATACTGCCTACTCTTTCAGCGATGCCCTCGGCACATTTCAGACCGATAAGACCTGCACCGACTATCAGCACACGGGATTTATCGGTGAGTACTTTTTCAAGAGCAAGAGCATCATCAAGGGTCATGAAGGAGAACTTCTTCTTTACCTTGTCAAGACCCTCAAAAGGCGGAACGAAGGGGGAAGAACCTGTACAGATACAGATCTTGGTATAACCGAACTTGCCTTTGCCTTCAAGGATAGCCTCCTGCTTTTTGGTGTCTATCTTGGCAGCCTTGCCGTATACTACATTAACTTTATTTTTCTCATAAAAATCTGCGGGGCGGTACTTCATTCTTTCCAGATCGGTCTTGCCCTCCAGCAGATAGGATATCAGAGGACGGGAGTAAACGTGGTGCTCTTCGCCCGATATAACGGTGATAGCGCCATCGCTGTCGATGCTCCTTATACCCTCTATGCAGCCGACTGCGGCTGTTCCGTTTCCGATGATAACATATTCAGCCACTTTGCTCACCTCTCCTCATAAACTATGGCATTATTGGGGCAGCCCTTTACACAGGCAGGGGAACCGCAGCTGTTTGCAAGACAAAGCTCACACTTCTGTGCTGCGCCCTCTGGACCTGCTGCAACTGCGCCGTAGGGACATACGAGTACGCAGGTAAGGCAGCCGACACATTTGGTCTTATCTATCTTGACTGTACCGTCTTCGATAGATATAGCACCTGCTATACAGCTCTTTACGCAGAGGGGGTCTTTACAGTGGCGGCAGGAGACCGCATAGGTTATGCCATCGGTCTCTTCGATGTGTATGCGGGGGAATATATCCTTGCCTTTCAGCGCTTTTACCATATCGGAAAGACCCGAGTTGGCATAAGCGCAGTTATATTCGCAGAGGTGGCAGCCGAGGCACCAATCCTCATTAACAAATACTCTTTTCATCTTAGTGATCCTCCTTATTCGCCTGCGTGGGAGATACCGAGTATCTCGAGTTCCTTATCGGTAAGCCCTACGCCGCGGAGCATAAGTCTGTTGCCGCGGAGGCTTTCGATGGAGTTGATACCCATTCCGCCCATAAGTTCCTTGATCTCGTGGCGCCAAGCGTCCATGAGGTTTACAAGTCTGCGAGAACCCATATCGGGGTTCAGGCGCTTAACGAGCTCGGGTCTCTGGGTAGCGATACCCCAGTTGCACTTGCCGCTCTGGCAGGTACGGCAGAGATGACATCCCATTGCCAGCAGTGCTGCTGTTGCAACATATACTGCATCTGCACCCAGTGCTACTGCCTTTACTACATCTGCTGCTGAACGGACGCTGCCGCCAACTACGAGGGATACGTTGTTTCTGATGCCCTCATCGCGCAGACGCTGGTCAACGGAAGCCAGTGCAAGCTCTATCGGGATACCGACGTTATCTCTGATACGTGTAGGAGCTGCGCCTGTACCACCGCGGAAACCGTCTATTGCGATGATATCAGCACCGCTGCGGGCGATACCACTGGCGATTGCAGCGATGTTATGAACTGCTGCGACCTTTACGATAACGGGCTTCTTGTACTCGGTAGCCTCTTTGAGGGAGTATACCAGCTGACGCAGATCTTCGATAGAATATATATCGTGATGAGGTGCAGGGGATATAGCATCGGAGCCCTCGGGGATCATTCTTGTTTTGGAAACGTCGCCTACGATCTTAGCACCGGGGAGATGTCCGCCGATACCGGGCTTTGCGCCCTGACCCATCTTTATCTCGACAGCTGCGGCAGCTTCAAGGTAATCCTTGTGAACGCCGAAACGTCCTGATGCTACCTGAACGACGGTGTTAGGTCCGTAGATGTAGAAGTCTTCGTGCAGACCGCCCTCACCTGTGTTGTAGCATATACCAAGCTCGGTAGCTGCTCGGGCAAGGGAAGCGTGAGCGTTATAGCTGATGGAGCCGTAGCTCATAGCAGAGAACATAACAGGCATGGAGAGTTCCAGCTGAGGAGTGGTCTCGGTAACGAGTTCACCGTCCTCGTTGCGCTTGATCTTTTCGGGCTTTTTGCCGAGGAAGACCTTGGTCTCCATAGGTTCACGCAGGGGGTCGATAGGCGGGTTGGTTACCTGGGAAGCGTTTATCAGTATCTTATCCCAGTATACAGGCAGAGGCTTGGGGTTGCCCATTGATGAGAGCAGCACGCCGCCGCTGTTTGCCTGCTTGTATATCTCTTTGATAGTATCGTCAGCCCAGTTTGCATTCTCGCGCAGACGGCAGTCGCTCTTAACTATCTTGAGCGCTCTTGTGGGACATAGAGATACGCAGCGCTGGCAGTTGACGCATTTTGTTTCGTCCGAAAGCATGATGCCGCGTTCGGGGTCAAAGCTGTGTACTTCATTTGCGCACTGTCTTTCACAGACACGGCACTGTATGCAGCGGTTATCGTTGCGCACTACCTCGAACTCGGGATATATAAAATGATCTTTCATCAGAATTTACCCTCCTTGACTCTGACTATAACAGGCTCGCCGCCCGCAGGTGCGTAGAAGTTCTCAGCATCGGGTTCCATTACCCTTACAGCTGCTTCTTCGCTTGCTATGAATACTTTATCGTCCTTTTCGGCAGTTATCATCGAACGGAGCTTCAGGCGGTCGTTGAGAGCCATGAGTCCTCCGTTCCAGCCGTATACTATTGAGAAAGGTCCTGTTATCAGAAGACTTGGGAATACCTGTCTCAGGAATGTAAGTCTTTCTTTTTCCTTTTCGGGCTTCGCGTTTATCGTAGACCAGAAAGGTGCTGCGATTACGGAAGCGGCTTCCTCCATAGTAAGACCCTGTCTTCTCAGCAGGTAGTCGAGGATATAGGTAATGACCTCGGTATCGGTCTGAAGTGTACATTTATAACCGAACATCTCTATAAAGCGGCGGTTTGCATCATATGATGAGATCTCGCCGTTATGAACGATAGAGCTGTCAAGCAGCGAGAAGGGGTGAGCACCGCCCCACCAGCCGGGGGTGTTGGTCGGGTAACGACCATGTGCTGTCCAGGAATAGCCCTCGTATTCTTCAAGCTTGTAGAACACTCCGACATCTTCGGGATAGCCGACTGCTTTGAAACATCCCATATTCTTACCGCTGGAGAATACGTATGCACCCTTCATCTCGGTATTGATCTTCATTACCGTGCGTGCAACGAATTCACTTTCATCTACCTGCTCGGAAGCGACCATCGAACCGAGCGGTGCGCAGAAGTATCTCCATATAATAGGTTCATTAGTGATCTCGGGTATCTTGCGGGTGGGGATCAGTTCACCTTTTACGATCTCGAAACGTTCCTTTAAGTAAGCTTCACATTCCTTACGGGTGGAACGGTGATCGAAGAAGATGTGGAAGGCATACAGATCTCTGTATTCGGGATAGATGCCGTAAGCTGCAAATCCGCCGCCCAGACCGTTTGAACGATCGTGCATGGGTTTCATTGCATTATAGATAACATCTCCAGTTATCCCTTTGCCCTCTCTTGAAATGACTGCCGCTATCGCACAGCCCGACGGTATACGAACTTCGCCTTCAAGTTTCATTTTCAGCACTCCTTATCATAAAAAAACGTCCACTCTTTTTTATCACCGCGAATCCGTCACGGGAATAAAAAAGAATGAACGCCATTGCTCATTTGACCGTATTTGCAAGTATTATATCTCACAATTTCATTTTTGTCAAGGGGTTTTGCAAGATTTGTGAAATTTTTGCAAGTTTAGGTTTGTAAACTTTCACTACTTTTGTGAAAAACGTGCTTGACAAATTACTTGCGATGGTGTATAATACAAACCATGGAAGGCAAAGAGGTCTTGAATGAAGCTTAGGTTTCAAGGCTCTTTGCCCTTTTTTGTTGACATTGGAAAGACAGAGGAAAGTATATGAACTATATAAAGTCTTTCCTAATATAATTTTCTATATTTATAAGGCAATGGCGTCTTCGGTAACAGGGATAATACTCTCTGTTTATCGGGGACGCTTTCGCTTATAACGAACGGAGGAAATCATAATGAGTACGGTACCCGAATTGTTTGCGAGCAAGGTCTTTGATGACAGAGTTATGAAGTCAAGGTTGTCTTCAAAGGTCTATCAGTCATTAAAGAATACTATTGATATCGGCGAGAAGCTTGACATCACAGTTGCCAATGCTGTTGCCGAGGCTATGAAGGATTGGGCGATCGAGCAGGGAGCTACACATTATACTCACTGGTTCCAGCCTCTGACTGGCATCACTGCTGAAAAGCACGACAGTTTTATTAGTCCTTCTCCCGATGGCAGAGTTATCATGGACTTCTCGGGTAAGGAACTCATCAAGGGCGAACCAGATGCATCTTCGTTCCCTTCCGGAGGACTGAGAGCTACATTTGAGGCAAGAGGTTACACCGCATGGGATCCTACATCTTATGCATTCATCAAGGGCAAGACCCTTTGCATTCCTACTGCTTTCTGTTCTTACGGCGGTGAGGCACTGGACAAGAAGACACCTCTGCTGAGATCGATGGAAGCTCTCAACAAGCAGGCTCTGCGTATCCTGAAGCTCTTCGGTAACGATCAGGTAAGACACGTTACAACTTCTGTCGGACCTGAGCAGGAATACTTCCTTATCCCCAAGGAGCTTTACGATCAGAGAAAAGACCTTATTTATACAGGCAGAACACTGTTCGGTGCTAAGCCTCCCAAGGGTCAGGAACTTGACGATCATTACTTCGGTGTTATCAAGCCCAGAGTTGAGGCTTATATGTCCGATTTGAACGATGAACTGTGGAAACTGGGTATCCTTGCAAAGACTCAGCACAATGAGGTTGCACCTGCACAGCACGAGCTTGCACCTATCTATGCTACCACAAATATCGCTACCGATCACAACCAGCTGACTATGGAGATCATGAAGAAGGTAGCACAGAAGCACGGTCTGGTATGTCTGCTGCACGAAAAGCCTTTTGACGGCGTTAACGGTTCAGGTAAGCACAACAACTGGTCTATTGCAACCGATACAGGCGTTAACCTGCTGACTCCAGGTGAGACACCTTATGAGAATGCACAGTTCCTGCTGTTCCTGTGCGCAGTTATCAAGGCTGTTGACGATTATCAGGATCTGCTGAGAATTTCCGTTGCTACCGCAGGCAACGATCACCGTCTGGGTGCTAACGAGGCACCTCCCGCAGTTATCTCCATCTTCCTCGGTGAAGAACTCGAAGGCATACTTGAAGCTATCGAGAACGATACTCCATATGCAGGCGTTGAGAAGACTGTCATGAAGCTTGGCGTAAGTGTTCTGCCAAGATTCACAAGAGATACTACCGACCGTAACCGTACTTCGCCTTTCGCATTCACAGGCAACAAGTTCGAGTTCAGAATGGTTGGTTCTGCTGACAGCATCGCTTGTGCAAACATCATGCTGAACTCAGCAGTTGCAGAGAGCCTGAAGATCTATGCTGACAGACTTGAAAAGGCTGATAATTTCGAGGACGCTCTGCATGAGATGATCAAGAAGACAATCACCGATCACAAGCGCATCATCTTCAACGGCAACGGCTACGATGATACCTGGATAAAGGAAGCTACCGAGGTTCGCGGTCTGCTGAACTACCGCACAACTCCCGATGCTATCCCTCATCTGCTTGACGAGAAGAACGTCAAGATGCTGACTGCACACAAGGTATTCACCGATGCTGAGCTGCGCAGCCGTACAGAGATCACCCTGGAGAACTACTGCAAGGCTGTTGTTATCGAAGCTAAGACCATGGAGATGCTGGCTCGCCGTGAGATACTTCCCGCTATCGAGGAGTATGCTGCATTCGTTGCAAAGACTGCTAACGCTAAGAAGTCCCTGGCTACCGATCTCGCGTGCACCTACGAGACCGAGACAGTCAAGAAGCTTTCTGGCTTTGCAGGAGATGCTTATGCAAGCCTTGATGAACTTGACAGCGTTCTCGATAAGGTGAACAGCTCTGACAGCGTTACCGAGACAGCTTACATCATCAGAGATGAGCTGCTGGGCGTTATGGATAAGCTCCGTGCTTCATGTGATGAGGCTGAGAAGATCACAGCTGCCAAGTTCTGGCCGTTCCCGACCTACGATGAGCTGCTGTTCGGTGTTAAATAAGCTTTTTACTAAAATCCTATCTTAAATTATAAGGAAATGGCTGCCACAGAAATGCGACAGCCAAGTTCCGTTTTCCGGAGGAATCAAATTATGTGTTGTATTATGGGTTGGTGCTCGGTCAAAGCTGACCGTGACCTTATGGAAAAATGTTTTGAAAGGACCAAGTCAAGAGGACCTGACGATAGCCGTTATCAGGCTGTTCCCGGGGGTATCCTTGCGTTCCACAGACTTGCTATCATGGGTCTTACACCCGATGGTATGCAGCCATTCAGGCTGGGCAACAGCTATGTGGTCTGCAACGGTGAGCTTTACGGCTTTGAGAAGATAAGAGATGATCTTGCTAAGAAGGGCTACCGTTTCCAGAGTGATTCGGACTGCGAGATACTTCTGCCTATGTGGGAGCAGTACAAGACCGATATGTTCGCTATGCTGGACGCTGAGTTCGCCTGCATAATATTTGACGGCGAGACAGGAAAGTTCATTGCTGCACGTGATCCCATTGGCATTCGTCCCCTTTATTATGGTCATGACGAGGAAGGTGCGATCGTATTTGCAAGCGAACCTCAGAATCTTATCGATATCTGTGATAAGATCATGCCTTTCCCTCCCGGACATTATTATATGGACGGTGAGTTCCACTGCTACAATGATATCGCTTCACCCGACCATGTATGTCATGACGATCACGAAACGATTTTCAAGAACATTCATGACAAGCTGGTTGCAGGTATCGAGAAGCGTTTGGTAGCTGATGCAAAGGTTGGATTCCTGCTTTCTGGCGGTCTTGATTCTTCACTGGTATGTGCTGTTGCACAGCAGAAGTCAAACAAGCCTATCAGAACATTCGCTATCGGTATGTCTGAGGACGCTATCGACCTGAAATATGCCAAGGAAACTGCTGATTACATCGGTTCGGAGCATACTGAGATCATCATCACAAAGGACGATGTTATAAATGCCCTTGAGGAAGTTGTACGTCTGCTGGGAACATTCGATATAACCACCATACGTGCAAGCATGGGTATGTACCTCATCTGCAAGGCTATTCATGAGCAGACCGATATCCGTGTACTGCTGACAGGTGAGATATCCGACGAGCTGTTCGGATACAAGTACACTGACTTCGCACCCTCTGCTGAGGAATTCCAGCGTGAAGCAGAAAAGCGTGTACGCGAGCTGCATATGTACGATGTTCTGCGTGCAGACAGATGTATATCTGTAAACTCACTTGAAGCAAGAGTTCCTTTCGGCGATCTCGATTTTGTAAAATACGTAATGGCGATAGACCCCGAAAAGAAGCTCAACACTTACGGCAAGGGCAAGTACCTGCTGCGTAAGGCGTTTGAAGCTGACGGAGTTCTTCCCGACAACATTCTCTGGAGAGAGAAGGCAGCATTCTCTGACGCTGTCGGACATTCTCTGGTAAACTATCTGAAGGCTTATGCTGAGGATTATTACACAGAGGAAGAGTTTGAAACACTGAGAAAGAAATACACACACGCTCAGCCCTTTACCAAGGAATCACTGCTGTACCGTGAGATCTTCGAGAAATACTACGAGGGTCAGGGCGAGATGATAGTTGATTTCTGGATGCCGAACAAGAGCTGGGAGGGCTGTAATGTAAACGACCCATCAGCAAGAGTGCTTTCAAACTACGGCGCAAGTGCAGAATGAGGAGGACTGTCTGATGAGAAAATATATATTTGTTACGGGAGGAGTCGTTTCGGGACTTGGTAAGGGTATTACCGCGGCTTCTCTGGGTAGATTGCTAAAATCCCGTGGACTGACTGTGGCTGCACAGAAGCTCGACCCATATATAAATGTAGACCCCGGTACCATGAGCCCTTATCAGCATGGTGAAGTATATGTTACCGAGGATGGAGCTGAGACCGACCTCGACCTTGGACACTATGAGCGTTTCATTGATGAGGATCTGAACAAGTATTCAAACCTTACAACAGGTAAGGTATACTGGAACGTACTGAACAAGGAGCGCAGGGGTGAATATCTTGGTTCTACTGTACAGGTCATTCCTCATATCACAAATGAGATAAAGGAGTTCGTTTACTCCGTCGGCAAAAAGACCGATGCTGATGTTATTATCACTGAGATAGGCGGTACTATCGGTGATATCGAATCTCAGCCTTTCATTGAGGCTGTAAGGCAGATATCCCTTGAAGTCGGACGTGAGAACGCCCTGTTTATCCATGTTACACTGGTTCCTTTCCTGAGCGGTTCGGACGAGCACAAGTCTAAGCCTACACAGCATTCTGTAAAGGAACTTCAGGGTATGGGCATCAATCCCGATATCATCGTTCTTCGCTGCGACAGACCTCTGGAACCTTCTATCTTCCAGAAGATAGCACTTTTCTGCAACGTTCGCCCCGAGTGCGTTATCGAGAATATCACACTGCCCGACCTTTACGAAGCTCCGCTTATGCTGGAGAGAGCAAACTTCTCCGAAGTTGTTTGCGAGCGTCTGGGAATAACTGCTCCCCGTCCACATCTTGATGAATGGTGCGAGATGGTGGAGAGAATTAAATCGGCTGCTACTACCACAAAGATAGCTCTTGTTGGTAAGTACACAGAGCTCCACGATGCTTATCTCTCGGTTGCGGAAGCACTTCGCCATGCGGGATATTCCATTGGAACACACGTTGATATCAGCTGGGTCGATTCGGAAAAACTGACGAATGAGACTATCGCAGAGACCCTTGAGGGCGTTAACGGTATAATAGTACCAGGCGGTTTCGGCGGCAGAGGTATCGAGGGCATGATACTTGCTGTCAAGTATGCAAGAGAGAACAACATCCCGTTCTTCGGCATATGCCTTGGTATGCAGATAGCTGTTATCGAATATGCAAGAAATGTCTGCGGTATCAGCGATGCTGATTCGGGCGAGTTCAACGAAGTCTGCAAGCACAAGGTCATCGACTTTATGCCTGGACAGAGCGACAGCATCGACAAGGGCGGTACGCTTCGCCTTGGTGCTTATCCCTGTGTTATATCCGAGGGTACTACGATGCAGAGATGCTATGGCAAGAGCGAGATAAGCGAACGTCACCGTCACAGGTACGAATTCAACAACGATTACCGCGAGAAACTTTCGGCTGCTGGTCTGACCCTCAGCGGTATGTCCCCCGACGGCAGACTGGTGGAAACTGTTGAGCTCACCGACCGTGATTTCTATGTGGGCGTACAGTTCCACCCCGAATTCAAGAGCCGTCCTAATCGTCCTCATCCGCTGTTCATGGGATTTGTTTCAGCAGCGGCAGAGAGGAGTAAGAAATGAGCGGTCTGCATGAGGAGTGCGGGGTATTCGGCTTATACTCCCCGCAGAAATCCCATCTTGCCGAGATAGTATACTACGGTCTTTATGCTTTGCAGCACAGAGGTCAGGAGGGCTGCGGCATCGCTATTTGTGAGGATGGTGTTATCACCGCTCACAAGGATGTCGGTCTTGCAGGTGAGGTCTTCACCCACCGCATACTGGCTGAAATGCCCCAGGGCAATATGGCTGTGGGACACGTCAGATATTCAACAACAGGCGGCAACGAGAGGCGAAACTGTCAGCCCATAGTTGTCAATCACATGAAAGGGCGCATGGCACTGGCTCACAACGGAAATCTTTCCAATGCGGGCGAGCTCAGGCGTGAGCTGGAGCTTTCGGGGGCTATATTCCACACCACCTCCGATACAGAATCCATCGCCTACATAATAACAAAGCAGCGTCTTATCAGAGACTCTATCGAGGAAGCAGTGCTTTCCGCAATGGACATAATCGAAGGCGCTTATTCGCTTGTGGTGATGAGCCCGACAAAACTCATCGCCTGCCGCGACCCATTCGGTTTCAGACCTTTGTGCTTCGGTAAAATGGCAGACGGCACTTATGTTGTAGCATCAGAGAGCTGTGCGCTGACTGCTGTTGGTGCGGAGTTCGTCCGTGATATAGAGCCCGGAGAGATGCTGATATTCTCAAAGGAGGGCGTTCGTTCAGACCGTTCACACTGTGAAAAGAAGCCAAAGAGGATATGCATATTCGAGTACATATACTTTGCCCGTCCCGATTCTGTAATTGACGGTGTATCGGTACATTCTGCAAGACTGAGAGCAGGACACATCTTAGCGAAGAGCTGTCCTGTTGACGCAGATATCGTAATAGGCGTTCCTGATTCGGGACTTGACGCGGCACTGGGATATTCTCAGGGCTCGGGCATCCCTTACGGCATCGGACTTATAAAGAACAAGTACGTGGCAAGAACATTTATCTCACCCACACAGGAGAGCCGTGTTGACAAGGTGCGCATAAAGCTTTCGGCAGTTGAGGAAACTGTAAAGGGCAAGCGCGTTGTACTGGTAGATGATTCCATAGTGCGCGGCACCACGGGCGGCAGGATAGTTTCGCTGCTTCGTGAGGCAGGTGCCAAGGAGATACATTTCCGTGTATCTGCACCGCCGTTCATGCATCCCTGCTACTACGGCACTGATATAGATTCGGAAGAAAACCTCATAGCTGCACGTCGTACTCCCGAGGAGATAGCTGCGGAGATGGGTGCGGACAGTCTGGGATATCTTCCTATGTTGGCACTGGACGAACTGAATCTCGGTGCAGGCTGCTGCAAGGCTTGCTTCGGTGGTGATTACCCCACATCTGTTCCCGAAAAAGCACACAAGGATAAATACGAAATGAAAATACAGGAGTGATAAAAATGCTTACACCTAATATGAATTATTCCCATTTAAAGGCTTCATACCTTTTTTATAACATTGGTCAGAAAGTCAAGGCTTATCAGGCTGCACACCCTGATGAGGAAATTTTGCGTCTTGGTATCGGCGATGTTTCACTGCCCCTTTGCGATGCAGTTGTAAAGGGTCTGCATCAGGCTGCTGACGACCAGGCTAACGCTAAGACTTTCAATGGTTATATGCCTGAATGCGGTGCTCCTTTCCTTAGAAAAGCTATCGCTGATTATTATCGCAGCAGGGGAGTTGAGCTTGCTGATGACGAAGTGTTCGTATCCTCGGGTGCTTCGGACGAACTGGGTGATATTCTGGACATTTTTGACCGTTCAAACCGTTCGCTGATAATCGAGCCTGCATATCCTGCATATGTTGACGCAAATATCATGGGCGGACGTGAGATCGTTCATCTGCCATCTTCACGCGAGAACGGTTTTCTGCCCTTGCCTGATGAAAGCACAGATGCAGAGCTGGTATATCTCTGCTCGCCCAACAACCCTACAGGTGCTGTATTCAGCAAGGAACAACTGAAAGTCTGGGTAGACTGGGCAAATGCTCGTGGCTCTGTAATACTTTTTGATGCGGCTTATGAAGCATTCATCGAGGAAGAGGGTCTGCCCCATTCTATCTTCGAGATAGAGGGCGCTCGCACTTGCGCTATCGAGATATGCTCACTTTCAAAGACTGCAGGTTTCACAGGTACACGTCTTGGCTACACTGTTATACCCAAGGATCTTGTCCGAAACGGCATGAACTTCAATGATATGTGGGTACGTAACCGTACAACAAAGACTAACGGTGTTTCCTACATTATCCAGAGAGCTGCCTGCGAGGTATTCACCCCCGAGGGACAGCAGCAGATACACGCGAACATCAACGTTTACAAGAAGAATGCCCGCACCCTGATGAAGGCTCTTGACAAGCTTGGCATCTGGTACACAGGCGGCAAGAATGCGCCTTACATCTGGATGGAGTGCCCAAATGGTATGGGTTCATGGGAGTTCTTTGATAAGCTGCTGAACGAAGCACAAATCGTCGGAACACCCGGTGAGGGCTTCGGCAAGTGCGGCGAGGGTTATCTGAGATTCTCAACATTCGGCAGCCCCGAGGACACCGAGAAGGCAGCTGAAAGGCTTCTGGAACTGCTGGGCTGATAGTGTCATACGGCAGTTTTAAGATGTAAAAATTTTGATGGATGTATAAATATAGCGGCTGGGAGTGATCTCAGCCGCTTTTATAATAGTATTTGTGAAAATATCACGCAGCATCAAACTGCTGGCTTTGTTTCAACTATTGTCAGATCAGATGTATCGTAGCACACTCTTGCGTGGTTGTGTCTTATCAGTTCTCTTGAAACATGATCTCCCGAACGGCGGTCTATCTTGTCGCGGTAAACATCGCCGTTGCGGTAAACTATGCCGTCCTCGCGGGAGAAGAATACGTTCTCAGCCTGAATATGGAACTTGTAGGACTGTCTTTTTTCAGCCCTCAGTTCGCCGCAGAGGTACTCATCGGTGGTATAGATTATCAGCTGGTAAGTATTGTCAGTGTCGTTACGGAAACGGTAGTCAAGGTAATTATACATTATAGATGTACCTGTCCCAAAGGGGATAGTTCTGTTGAAATCGGGGAAGAGGTCTATCTGATCGTGGTGGTGGTGTTCGGTTATGGTGAGTTCGGAGTGGAGTATCATCCAGTGGATAAGGTTAGTCATCTGGCACATACCGCCGCCAAGACCCGAAGATGGGTGGTCGGAGAATATGGTAAGACCCTCACGGTAGCCTTTTTTCACGGTAAGGCTGCCCACAAGGTTCCAGAATGAGAAAGTTTCACCGGGGCGGATAATGATACCGTTAACCTTTGGTGCAGCGAGGGAAAGGTTAACAGCCTTGTTTTCCTGAAGCTGCATATTTACATTGCCAAGACGTCTGCGTATGAGGGAGTTGTGCTTGTAGATAACGTATTCAAGCTTTTCCTCGGAGTGTTCGTGGGCGAATGTGTGCTTATCTTTAATATCTTTCAAAAATCTGAGTGCTTCGCATTTTTTTACGGACAAAGCGTATGTCAGGGGGCATATCTCGCAGAATAATTTTCTTTTCATTTTTCATAACCTTCACTTTCTTATTTATACTTATCTTCTTATGCATACCTAAGTATCTTACATTATATTAGACGGACAAGTATACCTAAAGTTTCAAAATAAATGTTAACTTTAAATTAAACTTATGTGAATTGTAATTGCAAACTCTACCACTAATCAGACAGTGAATTCTATTTGAAAATAATATGATATCGAATGGGAATTTTGATGAAGATTGGTGATATATGGATATTTTGGGTTGACTTTTCCTGAGGCGGGATGTATAATTATCGGGAAATATTTTAGATAGAAGGAGGCAGTTTTAACTTGACGAATTCAGTAAAACGTACAGGATTATCAATATTGGGATTGTTGCAGGGCGCTTTTGGAAGTTATCTTGCATTGGTCGGGGTTGCACTTGCATTTCCGGGAACAAGTCCCCACGATAAAGATTATGAGGAAGATATGTTTGTTGCCCCTCTGGGATTTTTGATAATGTTTATATGGCTTTTAGTCATGTCGAGTTCCATTGTGCTTCTTCGCAAAAACAAGGGTAATTTTCTATCGTTTATGATACCGTGGGCAGTAGGGCTTTGCGGCTGTATACTATATTTTATTATACGTTGAATGCGGCTGTAATTTTTATGATTAAACCTGAATGTTGAGCCCTGCATAACGCACAAATCAAAAATCCAATAACATAAAAAGCCGTGCAGTTTGTGTCCTGCACGGCTTTCTCTATGCACTTGAAATCTTTTAAGATAAATGTTATAATTATATAAAAAGCCATGAGGTGAACCTATGCCGAATATTTTGATAATAGACGATGATACAAGCATCAGCGAAATGCTTTCCGAAGCCCTTGAAAATGAAGGATATTCAGTTACAAAAGCCTATTCGGGAACAGAAGCGGTAATGATACTGTCCCAAAGCCAACCTGATCTTATTCTGCTTGACTTAATGCTGCCGGGAATGTCGGGTGAGGAGTTATTGCCTAAGATTAAGGATATCCCTGTTATCGTAGTGAGTGCCAAAGCCGATATTTCAGACAAGGTGGGACTTCTGCTTGGCGGTGCCGCGGATTACATCACAAAGCCCTTTGATATTTCAGAACTTCTCGCCAGAATAACAGTTCAGCTTCGCAAAAATATCAATGGTGACGGCAATACTATCAGGATAGATGATCTGACGCTGTGCAGCGACAAGCTGACTGTAATTGTAGATCAGACTGAGATCAGACTGACACGTACAGAATGTGCTATCCTGAAACTGCTGATGCAGAATCCCCATACACCTATCGGAAAAACTACGATACTTGAAAAGATAAGCTATGATACTCCCGATTGTACAGAACGTTCATTGAAACAGCACATCAGTAATATCCGTCATAAGCTTCAGGCGGTGAATGGGAAGGATTATATCGAAGCGGTTTACGGAATAGGTTTCAAGCTGAAATCTTGACGAAATATTGACTTTTACTTGACCGGTTTCTTGACCATTGTATGTTATAATGTTTTCAAGAACAAGAGATAAGGAGGCTGCAAAATGGACTATGTTCTGAAAACAAATGGTCTATGCAAGTATTACAAAGACTTCAAAGCCCTGAACGGGCTGACGATGAATGTGCCGAAAGGATCGATTTACGGTTTTGTCGGCAGGAACGGTGCAGGCAAGACGACCCTCATACGGCTTGTATGCGGTCTGCAATTGCCTACAAGCGGAGAATTTGAACTATACGGTGTAAAGAATTCTGACAGGGCGATTTCAAAGTCAAGGCGCAGAATGGGTGCGGTGGTGGAAACACCGTCGATCTATCTAGGCATGACAGCTGTGGACAATCTCAGACAGCAGTACCGCATTCTCGGTATGCCGAGTTTTGACGGTATAGATGAGATACTGAAACTCGTCGGACTTGAAAACACGGGCAAGAAAAAAGCGAAAAACTTCTCCCTCGGTATGAGACAGAGATTGGGTATAGCTATCGCACTCTGCGGTAGTCCTGATCTTCTTTTACTGGACGAACCCATCAACGGACTTGACCCACAGGGCATAATCGAGATACGTGAGCTTATATTGAAACTCAACCGCGAGCGAAAGATAACAGTTATCATATCTTCACATATCCTTGATGAGCTTTCAAAACTTGCCACACACTACGGCTTTATCGATAATGGTTCTATCGTCCGTGAGATGAGCGCGGAGGAACTTGAAGCCGCCTGCCGTAAGTGTATGCGTGTGACTGTCAGCAGTACGGCGGTACTTACAAAAGTTCTTGATGATATGGGTCTTGAATACAGGGTCATCGATGATACCAACGCCGATATTTATGCAAAGCCGAACATCACTCAGCTTTCTATGGCGCTTATGAAAGACGGCTGTGAAGTTCTTAACATTGAAGAACATGACGAAAGTCTGGAGAGCTTTTATATTTCGCTGGTGGGAGGTGACGGTCATTTTTGATCTGATCAAAGCACGGCTTGTTTATTATTTCAAAAGTCCGTTATTTTATATCGCAGTGATCGTAAGTTTGGCATCGGGCATTTATGGCGGACTGTATTGCTCCTATTTTAAAGATGAAGTCGGTGCGGTTATAAGTTGTTCAGCAGATGATATGTGGATGCTTACTGCGATTTGGGCAGTGATCGTTCTTGTTGCCATGTGTGCAGGTCGAGAATTTTCTGATGGGACGATACGCAATAAGATCGCAGTTGGTCACACCAAAGCGAATATTTTTATTTCTGAGATTTGTGTTGCTTCGATAATTACTTTTATAATGTATCTTCTGGATATTGTACCTACCGCGATAGGCGGATGGTATTTTATCAGCGAATTCCCGACATCTTCTGCTGTAAAATGGTTCGTCAATATTTTTCTAGCATTTGAGCTGATGAGCATTTTTGCTGTTGTGATAACATATCTTTTGACAAAAAGGGCGGTTGCTGTTGTTGGCGCTTTTGCAATTCACTTTGTTTTGTATATCATAGTGGGTTTTACAGATGGATATTATTATAGTATCGGTGAACCAAGATATATTACATATACAGATACTATCATATGTGAAGATGGAACAATAAAGGAAGAAGAAAATGAGTATGAAAACGGATATTATATAGAAGGCTTTTCAAAAACACTGATACAGATCGGACACATCGCTAACCCGATATCGGGGCTTGAAGATGCTATTCATTTCGGTTGTATTTCAGATAAAACCAAGGTCGAAGACTATGTGCTGAAACAGAAAACAAACAGGAAAAGAGATCTGGATATCGATGTTATAAAAATGCTTGCCTATTGTATTGCGACCTCTTGTGCCGGTGCATATCTGTTCGGCAAAAAAGATCTGAAATAAACTGAGGTGCATGATATGTTACGATTGATAAAGGCAAGCCTTATAAGGTATTTAAAAAGTCCTTTTCTGATAGTGGCTTTTTTATGCAGTCTGGTTTTAGGCATAATTCATGGCGTTAATGAGTGGAGATTCATTCATCAGGATCTTGAAAGTTATAATACATATGTCTGGCTTGTTTCGCCAATGTCTGATATATGGTTCAAATGCAGTATCTGGGTATTGATAGTTCTTGTTTCATTAGAGATCGGGAAAGAGTTTTCCGAAGGAACGATACGCAATAAGCTGTATATTGGACACACAAGAATGAGTATATATTTGTCCGAGATGATCTCATGTCTGATAATGGTTCTTATCAGTTATCTTATGTTTATGATCCCGACTTTAATTGGCGGAAGATATTTCTTTAGTGAACTATCAACGGTCGCCTGTATGTGTTTGCTGGGAGAACTGCTGTTGTTCTTTGCTGTCTGGGGCATTTTTTCGGCTGTTCTTTCGATGCTGATCACAAATCGTGCAGTCGGTGTTGTGGCGGTTTTCTCGGTTATGCTGTTTTTTGCTGTGATAAATGCCAATCTTAGAAGCTATTATTATAACACTGATCCTGCTGAGATAACATCTACGGTTGTTGAAATTTCAGAAGACGGTAAACCCTACTCGTTTGAAGAAACAGAAAAAAATACCTGGTATCTTGACGGTATCCCAAAGGCTTTGGTGAACATTGAACATGAAGTTGATCCGTTTTCAAGGTCATATAATGCCTGCAATTACGCATATATACACTATCCAGAGAAAGCCGAAAGTGCAGAATTTGAAATGCAGGCGCAGATCAATCGTCAATTAAAAGAAGATGTTCTGATACTTATACTGACGATCGTGATATTCATTGTCGGAGGTTCATTTCTGTTTCAGAAGAAAGACTTGAAATAAAGAAAATAGTCTTGTTTTATCAGCATAAACGTGCAGATAAAAATTTTAATGGTGGGAGGTAATAAAATTGACTAAACTTATCAATGCTCAGTTTCATGAGTTGTTTAAATCAAAATGGTTTTATATTTCGGTAATCATCTCTGCTTTTTGCGGTGCGGTTTTTACGGCAGGAATGTATCTGTATCCTAAATTTGATCTTCCTGAAAATTCGGATGTTGTATTGAATAAAGATAATATTCTGGGAATCGTACCTTGCTTTGCAGTGGCAATCATTCCATTTGCGGCAGGAGCAACGGTGGCGGCGATCCTCTATTCCCATTACAGTAATGGCACGGTAAGGAATATGCTAGCCTGCGGACATACCCGTTCAGAGATATTTTTTGCTGATACTATAACTATGAGTGCTGCTACGGTCATATACTTTTTGTGCTACCAGCTGGCATCATTTTCTTTGTCGATAATTGCTTTTGATTATGATAAATATGATCTTAAAGCAGTCATGGTATCACTTTCGGTGATGCTTGTTATGATAATCAGCACAAGCACTGTGGTGTCGATTTTATTGGGAAACATTATACGCGACGGAAAGCTTGCGATAGTGATCCTTGCTGTACAGTACGTATCAAACGTTACAATTGTATTCGGGTTGGATAAAAAAGAAAACCCTATTGCGGATATAGTGCAAAAAGTATTTCCGCAAAGCTGTATTTTTTATTATTCCTGTTCTTCGATACCCGAGGGAATAGTGCAGAAACTGATAGTATCGCTGGCAGTGACAGCAGTGCTGATCATTATAGGGCTTCGTCAATTCAAAAAATGTGATATAAAGTAGGTGTGTAAATGGTTTATGGTCTTGTCGGCATATTGATTGCTGTTGTGATAGTTTTATCTATAAAGATCTATTCACTTAAGAGATCTGCGAAGGAAATATCAAAAGGCTTTGCTGACAAACTGCAAACCGACACAAATACTCTGATAGACATATCTTCACAGGATAAGGATATGTGTGAACTTGCGGACAGCATCAATAAACAGCTTGTTATTTTACGAAAAGAACATCTGCGGTATGTTCAGGGCGATGCTGAACTGAAAACTGCGATAACGAATATCTCCCACGATATTCGTACACCGTTGACGGCGATATACGGCTATCTCGATATGCTTCAAAAAACAGACGATGCCGAAAAACAGGCTCGCTATATTTCGATCATCAAAGAACGTGCTAAAATGATGAAACAGCTTACGGAGGAACTTTTCCGTTACTCTGTTATCCTCTCTGAAGAAGATGATATTAAAACAGAAACGGTCAATATCGGACAGGCATTAGAGGACAGCATAATGGGATTTTACGGCGCACTAAGCGAAAAAGGCATTGTGCCGAATGCCGTTATCACTGAAAACAAAATTGTCCGAAACCTGAATAAAGCTTATCTTTCAAGAGTGTTCTCTAACTTGCTGAACAATGCCATGAAATACAGTGATGGTGATCTGGATATCACACTGTCCGATTCGGGCGTGATCACATTTTCAAATACCGCAAAAAAGCTGTCCGCAGTAGAAGTGGAACAGCTTTTTGACAGGTTCTATACAGTTGAAGTTGCCCGCAATTCCACAGGACTTGGTCTGTCAATAGCCCGCACCCTGGTGGAGCGTATGGGCGGAACGATTACGGCGACATACGATGAAGGTCGGTTGATAATAACAATTATTCTTTGATAATGAAGCGGGATGGAGAACATTCTCTGTGTCGTTTTTTGTTAGATAATCTTGAAGTGGTTCTTTCTGCAAAGAACTGTCCTTTGCCCACAAGGTTGAGTATCGTGCGGTTTCCCCACATATCGTTGCTTTCAATGTAAATATATGCGAAGTCGGTTTTGTTATAAAACCATTATTGCTGGAGTCCATCACTGAGCTCAACTGTCTATCCTCATTCTTTCCAAGTTCAAAATAAGTGTCAAGATTGACAAGCTTTAAATAATAATGTATAATAACAGCAAACGGGTCAATGATCTAGTATTGATCAATTGATCCGTAATCTGTTATCGGAAGATGAAAAATGAAACTTGAACTGACAAACAAAATAATCAAAAACGAGCATTACATGAGGCTTGTATCGAAACTGAAAGAGCTTGAAAAAGACCGTATTTTCTGCAAACATGATATGGAGCATTTTCTTGATCTGGCGAGGATAGCTATTATTCTTTGTTCCGAATGCGGTATAGATTATGATGCTGATATTATATATACTGCGGCACTTCTGCATGATATAGGCAGGGTTGAGGAATATCGCAGTGGAATTCCCCATGACGAGGCAAGTGTGGTAATAGCTTCGGAGATACTTGATGAGATCGGCTGTACTGTCGGGAAGAAAGCGGAGATAATACGTCTTATTGCTTCACACAGAACTGCTGACAGTGCAAAGACCGAGCTTGAGAAGATCTTTTATCGTGCTGATAAAAAATCACGGCTTTGTTTCTGCTGTGATGCCGCAGATGAATGTAACTGGCCTGAATACAAACGCAATAACGAGATAGGAGTATAATTATGAGAATAGGAAAATACGATTTTGATACTGAAAGAAAATGTTATATTATGGGAATTCTTAATGTTACTCCCGATTCATTTTCCGATGGCGGCAAATTCAATAATATAGAATCAGCACTCAGACACACCGAGAATATGATAGCTGACGGTATGGATATTGTCGATATCGGCGGTGAGTCTACACGACCCGGTTATACAAAGATAAGCGATGAAGAGGAGATCGAAAGAGTAGTTCCTGTTATCGAAGCTATAAAGCAGAGATTCGATATCCCGATATCGCTGGATACATATAAATATAAAGTTGCAGAAGCAGGAATATCAGCAGGAGCAGATCTGATAAATGATATATGGGGTTGCCGTTATGATAACGGAGAAATGGCTGATGTGCTCGCCAAATCTGGAGCTGCCTGCTGTCTTATGCATAATAAGGACAATACAAACTATAAATGTTTTATGGATGATATGATAGCTGAAATGAAGCAGTCAGTGGACGTTGCACTGAAAGCAGGAGTGGCTGCCGAAAAGATAATAGTTGACCCCGGTGTCGGATTCGGAAAAACATATGAGAATAATCTCGAATCGATCGACAGGATAGACGAATTCGGAAAGGCTCTTGGCTATCCTGTTCTTCTTGGTGCATCAAGAAAATCAGTGATCGGACTTACTCTTAATCTGCCTTCGGATGAAAGACTTGAAGGTACGATCGCTATAACAGTTGCAGGCGTTATGAAAGGCATCTCTTTCATACGTGTACATGATGTCAGAGAAAATGCAAGAGTGGTTAAAATGACCGAAGCAATAATGAGAGGTTATATTAATGGATAAGATTTGCATTGATGAACTGAAGATATTTGCTTATCATGGTGTATTTGAACATGAAAACATAAACGGTCAGAAATTTTATGTAAACGCGGTTCTTTACGTTGATACTGAAAAAGCGGGTATGACAGATGATCTTGATGTTTCTGTTGATTACGGAAGTGTATGTCTGCTTATAAAAAAGGTAATGACAGAGAATACTTATAAGCTGATAGAAAAAGCTGCCCAGAGTATTGCTGAGGCTATTCTTCTTGAATACGGACTTGTAAAAAGCGTTGATATAGAGGTACGCAAGCCTGAAGCTCCGATAGATATGGAATTTGGTTCGGTATCCGTAAAGATAAACCGCAGCTGGCATGATGTCCTTGTTGCAGTTGGTTCAAATATGGGCGACAGCAGAAGCTATATCGAAAAGGGTCTGGCTGAACTTGAAAGCAGCAGATTTAACAAGGATATGCGGAGATCGGAGCTTATTGTTACAAAGCCCTATGGTTATACAGATCAGGACGATTTTATCAACGGTGCTGTCAGATTCAGAACTATGCTCTCACCCCGCGGACTTCTTGATCTTCTGCATGATATTGAGAAAAAAGCAGACCGCAAACGTGATATTCACTGGGGTCCCAGAACGCTTGATCTTGATATAATTTTCTATGACATGGAAATAATTGACGAGGATGATCTTATCATACCTCATAATGATATGCACAACCGCAGCTTTGTTCTTATTCCCGCAGCTGAGCTTATGCCGAATTACAGGCATCCGCTTATTGGTAAGACAGTTAAGCAGCTTCTTGAGGAGTTGGAAGAAAAATGATAAGCATTATAGCTGCAGCCGCGTTAAACGGAGTTATAGGTTCAGGCGGAAAAATACCGTGGAATATTCCCGAAGATATGGCATATTTTCGCAATATCACATATGGCGGAGCTGTTATCATGGGCAGACGAACATATGATGAAATAGGCAGACCTCTTGCGGGCAGGTTGAATATTGTTGTGACATCGGATAAGAACTACAAGAGAGATGGTATTTCCGTTGCTGACAGTCTTGCAAAGGCGATCGGAATAGCGAAAAACTCGGGAAAAGAGAATATTTTCCTTTGCGGCGGTGCCAGGATTTATCGTGAAGGTATCGATATCGCAGACAGGATATATCTTACAGTTATCAACAAGGAATATGAGGGTGATGTTTTTTTTCCTGATATCAGTGATACTGATTTTGAACTGGTGTCATCCGAGAAATGTCTTACGGCTGATATTGTTTTTAATGTCTATGATAGAAAGATCACGGAAGCAGAAAGTAACTATTCTTTAAAACAGGATTTCAGATATTGAAGGAGTTATTTATGAAAATGCTTTGGGGTTCATTGCGTCATTTATTGGCTGAAGCGAACAGAACGCATATGGTATGGTGCGGTGCAATCCTTTTGATCATGCTGATACTTGCGGTACTGTACCACAGTTGGAAGAACGATACAGAAAAGCTGCGCCTGTGGAGGCTGCTTTGCTTGATTCCAATGATAGTCTGTGGTGTCCATGCATATCTGTATGTGTCCGGTGCACTAATGTTTCTCGGCGGATTTTTACTGATGTATGTTATATCTATTCTCCAGCTGCTGCCGGTACCGTTTGCAGGTCGTGATATCGGCTATAAGATCTCAGCTGTATTGACAGGTATATTATCCTGCTTATGCGGAGCGTATTTCTGCATCAGTTCGCCGAATATCTTTAATCACACGCGGGAAAGCTATACCGATTCTTTTCATTCGCTTGTGCAGGATATGGACAGGACATATGTCCTCAAGGAATGGAAAGAAGTTGATTTTCATGCACTCGAAGAAAAATATATGCCATTAGTCGAACAGGCTGAAAAAGAGCAGAATCCTGCAAAATTTGCCGAGACGATCAGAATGTTCTCCAGTGAACTTCACGATGGTCACGTTGCAGTAGACGCTGATTTTGACAGCGAAAAATACACGACAATATATGATCCGCATGATTACGGCTTTGTGACGGTCAAGCTTGATAATGGTGATGTCATAGCAGTATGCACCGATGAAAATGTCAATAAACTGGGCATTGAAGACGGAACTATTATTACAAAATGGAACGGCAAGCCTGTTTTGCAGGCAGCAGAGGAAGACGTCCCTGATCTTGGTGAATCGGTAAAAAGCAATGCAGATACTATTGCTGTAATGAATCTTCACCTTGCAGGCGGCGATACTGTAAATGTATCATTTATTGACAGCAATGGAGAAGAAAAAACAGTTACTCTTTCCGATAAGGGCGGTGTAGAATCCGTGTTTACTGCAATGGCTCTTTTCAGAGGATTAGAACCTCCAGTAGATATGGAGAAGCTTCTTGAAAATAATTTTGATACAAAAATGCTCGATGAAAAGTGCGGCTATCTTAGGGTACTGGAAGAGGATTCTGATGAGTATAGTTATTATGCCGGATATTTGATGGATGATCACTCAAAGACAAGGGAGATGTTCCGTGAAAAGCTGAACAGACTTAAAGCGCAGGGCATGAAATATCTTGTTATTGATATTCGGAATAATATGGGAGATTATGATGATATCGCCATTGCACTTTGTGATCTGCTGACTGACCAAGACTGGTACGGTCAGGGACTTGGAATACGAAAAGACGGAAAGTATTTCAGCACTGCCGACCACGGTGTTCACGGAACAGGTGAGTTTGTAGATCTTCAGGTCGTTGCGCTGACCAATTACGATTGTGCAAGTGCGGGCGACGGTCTGTCACTTTATCTCTCAAAGCTGCCGAACGTTACTGTTGCCGGCATGAACGACCATTCCGGATGCGATCAGGAAACGGGTGGTGTCAGCGTTTTATCTGACGGCATCGTCACTGTGTATTATCCCACGGACCTTGTGCTGGACGAAAAAAACGAGCCGAACATAGATACTAAATCCGACCGCATAAGTCGAAATCCTGTTGAGGTGCACATACCTTTTGATTATGAAGCGGCAATGAAGATATTCCGCGACAGGGAGGATTATGAGCTTAACTGGGCGATTAAATATCTCGAAAACAACTGAGCGGAACTCGGTTATATTTTTATAGTGGATTATAAATATCGATTATAGTATATGATAATTCTGATAAAATTTTAAACAACAAAACGGTACTGATTTGCCGTTTGCTATATATGATATTACTCCCAAATGCAATAGATTTCCATAGTGCCACGTACTAAGATTTTGATAATAAGACTCTCTGTTGATGGGTTTATTGGTTTATGCTCCATAAGGCACTCTAATCACTGACCTACTGGTTCGTAGAGAACAAAAGTTCTTATAATAATTAAATGTAAATTGAAATAATCCATTGTTTTCGGCACTTTTTGCAAGTCGGTTTTTAGTCATCTGAAGCAGTTTTTGATGGATTTTGGAAAAATAGTGCCCTAATAGTGCCCTGAGTTGGTGGTTAGATTAAAAATTTCGCACAAACATTTGAGCTTTTTTGTACTTTACTTCATAGCCATGCCCTGAATTCCAGAGTGTTTTAATTGTAAGTGCATTACCATCGCTATAACAAAATAGATTTGTACAACTTTTATATTATTGTTTTATATCGCTCTCCGACGGGATATGGTATATTTATAATTACAATTTCTCGGCAGACTGAAAGGAGAAAGCGATGGACAAAAAAGTAAAATGGGGTGTACTCGGAACAGCTTGTATTGCCGCGGGTTGTACTATACCCGGTATGACCCTGACAAACAGCTGCGAGCTTTACGCAATAGCTGGCAGAAGTTTTGAAAAAGCACTTGCGTTCAAGGAACGTTTTGGATTTGAAAAGGCATATTCGGGTTATGACGCTTTGCTTGCCGACTCCGAAGTGGAGGCAGTGTATATCCCTCTTCCGAACGATATCCACTGCGAATGGGTGATAAAGGCTCTGAACGCAGGTAAGCACGTTCTCTGTGAAAAGCCCATTGCAATGAACGAAGCGGAGCTTATGAGGATGTTTGCTGCCGCTAAGGAGAACGGCGTTATTCTGATGGAGGCGTTTGCGTACCTTCACAGTCCGTTTATCGCCAAACTCAAAAGTATAGTTGAAAGCGGGGAAATTGGCAAGGTCGATTATATCGATACTGCTTTTGTTACCCAGGGATATTCCGAGGACTTCCGTCTGCACAAGGAACAGGGCGGCGGTGGTATTTATGATGTGGGGTGCTATTGCACTTCGATGATTCTCTCCCTGATCGATTCGCCTATAAGGTATGTTAAGGCTGATGCAGAACTTGATTCATCGGGCGTTGACCATCTTGCTTCGGCGATGATAGGTTTTGAAAACGGAGCAAGAGCGACATTCAATGCTGGTATGGTACTCGGAACCGATACCTGCGACAGATATGATCGTCTTTTCATACATGGTTCAAAGGGCTATATCCGTTCCGATGCCGAATACAACGGCGAGGGTGTGCTTTCATTGAGCGTTACCGTTAAGAATGAACCGGGCGATAGGATCACACGTATCGAGACGGTCAAAGCCGGTTCTAATTATGCTATGGAGCTTGATAATATGAACGAATGTATAAGAAACGGCGGAAAGCCTCATATCACAGAGGAGTTCTCGCTGAAGAATATGCAGCTGCTTGACAGTATACTTGAGGCTGCGGCATACAACAATATTTGATACGTCGATTGTTCAGTACATATATGTTTCGCTATGTTAATTAAAAAATGGGAGAATTTATCATGAATGAAATATTTACAAGAGTAAGTACACGTAAATTTGAGAACAGACCTGTTGAACCAGAGAAGATAACTCAGCTTATTAAAGCGGCTATGCAGGCACCTTCGGCAGGAAATCAGCAGCCGTGGGAGTTCTTTGTTGTTACCGATAAAGATAAGATCAAAGCGCTTGCTGATACAAATCCATTTGCCGGCTGTGCTGAAGGCGCACCTGTGGTGATAGTGCCTTGCTATAAGACAGATAGAGCAAGATTTCCTGATTTTTGCGAGATCGACCTGAGCATTGCAACGGAAAACCTCTGGCTTGAAGCGGCTTCGCTGGGGCTTGGCGCGGTATGGATAGGTACTGCACCGATGAAAGAGCGTATGGAAAAAGTTGAGGCTGTACTTGGCAACCCCGATGGACTTCACGCATTTGCTCTCGTTCCTGTAGGTTATCCTGCGGAGTTCAAGGAGCAGCAGGACAGATTTGACGAAAGCAGGATACACTATCTTTAAATAAACATACAAGAGTTCGGGAGGGGAGTATGCAATGTTTCATAATAAAGTTGCAGTCATTACTGGTGGTGCACGCGGCATCGGCAAATGCATCGCTGATGAGTTCAGAAAAAACGGTGCAGAGGTTTGCGTTATCGACAAAGCTGAGGGCGATTATTTTGTCGGGGATATTTCCGACAAGAATGTTCTTGAACGATTTGCGGCACAGGTCATTGAAAAGCATGGTCATATCGACTACCTGGTAAACAATGCTCTTCCGATTATGAGAGGTATAGATGAGTGCAGTTATGAGGAATTTCAATATGCGCTTTCGGTAGGTGTTACTGCACCCTTTTATCTATCAAAACTTTTTGCACCTTATTTCAACATGGGCGGAAGCATCATCAATATTTCTTCCTCACGCGATAGAATGAGTCAGCCGCAGACAGAAAGCTACACAGCAGCAAAAGGTGGCATAGCGGCACTCACCCATGCGCTGGCAGTCAGCCTTGCAGGAAAAGTGAGGGTCAACTCGATATCTCCCGGTTGGATAGAAACGAACGGCAGGGTCTATGAGGGTGCAGACGCTTATCAACAGCCTTGTGGGCGCGTTGGAGAACCATTGGATATCGCAAATATGGTGCTGTTCCTCTGTTCGGATAAGGCAGGTTTTATTACAGGCGAAAACATCTGCATTGACGGCGGAATGACTAAGTTGATGATCTATCATGGCGACAATGGCTGGACGCTAAACTGAGAAAGCGATACGGCATCATAACTTTTGTCTAAAAGGCACGGAGATGAGTTTGATCAATTACTCTCCGTGCTTTTTAGATATAAATCTGTCTGATTCGGACGTGATGACTTCATCTTATAATGCAAAAAAGCTGTCCGCAGTGGAACAGCTTTTCGACAGATTTTATACAGTTGAAGTTGCCTGCGTTTCGACATTCTTTCTGTTGCGCATGAGCAGAATAAAGTATACCACCCCGAACAACGCAGGTATTATCACCATTAACACAAGCGCTATCTGAAAATCCGTGATCTGATTTTCTATATCTTTGCTTAGACTGCCTGCGAAGAATTTCTGAAGATCACTTTGCGGGTGGAGATCCAGCATCGTGTGAAGAAGTACAGCGGGGTAAACACTGCCTGTCTTTTCAGTTAAATACATACATATCGCGTTTATTATAATGCAGTTTACGCACATCAGCGATATACTGAGAAAAGGATTGACTTTGCCGAAGTTGAAGCCGTTTGCAACTAGGGGAGCGTGCCACAAGCCCCATATTATTCCGCCAATTATGACTGCTCCCACAGTACCGGTAAGGCTTTTAAGCTTGTCGTTCATATACCCGCGCCAGCCGTATTCTTCGCCGAAGCAGGGGAATGAATAGTAAAGAACAGGAGCTGTGAATGAAGTCATCAAATTTGCGATGACTTCAAATGGCGTGCGTCCTGCAAGCCTTTCAAAACTCCAGTTACCGTAGGTGATGTTTACGATCATCACCGAGATAACACCGAACAGTATCGGCAGCAGCAGTGCAGTGGCATAGTATTTAAAATTGCCTTTAAAGTTAAAGCACAGCTTGTCACTCCACAGTCCTTCTTTGGTGATGAGTCTTGTCAGGATATTACCGAGGGCAGGTGCAAGCATCGTTAAGGTAATAATAACTGCGAAAGAACTGTTCAACCATTTTTCATATCCCAATTGTTTCAGGCAGATAAAATAAGGAATCCATGTCAGTGAAAATGTTATGAGCAGAAACAAGCCGAGCCTCAGAAGTTCGGTCTTTTTATTTGTCATATCCATCCGCTCCTCTCATATAAATTCTGCATGAAAGCCTGTAAGATAGATAATATGCTACGATAGATACCACTGGCAAAAAGGACAATAGTGTGTCAAGTATCTTGCCACCGTCCCAAAGAAATTCGGTGATCTCTTCCGGGTATCCCATATAAAAGACCACGAAAACAATTGCAAGTATCACAAACAATATCAGCTTTATGGTGCTGCCATTCCTGACACCGAAGCGCAGGGTGAATGGTATCTCTATCCCTCTTAACAGAAGCTGGATAAACGAAAGCAAGATGATATAAGCTGTAAAATTGTACCAGTCAGTGTTGTTTGAAGCACAGATCAAAAGCATTATCCAGCTTCCAATCTGCAATGAAAACGTGGTGAGCAGAACCATGATAAATGTAAGTTCGTACTTTATTCTGATATAACCCTTTATTCCGTCAGGGGATGAAGCCACGAAATAAGCCCATAGCTTTCTGTCATCACCGCTGAATATCATTCCCTGACAAAATGCCCCCGCCACAAACGCAATCAGGAGAAATGAAAGCCACACCATTGTGTATTTGCCGTCGCGTATGGTTCCCAAGACCGACTCTAAATCGGATATTATCATCTCGTTCAGTACCACCGAACAAAACAGATATGCGATAAGTGCGGGAAGAACAAAGGTGGCGATGATGGGCTTCAGGTTCTGTTTGAATTCTTTGTATGTAAGACCTGTCATCAGGGTTCTCTCCTTCCGTGTGATCTCCACAATGCCAGAAAATACAATCCAAGTGTAACAGCGAATGCTGAAACAGAGATGAAAGTTACTTTATCCGAGCCGATAAACATTGCAAGTTCGTAAGCTGTATTGCCATACAGAGGGTCACCAAAAGGTACAGGCGAACCCATATTTATGTCGATTTTCATCATTCCGATGGCTTTGAATATTAATCCTGCGCATACAATAGCTGCAAGTCCCATTAACCTCAGCTGTAATTTGTTTTTGGCGAACATGGCAATAAAGCTGTACACTGTATCTGCAAGCACTGAAAGGGAAGTCGCAAACAGGAATACATTAAGCGCGTATTTTATAATATCTATACCTGTACTATTGTTTGCGATTATCACATACATCATTATTATCAGCCCGAAGATAAGTACGTATATAAGCTTTATCAGGATATCCGCCACAGTTTGCTGTACAGCTGTTGGCGGCAGTACTTTTATATAATGATCCCAGCCTGTATTTACATCCGTTTTGTAAGTCCCGTTATTGGTACCTGCACACATACCGCAAAGTACCGCTAGAATAAAAGAAAACACACATATAAGTGACGCTGCTTCGTTGATATCCATCGAATCATCGAACTTGAATGATACATTCACCATTGAAAAAAGTGTAGCTATCAGAAGTATCAATACAATAAACAATTTATCTCTGCGCCGTGTGATCTTAAAACTTTTGTATATTAAAGAACGATACATTTTCATTACGACCACTCCTTCATATCCCTGTGTACATAGTAGAGCATGATATCATCAAGGCTTGCGGGGTCTATCGTGCAGTCGCGGTACTTAAAGGCGGCATTCTCGCGGTCATTTATCATGACTTCTGCACCGAAATTGTTGGTACGAATGCTGACAATATCTTCTGTATCTATTTCTTTCAGTTTGTCCTTACCGCATTTGAGTATGCCGTGTTTTTCGATAATTTCGTCCTTGTAGCCCGTCAGCAAGATCTTACCTTTGTCGATGAAAGTCACCATATCAGCGATCTTTTCAAGGTCGGAAGTGATATGCGAAGACATGAGTATCGAGCGTTTTCCGTTTTGCAGATATTCCATGAAAATGTGCAGTATCTCGTCACGCACAACGGGGTCAAGACCTGTTGTTGCTTCGTCCATAATAAGCAATTCTGCATTATGCGACAGCGCACAGGCTATCTGCAATTTCATTTTCATACCTTTTGAAAACTGCCCTATCTTCTTTTTTAGCGGGAGCTGAAAACGCTCCAGATACTGCGTGTAAACTGCGTTGTCCCAATCAGGATACATACCTTCGAATATCTTAGCCATATCCTTAGCGGTGAAAATATCGTGGAACGGCAGATCGTCAAACACCACTGCTATGCGCTTTTTTATCTCTGTTTCGTCATTTATATGGTCAAGCCCAAGCAGACTTATTTCTCCGCTGTCTATATCCGTGATGTGTAAAAGACTGCGTATAGTTGTGGTCTTTCCTGCACCGTTCTGCCCGATAAAACCCATTATACAGCCTTTTGGAACATCAAAGCTGATATTATCAAGCGTAAAGCCGTCATATTTTTTTGTAACGCCTTTTATCTCGATCGCATTTTCGTATTCTTTCATGTCAATCTCCTCCATTAACAAGATCAAGCAATTCGTGAAGCTCATCCATCGTTATGCCAACCTTGCGTGCTGTATCGCCTGCCTCCATAAGCAGTGATTCGATACGTTTTATCTGTTCTTCACGATAGATCTCCAGATTCTGCGCCTTTACAAATGAGCCTTTGCCCGTATACGATTCTATAAATCCGTCACGTTCAAGCTCCTCGTAGGCACGTTTTGTTGTCATAAAACTGATACGGAGCTCAGTCGCAAGTATTCGCATTGAAGGCAGCGCTTCGCCTTCTTTGAGCTTTCCCTCCAGTATCATAGTCTTTATCTGGTTCGCTATCTGCAAATAGATAGGCTCACCGGATGAATTACTTATGTTGATATTCATTTTAGCGTACACTCCTTTGGGGTTAAGGCTTTTATAACATTTGCAACTGCTATAAAAGTCTAAATTGTATAACCTCTATGTATACAATTATATCAGATGCGTTACAGTTTGTCAAGAGGGGGGCTAGAAAAAATAAACAAGAAGTACTTTGTGGTAAAGTATCTTCCTGTTTGATAGATATAGCATTGTAGTGTGCTGACTGCAAATTTAGTGACTAGATTGACGTTGGTGTTGAGCTGTGGTATAATTATCTTTGAGAAACAACCGACTAAGACCAAAGGAGCAATTATGGCTGAGATACTTGATATTGTTGACGAAAACGGCGAGCCGACAGGGGAGACTGTTGACCGCGAGACTGCACATCTGAAAGGCGTGCGCCACAGAACGGCTCATGTGTGGATTTTCAGAAAAAGGGCAGGAAAGGTGCAGGTGCTTCTGCAAAAGCGAGCAGAGCATAAGTCATCATACCCGGGGTGCTACGATATTTCCAGCGCAGGACATATTCCAGCAGGCGTGGATTACATTCCCTCTGCACTTCGTGAATTGCAGGAAGAACTGGGCGTTACAGCATCGTCGGACGAACTTCATTTCTGCGGCATACGCCACATCGCACACGATGATGTGTTTTTCGGCAAGGAATTCCATGACCGTCAGGTGTCGAAAGTATACGCTTTATGGAAAGATCAGGATGAGGCAGATTTCACCTTACAAACCGAAGAAGTTGACAGCGTCCTCTGGATGGATTTTGCAGAGTGTGTGGAACGTGTGCAGAAGAACAGTTTCAAACATTGCATAGTAATTGAGGAACTGATGATACTTAAAAGGTATCTGGATAAGTATGAGGTTTTATAAATGTATATTGCAATTCATCAGGTGAATCATTTTAAGGAGAACTTTCATGAATAAGGATACTCTGAAAATCGGCGAAAAGATATGTACTGTATTTGCTGATTCTGAACCGAAAGTCTTGCTGATACAGCCAACAGGTGAACACGAGACTGTTTTACTGGAAAAAGAGATCTCGCAAATAAAATCGATGACCGACAAGCCTTTTGCTTTTGCTGCATTCTCCATAACCGACTGGAACAGCGAGCTTTCGCCATGGGAATGTCCACCAGTGTTCGGCGATGAACCCTTTGGAAATAGTGCGGCGGAAACTCTGAAATATATTGAGGACATTCTTCTTCCTGGACTTACCGCTCATCTTTCTCTGAACACCTACATACCCATTATTCTTGGCGGTTATTCCCTCGCAGGATTGTTCGCATTGTGGGCAGGTTATACATCTGAGAGATTCACTGCGGTGGCAGGAGTGTCCCCATCTGTGTGGTTCCCGAATTGGCGTGATTTCACCGAAGCGCACATACCATTAGCACAAAACGTCTACCTCAGCTTAGGAAAGAAAGAGGCAAAAACTAGAAATAAGATTATGGCAACTGTGGGCGAAAATATCCGCAGACAGGCTGAAATTCTTGAAATAGCTGGGATAAATGTTACCTTGGAATGGAACGAAGGCAACCATTTTACAGAGCCTGATATACGCACAGCTAAAGGTTTTGCGTGGTGTGTTAATGAGATTGGAAAGGATATACGGTAATTGTATTCTATAATTAATCGCCCCCTACAATGTAGATGAATATGCGATGTGGGACTTTCTATAATAAAAAGATTAATTGCTAAACCATTAAAATTCTGTGATTTAGCCAATCGCTTTAGCAATAGAAAAAACGATTACATTAAGTGAAATTTTTAAATTTTGCAAATTGTGTAATTGTCAACAATTACCAATAATTATATTAAAATTCGGTTATATTAGCACGTGATTTTAATAAAACATACTATTTTTCGCGCTTTTACAACTAAATTGGTTACAGAAGCTTGACATTAAATATTATAATATAGTATAATAAAGATTGAAAAAATAGTTACAATTTTTTGAGCAGCATTTTGTTTCACAATAAAGTATTCATGAGATTAATTATGGATACGAATTGTTTTAGTGAAGTGTTTTGATTTTGGTTTTGATGCAGTCGTTATTGTGGTTACTCATGATGATGGAATATAACAGATGTTTAAAGCACTTTTTACAGCACATATTTAACGGATGTTGTTTGCTTGTTCCTAATAATATAAACTATGGGGGTGAAGAACAGAACGTTTTCTAAATTTATTCAACTGGGAGAGTTATTTGAACTCCTAATCATAGCAAAAAAAGCCCGAAGATTCGATGTTTCACAAAAAATGTGTGACGTGTGTGACAGCAAAAATGGGGAATAGAATGGAATTGTCCTGAAATTTAGACAGTATGTGCTGGAAGATGCGATAATTAGGAGTTTTGAAATTGAGTGCTTAGAATACTTTCAGCAGGTCTGAAAAAACAGCCGCAGGCATTTTTAGTGAGATGCCTGTGGCTGTTTTTGTTTGATTTACTTTTAAGCTTTTATATCACAGTGGCAGTCAATATGAATCAAATCTGATCTTTATCTCAATTGATCAGCATATACTGAACAAAAGTGTACACATCATCCGTCACATGAAATGTCTCGTAATGCGAACTCAATGTTTCGGCATAATATTTTCCGCTTTCGCTTATATAGTAATTATTATCCCTTGTTGAAGCGATATTAAGCAGTTCTTCGCCGATCATATTTCTGGATTCGGGATTGTTTTTGATGCGCCTTTCAGGAAAACATCCTATGTAAAGGAAGTCGTTGGCATATCCGGATTTCCAGCGGATGTATTTTCCGACGGGTATTACTTCAAAGAATTCCCGGGCTGCCTTGAAAAACTTATGCCCGCGTTTGGTGAATGCATCTTCATAGGGAGCGGTATCGATGATTTTATTTGCGTTAAATCCGTGCCTTTCAAGACTTGTAAGAATTCCGCTGTTGATCATCGGAGCGATTTCTGTTTTGTTTGTTAGGATATCCGAAACTATTTTTTCGTAGTCCGAACCAAGATAAGTTCCGTCATCAAGGTAAAAGTCACCGCGCTCATTTATCAGGATAATCCTTTTGAAGACATACTTTATGTAGATAATTGCGGCAGGCAGAAAGTTCATTTTGTGCTCGTTTATGAGACTGAGGATGATCTTATCAAGTCGTTTTCCGTTTAAATGTATATTCAAACTATTATAATCAATGCTTATGCACCGTATACTATTATTATCATATGAATATACCAAGCCGAAATAATTCCGATAGAATTGTTCCGCCGAATCAAAGATACGTATCCCGCCTGAATATTTCTCAGCCCGCTGACAAAAGACGTTATAGAATTCTTTATAGTCCTTGTTTTGCCTGAATGAACCATCTTTTATTATGTTCATTTTATATCACCGTCGATAGTTTTGCTTTATACTATTTTAATTATATCTTCTTATTACAGGATTGTCAATACGACCAATACCGCAGTTTGTACGTTCTGTTTTGTGCATGATCGTCCCCGAGGCAGACCTGTTTTCCTTGACATACAGACTTTGGTGCGGTATAATTTTACTGAAATAATATTTTGCTCATGCGAGGCGTTTTTCAATTTTAAAAATTTTTTTTATATCAAGTGTCACAATTTCATCTTCTCAGCTGTATATAGGTCAGAAAGGCAAATGAAGCTTACAATAAGCCTTCGGAAAACTATATCACAGAAAGAGGTAATTATTATGAAAAAGATTATAGCAATGGCAATAGCACTGGTTATGGCGGCAGGTATGACAGCTTGCGGAAGCGTGGATGAGGTTTCTTCAGATGTGGGAGCAAAGCTCGAAAACACCGCTGAGGTACAGACTACTGATGAGCAGACAGAAGAAACTCAGAAGAGCGGGGGTGCTGAAATGAGCGGAGTTGCTGGCGGATGGAGCATTCCCGATGAGAGCGATATGGACAACAATCCCGAAGCAAAGGAGGCATTGGAAAAGGCTGCTGAAAATCTGGATGGTGCAGAATATGAGCCCGTTGCAGTACTCGGTAAACAGGTAATCGCAGGAACGAATTACTGCATACTATGCAAGGTTACTGCGGTTTTTCCCGATGCACAGCCCACTTATGTGGTGGTCTATGTTTACGAAGACCTTGAGGGCAAGGCTGAGATAACTGACACTATGGATATAACTCTCGGCAATACCGAAACCGTATCTGTGGAAACAGGTGCGGAGAATATTGAGGGCGGCTGGAGCATTACCGATGAGATCGCAATCGACAAGCATCCCGAAGCAAGTGCGGCACTTGAAAAGGCTCGTGAAACTTTGGTGGGTGCAGAATATAAGCCTGTTGCACTTCTCGGTACACAGGTGGTCGCAGGAACGAATTACTGCTTACTCTGCAAGGTGACTGCTGTCTGGGTCGAACAGCCGACCTATGTGCTGGTGTATGTTTATGAAGACCTTGAAGGCAATGCAGAGATAACTGACACTACAGATTTTACTCTCGGTGATGCCGATGAAGAATATTCGGAAACAGGTGAGGAAATAATGGAGATGTCAAATCCCTGGGTTGAATATTCCACTGTCGAGGAAGCAGGCAGGGAAGCGGGACTTGCGTTTAATGTTCCTGAAAAGCTGGGTGAAAAAGGCATTTATCTTACACAGTCTTTCGACGGACTTGCAGAGGTAAGATACGGTTCAGAGGACGATTATATAAGCTATCGCAAGGGCAGGGGAGCCGATGATATCTCGGGGGACTACAATGACTATAATGAGAAGGCAGCGATGCAGATGGATGATATGATAATATATCTCCGCGGCAATGATGACAAGATGTATGGTGCAGTATGGAACGATGATGAGTACAGCTATTCTTACTATGTCATGAACGGAGCCTCACTTGAAACAGTTCAGGCAGATATCACTGCACTTATAAACGAAAATAAAAAATAACAGGAGAACAATATGGAGATCGCATACCGAAATTATGCGCAGACGGTCTTTGAAATGCTGCGGCAGATATGCTTGGCGGTGTATCTGCCGGCGGCAAAGCCGTTTAAAAGAATGCACTCATCTGCAAGATCACAGACGGCACAGGAACAGCATCTGCGTGAGGTAATGGACAGACACGGAAACCGAATATTAAGGCTTGCATATTCCTATGTACACAATATGCAGGACGCAGAGGAGATACTTCAGGACACCCTCATAAAACTGCTTGATTCTGCCCCTGATTTTGAGAGCGATGAGCATGAAAAGGCGTGGCTGATACGTGTGGCGGCTAATCTTTCAAAGAACAGGATAGAGTACAACAAACTGCGTGATACAGACGAACTTAACGACGAACTGGTTGCTGAACAGCGCGAGGACCTGACCTTTGTCTGGGAGGCAGTAAAGGAACTTCCCGACAATTACCGCGAGGTGATACACCTGTTTTACGAGGAAGGCTATCAGACAGACGAGATAGCAAAAATACTGGGGGAGACGGGTGCAAATATCCGCACAAGGCTAAAACGCGCAAGGACGAAGCTCAAAGAGATACTTAAAGAGGAGTATGATTTCGGTGAGCAAGTATAACGAAATTATGGAACATATAGAACTGAACGATGAAATGCGGGAGCGCATAATCGGGAATATTGGCGCAAGGCAGAAGCGCAGGCGGATCAATTCGGCAGTCAAAATTATATCAGCCGCGGCGGCTTGTCTGGTGATAGCTGTGGGTGCGGTGGCTTTGCTCAACAGAGATAAACCTCCGCAGACACCCGATGACAGTTCACCTAATGTCGCTAAGAAAGACGAAGGTGTGATAGTAGCCGGCTCGGTAGATTCGGAGGACGATCAGACCCAGTACGGCTTTGAAGTGCAGGAATATGGCGGTGTGCAGGAGCTTTCCGACGCTTTCGGAGCTGAGCTTCACGAC
Source organism: Ruminococcus sp. (assembly GCF_024692365.1). Taxonomy (GTDB): domain Bacteria; phylum Bacillota; class Clostridia; order Oscillospirales; family Ruminococcaceae; genus Hominimerdicola. Next base: position 8,192 of record NZ_JAILMR010000012.1, on the reverse strand, counting down.
ATCACAGACCTGCCATTTGAGGTGGCTGAGCAGAGCTATTCGGTGATGTCCGGGGATTTTGCGGAGATAAACTACAACGGTGCAAATGGTGAATACTGCTGTATCCGTGCAGGCAAGGACACGGAAGATATCTCGGGCGACTACAACGAATACGGCACGGTAAAGGAAAAAGATATCGACGGTACGGCCGTCACTTTCAAGGGAAATGACAAGCGTTATTATCTTGCCGTGTGGATAAAGGACGGACATTTCTATTCGGTATCCCTGAGTGAAGGGACCGATGAGCAGAAGATGACGGAACTGGTACATGATGTGATGGGATAGCCAAACGTTTTGGAAAATCGAAATCTCACGTAAAGACAGGGAAGCATTTGAAACCATAAGTAAATTATGAAGATATTTTCAGCACATTTTATCGCCATAGCGCGGTAAGATGTGCTGTTTTTTCCGGAATAATTTGTCTGAGTTTATTTATGAATTAGGTGTAGTAGAGTTGGTTTGTACGTTTCAAAAACAAAATATTATCAATTTGTGGTGAAATTCAAAACCATTTTTTGCCACATTCACGAAAATATCACTTTTCACTTGACATTGCAACTGATTAATGATATAATCATAAAGTGTAAAATTAGCGTAAATTCGAGTATTTTCGTATGTTTAGGATGTTGCGCTATTCGTGGAATGTCTTGTTTTGCGAGAGATTATATGATGATAACATTTGCAGGATGGTTAGTTATGTAAGGTAAATGATACAAGCTTGGTCGGCGAAGAGCAGACATTCTTTTAAAGGTGAGAAAATGATTCAAGGTATTCATCACGTAGCAATGATAGTGAGTTCTGAAAAGACGGTCGAGTTTTACAAGAAACTAGATTTTCAGGAAACTTTCCGCAAAACGAGGGCTTATGATTCGATAGTGCTTTTGAGCGGACATGGCTTTGAACTTGAAATGTTCGTTGACAGCAATCATCCGAAAAAAGAAAAGCCCGAACCTCTCGGACTCAGGCACTTAGCATTAAAGGTAGATAACATAGAAACGACAGCAAAAGAATTAGATATTGTTGCAGGCGAGATAATGCTCGATTGGGTAGGGAAAAGATTCTGCTTTGTATCCGATCCGGACGATAATGCTGTCGAACTGCACGAGTAATATATTATTGAGAGAGTGTGAAACATAGATGCTTAACTGGAAGAAAGCAATTGGTTTTTCTATAGCTGTATTGGGTGCGGCTTTTGTTGGAATGAACGTTATCGCTAAAAAGCAGAAGCCTAAGTCGGAATATGCTGACCGTCCCGAAGAACAGAACCCAATGAAGGGAAAGAAGGTCGTTTTCGTTGAGGACGAGAACGAGCCTATTAATGCAGACGGTAAAAATGGACATCTTGAGGCAGTGGGCGAAAGCTATCATAAGCCTACTTTTTATGAGAAGTACGTTAAGCGAGGACTTGATATGGTGCTTTCATTCGGTGGCATGGTTGTTCTTTCGCCGCTCTATGCAGTTGCAGCGATAGCAATAAAGTGTGACGATCCGGGTCCTGCGCTGTTCAAACAGAAGCGTGTTGCACAGTCAAAGGGTTACTTCGAGCTGATGAAGTTCCGCTCCATGAAGCTGAACACACCGAAGAATGTACCCACACATATGCTGGATAATCCAGAGCAGTATCTGCTGAAAAGCGGTAAGCTGTTCAGAAAGCTTTCAATTGATGAACTGCCGCAGCTTTGGAATATATTCATCGGCAACATGAGCGTCATCGGACCTCGACCCGCACTCTGGAATCAGGATTACCTGACGGCCGAGCGTGACAAGTACGGTGCAAATGACATAAAGCCCGGTCTGACAGGTCTTGCGCAGGCACACGGCAGAGACGAGCTTGAAATTCCCGACAAGGCAAAGCTAGACGGCGAGTACGCAGCCGCACTCAAAAAGTCAAGCTGGTCGGGATTTATGATGGACGTTAAGGTGTTTATTGATTCGGTCAAAGCTGTTCTCAAGAGCGATGGTGTCGTTGAGGGCGGAACTGGAGAGATTCATAAGCAGGAAGAGAATGAAAAGGTGTCGTAAATGAAGAAAAATCAAACAGTCGTAGTATTATCCTGCCATACTCCATCACTTTTTTGGTTTCGTATGGAAATGATGGAGGAGTTCATAAAGCGTGGACATAAGGTTTATGCTCTTGCGAATGAATCTGAAGCAGATTGGGCAGACAAATTTGCCGAACACGGCGTTAAATACATACAGATAGATGTTCAGAGAAACGGTGTAAATCCTCTTAATGATGTTAAAGCGTTTTTTTCTATTAGAAAACAGTTGAAAAAGATTAATCCTGATAAGATTTTTACTTTTCAGGCAAAAACTATTATATATGGTACCATGGCAGCAAATTCTCTTGGTATTAACAAGGTGTTTCCACTTGTTGCCGGTATGGGGTCTGTATTTTTGAACAATGATCTGAAGTCAAGAATTATCAGAAAAATAATGGTTTTGGAATACAAGATTTCCATGCAATATTGCGGTTATGTTTTTTTTCAGAATCACGATGATGAAAAAATATTCCGAGATTGTGGGATAATCGGCAAGCAGCGTATTGTAATGTTGCATGGTTCCGGAGTAAATACTGAAAAATTTGAAGTTACTCCATTACCAGACAGTACATCATTCTTATGCATAAGCCGTCTGATAAAGGATAAAGGCCTTTATGAATATCTGAAAGCTTGTGATAAGGTGAAGAAACAATTTCCAGAAATCAGATGTATGCTCGTAGGACCTTATGATTCCAACCCCTCAGCTCTTAAACCGGAAGAATTGCAACCGTATATTGACAACGGTGTAATCGAGTATTTTGGTGAACAGGAAGATGTTCGTCCGTACCTTGAACAAAGCAGTGTTTTTGTGCTTCCTTCATACAGAGAAGGAACCCCAAAAACTAATCTTGAAGCAATGGCGTCAGGACGAGCTGTTATCACAACAGATGCACCGGGTTGTAAGGAAACAGTTATTAATGGTGAAAATGGATTACTTGTTCCCGTAAAAGATGTATACGCTCTTACACATAAAATGATATATCTGCATAATAATCGCGATATTATTGAGCAGATGGGTAAAATAGGCCGTAGAATGGCAGTTGATACCTTTGATGTAAAAAAGGTCAATGCTACCATTTGCAATATAATGAATCTATAATGAAAAGGAAGTAATCATAATGTACACAAATCTCTATGAAAAGCTCATCAACAAAGAAGAAAAACTTTCCCTCGTAGGTCTTGGATATGTCGGAATGCCTATCGCTGTTGCTTTTGCAAAGAAAATAGATGTTATCGGCTATGACCTGAATGCTGCGAAGATAGAACTCTATAAGAACGGAATCGACCCCACAAATGAGGTCGGCAACGAGGCAATTAAGGCTACAACTGTTGATTTCACAGCAAACGAGACCAAACTACGCGAGGCTAAGTTCCATATCGTGGCTGTTCCTACTCCGGTAAATGACGACCATACTCCTGATCTTACTCCTGTTGAGGGTGCCAGCGAGATACTCGGTCGTAACCTCACAAAGGGTTCTGTTGTTGTTTTTGAGTCCACCGTTTATCCCGGTGTTACAGAGGACGTGTGCATTCCGATACTTGAGCGCGAGTCGGGTTTGAAATGCGGCGTTGATTTCAAAATTGGTTACTCTCCTGAGCGTATCAACCCCGGTGATAAAGTACACCGTCTTGAAACCATCAAGAAGATCGTTTCCGGTATGGATACTGAATCTCTGGATGTTATCGCAAAAGTATATGAGCTTGTTGTAGAAGCAGGCGTACATAGAGCAGAATCAATCAAGGTTGCTGAGGCTGCAAAGGTTATTGAGAACAGCCAGCGTGATATAAATATTGCTTTCATGAATGAGCTTTCCATCATCTTCAACAAGATGGGTATTGATACAAAGTCTGTTCTTGAAGCAGCAGGTACAAAGTGGAACTTCCTGAAATTCTATCCCGGTCTTGTTGGCGGTCACTGCATCGGTGTTGACCCCTATTACCTTACATACAAGGCAGAAATGCTTGGATATCACAGCCAGATCATTCTTTCCGGCAGACGTATCAACGACGATATGGGTAAGTATGTTGCAGAGAACTGTGTGAAGAATCTCATTGCTGCGGACAAGCCTGTAAAGAGCGCAAAGGTAGCAATACTCGGCTTCACATTCAAGGAGAACTGCCCCGATACAAGAAATACTAAGATAATCGACATAGTAAATGAACTGAAGGAGTATGGTATCACTCCCGTTATCACCGATCCCGAAGCTGACGCAGATGAAGCAAAGCGTCTTTACGGTATTGATTTCGTTGACATGAATACAGTTAAAGATATGGACGCAGTTATCCTTGCAGTTGCTCACACCAGCTTTACAAGCCTTACCATGAGCAATATTGATAATATGTTTGGTGAGGGCAAGAAGGTACTGCTTGACATCAAGGGTCTGCTTGACCGCAAGGAATATGAAGCAGCAGGCTATAGCTATTGGAGACTTTAATATACAACAAAGGAAGTAATCAAAGTGGGATACGAAAGTGTTAGATTTCCCGAAAATACGCTGTTCCTCGTAACAGGCGGTGCGGGATTTATCGGTTCAAATCTGTGTGAAGCTATACTGAACAAGGGTTGCAAAGTTCGTTGCCTTGATGACCTTTCTACAGGCAAGCAGGAAAATGTTGACCTATTCATCAACAACCCGAACTATGAGTTCATCAAGGGTGATATTAAGGAGCTCGATACTTGCATGAAGGCTTGCGAGGGTGTAGACTACGTTCTCAATCAGGCCGCATGGGGCAGTGTTCCGAGAAGTATAGAGATGCCGTTGTTCTACTGTGCAAACAATATTCAGGGTACGCTGAATATGCTTGAAGCTGCTCGTCAGAAGGGCGTTAAGAAGTTTGTTTACGCAAGCAGTTCCAGTGTTTACGGTGATGAGCCCAACCTTCCTAAGAAGGAAGGCAGAGAGGGCAATCTGCTCAGTCCCTATGCAGTCAGCAAGCGCGCAGATGAGGAGTGGGCAAAGCAGTATACACGCCACTACGGACTAGACACCTACGGAATGCGCTATTTCAACGTGTTTGGAAGAAGGCAAGATCCAAACGGTGCTTATGCTGCGGTCATTCCAAAGTTCATCAAGCAACTGCTGAATGGCGAAGTTCCCACCATAAACGGTGACGGCAAACAGAGCCGCGACTTCACTTTCGTTGAGAATGTTGTTGAAGCAAATCTCAAGGCTTGCCTTGCGCCTCACGAAGCAGCAGGAGAGGCTTTCAACATTGCATTCGGCGGGCGCGAGTATCTGATAGACATCTACTACGGTCTGACCAAAGCGCTGGGCGTTGACATTGAGCCAAACTTTGGTCCTGATCGTGCAGGTGATATTAAGCACAGCAACGCAGACATTTCAAAGGCAAAAGAGCTGCTGGGCTATGATCCCGACTGGAGCTTTGATAGGGGAATTAAGGCGGCTATTGAGTGGTATAGGGAGAATTTGTAAAATGGGAAAACTGGAAACTATTTATGACCATAGTCCTATTTTCTTTCAAAATGTAATGTGCAGTGCTGCTGGGTATAGAAATAATCCCTCAAGGTATGGTGAGGAGTATTATAAATATCGTGCATTTCTTAGAAAGTTTGATAAACTTCCCTATGAAAAGCAAAAGGCATATCAGCTGAAAAAGTTAAAAGCATTTATTCAATACGCATATGATAACTGTTCGTTTTACAGGGATCTGTACAAGGATGTTGATATCAATTCAATTAAAACAATAGAAGATCTTAAGATGCTTCCAATTGTGGATAAGGAAATGCTTCGTGACAACATTTCTGATATATATACTGTATCTTCAGCAGATGGAGTTGAAGGACATACTGGCGGTACGACTGGAAAATCATTGGTTGTAAGGTTTACAAAAGTCGATATGATGCACAGAATGGCTATGCTTGACCATTTTAAATCTAGAGTGGGTTTCGAACATCTCAAAATGAAAAGAGCAACATTTAATGGGAAACATATCATCCCACCTAATCAAGCAGAAAAGGTATTTTGGAGATATAATCAGGCTTGTAAACAGATGATATATTCATCTTTCCATCTTACAGAAGAGAATATAGGCTATTATGTTGACAGCTTGAACAAATTCAAGCCTGATGCACTTGATGGTTTCTTCACATCAATGTGCGATGTTGCAAGCTATGTTGAACGTCACAATATAAAACTCACATTTAGACCAGTGGCTATATTCCCGACATCGGAAACACTTACGGACGTTGGTCGTGATTTGCTTGAAAGAGTATTCTGTGCGAAAGTATATGACCAATATGCTTCTAGTGAAGGCGCACCATTTGTAACGGAATGTTCTAATCAAGTGCTTCATATGGAGCTTGCATCAGGCGTTTTTGAACATATCTCACCAGACAGTGATGAGGTGCTGGTCACTAGTTTTACAACTCATGGTACACCTCTAATCAGATATCGTATCGGAGACAGAATGACCTTCTCAGATAACAAAGAATGCACCTGCGGTCTCCATGGAGATATTGTCGAAAAGATTCAGGGTAGAAGGCTTGATTTTCTTTATACGCCTGATGGGGCGAAGATTAATGCCGGCAATGTCGCAAATCTTCTGAAAAATATGCCTAATGTTGTAATTAGAGCGCAGTTTATTCAGGACAAGATGGATGAAGTTAATGTTTTGCTTGAGGTAGAAAAGGATAATTATTCAGAAAGTCATGAAAAGCTTCTCAGAGATGAGTTCGTACATAAGTTCGGTAACAGAATGAAAGTCAATATTAGTATTGTTGATGAGATACCGAGAGCAGCAAGCGGAAAGTTTAGAATGATTGTAAATAATGTTGATGAATAAGAATATGGAGTATAATTGATAATATATTTAATCAATATATTGAACTTATTGTAATCATTTTTTATAACTGTTTTGATATTAAGAGGAGGACAGAATGCCCTATATTACTATTTTTACTCCAGTATATAACCGGAGCCATACTTTGAATAGACTTTATGATTCGATAAAAAAACAAACCTACAGAAATTTCGAATGGCTTGTTGTAGACGATGGTTCTTCTGATGATTCAATCAAAAAAATAGAAGAATTTATTGAAAATGAAACATCCTTTAGTATTAGACTATTTAAAAACTCACATGGTGGAAAGCATAGAGCTGTAAATACTGGCATTAGAAATGCTAAAGGAAAATTATTCTTTATGCTTGATTCAGATGATTGGTTGACATCAGATGCTCTTGAAAAACTAGTTAAATGGGATAATAGAATAAAAAATAGAGAAAAATGTGCCGGTTTATGTGCTTGTATGGTTGATGAAAATGGTATTGCTGTAACTCGTGGATTAAAGAAAAAGTATGAGTATATTTCATATACTCATATGATTAAGAATGGAATAACAGGAGATCATGTGAATGTAGTTTTCACAGATGTATTTAAAAAATTTCAATACCCTGAGATTAAAAATGAGTATCATATAGCCCCAGGTGTTCCGTTTGTAAGGATGGCAAATAAAGGCTATAAATTTCTGTTCTTTAATGAAGTAATATATATTGCCGAATATGGTTCAGATGGATTGACTGCGATGGGCGATAAAAAATCGTTAGATAATTTCAAGGGTTATACGTTAAGAAGCAAATTACTTCTGAATTCGGATGTTGGTGTAAAAAAAAAGATTGAGGTAATTGTAAAGTATAGTATATTAGCAAAAAAGAAAAATTTAAGTATATATGAGGTTTCAAAATTATTACATATATGTTTTATATTATCGTTGTGCGGAAGATTAATAGGAAATATATATATAATAATTAAGAAATAGAATGATACAGTGCCATAGTTTTTTTGTATGTAATATAGAGAATAATAAAATTTCTTAGGTGAAAAATATGCATTTTATTAGCTGTTTACAAATAATTAATCCAAAAAGAATTGTAATGCATTTATCATGTATAACGATTCTATTGGAACTATACTTGAAAGTTCCTTTTAGTATAGGAGGCTTTCGGCTTGAATGGTCCTATTCTATATGTTCTTTTTCTTTTATATATATATTTATACATAAAAAACACAATGAGTATAAAAAACAATATTCTTTACTGATAATATTTTTTTTATGGTGTGCTTTTTTGCTATTTATTTCTTTTTTTTCTTACT
>NZ_JAILMR010000010.1 GCF_024692365.1 Ruminococcus sp. | reverse complement strand
GTCGAAGTGAGTTTCGGGATCAACAAGAGAAAAGTAGTTCGCCACGATCTTGTTATCCTTGATTGCAGATATGCCTATCGCACTCATTCGGTCATTTGCCCGATTGGGCGTTTCAACGTCAAAGACTATGTAGACTGCCATTACAACCACTCCTTCTCACCTTGGAATATAGGTTAATTATACCACATGAGGGTTGAAAGGTCAATCGCCTGAAAATAAAAAGGGCTGCTTCCGTCATTGGAAACAGCTCTTCACCTGAACTTTGAACCCGGTGGGTTCAAAGTTATTATCCACTTATTAGTTTTATGATTTCCGCAGGCTTCAAAACCTTTCCCGATGAAACGAGCTTCTCATTGACAACGAGCGCAGGCATTGACATCGCCCCGTACTCCATGATCTTCTGCAAGTCGGTGATGTACTCGACCTCGATGCACATACCCTCAACAGCTTTGATAGTATTATCATAAAGCTGATGACAGGCTTTGCAGCCCGAACCGAGAACCTTGATACAGCAGATACCGTCAACAGGTTCGCCACAGCAAGTCGAGGTTGTTTCGCTTGCAGTATGCTCTCCACCGCAACAGCAGGATGAAGTTACCTCCTTCTTTTCTTCCTTTTTCTTTCCGAATAATGACATGACAGATTCCTCCTAAATAATGTAATTCTGAATGAGATTAAAGAAATACCCCACTAAGATAATTCCAACCGTACAGATCGCAATGAAAATACCAAGCAGCTTCGGCTTTATCGCTTTTTTCAGCATTATCATCGACGGGAGCGACAGCGTGATAACGCCCATCATAAAAGCCAGTACCACGCCGAGCTTTGCTCCCTTTGCAACAAGTGCTTCTGCAATGGGGATACAGCCGAAAATATCCGCATACATCGGTATGCCACAGATCGCAGCTATGATAACGCCGAAGGGATTTCCCGTTCCGAGAGTTTTGACAACCCATTCTTCCGGTATCCAGTTGTGGATAAATGCGCCGATACCTACACCTGCTATAATATATGGTAAGACCTTTTTTGCCGTTTCTGCCACTTGTTCCCAAGCGTATTTCAGACGGTCACGCTTTGTCAGCTCGTTTTGCGGAGTGTCCATGCTCTTTCCATTACGGATAAATTCTTCCACCTGATCTTCAAGGTGCATTTTTTCAATAAGCGTACCGCCTGCGACTGCGATGACAAGCCCGACTATAACATAAATAACAGCTACCTTCCAGCCGAATATGCTCATCAGCAGAACAAGCGAGCCGAGGTCTACCATTGGTGACGAGATCAGAAACGAGAACGTTACGCCCAGCGGAAGTCCTGCGCTTGTGAATCCCATAAACAGCGGTATTGAAGAACAAGAGCAGAACGGGGTGACCGTGCCGAGCAAAGCCGCGATACAGTTCGCACCGATGCCGTGAAATCTGCCGAGTATCTTCTTTGTACGTTCGGGCGGGAAATAGCTCTGAATATAGGTTATCACGAAGATCAGAAAACCGAGAAGCACCATGATCTTTATAGTATCATAGATGAAGAATTGCAGACTGCCGCCGAGCTTGCTTTCGGTATCAAGACCGCAGGCGTTCAGCAGTGAGCAGATCAGCCTGTTCAGCCATTTCATGCCGAATATCTCGTCCTGTATGAAGTCCCACACTCTTATTCGTCACCACCCAGCATCTCTGTCAGTATCTCCGCCGCAGTCCTCACCATTTCAGGGCAGTACTTGCCGTACAGACCGTTTGACCGAGCGTAGTTCTTTCCTTCATCAGTAGAAATATCACAGCCGAGAATCTCACGGCAGATATATGAGCCTTGACGCTTTTTGAACTCCTCAAGGAACTCAGAAGTCTTCTCACGCTGAGCAGTACGGCTTTCAAGATCGTTCTCATCAAACTGACCGTACTTCATTCCAAGCACCATAAGCGCACCTGTACAGGCACCGCAGACCTCCGCTTTGCTCATACCACCGCCGAAGCAAGCACCGATCTGAAGTGCCTGCTTTTCCGTGATGCCGAACTGTTCTGCAAATGCTGCAAATACAGCCTGCGAACACATAAACCGATGCGCGAATAGTTCTACTGCCCTTGATACGTTATCCATTTTCTTTTTCCTCCAATAAATATATTTAGATATGTCTATATAATTGCCGTAATTTAAGCCGTATCGGAATACGGCTCGTCACTTATTACAGCAATTACTTTCGCTTTCAGTCACTTCCGTGATCTCTTTCAGGCAGTCCATAGCGACTTTTGCTCCTTCTGCTGAAATAGAGTAGTGCATCCACTTTCCCTCTTTTCTGCCGACCACAAGTCCACTGTCGCAGAGTATCTTCATATGGTGCGAGAGTGTAGGTTGACTAAATTGCAGATCTTCAAGAAGATGACAGGCACACAGCTCACCGCCTTGCAGAAGCCTGAATATCTGCACTCTGTTCTCATCGCACAGAGCTTTGAAGATCACTGTTATCTGCTTGTTTGATAGTTCCATTCGTTCACCTACTCATATCGAAGATTTTCTATATTATAACATACACATTGAAAGATGTCAATATGTTTTGAGGGCTTTGATTATTACAATTCAGTTACACCGTTCTTAAAGTTCAAAACGCAGCCGACATAACGACTGCGTTATTTTACGCTCCGATTCGCTCAAAGCTATTCAATATCTGTTTATCCGAGAACGATGACAGCTTGGCAATGGCATTCAGAGGTCGATCGATGATGGTATCGTAACCCGTGAGGAGGTCTTTGTCACCACAAAGGTCATGCCTTCCAACTATGACAGAGCGTACAGTTCTATTGACGATTCGCTTGAACGGCTCGGACTTGATTATATTGATCTGATGCTGATACATCAATCAGGCAGCAATGATACCGAGGTCTACAAAGCTCTGTGTCAGGGTGTAAGGGACGGCAAGCTGCGGTCTATCGATATTTCTAACTATTATACCCTCGACGAATATGAGCGTGTCACATCCGGCGGTGAGATCAAGCCTGCGGTAGTTCAGAATGAAAATCATCCGTTTTATCAGAACACCGAGTTTCAAAAGGATATCGCCAAATACGGTACGGTGGTAGAATCGTGGTATCCGTTCGGCGGCAGAGGGCATACGCAGGACTTTTTTGGTAATGATACGATCACTGATATAGCAAAGGCACACGGCAAGACATCGGCACAGGTGATACTTCGCTGGCATTTGCAGGCAGGCTATGTCACGATACCGGGTTCACAGAATCCGGATCATATACTTGAGAATTACAGCATCTTTGATTTTGAGCTGACCGATGCAGAAATGCAGAGAATGGCAGAACTGCACACAGGACAGCGGTATGAAAATTGGTGAGGTGCGCTATGAATATACTTGTATTAAATGGAAGTGCAGTAAGCAAAACCTTAGCAACGATTATTCGGTTTAAGCATAGAAATATATTTGATATAAGTAATTGTAATTCGGCTGCACCTGTGATATAATAAGATCATAGAAAAGAAAGGTGTGATCTTATGAAGGTAATGAAAATATGCGGCAAAGTGTTGCTGATACTTGTAATCATCGTTATTATAATACTTATCATCGGTCTGCTGTTTCTGAACTTTTATCCGTCGAACGGAGATACCCCCAACAAGGAAAAGCAGAAGGAATATGAAAAGCTGACGGAGCTTTACTATGACAAGCAGTTCCATAACGAGAAGGATTTTGAGGTAATGACAGGAACGCCCTCAGAAGAAAGCGAGCGAAGTGAGCCGGAAAGCCGTATCTCTGTGCAGAAGATCGACAGCATAGACCGTGCAGGCGCTGATGAAATGAAGGTGACATGGCTCGGACATTCTTCATCACTGGTACAGATGGGCGAGAAAAACATCTTTATCGACCCAGTGCTCAGCGAACGTTCCTCACCTGTAGGCATTGCAGGACCGAAGCGCTTTTCGAATATAGCATTAGATGCCGAAAATGTTCCCGATATTGATGTGCTGTTTATATCCCACGATCACTACGACCACCTTGACTATCAGACTATCAAGGACATTGACAGCAAGGTAAGCCATTATGTAACACCGCTTGGCATTGACGTGATACTGATGGGCTGGGGCGTTGATGAAAGCAAGCTCCACCCACTCGGCTGGTGGGAGAGCACCACGCTTGACGGCGTGACATATACTATCATTCCCTCACAGCACTACACGGGCAGAAATCCTATGAAGCAATATGCAACCGAATGGGGCGGCTTGTACATAAAGACCGACAAGCACAGCTTTTACTATACCGGCGACAGTGGTTATTATGAGGTGTTTTCACAGGTATATGAACGTTTCGGCGAGACAGAGCTAATGCTTGCAGATGCGGGGCAGTACGATGTCGGCTGGGCAACTACCCATATGTTCCCGGAGCAGTCTGTTCAGGCTGCAAAGGACGCTCACGCAAAGTGGCTGATACCTGTTCACTGGGGAGCCTTCAAGTTGTCAAATCACGCCTGGGACGAACCTCCGATGCTTGCAGTAAAAGCTGCCAAGGAGCAGGGTGCCAACATTGCAACTCCGAGAATCGGCCAGACCGTAAGCTATGATGATATTTATTCCTTCACCGAGCATTGGTGGGAGGAGTATAAATAAGATAAGCGCCATACCTTTTTCATGTGGTGTGGCGCTTGCTTTTTATTCCCTGTAATTATCAATATCCTGCCTGAACTGTGACAGGAACAGGCTTGCGGCTTTTGTGAAAACGGTGTAGCGCTTCCAGACAAAAGTGCTTTCCGCTTCGATCTTGGGTTCTATAGGTTTAAAACACATACTGCCGCCCTCGGTGTTTATAAGCCTGTCAAAGCAAAGGCAGTAGCCCATACCCTCCGCCGCCATGACAGAGCCGTTATACACAAGATTGTATTCGGCTACAATCTTTATATCCTCCTCTGCTATGCCAATCCTTTGTGACAGCTGTGTGCTGTGATTTTGCTGTCTCGGAACGATAAGGGGCTGACCCTTTAGGTCGGAGAGCTTTATGATATCTTTTTCCGCAAACGGCATATCACGGCGCATAAGCACGCCGAAGGTGTCTTTAAGCGGTATTTTTATACCCTCATACTTTGTGCTGTCATAGGGCTGGAAGATGATACCGAAGTCGATAAGTCCACGGTCAAGACGCTCCAAAACGTCTGTGCCGTCAGCGCTGTAAAGACTGTATGAGATTCCGGGATTGTCCGCCTGCAAATGCTTTGCGATGTCGGCAATGAGCTTTATAGCATAGGTCTCTCCTGCGCCGATATATACCTTTCCGGTCACGCTGTCGCTGCTGTTTTTGACCTCCTGCTCTGCCTTGTCGAGCAGCTCTACTATCTCTTCGGCACGCTTACGGAGTATCATGCCCTCCTCGGTGAGCGTGACGCCCTTGTTTGACCTTATCAGCAGAGTTTTCCCAAGCTCCTCCTCCAGCTCTTTCAGTTGACGGGATAGCGTGGGCTGTGAAAGATAAAGCCGCTCCGCTGCGACCGAATAGCTTTGCTCCCTTGCAACGGCAAGAAAATATCTGAGTACACGAATATCCATTGTAATGCCCCCTTTTTATCTATTATACCACAAGCGCATATTACTGTCAAGCATAAACGCATATTCAATATAAGTATTTGTAATTGAATGTAAACTATGGTATAATGAATACAACAAAGAAAAAGAGGTGGTACTTAAATGAACGACAGCATAAGACAGAACCTGATAGATGCAGGCTGTGATGAGGATTTTATACGCAGATTCGAGGATTGTATCTGCGACAGGAGCAAATGCGAAAAGCTCCTTGCACAGCACAGGCGTGAGCTGCTTGACGAGGTACACGAAAAAGAGGACAACATCAGCTGTCTTGACTATCTGGTGTTTATGATGAAAAAGGAGGGCTTGAAATGAAAGATATATTAACAGGGACATTCACAGGTGAGCGTGCACTCTTTATGGCGCAGGATAAGCATATAAAGGACAGCGTTTTTGAGGACGGCGAGTCACCATTAAAGCACAGCGGAAATATAGAAGTTGAGGGCTCGCAGTTCAAATGGAAGTACCCCCTATGGTACAGCGAGGATATTATCGTCAGGAAATGTACTTTCTTCGAAATGGGACGTGCGGGGATATGGTATACCAATAACATCGAAGTTTTCGACTGTGAGTACATCGCACCAAAGGGCTTCCGCAGATGTGACGGTGTGACGATCACTAATGTGAACTTCCCGAATGCTGCCGAGACGCTCTGGCAGTGCAGAAACGTCAAAATGAAGAATGTCACCGCAAATGGCGATTACCTTGCGATGAACTGCGAGGATATGGAGATAGACGGGCTTGAGCTGGACGGAAATTACAGCTTTGACGGTGCAAGGAATATCACGATCCGCAATTCAAGACTTATGAGCAAGGACGCATTCTGGAACTCTGAAAATATCACTGCCGAGAACTGCTATATTTCGGGGGAATATCTTGGCTGGAACTCCAAAAATCTCACACTTATAAACTGCACGATCGAGAGCTTGCAGGGGCTTTGTTTCTGCGAAAACCTGACACTCATAAATTGTAGGCTCGTGAATACGACCCTTGCCTTTGAATATTCTACCGTAAATGCCGATATTATCGGAACGGTGGACAGTATCAAGAATCCTTCGGGCGGTGTCATCAAATGTGACGGCATTGGTGAGCTTATCACGGAGGAAGACAAGGTCGATGTGAGCAAGACCGAAATTGTCAGCAAAAGCGTTAGTGTGGCGGTGTGATATGAAGTATAATTTTGATGAAGTGATCGACAGAACAGGCACCAACTCCTACAAGTGGGACATTGCCGAAGGTGAACTGCCCATGTGGGTGGCAGATATGGACTTCCGTACTGCGCCCGAGATAATCAAAGCAATAACCGAACGTGCCGAGCACGGAGTTTTCGGATATTCGACGATTCCAGACGAGTGGTACAGCGCATATATCAACTGGTGGAAAAACAGGCACGGTATTGAATACAAAAAAAGCGAGCTAATATTCAGCACGGGAGTTATCCCCATTATTTCAAGCTGTGTGAGAAAGCTGACTTCTCCTGCCGAAAATGTGCTTATCATGACACCTGTGTACAACATATTCTACAACTGTATCAGAAACAATGGCAGAAATGTGCAGGAATTTCCGTTTGACTATGAAAATGACGCATACAGCATTGATTTTGACAGACTTGACAAGGCATTGTCCGAGCCGCAGACGACGATGATGCTGCTGTGTAATCCACATAACCCGATCGGCAGGATATGGGACAAAGACACACTTGCTAAGATAGGCGAATTGGCTTACGATAATGGTGTGACAGTAATATCCGATGAGATACATTGCGACATCACCGATCCCGGCTGTGAATATGTGACTTTTGCATCTGTATCGGAAATGTGCAGAGATAACTGCGTGATCTGCATCTCACCTACAAAGACGTTCAATCTTGCAGGCTTGCAGACTGCGGCGGCTGTTGTTCCGAACAAAAGGCTTCGCCACAAGGTCTGGAGGGCGCTCAACACCGATGAGGTGGCAGAGCCCAATGCCTTTGCGGTACAGGCTGCTGTTGCGGCATTTGAACAGGGCGGCAAATGGCTCGATGAACTAAGGCAGTATCTCTATGATAACAAGCAGTTGGTAAAGGAGTTTATCGCGAAGGAACTGCCACAGATAAAACTTGTGCCGTCAGATGCGACCTATCTGCTGTGGCTGGACTGCACATCGCTGGGTATCACATCAAGGGAACTTGCAAAGCATATCCGTAAAAGCACGGGACTCTATCTTTCAAGCGGAGATATCTACGGTAGCAGGGAATGCTTTTTAAGAATGAATATCGCCTGCCCGAAAGCTATGGTGCAGGACGGACTTGAACGGCTGTTGAAGGCAGTAAGGACACTATCACTATGATCTACCTTATAAAAGGACTGCTGATAGGCTTAATCTTCGGCGTTCCTGTCGGGGCTGTTGGAGCACTGTGCGTCTCACGAAGCCTTAATTATGGTGTTAAAAGTGGTATCGTGACAGGGCTTGGTGCTTCAACTGCCGAACTTTTCTATTCGATAGTCGGGGCTTTCGGGATAACTGTGATCTCGGGATTCCTTGAACGGCACAGCACAGTTATAAATATCATCGGCGGAGCACTTGTTATTGCAATGGGTGTTATGACCTTTATCAAAAGCCCGAAACAGCAGGAGGATAATGCCAAAGCCGGATATGCAGGAATGTATCTGTCAGCCTTTGCAGTCTGTATCACTAATCCTGCGGCCGTTGTAACATATCTGTTTGCATTCTCATATTTCGGGATAAACGGAACGCTGGGTGCAGCTAACGGAGCATTGCTTGTTGTTGGTATAGTCACAGGAACACAGATCTGGTGGATAACACTATCATTTCTGTCGCAGCTTATAAAGAAAAAAGCCGGAGAAAAAGGATTTGTAATAATGAACAGGCTGTTCGGACTGATAATGATCGGCTTCGGAGCAGCAGTATATATCAAAGTAATAAAGGAGCTGTTTTAAATGAGCAAAAAGGTTCTTATCATATCATCAAGCCCGAGAATAACTGGAAATTCCGCAAGGCTGGCACTTAGTTTTGCAGAGGGCGCAAAGGTAGCAGGCAACGAGGTCGAGTTTGTTTCACTTCACGACAAGCAGATCGGCTTTTGCAAGGGCTGCTTTGCCTGTCAGAAAACGCAGCGCTGTGTGATACACGATGATGCAGACACTATCCGTGAGAAGATGCTGACCGCCGATGTGCTTGTGTTCGCATCGCCGATATATTATTACGAGATGAGCGGTCAGCTAAAGACAATGCTTGACCGTGGTAATCCGCTGTTTATAGCTGATTACACTTTCAGGGATATTTACGTTCTGACGACAGCCGCAGAGGACGATGAGAATGTTCCGAAACGTGCGGTCAGCGGTATCGAGGGCTGGATAGAATGCTTTGAAAAAGCAAGGCTTGCCGGTTTTCTTTTCTGCGGCGGTGTCACTGATGTGGGCGATATCGAAAACAGCAGCAAGCTGAACGAAGCCTATGAGATGGGCAAAGGAATATGAGCAAGCGTAAAAAAATAATACTGATCGTTATAGCTTTGCTTCTGATATGCGTGGTGATATTTATGTTTATTCCGAAGGATAGAAAGAGCGACAAGCGTATGACAGTAACTGTCGGTGGCAAGACCTTTACGGCTGTACTGTATGATAATAAAACGGCTGATGAGCTTTATAGCCGGCTTCCGCTGACGCTTGATATGCGTGAACTCAACGGCAATGAGAAGTATTGTGATCTTGATAAGTCACTCCCAAGCAAAAGCTCTCCTGCCGGGCATATCTCAAAAGGAGATATAAAGCTGTTCGGAGATGATTGCTTAGTGCTTTTCTACGAGGGTTTTATGAGCGGCTATTCCTATACGAACATCGGATATATCGAGGACACGGACGGTCTTGAAGAAGCCCTCGGGA
>NZ_JAILMR010000136.1 GCF_024692365.1 Ruminococcus sp. | reverse complement strand
TCTGCAATAGAACTCGTAGAACATAGGAGCAACTTCGTGATCCTGTAAGTACTGACCTACCAGCTCAAGGGTAACAGCCATTCCTGCTGCCTCATACAGCAGTATCATCTCGGAAAGGTCTTCCCAAGCACGTGCTGTGATAATCTTGTAGTTGTGTCTGTCAGTAGCGTCTATCTCATAGAACAGAGTGGGGTGGAGCTCCAGGAAAGCTATGATGCTGGGGTGAACACCGCCGTAGTAAGCGTATTCCTTCCAGCAGAGGAAGTCTTCCTTACACTCAACCTTCTTGAATCTGTCCCATGTAACTATATCGAATTCGTTAACGGACTTGTTGAACTGAGGGGGGTTACCAGCGGTAACTATAACCCATCCGGGAGGGATCTGGTGCAGACCGAAGATCTTGTACTGCAGGAACTGCAGCATGATAGGTGCAAGAGATTCGGATACGCAGTTGATCTCATCGAGGAACAGAATACCCTCATGGATATGAGTCTGCTCCATGGTATAGTAAATGTTTGCGATGATCTCCGACATGGTATACTCAGATACCTTAACATCGGCACCGACAAAGTTTCTTTCAACAATAACAGGAAGACCCATCGCAGATTCTCTGGTCTGGTGAGCCATCGAGTAGGATATCAGGTTAACGCCTGTCTCCTGAGCTATCTGGTCCATGATAGCGGTCTTGCCGATACCGGGAGGTCCGAGCAGGAAGCAGGGTCTCTGATGCTCGATGCTTATCTTGTACTCACCAAACTCATCTTTTTCCAGATAAGCCTTGATAGAATCGAGCACTTGCTGTTTTGCGTCTTTTATGGTCATAAGCAAAAACTCCTTCTTAGCACAGAATAGTCAAAAACTATTCCAAAAATTTTCACCTAACATTATACACTATCTCCAAATCCATGTCAATAGGAAAAATAAATTTCGGAAATGTGACTTACTTTTTTTAATTAAATATATGCAATTTGGCAAGGGCATTTTTCCTATACGGCAAGAGGTGAGTATGTGAAAAATCACGATACCTCGGATGGGTCAAATATTACCTAAAATCAAATAAAAATATCTGTATCTTACAAAAACAGCCAAAATAGGCGGTTATGTTTTAAAAGAAGTCCATATAAGGATATTAATAATATAAAAAAACGAAATCTTCCGCTGTGTGGGAAGTAAAAATCTCACTTAATATTTTGTGTAATATTTCCATAAGAATCAGCTTGAAAAATACCAGATATTGTGATATTATATACATATAACATTAACCCTTTGGATATGGACATATAATAAAAAGTATATGGCCGGTATGTATAGTAAGCGAAATTGATTTCATTTACTATAAATTCGGAAGATTGGAGAGGGTGCGATGAAAAGAAATCGAGGTAATCCGACAGCTAACGATTTTGCGATGAGCCTTGATAGAAGTATGCGCAGAAAGCGCAGGATTCTTCTCATATTGCTGGGCGTGCTGGCTGTCATAATAGTTACAGTGGTTGTTGTCGGAATGAGCATCAGCCGAAGCAACAGGATAAATACGGCAAAAAATGCCATCTCACAGCTGGATATACAGAGTACTTACAAACAGCCCGAATTTTCCGAAAACGGTGACTGGGACGGTGACGGACTTGTAAATATTTCGGAAACCTCAGAGGGTACCAGCGTACAGAACTGCGATACTGACGGCGACGGACTTTCCGACGGCGATGAGATGACCCTCGGTACCGACCCACTCAATCCCGATACCGACGGCGATGATATGTATGACGGTTATGAGATCATGTCAGGTACCAACCCTAGGCTTGATACCACAGACGGTACGACACCTGACGACAAGAGGATAGTTGTGGTCGAAAAGGAACTGGACGGCTGTAAGCTTCACCTCAGCGGCAGTCCTAATATTGCAGGTGCTTCTATCGAAAAGCTGGATCTTTTCGGTATATCTTCAAACCCAAGCGTAGTTTCTGCGGCGTATGACTTCTATTCTCAGTTCCCCTGCCTTGAAGCTTCGATCAAGATATATGTTGATAAAAAGAGGCTGGACAGATGCGGCTGTGATTACGATGATCTCACGATCCTGCGCTTCGATGTCGATTCCCGCGAGTATACTCCAGTGGAATCCAAGGTAGACAGCAAAAATGGCTATGTTCAGGCGGCTATCACTCTGCCGGGCACTTATGTGGTCGGTTCGGAGAAATCCGTGAACGAACCTGCAACAACAAGAGTAGCTTTCCTTATCGATAACTCTGGTTCAATGTATCCCAAGGAACTCTGCCCGACTTCTTCCGAGAATGACGTAGATTTCAAACGACTTGACTTTACCGAGTCGCTGATAGATAAATTTGACAGCGATTTCCACATAAGCATAAGTAAGTTTACAGGTACATATACCAAGATGTGCGACTTTACCGATGACAGATCGGAACTTCGCGATGTGCTGAGAAGGATAAGGACAGAGGACGAGGTCTTCGACGGCACTTTCAATCAGACGGCTCTTAAAAAGTGTATAAACGAATTCACTGCAACGGGCGACGGCAAGTATGTCAATATCATCGTTATGCTTTCTGACGGCGAATCCGATGAGAGAGGTGCAGAGACTATCGCGAACCTTTCAGCACTGGCAAATGAAAAATCCGTAATAGTGCTGACAGTCGGACTGGGCAGAGATATCGACCGTGCATGGCTGCAGGAGGTCGCATATTCCACAGGCGGAAAGTATTACTCCGCATCTGATGCTAACGCCCTTGAAGACGTTTATAAGCAGATAGTAACAACACTTAACTATGATATTGTTACATATTCCGATTCCAGTGATGAGGTAACGGGTTACTCCATTTACAATACAGGCTTTGACCCCGCAAGGAACGGTTTCTCATTCAAGAATTTCAGAACTACCACCTGCGCAAGTGTTGACTTTGGTATGGCAGTTATGGCAAGAGACTGGTATCTCGGCAACGTGCAGATTTCTCTCGGCGATATATCGCCCGCAGACCCATCTTCACAGAAGTGTGATGCCGCAGGCTATGACCTCAATGATACATCCGCAGGCAATGCGTATGAGGAACGAAAGACCCTCAGCGCGGTGACGACTGAGATATTCAGGCATAACTATTCTGATGTTACCGAATATATCGACTATCGTTCAAAGGGCGATACTCTGCTGGTAATGAATAATTACCGCATGGACTCCGAAAACAGGGGCTGGAAGATAGACAAGCGCAAGATCGAAGCGGGAAATCTGCCTTGGTCAAGGGTTGAACTCCTCAGCCTTGATATCGCCGAGGGTATAGATAAGATAGCGAAAGGCTATAACAATGACGATGCACAGCTTTGTGCCGCACTGTACAGACTCAGCGTCCTCAGGTGGGACGATGATGCAGACGAATACAATCTTAACAGCGGTGACGAGGGCTTTAACAAGCTGTGTACACAGCTTAGCCTTGGCGTGCCCGTGGTGACTAATATTGACGATACCCATACCGTCAACACCATAGGACTGATAAGAGATTCAAACTGCCACAGAAAGTATATACTGAGAATATACGATAATAACTACCCCGAGAAGATAAAGGAACTCTATCTTGAAAAGAGACCTGTTGCCGAGCTTGACATCGATATCGAAGGCAAGGTCACTGTCGAGGGACAGAAATTTGCGTATGTTGCAACATACGAAGGCAAGACCGTAGGCATTTCGTTCTCGGGCGTTGCAGCGCACTGATAACGATAAATCGGCACGGGAACGCACCTGTGCCGATTTTATTTAAAAGCTTTTACATATTCTGTAAACGATTTCCATGCACATTGCACAAATACATTGTGAAAACTTTGTGATAGATTTTGTAACCAAATCGCAATTTTTTTTCAAAAACGCTTGACAATCCTCATAAAAGTTGATATACTTTATCCTAGGAATCTAAGATGTTCGGGATTCTAAAAAAATATTATTTGAAATTTGGAGGAGATCATAATGAAAATTTCTAAGATCTTTGCAGGTATGTCTGCACTGGCTATCGCAGCTGCTACAGCTATCCCTGCATTCGCAGAGAAGACATTTGTTGATCAGACTGGTCTTGATTATGTAACTGTAGATGGTAGTAACTACAAAGTTAATCTGGCTGCCAGCCCTTACGAGACTACTACTATATCCTCAGTTAAGCTGACTTTCACTGTTGAAGATGAGTCCGCAGGCTTTGGTGGCGCCTTTGTTCTGAACAGCAAGGGTAGCGGTTGGGATCAGAGACAGCCCGACTGGGAGTGGGGTAATCCTGATGCTGATAAGACAATCGTTGCTGAGGGTTCTGACGGCAACTACACCGTTACATTCAATTTCGATCCTCAGGCTCAGGAGTACTGGGGCGATCCTTCTGCTGAAGGTTATTATGCAGAGGTATGCTGCTGCTCATGGTGGGGCGCAGACATCACCGTAACAGGTGTTGAGATCACTGGTGATCTGAAGCCTGAGGATGCTTCCAGCGCAGCTGAGGATGCTTCCAGCGCGGCTGAGGACGCTTCCAGCGCAGCTGATGCTTCCAGCGCAGCTGATTCTGCTTCCAGCGCAGCTGATTCTTCTAAGGCAGCTACTACCAATAACAATGGTAAGTCCGGCACAACAACTACAACTGCTACTTCTTCCGCTGCAGCAGCTTCCGACAACACCAACCAGGCTACCGGTACAACTGCTGGTATCGCACTGGCAGGTCTTGCACTGGCAGGCGCAGTTGCAGTAGTTGCAAAGAGAAAGTAATATCCGATAAGATATGAAATTTTACAAGACCCTCGCTTAAAGCGGGGGCCTTTTTTTGTTCACAATGTAATCGTTATCTGTGCAAACACGTCTCAAAATTAAGTGAATATTGTGAAAAACATACATTGAAATGCAAGGTGAAAAGTGCTATAATACTTAGGTAATATATTGGATACGGGCAAAGCCCGAGATTAGAAAATACGGAGGGTATCAAGAAATGAAAAAGATCCTGGCAATGACCCTTGCACTCACAATGACAGCACTGATGTTCGCTTCATGCGGCGATATGGACGATAATAGTGAGTCCAAGGCAGCAACGACCACTACCACAGCAGCGACCGAAGCTCCTGCAGAGACAACTCCCGCAGAGGATGAAACACCTGCTGAAACAACTTCCGATGAGGATAAAACTTCCGAGATCGATAATTCCGACTGGAAGCCTCTGTCCGCTATCGCAGATTCTCTCGAGTGCTATGACAACGCATCTCTGACATTTGCGGCTGACAGCGATGTTTCAGGCATCATTACACCTTTCTATGAGGCTTCTGATGAATTAAAGCCCGGCGAAGACGGCTATTCAGGCGATGAGGCTAAGATAAACTTCTCCGTACAGGAAGTTGCAGGCGTACCTATGCTCAAGTGCGACGAGGAGATCTACGACATCGAGGATACCGCTAACAACGGTCATAAGGTACTGAAGATACAGGTAGATATGAACAAGCTGTTCGCTGCTGAACCCGAGCTGATGGACAAAGTATTCACCATAAAGGCTGAACTGGTAGCTATCGCGCGTGAGCAGGCAGTTTATGACGATGGCATGGGACCTGTGACCGTAGCTTGGTACGGCGGTGCTATCGGTACTAATAACAATGGCAACTGGAACGGCAATACAGGCACTATCGAAATGGCTTCCGACCAGGGCGAGGGTTGGTGCGACCAGTGGGCTCACACCGTAGCTTCTGCAAGAATAGGTCTGAAAGAGCAGGCTAAGTTCAACCACGAGTACGAGACAAACTATGAAACCATCATGGCATGGGTAGTTAAGAGCGATATCGACCTTTACATCGCTGACCTCGTATTTGAAGACGAAGACGGCAACGTTATAAAGGTTCCCGAGGGTGCTATCCCCGGCGGAGCTTCCTATGAGAAGGAAGAACTGGTTGACGCTGACTCCGACGGCATTATCGAGTATGCCGAAGACGGCACTGTTGTTCTTGAAAAGTAATAACGCAGTTTTTAAGGCACTTCCGCTTGGGAGTGCCTTTTTCTTTTATCTGAAACGGACTGTCAGTGCTTTATCTACTTCCAGCTCCGTAAGTTCGCCGCCTTTGACCTTCGCCACAAATCGCTGACCTGATGTTTCGCCTGTTTCCTCGGTGTAATCTCCGCGGACGGTACAGCTTATGTCCTTGCCGTCTATGAGGGTTTCCAATGCGGTCGCAAGCAGCGGCATCAATCCGTATTCGGGAAGTGCCGCTCCATCGCACTGATATTGCAGACCGTCCAACTCAATGCGGCAGTTTTCGGTGTCATAGGTCATTTTCAGCCCCGCCAGACTTTCAGGCTCCGTGAAACCACATTCCCATACGCCCTCGCCGCCACGCCGAAGCTCTGCCTTGTACTCCCTGCCGAAAAGCGTTATCTCAGCCGTCTTGTCCATATCTCCGCTTAGTTTTTCGGGCTTAGCCGACTTCCTCTCAGCTCCGCACCCGACAAGTGCCGCGGATATCACTGCCGTAAGCAGCAACATTCTTATTTTCATCGCTGTCCCTCCAAAAAAAGGCGGCTCTCCGTGAAGAAGAGCCGCCTGTGTTATTGGCATATATCAGTCCTCGCCGCCTTCGAGATGTTTCAGGAAGAACGGCAGATAAGCAAGAATATCCCTAGTCAGTATACCGCGGTCGGAACGCTTCGTGCCCAGTATCTCTGCCGCCCTGCCCATGACCATGCAGGCAAGTATGCAGTTTATCAGCGATGAACGCTTTGTCTGTGCCGTCAGCGAAGCTATGAGCCCCGCAAGCATATCGCCCGAGCCGCCCTTTGAGAGGGCTGTGCTGCCCGCTGTGATGACTTCTGTTCTGTCCGCGCAGCATACAATGGTCTCCGATGACTTCGATACCACCGTGATGCCGTATTTCTTTGATAGGTCGTAGGAATATTTCAGCCTGTCTGCGAGTACTTCCTCCTGAGATACTCCGCAGAGCTTTGCCAGCTCGCCGGGGTGAGGAGTGATTATAACCGTTGACTGTTTCTTCAACAGTACATCTATATTCGGGACAAGTGAATTTATTCCGTCCGCATCAAGTATAACGGGCACGGGGGATTTCTCGATAAGCTCGGCTACCAGTTTTTCAGTCTCGGGAGTATGACCCAAACCGCAGCCCAGCAGAAGTGCCTTTGCACCTTCAAGGCTTTCCAGTATAGCAGGAACGTTCTCGGAGGTCATGTAGCCCTCCGCATCTGCTTTCATCTCGTTGTATGTACACTCGTACAGATTTGCAGCAAGGGAGTCAATGACCTTTTCGGTAGAGCAAATCTCCACCAGACCAACACCCATTCTAAGAGCAGCGGTCGCGGATATTCCCGCAGCACCGATATACCGCTTGCAGCCGCAAACGCATACCAGCTTTCCGAAGGTACCCTTGTGCGCCCAAGGCTTACGGGAGGTAAGGAACTTCTTGCCCAGCTGCTGATCGTCCAGCATACAAGCCTTTGCGTAAATCTCGTTGCTCATTATCGGGTCACCTGTCATAGCCGCCGCAGGGATACCGATGTCCTCAACTCTTATATATCCGCAGAAATACTTTCCGGGAGAGAGCAGCATACCCAGCTTTTTAGCGTGCATCGTAACAGTAACGTCAGCCTGTACCGCAAGTACGCCTGCCTGACCGCTTCTTGCATCTACACCCGAGGGTATATCGCAGGCGATGACGCGCTTAGCATGAGTGTTCAGCTTGATGAACAGCGGCTGAAGATCTCTTTCGATCTCGCCTGTAAAGCCTGTGCCGAAGATAGCATCAACTATCAGCGTAGAATTATCGATAGCGCTAGCCCATGGGTGAGTGTTGTCGCCGTCGTAGAACATTACTTCGATATCCTTGTTCAGCGAATCATAAGCCTTGCTTGCAGCAGGTGTTACAGGCTTTCCGCAGCACAGTACGATCTTAGTGCTTATGCCTGCCCTGTGCAGATGATTTGCAGCCACCAGACCATCGCCGCCGTTGTTGCCCTTGCCTGCCAGTATAACAACTTCGGGAGTATCGGGCTGACCGTCAGCCATAGTTTCATGCATTACATGAGAAGCAAGCTTTTCACCCGCAGTCGCCATCAGCTGTGAAGCGGGAACGCCCAGTTCCTCCGAGCGCCTTTCGCAGGCTTTCATCTGTTCAACTGTAAGTATCCTGTCCTTTACCATGTCCATTCCTCCTTAAAAGCGGAATTTCCGCGAATTTTTTTGTAAACGGCATATTGATATCTGTCAGCACTTGCAGATGCTGCACTTTTTGTGAGCGCTGAAAATACTAAGATATATGCCATTTACTATATGTATGCCCGACACAGCTCAGTCCTCTTTGGGAAAAGCTATCACTACTGCCGAAGCATATTCTTTCGTATGAGTTATAGAGAGTGAGAAATCCAGACCACGCTCCTCAGCTATCTTTCCTGCATTGCCCGTAAGTTCAAGATGAGGGCAGCCCAGTTCGTCCCTGACTACCGATACCTCTTTCAGCTCGAACCCCCTGACACCTGTGCCAAGGCTTTTTGAGAAGGCTTCCTTAGCCGCCCATGATCCCGCCATGCTTTCCGCAGGGTCGCGGAATTTCTTGAAGTATTCCTTTTCTGCTTCCGAATACACCCTGTTCACGAAGCTTTCCCGCTTACAGCTTTTGCGTATACGGTCCACTTCTGCAAGGTCTGTGCCTACCGTAAAAGCAGCCATTAGTCAAAGTTCTCCGACTTTTCGGATACATTCACCTTTGAACGTATGGTGCGGGGCAGATGAATTTTTATCACCCTCAGCATATCCTCGTCGGGGGTGAATATCAGCCTTACATCACCGAGGTCGGGGTGCTTTACGTCCATGAACCAGTCGGTTATCTCGGGATTCATAGCTGAAGCCATGATGACTGTTCTGTTGCCGTTGTCATTGCCGTTATATTCACCGATATCGGTGGTGTCGTTGACTTTTATAGTCGCCAGATGCTTTCTGCTTCTCGCAGCTATTACCTTGTCGATATCCAGGTCGCCGTTGGTGAAGATGTACTCATATTCCAGATTGAGGTTCTGCATAAGGTAAACTCCGCCGTATATGATGCCGCCGCAGATGACCAGCGCTATCGGCAGATATCCCATAAGCATCATCGTAAAAATTATCACCGCAAAGCACAGTGCCACACAGGCAAATGCTATCAAAAAGCGCATTGTGCTGTCTTTTTGAGTGTTTTCTTTTCTGATTATCTGTTCCTTGAAACTGTCCATTGATACTTTCCTCCGCTCTGAAAACACCTGCCGCCGCAATAATTGGCATATGCTGACAAATGTTAACAGTTGTAATTTACTATACTATCAAATTATACCACATTTTTTCAGTTTATGCAAGCTAATTTGTGTGATATATGTATGAAAATACCGAAAGTTCTGTGACTTTACTTGAACGAAGACGCCCAGTGTGCTATAATAGGGGCTGTAATGTCAGAAAAATACGGAGGTGATAACTCTGACGATAGATTTTCACGTGCATTGTTTTGCACCAAAAATAGCCGAAAAAGCTATATTCCAGCTGAAAGAACGCGCAGAGCTCGAACCGCTGACCGATGGTCTTATAGAAACCACAGTTGCAAGATTCGATGAATGGGGCATCGACAGGGGAGTGCTTCTCTCGGTGGCGACCCGTCCCACTCAGGTAAAAGTTATAAACGACTGGTGTGCCGAAAATAACGGCGGAAGATTCATAAGCTTCGGAACCATACACCCCGACTTTGAAGATATCCCCGCCGAACTTGACAGACTTGTATCACTTGGTCTGCACGGCGTGAAACTGCACCCCGATTATCAGGATTTCATGGTCGATGAGGACAGAGTAGACTTCCTCTATGATGAGATAGAACGCCGCGGGCTTCCCGTGATATTCCACGCAGGCTTCGATGTTTTCTCACCCGACCTTGTCCACTGCCCGCCCGAACGTGCATTGCGCATGATAAAAAAACACCCTCACCTGAAAGTCATTTTTGCACATCTTGGCGGCAATGACAGCCACCAGCAGGTATGCGATATCCTTGCAGGTGTTGACGGCGAGGTCTATTTTGATACCGCCTTCACAGGCAGGTTCCTCACCGATGGACTGATGGAAAAGATAATCAGAAAACACGGTGCGGACAGGATACTTTTTGCCAGTGACTGCCCCTGGGACAGTCCCGCAGAGATAAAGAAAAAAATTCTGCGGTTAGGTATTTCCGATGATGATAAGGAGAAGATATTCTCAGAAAACGCCCTGCGTCTGCTGGGCGAAGTATAGAATAAGCAGACTTCTTGTTTGAAAGGACAGATAAAAATGTGTAAAAATTTCAGGATATTGTTTTTGACAGCCCTTGCAGCTGTATCACTTGCGGGCTGCGGTCAAGTGGGTGAGGGTTCGGATTCCGACCCTATATTCACCTCAGATTCAACTATTGAAAAGCGTTCCGTCCATACCACAAAGACTGCGGCTTTCGCTGTGGGCGATGTTGATGCTGATGATGAAGATCCCGACGGCGGATACACTACGACTACCACCGTCAGCGGTTCGCTGGAAAATGACCAGCTTTTCAATCCCGATGACGAGGTTGATGAAGACCTTCGCGCCACACAGCGCACAGAGGCTAAGACTTACTATTCAATTCCCGAACATAACGGCACTACTGCCGCCGCGATAACAGTAAGCGCCGAGAAGACTACCACCACAGCCAATGGCACTATCAGTATCGCAGACCCGACTTCTCGTCCCACTACAAAGACCACAAAAGCCACAACGGTGACTACCACATCAAAGATAGTTGCCAATAAGCTTTTCAAGATGGAATCAGCCATGGAGTACGATTCCAAAAGAAAATATACCGTCACTTCCGATACTACCTACCTCAATCTGAGATTCGGACCTTCAAAAGAGTATGATATAAGAACTACCATACCCGACGGTGCTTCTATCACAGGCTACGGCGAAACAGTGGGTCCTGACGGAAATGTATGGGTGGCTACACTGTATAAGGGTACTTCCGGCTGGGTAATGAGAGAACTCCTCAGCTACTGACCGCCACTTTGACAGTTAAATGCAATATATACAGGATAAATGTCGTTTTTTTGGCGTTAATGGGATTGACAAAATCCACTTTATGATGTATACTTATAAAGTGTGTTATTGTAGGTCTGCGACCCCGCAGATCTGTACGGATCATTTAGAAATTATCAGGTAGGTGTTGCAAATAATGGAGCAAAAAGAGATAAGTATTCAGGAAATATTGGGTATCCTGCTGGGTCACATCAAAATGATAATCATTGTGACTTTACTTGCAGGTATAGCAGGATACAGCTACGCTAAGTTCGTACTGCCTCTCCAGTATACTTCAAGCATCAAGATATACGTAACAAACAATAATATGTCTGATACGAATGATAACAATCAGATCAATGCGCAGGATCTGAATACTGCGCGAAGCCTTGCGACAACGTATATCGTTATACTTGATGATGCACTGATGTATGAGTCTATCTCCGACAGACTTCTGCAGGACTATAACGAAGAAGACCTTGATAACTATTTCACCATCGCTGTTGATGATAATAACAAGCACTATATCCCCAGCAGCCAGATCAAAAAGCTTATAAACATTGCCGCAGTGAACAATACCGAGGTCCTTCAGGTAACAGTGACCAGCCAGGTACCTAAGTTCTCAGCTGATATATGTACTTATATCTCCGAACTGGCTCCAAAGGTCATCCAGCGTACTACCAAGGCAGGTTCGGTTGAAACCGTTTCGCCTCCCAAGGTACCTACATCTCCCAGTGGCCCTAATATCCCCAGATATCTGCTTCTCGGACTGGTAGCAGGTCTGGCAGTATCGGTAGGTATCTCATTTGTAGCAACATTCCTCGACAATACCGTAAAGAGCGGCGAAGAACTGAGAGATCGTTTCGGTGTTCCCGTTCTTGCAGAAATACCCGACATTTTCATGGACAGCAAGGGAGGTTCGAGCAAGTATGGCAAGTATTAACAGAAATCCCCGCTTTGGCAACAGAAATGCCAAAAGAAGAACACTCATGGATTCTAACGTTGCTTTCCCGGTTACCGAAGCTTACAAGACTCTCAGAACAAATATATCCTTTGCTCTTTCTACCAAGAAGAACAAGATATTTGCAGTTTCCAGTGCGCTTGCATCCGAAGGTAAATCCACGGTGGCAGCGAATATAGCAATAACACTTGCCCAGAACAATTACCATGTTTTGCTGATAGACGGCGACCTCAGAAAACCTGTACAGCACAGAGTTTTTACCGTTAAAAATGAAGTCGGACTCAGCACACTGATAAGCGGCAGCAATACTTTCAAGGAGATAGTTCATCACGACGTTATTGAAAACCTTGATATAGTTCCCTGCGGACCTATCCCTCCCAACCCTTCGGAGATGCTGGGTTCGGATAATATGAAGATGCTGCTTGAACAGCTTTCAGCACACTATGATTATATCATAATAGATACACCCCCGATAAATCTCGTTACCGATGCGCTGACACTTCTGCCTTCCATAGCAGGTGTTCTTCTGGTAGCAAAGCACGCACAGTCTACCTACGATGCTATTGAAGAAGCTATGAACGCTATCAAGATGGCAGATGGTTCGCTGCTTGGCGTTGTTGTAAGTAACGTTTCCGTATCTGGCGGTAAATATGGCGGTAAGTACAGCTATAAGTACAGATATGGCTATAAGTACGGCTATGGCTACGGTGAATACAGCGATTACAGCACAACTGTTGCAGCGGCACCAAAGTCTAATGACGAAAAAGATACATAATAAAATAGCAGCCCTGAGCGGCTGCTTTTTTGTTTCATAACGCAGGAGGAAATTATGTTTGAAACAGACAGAAAGATATATTGTTCGCAGATAGGTGAGGGCGGCGAAGTCCGCAACAGCGGTCTTGTTGATATCCTACAGGATACTTCCGACCTCCATTTGATGAATCACCCGGTTCTCGCTCCCTTTTTTAAGGAAACAGGCAGCGTGATGTTCCTCACTCATCGTCAGGTGGATATTCTCAGACGTCCTAAATACGGCGAAAATATCCGCACCAAGACATGGACTTATGAACTCAACAGAATGTACGGTTCAAGAAATACCATGGTGCTGGGTGAAAAGGGCGACGTGTGCATTAGGTCTATCGCAGGTGGCGCTTTCATGGACGTTAAAACAGGCAGACCTATCCGCGTTTCCGCAGACCTCATCGCACAGGTGAAATGCTATGAGAAACTGGAAATGGAATACCTGCCGCGTAAAATAGCTGTCCCTGATACCGCACCCACTATCACTTGTCAGATGATTATAAGAAGAAGCGATATCGACATGAACAGCCATGTCAATAACGCCCGTTATTTCGATATTACCGATGAACTTTTTCATGAGTGCCATAAAGCAAAACGCCTGCGTGCCGAGTATAAATTCCCAATAAAGCGCGGCGATATAGTCTTCGCAGACAGATACGATACCCCGTCTGGCTGTATCATATCTCTCCGCGACAATTCAGGCAAGATATACTGCAACGTAGAATACACCATATGACAAACGAAAAGCGGGAGATGACCGTGCTGAAAAAGTACGGCTGTCTCCCGCTGTTTATTATGCTGTTAAGTATGGCAAACCGCCATCAGATGCTGTACAGGTCAGCACTGTTGATATCTCTTTCAACGATATCAGCAATGGTGATGCTGTCAACAACATCGTTTATAGCCGCGTAAAGCTTCTCCCATATAAACAGGGTAGGACAGGCTTCTGCGCGCTCGCATAGGTTTTCCTCTGTCTCCAGACAAGCAACAGGCGCAAGGCTGCCTTCGGTGAGTCTGAGAATCATACCTACGGTGTACTTTTCAGCAGGATAAGCGAGAGTATAACCGCCGCCCGCGCCGCGTATGCTTCTTACATAGCCCGCACGGCTGAGGATAGAGATGATCTGTTCCAGATACTTGTCGCTGATATTCTGCCTTTCAGCGATCACCTTGATTGGTACATAACCGTCTTCCTTGTGTTTTGCAAGATCTGTCATAAGTCTGAGTGCATATCTTCCTTTAGTGGAGATCTTCATAACCGCCCCTCCTGATTGCTTTAGTAATCCTATTACTGATGTATGATTTAATTATAACCGATTTTTTGTCATTTGTCAAGTACCGATAATTTCAAAGCACGGCAACAGCATTTACTAATGATCAGAAACAGCAGAATGATCGAAACGGATATCAAGGAAAAGAAAAGGTTCAAGAGCAGCCCGAAACATCAAACGGCTTTTACTGATACGTTTGTACTGAGCTTGAAAAACAAGATAGAGAGCGATTTTACGAATAATATTGAAAACGGGGGGAGAATTATCTTTTCTCGCTCTTGAAGCATGAGTCAATCCCAAATTCTGTGTAAACTACAAATAGTGTAATAAAAGAGTATATGATGAGACCGATTGTGAAAGCAGTCGGTCTTATCAGCATATTAGCACATGATTATATGATTGTCAAGATAAAAGTATTATTCGGGT
>NZ_JAILMR010000134.1 GCF_024692365.1 Ruminococcus sp. | reverse complement strand
GAAGAAATCTATGCCGCGGTAAACAGCTTCGATAAGATTCGAGGGCGTACCAACACCCATAAGATAACGGGGCTTGTCCTTGGGCATATAAGGCTCAACCTGCTCGATAACGTGGTACATTATCTCCGTAGGCTCACCAACCGCAAGTCCGCCGATAGCGAAGCCTGCACAGTAGTCAAGCTCACGGATAGTCTTCATATGCTCGATACGAAGATCATCATAAGTACAGCCCTGATTTATGCCGAAAAGCAGCTGATCGCGGTTTATGGTCTCTTCAAGGGAGTTGAGCCTTTTCATCTCCGCGATGCACCTGTGGAGCCACCTTGTGGTGCGCTCGCAGGAACGCTTTGAGTAATTATACTCCGCAGGATTCTCAACACACTCATCAAAAGCCATAGCGATGGTCGAAGCCAGATGGGACTGTATCTGCATACTTTCCTCGGGTCCCATGAATATCTTCCTGCCGTCAACATGGCTGTTGAAGTACACACCCTCTTCCTTTATGCGCCTGAGCTTCGCCAGCGAAAACACCTGAAATCCGCCGCTGTCGGTGAGTATGGGCTTATCCCAGTTCATGAACTTGTGAAGTCCGCCCATCTTGTATATCACATCGTCCCCGGGACGAACATGGAGATGATAGGTGTTGCAGAGCTCCACCTGTGTTTTCAGCTCGTTTTTAAGGTCAATGGAAGACACTCCGCCCTTTATAGCCGCGGAAGTTCCCACATTCATGAAAACGGGGGTCTGTATAGTCCCGTGAACCGTCTTGAATTCGCCGCGTCGTGCGGCACCCTCTTGCTTTAATAATTTGAACATAGCTACCTCATCTATCTTATCTTAATAAAATTTGACCTGTCGTCCTGTACGATATGCCTAACGCCCTCAAAAGGCTTAATAAGCTCCGTCCTGAAAAACTCGGGATAGAACTTCCTTTTCTCGGTCATGGGGTCAATCCAGCTGAGATGTTCGGTGGAATCGCCCTCTTTGAAATCCATACCAACAGGCTCAAAATCCTCGGGCACTTTCATAAAGAAGTAGTAACCCACCTCATATATGAGCTTCCCCTTATTCGACGGCGAATCACCGTAAAAATAATTCTCCTGAATGAACCCGAGCCTGTTGATACCGAGCTTTACGCCTGTTTCTTCAAATACTTCACGGACTATCGCCTGCTCGGCAGTTTCACCGAATTTTACCCGTCCGCCAACTGTATACAAGTAGTCGGCATCATCACTGAAAGCCATCAGCAGTCTGCCCTTTTTCTGTATTATGGCGCATACACGTATATTTATAAGCCCGTCACCGCAGGGCGCGGTCATATCTTCCATCATAATAGTGCCATATCCTTTCATCGTTTCCGAACACACTGCATTTCTGTTTATTATACCATATCACAAAAAAAATTGCAACAAACGAATATTAAATATTTTTCCGTTCATACTATCCTCAAAACGGAGATGATACCATGCATAAAGCAACAACGATATTCCCCGCACCGCCCTCGATAATCACCTCGGCGGCTGTGGGCGGAAAAATGGAAAACG
Organism: Ruminococcus sp.; assembly: GCF_024692365.1. Lineage (GTDB taxonomy): Bacteria > Bacillota > Clostridia > Oscillospirales > Ruminococcaceae > Hominimerdicola. The sequence continues at coordinate 9,334 of NZ_JAILMR010000134.1, read as the reverse complement.
AAGGTCCCTACGGGAAGTACTTCGACAAAATAAACGATGACCCGTACTTTACGCGGAATACCTACGAGGAGGGCGAGAACCAGCTCCAGAAGCAGGCTGTGCGAATTGCCCTCGAAAAAGCGGGATTAAAGGAGGATGACATTGATGTTCTCATCGGCGGCGATCTGCTCAACCAGTGCGTCGGCACGACATACGGACTTCGCGACTACGGACTTCCCTTTCTCGGCATTTACTCAGCCTGCTCGACTATGTCTGAAGGGCTCCTGCTGGCTTCCATGCTGGCGGCGGGGAGATTTGCGGATATCGCAATGGCGGTCACTTCATCACACTTCTGCACCGCTGAAAGACAGTACCGTATGCCCCTTAACTACGGCGGACAGCGTCCACCAACCGCCCAGTGGACAGCTACCGCAGGAGGAGCGCTGGCTGTGTCCCCCAAGGGAAGTGCGCCCTATGTACGGGGCGTGACCATCGGTCGGATAGTCGATATGGGTGTGACAGATGCCAATAACATGGGCGCCGCCATGGCTCCTGCGGCATATTCCACCATACGTGAATTTTTCAGGGACACCGAAATGTCCCCATCAGATTTCGACCATATCGTTACGGGTGACTTAGGAAAAGTCGGCAGCAGACTGCTTTGCGAGATGGCTGACGAAGATTCCATAGATATACGCTCCCGCCACCTTGACTGCGGACTTATGATATATGACAGCGACAGACAGGACGTTCACTCTGGCGGAAGCGGCTGCGGCTGTGCGGCAAGTATGCTCTGCGGATACTTTATCCCCGAGCTGAAAAGCGGCAGACTGAAAAATATCCTCTTCGCCGCAACAGGCGCTCTGCTCTCACCCACCATCAGCCAGCAAGGCGAAAGCATACCCGCGGTGAGTCATCTGGTATGGCTGTCATCGGAGAAAGGAAGTGTGAACGAATGATTTATCTCTATGCTTTTCTGGTGGGAGGTCTTCTCTGCGCCATAGGTCAGCTGCTCATCGACTTCACAAAACTCACCCCCGCTCGTATCCTCACCGCTTATGTGGTCGCAGGTGTGATCCTCGGCGGCATCGGGATATACAGCAAGCTCCGCGCTGCCGCAGGCTGCGGCGCAAGCGTTCCCTTGACAGGCTTCGGTGCGCTGATGGCCGAGGGTGTCCGCCGCGAGATTGAAGACAAGGGCTTTCTCGGCATATTCACAGGCGGACTTACCGCAGGTGCAGGAGGTATCGCCGCCGCAATGCTCTTTGCTTTTCTGGCTTCACTGATATTCCGCAGCAGGGACAGAAGCTGAGTCATATCGGAACAATAATGAATAAACAGCTATCCCCCGAAAGGGATATTTTTGATAATTTGGAAAAAATAAGCCCAAACCTCTTGATTTTTTTGCCGCGATATTATATAATAGTATTCGAGGTTGTTAAATAATAAACGACTTGCGTCCTGTAAGACCGCTTTCGTTTACTATTTGATCCAACACCAACACTGATCCGCCTAGGCGGAAATATTAAGAGAGAGGTGTCACTAAAATGGCAGGATTAAACAAAGTCACTGTTGAAGACATTAATGTTAAGGGCAAAAAGGTACTCGTAAGAGTTGATTTCAACGTTCCGCTGAAGGACGGCGTTATCACTAACGATAACAGAATAACCGCTGCTCTGCCCACTATCAACAAGCTGGTAGAGAACGGCGCAAAGGTAGTTCTTTGTTCTCACCTGGGCAAGCCCAAGAACGGTCCTGAGGCTAAGTTCAGCCTGAAGCCCGCTGCTGACAGACTTGCAGAGCTGGTAAGCACTAAGGTTACTTTCGCAGCTGATGATACTGTTGTAGGCGACAACGCTAAGGCAGCAGTTGCAGCTATGAACGACGGCGAGATCGTTGTTCTGGAGAACACAAGATTCAGAGGCAACGACGAGACCAAGAACGGCGAGGAGTTCGCTAAGGAACTGGCTGAGCTGGTTGACGGTCAGGTATTCGTTATGGACGCTTTCGGTTCTGCTCACAGAGCTCACGCTTCCACAGCAGGCGTTACCAAGTTCGTTAAGGAGACCGCAGTTGGTTACCTGATGCAGAAGGAGATCAACTACCTCGGCAATGCAGTTGAGACCCCTGTTCGTCCTTTCGTTGCTATCCTCGGCGGTGCTAAGGTTGCTGATAAGCTGAACGTTATCTCCAACCTGCTCGAGAAGTGCGATACACTCATCATCGGCGGCGGTATGGCTTACACATTCCTGAAGGCTCAGGGCAAGGAAGTTGGTAAGTCCCTCGTTGACGATACCAAGCTCGATTACTGCAAGGAAATGATCGCTAAGGCTGAGGCTAACGGCAAGAAGCTCCTCCTGCCTATCGACACCACAGTAGTTTCAAACTTCCCTGATCCTATCGACGCTGAGGTTGACGTTGAGATCGTTGATTCCGACAAGATCCCCGCTGACAAGGAAGGTCTGGACATCGGTACCAAGACTCAGGCTCTCTTCGCTGAGGCTGTAAAGAGCGCAAAGACCGTTGTTTGGAACGGACCTATGGGCGTTTTCGAGAACCCCACACTGGCAGCAGGTACTATCGCTGTTGCTAAGGCACTGGCTGAGACCGACGCTACCACAATCATCGGCGGCGGCGACTCCGCAGCAGCTGTTATCCAGCTGGGCTTCGCTGACAAGATGAGCCACATCTCCACAGGCGGCGGCGCTTCTCTCGAATACCTCGAGGGTAAGGTTCTCCCCGGCATCGACGTTATCGCTGACAAGTAATTTTCCGCGGTATATCGTTTGATATGTAATTTCAGACACTTCTGTCACTTTTGGCAGAAGTGTCTTTTTTATGTACTGACGCAGCTTAACTGTCCGTTAATTTTAACTGTTGATATTCTCCATAAACAAGCTTTGTTATTTGTCTAATGTGCATCTTGAAACTGTGATGAAAGTGTGATAAAATAGTGATATAGAATATGACAGATAAAATAATATGTCATCAGAAAAGGAGTGAGGCGGTGTGAGAAAAAAGCTGATTTCTCTTTTGTTCTGCACCCTGATGCTGTGTTCTTCCGCTTTACCTGTTTTGGCTGATGAAAGCACCTCCGACGCAGGCGAAAAAACTGTTATCAGTGAAAACACAAACCCCAACACGGGCGCTGTTACTTTGGGTACGGTGAGTGTGGCACTGGCAGGCTGCGTAGTGCTGGTGTTCAAAAAACGGAAGTAAATTAACATATCGCAAACCCCCGCAGTATTATCGTTCTGCGGGGGTCTTGCATTTATGCGCTGAATCTGCTCTCCATAAATCTGAGAAGTTCGTTCACCTGTGCGGGCGTGTTGAATGCCGAGGGCGAGAACCTCACAGCACCGCGCTTTCCCGTGCCAAGACTTTCATGGGCAAGTGCCGAACAATGCATACCACCCCGCAGTGCAAATCCGCCCTTGCTGAGTTCAGCCGCTGTTTCTTCGGAAGTCCTTCCGCTGATATTGAATGCAACTATTGGCACACGGGATATATCCTTGTCGTAAATCTCTGCACCCAGCTTTTCAAGACCGCGCTCAAATATCTCGCAGAGGTTCTTTTCGTGGCGCAGGATAGTATCAGAACCCTTGCTTTTCACGAATTCAAGCCCCGCCCCAAGTCCCGATATACCCGCCGTGTTTAGAGTGCCACTTTCAAGCTTTTCGGGCATATAGGGAGTCTGCGCAAGTTCGCCCGAAGTCGCACCTGTGCCGCCCTCGATTATCGTTGAAAGCGGATATTCACCGCTGCTTATCAGCAGACCCGTGCCCGCAGGACCATACAGACCCTTCTGCCCCGAAGTGCATATAAAGCTGATGCCATCACCCACCCGCATAGAAAGCAGCCCCGCCGCCTGTGCGCAGTCACAGATAAAGGCTATATTTCGCCGTTTGCAGACTTCGGCAATCTCCCGATAAGGCAGTATCCGACCTGTGACATTTGATGCCGCCATACAGCAGATGCACAAAGTATCATGCCTGATAAGCTTTTCAATGCCCTCAATAGTCCGCCCAACATCGGGGTATATCTCCGCCACCGAGCACTTCACCCCGCTACGCTTAGTCAGGGCGTAAACAGGTCGGCTGACAGAATTATGCTCCCAACCGCTTATTATGATATGTCCGCCGAACTGCATTATACCCTTTATCGCCATGTTGAGGGCGTAGGTGCAGTTAGGGGTGAAAGCGGTGTTCTCTGTTTCAGCTCCGAAGAATTCAGCCGCACTTTTTCTCACCTTGTAGACCCTTTCGGCAGCTTCAAGAGAAAGCCTGTGCCCTCCCCTGCCGGGATTTCCACCCAGATCACGAACAGCCTCCGCCACCGCCTGACGCACACTTTCGGGCTTAGGGAAAGTTCCCGCGGAGTTATCAAAATTCACCATAGTGTTTTTTCCCATGCCGACCTCCACTATAAACTGTATATCCCATTATAAGGGATATTTTTCCGTTCCAGCCTGAGGGTTATAAGGTCGGGGTCGTCCCGCACCACTATCGAATACCCACAGCCGCTGCCTATATTCTTACGAGTGCGCTCAACCTCACACCAATAGCCCAGCGAATTCAGATACTCCTTGGCTTTCATTGCGTAGGTTATGCTACTCATGGTTATCATTGTCTTTTTCATGTGATACTTCCTTTCCTTGTTTTGATTTATGGTATGCGGCAAGGGCGGGAAGTGTGAAAAAGCACCCTGACTATTGCATCAGGATGCTTTACAGTTTACGCTCAAACAAAAAACGCTTTCCCCGCTGACAGGGAAAGCGATATATTTTTTATCAGAATGCGATCTTCTTGTTGATGTACTCAACCAGTTCGTCGATCTTTACTCTTTCCTGCTCCATGGAATCTCTGTCACGTACTGTTACACAGCCGTCCTCAGCAGAATCAAAGTCGTAGGTGATGCAGAAAGGTGTACCGATCTCGTCCTGACGGCGGTATCTCTTACCGATAGAACCTGTTTCATCGTAGTCAACGCTGAAATTCTTAGCGAGAGTATCATACAGTTCGCCTGCGGGCTCAGCAAGCTTCTTGGAAAGAGGCAGTACGCAAGCCTTAAAAGGTGCAAGTGCAGGGTGGAAGTGCATTACTGTTCTTACATCGGGCTTCTCGGGAGTACCGATGTCTTCCTCATCGTAAGCTTCGGTAACGATGGTCAGGAACAGTCTTTCAACACCGAGTGAAGGCTCGATAACATAAGGAATGTATCTCTCGTTGGTCTCGGGGTCAAAGTAATCAAGGCTCTTGCCCGAAGTGTTGATGTGCTGTGTGAGGTCGTAGTCAGTTCTGTCAGCAACGCCCCACAGCTCGCCCCAACCGAAGGGGAAGAGGTACTCGAAGTCGGTAGTAGCCTTGGAATAGAAGCAAAGCTCCTCAGCAGAGTGATCTCTCAGTCTCAGGTTCTCTTCCTTGATGTTCAGGCTCAGCAGGAAGTTCTTGCAGAAGCTTCTCCAGTAATCGAACCATTCAAGGTCTGTGCCGGGCTTGCAGAAGAACTCAAGCTCCATCTGCTCGAACTCTCTTACACGGAAGATGAAGTTACCGGGAGTGATCTCGTTACGGAAGCTCTTACCTACCTGTGCAACACCGAAAGGAACTTTCTTTCTGGTAGTTCTCTGGATATTAGCAAAGTTTACGAAGATACCCTGTGCAGTCTCGGGACGCAGGTACAGCTCAGACTTGCTGTCCTCGGTGATGCCCTGGAATGTCTTGAACATCAGGTTGAACTGACGGATATCGGTGAAGTTGTGCTTGCCGCAGTTGGGGCAGGGAATGCCTTTCTCCTTGATGTAGTCCATCATCTGCTCATTGGACCAGCCTGCAACGTTAGTGCCGTCGAAGTCCTCAATGAGGTTATCAGCACGGTGACGAGTCTTACACTCCTTGCAGTCCATCAGAGGATCGGAGAAGCCGCCGATATGACCCGAAGCTACCCAAGTCTGGGGGTTCATCAGGATAGCGGAGTCAAGACCTACATTGTACTTGTTCTCCTGAACGAATTTCTTTCTCCAAGCGTCCTTGATATTGTTTTTCAGCTCAACGCCGAGAGGACCGTAATCCCAGGTATTAGCAAGACCGCCGTAGATCTCACTGCCGGGGTATACAAAGCCTCTGCCCTTACAGAGGGCAACTATCTTTTCCATTGTCTTTTCGGTATTCTTCATGGTGACTCTCCTTATACATTAAAATACATATACATATATTTTATAACAGTTCTCCGAAAAAGTCAAGTTTTTTTTGTGAACAAACAGCAATCAGCGCACAGTAGCGCGGCGATATCCTGAAACGCTTCCAGGCTTACAAGCTGGCTATCGAGGGCAACTTTATGCAGGCAGATGAAGTGCGCTACAAAGAGGATATGCCTGCACTGGGGCTGAACTGGATAAGGCTCGGACTGGACGACGTGCTTTACGACCCGAAGACAAAGACGATATACACGCCGAATACCAATGCATCTGTTAAGGTGGGTGAGGGCGGTATAGCGGCAGGTGATGAGGAAGAACGGTATAACCCTTATCGAGATGAAAAAGGGAGATTTGCTTCTGGCGGCGGAGGTAAAAGTTCTGGAAGTCACGAAGAAAAGGCTTGACAAAGAAAAATGCTTATGCTAAAATGGGTTATAAAGAAACTAAACTTATAACTTACGAAATTAATACATATCATTCAAAGCGTTATGAAGGGAAAAAGATATGTTATTATTATTCTGGAAAATATTCAAGATTGTCTGAATTTAAAAATCATGGTTATGGTAATTATGAGTTCACTAAGGTAAAGAAAATAAGGAAGTGATTTAATGAGCGTTTTAGAAGAGCTTTTAAAAAAAGTTCCGGATTCATATCCTGACTTTGTGTTAGGTATGAAGTCTTTCCTTGAAGATGATGGGATTGAAATTACTGAAAAAATGATAAAATTCATGCAAGACAACCCCAATGCTACAACAAGTGAAATAGGTGAATACCATACAAGCATTACAGATTATCCTGATATCGAGTTTTTTGACGATAGTGAACTTGTTGAATAATGAATAGCAAAAAGCCGCCCAACAAAGGCGGCTTTTTCATGCCCAAAAAGAGGTACTTATGGAAGAACTGACTGCATACCTCGACACCCTTGAACACACATCAAGCGGACTTATAGACGACAAAAGCACCAAGCGAAAGCAAGGTGCTTTTTTCACACCCAAATTCCCCCAACGCACACAAAAACAGCGGAAGCCCCAAAGACTTCCGCTGTTATATACATTATTTCTTGTCGCCGTGATACATCAGCGTTACCGCCATGCCGTTTATTATGCCTATGGCTATCCCGCATACCACATAGAACACCGCGATCGGTATATGCAGCAGCACCGAGATCAGCCCGAAGACCACTATGAACAGCAGCGGGGACACTATCTGTATAAGGAATTTTCTGCCCATAAGTACAGGCAGTTTTTCCGCAAGTGCCAGCGTCTTTTCGCCGTCAGGATCGTACAGCCTGTACAATATCTGCATGACAGCCATCGGTATACCGATAAGCAATATCAGCGCGATTATTTTCATGTTGTACCCTCCTTACATTACGCGACGGATATCAGATAACTCTTACGCCAACAACGCCTGCAACAGCCTTTACAGCGTCAACATTTGCAGAACCCTTAACGTCCAGCAGAGTGTAGCCCCAAGCCTTCTTTGTTGCAGAAGCGCTTGCTACAACATCAGCACCGACAGCAGCCTTTACAGCGTCCTCGGTAACTTCAGCCTTGTGCAGTACGCATACCAGCTGATCTGCGGTCTTAGCAAGTTCAAGGTTCGGGAAAGTAACAGAGTTTCTGATCTTACCTCTCTCGATGTAGTCCATCAGCTCGTCAGCTGCCATGATAGCGCAGTTGTCCTCGCTTTCGGGAGTGGAAGCACCCAGGTGAGGCAGAGTGATAACGTTCTCTTCGCCCAGACCGATATCATCAGCGAAGTCTGTAACATACTTAGCGATCTTGCCTGCCTTGATAGCCTCAACAACAGCAGCAGTATCTACCAGCTCGCCTCTTGCAGCGTTGATGATGCGAACGCCGTCCTTCATCATAGCGATCTGCTCCTTGGAGATGCTGTTCTTTGCATCGGGAGTGAAAGGAACGTGCAGAGTGATATAATCAGCGTTCTTGTAGATCTCGTCCTTGCTGTCAACTACCTTTACAGTAGAATCCAGTGCCTTAGCAGCAGCTTCGGAAAGGAAAGGATCGAAGCCGATTACCTTCATGCCCAGTGCAACAGCAGCGTTTGCAACCTTGCCGCCTATAGCGCCCAGACCGATAACGCCCAGGGTCTTGCCGAAGATCTCGGGACCTGCGAACTTAGCCTTGCCGCCCTCAACAGTCTTGGGAGCGTCCTCGGTGCCCTTCAGGGAGTTAGCCCATGCAGCAGCCTCGGTGATCCTTCTGGAAGCCAGCAGCAGAGCGCAGATAACCAGCTCCTTAACTGCGTTAGCGTTAGCACCGGGAGTGTTGAATACAACTACGCCCTGCTCAGCGCACTTATCAACAGGGATATTGTTAACGCCTGCACCTGCTCTTGCGATAGCCAGCAGAGAAGAGGGCATCTCATAGTCGTGCAGCTTAGCGGAACGTACCATTATAGCGGTAGGCTCAGCGCACTCTTCGGTGATTGTGTAAGCAGCCTTATCGAACTTGTCGGTACCGCAGGCTGCGATCTTGTTCATTGTCAGAATATTGTACATTGATATCATTCCTTTATCATAAAATTATTATAAAGCTGTATGCTTTAAAAATCGGCAACAGCGCAGACCGTTTCCGCCCTGCGCTATGCTTCAATTATTTACTTGATTAAGCGTTCTCAGCCTCGAACTTCTTCATGAATTCTACCAGCTTCTCAACGCCCTCGATAGGCATTGCGTTGTAGATAGAAGCTCTCATGCCGCCAACAGTTCTGTGACCCTTGAGGTTCTCGAAGCCTGCAGCCTTAGCCTCAGCAACGAACTTCTTGTCCAGTTCCTCGTTGCCAGTAACGAAAGGAACGTTCATCAGAGATCTGTCCTCGGGAACAACTGTGCCCTTGAAGAGCTTGCTGCTGTCAAGGAAATCATACAGGATCTTAGCCTTCTTCTCGTTGTGAGCCTTCATGCCCTCGAGACCGCCCATCTTCTTGATCCACTTGAATACCTTGCCGCAGATGTAGATGCCGTAGCAAGGAGGAGTGTTGTACAGTGACTCATTATCAGCCTGTACCTTCCAGTCGCACATTGTGGGGCAAGCCTTGAATGCGGGACCGTCAGCGATCAGGTCTTCTCTTACGATAACGATCTGTACGCCGGAAGGACCAACGTTCTTCTGAACGCCGCCGTAGATAACG
>NZ_JAILMR010000115.1 GCF_024692365.1 Ruminococcus sp. | reverse complement strand
AACAACAATGAATAACGGCAAAAGTATATTTACAAGGTACTTTGCGATTTGCTCAGCAGTAATACTGATAAGCTTTTGTTGCTTAGGAACAGTATTACTGCTTGTTTCTTCAAGGTACTTCTTAGATGAAAAAAAGAGCCTTATGCTGAAAGATGCCAGGGCTCTTGCTTCATATACGCAGGAAAAAATGCTGGAGCAGCCTGACAGATGGCGTGAAGATGTTGCAGCAGAGTTAAAGACCTATGCGATAGGCAGCATCTCCGATTATCTGCTGTGCAGCGAAGACGGCTACGTGGTGGCATCCACAGGCGGAGATGATGTAGAAAACATCGACCCCGATCTGCTGACCAGATTCAACGGCAACACCACCTATTCCTACGACGACCTTAACGGCGTGCTTGATGAAGTCTGCCATATCACTGGTGATTCCTTCACCGCCAACGGTCCCAGGTACTATGTGCTGGCATACTCCCCGAAATCAGAGCAGGACAACTACACCAAAAACATCATGGAGATATTCATGGTCAGTGCGATAGCCGTACTGCTGGTAGTAATGTTCCTGGTATATTTCGCAACGCTGAAACTTACAGCGCCTATCACCGAAGTTGCGGAGATAGCCAAGAAACTCGGTAACGGTGATTTCTCGGTAACACTGCCCGAATATACAACCAAAGAGTTCAATGAGCTCTCCATCGCTTTCAACGAGATGGCAGCCAACCTAAAAAGCTACGACACCATGCGTAACAGCTTTCTGGCAAACGTTTCCCACGAGCTGAGAACACCTATGACTTCCATAGGCGGATTCGTGGATGGTATACTTGACGGCACTATCCCAAAATCTCAGCAGAATTACTATATGAGGATAATATCCTCTGAGGTGGGAAGACTTACCCGTCTTGTAAAGAGTATGCTGAACCTCGCCAAAATAGAAGCAGGTGAGCTTGAACCCAACAAGACCACCTTCCCTGTTACCGAACCGATACTCGATACACTGCTGACCTTTGAGCCGAAGATAGATGAGAAAAACATCGATATCCGCGGACTTGACGTTCAGAGGATAAATATGTACGCCGACCTAGATCTTATACATCAGGTAATGTACAACCTTATCGAGAACGCCATAAAGTTTGTGGATGAGGGCGGCTATATCGAATTCTCATTTGAGGACGGCGAGGATACGACTTCCGTTTCCATAAGAAACAGCGGTGAAGGTCTGGCTGAGGACGAGCTCCCACTGGTATTCGACAGATTCTACAAAACTGATAAATCCCGAGGCATACACGCCCAGGGTCTGGGTCTGGGACTTAATATCGCACGTTCCATAGTCGAGATACACGGCGGAAAGATAATGGTAAAGAGCCTTAAAGGCGAGTATACCGAATTCACCTTTACCATACCCAAAGCCGAGAAAACCGAAGAATGATGAACGACGGAGGACTGCTGTTCGCGGCAGTCCCCTTTTTACAATTAACTGAGAGGTGATACCCTGATGGATTTTGAGAAAGACCTCACCGAGAACACCCAAGGTGAGCCCGCCGAGGAGAACCTTACCGATGCTGCGGAAAAACTCGCCAAAGACGCATCGAATAGCTGGGATTACAGCGTAAAATACTTTACGATGCCCAAAGGGGCAGTCGAAAATGACGAGATAGTTGACGGCGATTTCTGGAGAGGCATCACCCTGCCCGATATTGACGAAAAACCCCGCAGTAAAAACATAGCCAGCCGCGTTGTGCTGAATCTGGTGTTTGCTGTGATATTTCTCGGAACAGGATTCCTTATCGCCTGCGTAAGCGCAAGGGGAAAAGGTGTAGTGTCGAATCTCGTCACAGGCGGCAAGCACATGACTTTCAATATGAAAGTCGCCGACCGACCCGAAGTCGGTGATGAACTCAAAGACGAGATGGGCAGATACACCGCTCAGGGCATAGCAGAAGTCTGCGGACCATCGGTAGTATCCCTTGATATTTTCACCGAACAGAGCGCAATAATCCCCTCGGGCAAAGGCAGCGGAATAATCATCAGTTCCGACGGATACATAGTGTCCAACGCCCACGTTATCGATAAAGCAAAGAACGGCATAAAAGCCGTACTCAATGACGGCAGGGAATACGCAGCGGAAGTCGTAGGTTCCGACCCACAGACAGATATCGCCGTGATAAAGATACCTGCCACCGACCTCACTCCCGCCGAATTCGGAAATTCCGATCAGGTAAAACTGGGCGAGGACGTTGTCTGCATAGGCACCCCCGCAGGATACAGACACTCGATAACCAAAGGCGTTGTATCAGGTACCGACAGAAGAGTGATTCCCGAAAATTCCACAGTAGGTGTCAGCTGCTTACAGGTCGATGCAGCTATCAACCCGGGAAACTCGGGCGGCGCGATGTTCAATATGTGGGGTCAGGTGATCGGCATAACCTCGTCTAAGCTCGCATCTATCGACTATGAGGGTATAGGCTTTGCAATATCAACCAACGAAGCTAAATCCGTTATCGAAGACCTTATGGAGACAGGCACTGTAAAGGGCAAGGCGCGTATGGGTATCGTGTTCATACAGATATCCGAAGAAACTGCAAAGCTCACGGATTCAACTCCGGGTCTGAGCGTGCAGAGCATAGCACCCGAATGCGATGTAGCCAATACAGATCTTCAGCCGGGCGACCTTATAACACATATCAACGGCACAGATGTCAACACCATTGAAGATGTTCCCACTTTTGTCAGAAAGATGGAACCAGGCGATGAAGTGACTTGCCATGTGGTAAGAAAGAACGGCAGCAAGGAAAAAGAGTTTGATATAACATTCAAACTGATGGACGACAGGAATACCCTCGCAGAGGATACAGATGAATAAACAGCAGCCCGTAAACGCAACAGCGGATACGGGCTGTAGCTATGTAGTGAGGAATGCCAAGGAAACAAAGCTCTCCGCAAACTTTTCGTGAAAAGTTTGATCAAAAGCTTTCTTCCTTGACATTCTATCCCACGAAAGCGTTAAACAAGGTCTTGACTTTTTCAGGTGCTTAGTGTATAATATAATAGTGTATTTATATCAACAACAGAAATTATCTTTACTGTACAATAAAAAGGTGGCTAGATAAATGGGATTACTTGACAAATTATTCGGCAACTACTCCAAAAAGGAGCTTGCCAAGATCGAACCTATCAAAAATAAGGTGCTGGAGCTCGAGGATAAGTATGCGGCTATGTCCGATACCGAACTGGGCGAACAGACTGCCCTGCTGAAAAGCAAGGTTGCAGAGCCTTCTGACCTTGACGCAATTCTGCCCGATGCACTGGCTGTGTGCCGTGAAGCTGCATGGAGAGTTCTGGGCAAAAAGCCTTATCCTGTTCAGATAATCGGTGCTATCGTTCTGCATCAGGGACGTATCGCCGAAATGAAAACCGGTGAAGGTAAAACTCTGGTCGCTTGTCTTGCAGCTTATTCAAACTCGCTGTCAGGCAAGGGCGTACACGTTGTAACCGTAAACGATTATCTGGCTAAATTCCAGTCGGAGGAAATGGGTAAGGTATTCAACTTCCTGAATACTTCCATCGGCTGTGTACTGTCAGGTATGGATAAGTCCGCAAAGAGAGTGGCTTACAACTGCGATATCACATACGGTACGAACTCCGAACTGGGCTTCGATTACCTGCGTGACAACATGGTAATATACAAGAAGGACAAGGTGCAGAGAGAGCACGCTTTCGCTATCGTGGACGAGGTTGACTCTATCCTGATAGACGAAGCAAGAACTCCTCTTATCATATCAGGTCAGGGCGATAAGTCCACCGAGCTTTATAATCTGGCTGACAGATTCGCTAAGACCCTGAAGCCCGTTACCGTTATCGAAATGGATGACAAGATCGATAACGACCAGCTGGACGGCGATTACATCATCGACGAAAAGGCTAAGACCGCTACCATCACCAAGAGCGGTGTTAAGAAGGCTGAGAAGGCATTCAACGTTGAGAATCTCATGGATGCCGAGAATATGACTCTGGCGCACCACATCAATCAGGCGCTGAAAGCTAACGGCGTTATGAAAGAGGGCGTTGACTACATCGTTCGTGACGGCGAAGTTCTTATCGTTGACGAGTTCACTGGCCGTGTTATGGACGGCAGACGTTTCAACGACGGTCTGCATCAGGCTATCGAGGCTAAGGAAGGCGTTGAAGTCAAGAGAGAATCCAAGACCATCGCTACCATCACATATCAGAACTATTTCAGACTTTACAATAAGCTGTCGGGTATGACAGGTACCGCTCTTACCGAAGAGGACGAGTTCAGAGAGATCTACAAGCTGGACGTTATCGAGATACCTACCAACAAGCCCGTAATCAGAAAAGACCACCCCGATGTTGTATACAAGACCGAGGCAGGCAAGTTCGATGCTGTTATCGACCAGATCGTTGAGTGTCATGAAAAGGGACAGCCTGTACTGGTTGGTACTGTATCCATCGAGAAATCCGAGCACCTTTCCAAGCTGCTGAAGAAGAAGGGCGTACCTCACAACGTGCTGAACGCTAAGTATCACGATAAGGAAGCTATGATCGTTGCACAGGCAGGTAAGTTCGGTGCTGTTACCATCGCTACCAACATGGCAGGCCGTGGTACCGATATCACCCTCGGCGGTAACGCTGAATATCTGTCCCTTGCAGCACTCCAGAAAGAGGGCTACACCGAAGAGCAGGCTGTTGAAGCAGCAAGCTACTCCAACACAAATGACGAGGAGATCCTCGCCGCAAGAAAGAAGTACAGAGAGCTTTACAAGAAGTTCGATGACGAGGTAAAGGAAAAGGCTGAAAAGGTAAGAGAGGCTGGCGGTCTCTATATCATCGGTACAGAAAGACACGAGTCCAGACGTATCGACAACCAGCTGAGAGGACGTTCGGGACGTCAGGGCGACCCCGGCGAGAGCACATTCTTCCTCTCCCTCGAAGATGACCTGATGAGAATTTTCGGCGGCGACCGTATCACAGGCATGATGGATACCCTCAACGTTGACGAGCATACTCCCATACAGTCTAAGATGCTTTCCAGCGTTATCGAATCTTCACAGAAGAAGATCGAGGGCAGAAACTTCAATATCAGAAAGAACGTCCTCAACTACGACGACGTTATGAATACCCAGCGTGAGATCATCTACAGCCAGAGACAGCAGGTTCTCGACGGCGAAGATCTGCACGATTCCATCGAGAAGATGATAGATGACTTCATCGATGACTCTGTAAATATGTATGTTCAGGGCGAGATCGCTGATGACTGGAACCTGGTTGGCCTGAAAGAAAGACTCAACGGTCTGTTCACCACCGAGGATGACTTCAACTATACCCCCGAGGAACTGGATGAAGTATCCCGCGATGAGATCGTAAATACCCTCAAGGACAGAGCTCAGAAACTCTACGATGCAAGAGAGGAAGAACTGGGCGAAGAACTTCTCCACGAGATCGAGAGAGTTTGTCTGCTGAAGGTAGTTGATACCAAGTGGATGGATCACATCGACGATATGGAAGAGCTCAAGAGAGGTATCAGCCTGAGAAGCTACGGTCAGAAGAACCCTGTTGTTGAGTACCGTATGGAAGGTATGGATATGTTCGATGCAATGATCGAATCTATCCGTGAGGATACAGTAAGAATGCTGTTCACCATCAAGGTAAGACAGCAGGTTGCTCCCCAGAGACAGGAAGTGCTCAGACCTATGGAGCATCACAATATGACTATCCGCAACAAGAACAAGGTCGGCAGGAATGATCCCTGTCCCTGCGGAAGCGGCAAGAAGTACAAAGACTGCTGCGGAGCAAACGACTGATAAACAATAACGATAATGAAGAACAGGACGGCTGATGACCGTCCTGTTTTCGGATATACAATGGATATTGACGGAGCGTGAATAATATATGTCAACAGCATTCAAAGGGGCGGATATCCTTCTGCCCAAGGATACGGATATGAACAAGTGGGCAGTAGTTGCCTGCGACCAGTATACCTCTGAACCCGAGTACTGGAACAGAGTTGAAAAATACGTAGGCGATAATAAGAGCGCCTATAATCTGATACTTCCCGAGGTGTACCTTGAACAGCCGGGTGTCGATTACCGTATCGACAAGATACACCGCACAATGAATGAGTATCTTGAAAAAGGCGTGTTTGAAAAGTATAAAGATGCTATGATATATATCGAGCGCACTCAGTCTGACGGCAGAGTAAGGGCAGGTATCATCGGCGGTATTGACCTTGAACAGTACGAGTACTACAAAGGTTCCGAATCTCAGGTAAGAGCGACAGAAGCTACTGTTATCGAGCGTATCCCGCCACGCATAAAGATACGCAAGGGCGCTCCCATTGAGCTTCCCCATATCATGATACTCATCGACGATGCAAAAAAACGTATCATCGAACCCCTTGCAGATAAGAAAGACGAGTTCACAAAGCTCTACGATTTCGACCTGATGGAGGGCGGCGGACACATCACAGGCTGGCTGCTTGACAAGGAGACCGAGGAGATAGTTGTCAGCCATCTGGAGCAGTTCTCGAAGCAGGAAGCTTTTGAGCGCCGCTACGGCATCACAGGCAGACAGCCCCTCACCTACGCTATGGGCGACGGCAACCACTCCCTTGCCACCGCAAAGGAGTTCTACGAGACCCTCAAACGCGCAGACCCCTCTGCCGATCTCTCCGACCACCCTGCAAGATACGCTCTGGTGGAGCTCGTTAATCTCCATTCTCCCGCACTGGAATTTGAAGCTATCCACCGTATAGTTACAGAGGTAAACGAAGATGAACTGGTCAAGGCACTGACAGAAAAACTGGCTCTCTCCGATGAGGAAAGCGAGCAGAGCTTCATTATTGTCCAGAACGGCGAAGAAAGAAAAGTATTCGTCCATGCACCAAGCTCCAAGCTGACAGTTGGCTCTCTCCAGAATTTCCTTGACAATTACACCAAGGAATTCGGCGGAAAGACCGACTATATCCACGGTGCTGAGGTAGTAAGAGAGCTCTCCAAAAAGAAGAACTCCATCGGATTCCTTCTCCCCGATATGGGCAAGAATGAGCTTTTCCCCACAGTTATCGAGGACGGCGCTCTCCCCAGAAAAACTTTCTCAATGGGTCACGCCGCAGATAAGCGCTTCTATGTTGAAGCCCGCAGGATAATCAAGTAATATAAACAACAGGCAGTTCTTCGCGAGCTGCCTGTTTCAATTCATAATTCATAATTGTTGACAGGGTGGAAATGTAGCTTTGCTGAGGATAGAATGCCAAGGAGTAGAGCTTTGGGTCAAGCCTTTCGCGAAAGGCTTGCAGGATGTTTGCACAGTCAACTATGTTGACTGTTGGCAGAGCCCTCAATCACCAAGGTGGTATACCAAAATGTACCACAAAGTATAAGAGCATACGAACCTATACCAAAAATGCGCGAGCACGCTGCCGACGCAGTCGCAGCTACCAAACTGTACGAGCGTGTACCAAAGTATACGACCGTATTTTTTGGTATGCGTGAATATTGCCCACGCACGCCGTCAAACAGCGAAGCCACAGCCGACGCAGTCGCTGTTCTTTGACGGCTCGACCCGAACGAAGAGAGGGGCGACCCGCCGACACCGCAGTACGTCTACCTAAGCATAACCACCATCAATTGACATTTCAACTAACATTTAGTATAATACAAAACGGGGGTGAGGTCATGAAAAATACTGCGGATAAAAAGAAAGCAGTCATCGCTGTCGCAGCAGGAGCGGTACTGATAGGTCTTATCGCAGCCGCCGTGATATTCCTGACCCCTAAAAAACTCATCATCAGCGAGATATGTGCCGCAAATGACGGCAATTATAAAGAAGCTTCTCTGCGAGACAGCGAGGGCAACCTTTGCGACTGGGTGGAGATATATAATCCAAACGACGAGGATATCGACCTCAGCAGTTACTCCCTCTGCCGTGAAGATACAGCCGACTACGCCATCAGCACAGGGACGATCCCCGCCCACGACTATGCGCTGGTCTACTGTACCAAAAACGGCTTCGATGACCCAAATGTACCCTCAGCAGATATGAAGATACCAAAGTCCAAAGAATGTACTATATCGCTGAAAAGCGACGGCATCCTCGTTGACAGCATGACCACCAAACCGACTTCCAAGGGCTACACGGTCTGTTCATCGGGAAACGGTTCATACATCACCATCCCCACCCCCTGCGCCGAAAATTCCAAGGTCAGGTATGCTTCACAGGTGACTTTCTCGCGTGAAAGCGGATTCTATCCCGAAGCCACTTTCATCGTAATGACAGCATCGGATTCAGAAGGGATATACTATACCACCGATGGCACCGACCCCAGAACCTCGGACACAGCCGAGATATATTCCAAGCCTGTAAATATCTGGGACAGGGCGTGCAACAAAAATATGCTATCCGCCTACGACCCCATGAATATACAGCTGGAATATCGTCCCGGCAAGGTCGAAGCCCCAAAAGACGAGGACGTTGACAAAGGCACTGTGATACGCGCCTGTGCTAAGTCTTCGGACGGCAGCTGGGGCTTGGTAAGCACGGCAACCTACTTTGTAGGACTATCCCCCGCCGACCACAATAATCTGCCTGTCATCTCAATGGTGACAGACCCCGATACCCTCTACGACCACGAAACAGGAATATACGTCCGCGGCAAAGTGTACGAGGATTACTATCCCACCGACCCAGACCACCTATATAACGGCTCGATACCCGCGAACTACAACCAGAAAGGCAAAGAATGGGAACGCCCCTGCACTTTGCAGTTCTTCGAGAGCGACGGAAGTCTTGTATTCACACAGGACGCAGGCGTGCGCATACAGGGCGGATGGTCAAGGGCTGATTATCAGAAATCTTTCAGATTCTATGCCCGTTCCGAATACGGAAGCAACAGTTTCGACTACCGCTTCTGGCAGGATCAGCAGAATGACAGCTTCTCGACTTTTGTACTGCGCAACGGTGGAAATGATTCCAACTACCTGAAATTCAAAGATATAATGATGCAGGATATGGCAAGCTGTCTGCTGCCATCAACACAGTCAGGCAGACCCTGTGTACTTTTTATCGACGGTGAATACTGGGGGCTTTATGTACTCCAAGAAGACTACTCACAAGAGTATTTCGCCCGCCACTACGGCGTAAAAGAAAAGTCTGTCGCCATATACAAAAACGGCGAACTCGACGAGGGTCTGACGGCAGATGAACTAAACTTCAACAATATACAGAACTTCATCACAAACAGCGACATGAGCGATGATGAAAACTACCGTCGTGCCTGTGAGATGATGGACATTGATAATTTCATAGACTACTGCGCTGTGCAGATGTTTATTTTCAACGAAGACTGGCCGCAGAACAATTACGGCTGCTGGCGTTCCACAGACGGCAGTAAGTACGGCGACGGTAAATGGAGGTTTTTCCTGTTCGATACCGAGTTATGCGCCTGCCACATTGATATGAGGGGACAGAATACAGATCTTTTTGACTATCTAAAAAAGCAGGACAGCAAGCCGCTGACTAAGATTATACTCAGCCTGATGGAGAACGAAGAATTCAGACAAAGGCTGATAACAAGACTGATGGATATGGGAAATATCGTATATGCACCAAAACGCACAGAGCACTTTGTACACAAATACCAAGCTGAATATCTGCCCGAGATGCCTGCATATTATCTGCGTTTTCCCACTCACCGAACGGTGGATGGTTCATCTGTGCCGATGATATCCCGCATGGGAAAATTCTTCCTTGACCGTCAGGAAAGGCTGACAAAATATCTGACCCGCAAGTACAAACTCGGCAGTGCGCAAACTGTCAGCGTGATTTCCGACATCGATGATATGACCCTGAACGGACTTGCCATCGAAAAAGATTTCAGCGGAAAGTACCTTCAAAATTGTGAGCTGACCCTTTCAGCAGGAGGCAGTGCTGTGACATGGAAAGTCACACAGAACGGCAAAACAACAGAATATAATGGCTCAACACTTGTGATAAAAGTTACTTCCGATACGGAGATACGAGCAGAATAACAGCATATAAAAAACGGAGGACAACTGTCCTCCGTTTTGCTTTATATCCTTATTACATTCTATATCCGCAGTTTGAGCAGAACAGTTCGTCATCGCCTACAAGCTCGCCGCACTTGGGGCAAAGCTTTACCGATGGACGCTTGGGTCTCATATCACCGCCGTCAGCACCGTCAGATGCTGCGGGCTGATAGAAACTATCGTTGTTTGCGGGAGCGTCATTTGATGCGCCATAAGTCGCAGGCTTTGTCTCACCTGTGAGTCCCTGTACAGACTGAGTGTTCTCGCCGAAGCCGAAAGCACTGCTTTCCTGTTCGTTGTTTTCGGGAACAGACACATTATAGTTGTTTGTGCTTACAGGCTGAGCCTTTTCTTTCTTGCCGCCGCGGGGAACTTCTGCAACGAAATCCTCACCGCCGACACGTGCGAGTACAATGATACCTGAAATGATAAGCAGCAGTCCTGCCATGATAGGGAAAGCTGTTTCAGAAAGTAATCCGACACCAACAAATTTATCGCTGTCGTACTGTGTCTTAAAATACAAATTAAAGAAATCGGAATAATTATCTCCCAGCATATATTTAAGTCTTATAGCGGGATAGATGCACAGCACAGGGCTCATGATAATATTTATCCAGCCAAAAGCTTTGCCCATACGCTTGAATTTAGCAGCGGAAAACGCCCAGAACATCATCACAAGAGCGAACACTGCAATTTCGATACAGGAACTGCTATTATAAAGATATTTTTCAAGATCAAATTTCATTTCATAAACTTGTCTTGAAAAGAACTGTGAATACAACATACCCTTAAGATAGTCGCCCGAAGCCGAACACAGTGCCAGCAGTGCCGCAATACAAGTCAAAATGCAGACCCCGCCGCCGCTGTTAGTCATTTTTTTCCTGCCAATAGTTTTAGCCATCGTTTCCATCACCTTTATCAGAATTTTTCACAACACTATTATCATAACCCATTTGCTCGGTTTTGTCAACAGTATTTTCTGTCTTTGCGTCAGATGATATGTCGTTATCGGATATTTCTATCATCATCGGCTCGGGTACCAGCGCACCGCTGTATTTCGGCTCGGGCAGAGGTTCTTCCTGCAATTCTTCTTTTGCCGAATGTTCAAACAGCTTGCGCAGATATTTGCCATTCTTGATATCCGCCAGCGCCACCACTGCAAGCAGTATCACACCGAATATGGATATCACCAGCGACAGCCGCCAGTAATTCGGCGAGAACTTCATCTTTACTGTATTTTCGCCCTCTTCAAGAGGTATCGCAATAAGACTGTCATCTACTGCTTTCTGAGGCTTTACAGGTTTTCCGTTGACCTCTATCGTCCAACCCTCTTCGTAGGGGATAGTTGTGAACAGCAGCTGACCTTCCTTTTCAGCGGTAACTTTGCCTGTAAGCTCGGTATCCGCAAACTCGGTGACTTCAAACACGCTGCCCTGCATTTCTTCAACAGCCTTTGAGAAGCCGTCATAGTCGAAGCTGTAGAACAGCTTATCACGCCAGTAAGCTTCGTTATCATCGTTGGCGATGGTTATTCGGATACGTATCTCCTGGTCTTCCAGGAATCTGCCTATCTTCATGATGGAGTAATTATCCCCGCCGAAGAACTGACCCACATATTCCATATTGTAAGCATCGTCAACATAATCGTCCTCGGGCTGATACCAGATATTGCAGCTGCGCTCATACTTGGTTGGCAGGTACATATAAAGGTCGCTGTCCCTGTCCATGCGCACCACGTAATCAACGTGACATTCCTTGTTGCGCTCATCTACGGGATAATACTTTATATGCCCGTCAGTAGTGTTGACGGTCTGCACGTTATCGCTGTCGCTGTTGATGATATCAACTTGCTTGAAGAAGTTATAGTCTTCACCCGCCAGCGCATTGAACAGACGGTTCTGATTCTCAAAGGGGTTATCATCATCAAGGGCAACCTCGGAAAGATCTCCCTTTGCAGCCACACCAAGACCAAGGGTATTCGGATTCTGATAGAACTTGAATGTCGTGGGAACAGTCTTTTTTTCGCCGTCAACCACTTTCTCATGGTCTATGCTGACCTCTGTCTTCAGCTTGTACTCGGTAGGCACCTTGTACCTGCTGCTGACGTACATATCATTACCCTTTTTATCCATTATATACTTTATATCGAAAATAGCATCGGTCATGGGGGTAGAGCCGTCATATTTGGTGTAGTGCCCGCCGTATGCGAAACCAAGCCTGTGCAGCATCATCAGTGCGGGTGCATTCATGGTCGAACTTGAATGTGAAAGGCTCTTGTAGCCCGTTCCTATCGCATCGTTCACCGTGCGGTGGAATGTCGCTTCCATACGGTAGAAAGGCTCGGGGTCGTATTCCTCTATCATGTCCACAGCTGTTCTCAGGTCGGACATATAAGGTTCATAGGAACTGTACTTCGAGTATGAAACGTCGATATCTATCTTCTTGATAGTGTCGATATTCACGGCAAAAAGTTCAGCCGTCAGCACCAGTGTAAGCGCAAAAGCCACTCCACGCGAACGAGGATATTTCTTCAGCAGATACAGCAGAACGAAATAAACCGTAAGCACTATCATGCTGACCCATATGCCCTGTATCACATTGTAAGGTTCGCCCTGCGGATTCTTTCGTGTGACGAACAGCTTGAAATGTGAGTAGTTCTCCCTCTCGCACCAGAAAAGGAATACCATCAGCCCGAAGAACACTCCGCCGATATTCTTTGCGGTCACGCCCTCAAGATTCTCAAACGCCTTGAACGCCATACATACCAGCATGAATGAGAATATGAAAGAGTACCTGAAAGGCAGCCAGTTAGGCACCTGAAAACCGTGCATAGCCATATCCCAGGGCTTTATATACATCAGCACCACAAGTATGACCGTCAGTATTCCGTCGGCAGTTTTTTCCTTGATGTTTATCTTCTCGTTCATGAAATACAGCGGCACCAGCAGAAGCACAGCCGTTCCGCAGTATATCATCGGCATACCCTCGGGGTAGACCGTGTCGTAAGTCATGGGGAAAAGCTTAGTAATGAATGTCAGAAAATCAAACTGTGTCGCCAGAGAAAAATCAGGGTCAGTGAACTCGAATTTTCCAAGTTTCAATGAGTTGTACACAGGTATCAGCACCCACGCCGCGCACATCAGCGCAACAACAGTACCCGCACCGAATGCCAGACATCTTAGTATGAACTTCTTCGGCAGAACTCTTTCGGGGTCTGAAAGGCATACATAGCAGAAATATAAAAACGTGAAGATACCCACCATATAGCCTATATAGAAATGCGCTATGAACATCAGCGTCAGCGGAATGATATATGGCAGCAGCCTGCCCTCATATACAAGTCTGCGCACGCCCCAGCATATCAGCGGCAGATAGATAAGACCGTCCAGCCACATGGGGTCCATCAGCTGAACTACCATAAACGCCATCAGCGCATACATCAGCGGGAACATCACCAGTGAAACTGTCTTTGGCGGGTGCTTTGCCGTCTTTTTCAAAAAGTAGCAGCAGGTCACCGCAGATGACCCGACCTTTGCCAGCTGCATAATCAGTATCGCAGTCAGCATCATATGCCGCGGCAGCAGGGCTATTATTATCATAAAGGGACTTGCCAGATAATAGGCAAATATTCCGAACATCTCGCCGCTCAGATTTCGCGACCAGTTGTATATCCAGCTTTCCCGTCCCCAGAAAGCTTCGCGGTAATGTTCGTAATAATAAACGTACTGTCCGTTAAGGTCAAGCACCAGCACCGAACTGTCACCTATGGGGTGTATCCTGAAAAACGCATAGGAGCCGTACATTATGGCAGCCGAAAGAAAAAACACCGCAAGGTACAATCTTCTGTCAATGCAGAATCCGCCTATGCCCTCCACAAATCTTCTCAAAAAGCTGCCCCTCTTGTCAGGGGGGCTCAACTTTTGTATATTATCCATTCTTATCTTTATCCTCTCTGCGGCTGACTATATCCCTTATTATATACCTCGGTCGCTGTTTTATCTCTTCATATATCTTGGCGATGTAGTAACCTATCACGCCAAGGCTGAACATGATTATGCTCGATGTCAGCAGCTGAAGGATTATGACCGTCGGGAAGCCTGCCTCGGAATTTCCGAAAAATTTATTGTAAAGCGTGTTCACGCCCAGTATCACCGATATCAGGAAAGTGACAACGCCGCATATAGTTACTATCTGCAAAGGCGCAGATGTAAATGATGTTATATTGTTTACAGCGAATTTTATCAGCTGTCTTGTATGCCATTTTGATTGTCCTATCTCGCGGTCGGCAACTTCAAACAGCACCCTTTCGGTGCGGAAGCCTACCCAGCCCGACATAGCCCTGAAAAACGTGAGTCTTTCGGGCATACGGTTGAGTGCGTCGATAACGCACCTGTCCATAAGCTTGAAATCAGAAGCGTCCTGCATATCCAGTCCGCCCGTACTGCTGATAAGCTTGTAAAACAGCAGTGAGAAGCCCTTGTACATCAGGCTTTCTTTGCCCCTGTCCTTTTTGCGCCCCTCAACTATATCAACGCCGCCCTTTTCCCATATGCGGTACATCTCAACAATGGTATCCACAGGGAACTGCATATCGCAGTCAAAGATAACGGCGCAGTCGCCTTTTGCAGTTTCAAGCGCCGCGAATATAGCGCTCTCCTTACCGAAATTACGCGAAAAATTCACGGCGGTGATATGGCTGTCAGCCTTTGTGAGAGCTGTCATTTTCTCCCATGTCTTATCAGCCGAACCGTCGTTGACGAAAACTATCTCATAATCTATATTATTTTTATCCATGGTACTGCCCACAGCGGCGGCAGTGCGTTCAACATTGCCTTCCTCATTGTAGGCAGGTATCAGTACAGAAATCATATTATCCTCTCCCGATGATCATTCTTCCTCGGTGACTTCTAAATATTCTCCATTTTTTCTTTTTATGCCCTGCCTTACGGAATATGCCCTTACAGCAAAGGTTATCACCATGACGTATGCAGTCAGCTTACTGAGAAAAGCCAGCAGTCCCGCCACGTCCTGAACACCTTGTACTCCCGCAAGACGATTGATGATGTCGCTAACAAGCCCCACCGTGATGCACAGGGCGGTCTTGTTAAAAATATCCTTCAGGCGCAGAATATCCGTGCGGTTGTCAGTCAGCAGAAGCTTCTTGCTTTTGACTGAACTGCCGTCAGCAGAATCTGCCGCCATCAGCAGGTCGTTAACGTCAAAAAACGTCACCGTCCCGAAGACCAGCCTGAGTGCAAGTGCTGTATTCACAAGACCCAGCACACAAGCAGTGATGTTCCCCGCCGCAGTGCGGTCTTTTATAATGAATTCAAGCAGCGCCGCTATGCCCGCACTTACTGCCGCCGCAGCCGTCCCTAAAACAGCATTTCTCTCCAACAGCAATAATGCCGCCTCACGATCTGCCTGAAAGGACTCGCCGTCCTTTTCCATCATGCTGCGCACATTTTTCCAAAGCGCGATACCCCCAAGCCCGCTAATGCGGACAGGGGGTCGCTCTGCATCTTTTCTTTTTATCACGTCATACTGTTTTATACACAATTCACAAAGCTCTCTCGTTCCCGCCATACACAGGGCGAAACCGATAGCTTTCAGCACATATCCCGCTGTCCACCCAAGGGGCAGCTGTATGAGAAGTGCCGTCATTCCAAGAAAGATCAGGTACATTCACTCAGCTCTTTTTCTTGAAAGAAGATTTCAGGAGCAAAGCTGCGCCTGCAAATATCATACCGAACATAATAACATACACATAAAGGGTATATCCGTGTTTTGCGCGGAACTGCAGCGAAGTCAGCAGGGAAATGACTATTGCCAGAAGTCCCAGTGCCGAAACGCAGTAGCCGATAAAACGCTTCTTTCCGTCAAGGAAGAATATCAGTCCTATGCCTACCAGCAGAGGTATCAGCATAACACCGCCGGATATCTGCATACCGAACAGGCTGTACATACCCATGCCAAAGCCCGATGAAACGGTAAAGGAGTTCAGCAGCCAGTAAAGACCGCCGCCCAGCAGCAGGAATCCCATAAAGAACTGCAAAGTTTCATTACCCGCAGAACCGCTCCTGTTGATATCCTCAAAATAATCCATAGAAGGTCTTTTCTTGCCGTTCATTATTGCCTCAACTTCCTTAGCTTCTTTTCTATTTCTCTTGGCAAAAGCTCTTGCGCTTTTTTCTGCCCTTTTCATTTCCTTGTCAAAAAACGAAGTCTTTCCAAACATAATATGCACCTCCGTTTTAACGTTTCATTGTTATAGAACGATCTCTCTTTCCATGCTTTAATTATAAGCTATTTTCCCCGAAATGTCAATACTTCAGCGATTGCACTTATGTTAAAAACGGTTGCACTTTCATGATTTTTCATTGTATCATTACGCCGATATCAAAAACACGCGGACAGCTTTTTCTGCCCGCGTGATATCAACTTTTGTTCAATAGTTTTTGCTGTTTATCTCCCGATCCTGCCTTACCAACCCATTTCAATGAGCCATGAATTCAGCGCTCTTTCCCTGTCATGTATCGATGCACTTCTGTCGGGAGAAAATTCGCCCTTTATATTGCCGTCAACTATGTAAAGCACGCGGCTGCATTTTGCGGCTACCTTTGCATCGTGGGTGACCAGCATTACAGTGGTGCCCTCATTGTTGAGCTTTGTCAACTCCTCCATTACCTCTTCGGAAGATGTGCGGTTCAGAGCACCTGTGGGCTCATCGGCAAAAATCATCTTCGGTGAGTTTATCATACTGCGGCAGATGCAGGCTCTCTGCAGCTGACCGCCCGACACCTCGTTGATGTCATTATCAGCAGTATCGATTATCCCCAGCTTGCGCATAAGTTCCTGACCGCGCTTGATAGTCTCTTTCCTGCTTTCGTGAGTCCTCTTTGATTTCACGGCGGGGAGTATGATGTTATCCAGCACCGAAAGATTCTTCATCATGTACATCTGCTGAAAGATAAATCCCATGTCGTCCAGTCTCATTTCGGCAAGTTCACCCTCGCTTAGTCCCGCCATGTCCTTTCCGCAGAACTTCACCGAACCTGCGGTCATCTTGTCCATGCCCGATACCGTATACAGCAGTGTGGATTTCCCCGAACCCGAAGGTCCCATCACCGCCACCATCTCGCCCTCGTTTATCGTAAGGTCAAGCCCGTTCAGGACGGTGTTCTTTCTCTTGTTCACCTCATAGCTTTTGCAGAGGTCTTTAACTTCAAGTATCTTATTCATATTGTTTCTCCTTTCCGCGTCTGCGTTCTGTTGTCCTTTTCTGTAACAAAGTATAGCACGGAAATTCTTAAATAGTCCTTAAATAAATTTCATGAAAATCGGGTATGATATGCTGCAAACTATGCTTTTCGGGAAAATCCTGCGCAAATACGCGGTTTCGACAGATCATGCAGGTAAATCCGCCGTTAATTGTATAGTCAATATAACGATAATGTTAATCTGAATTAATCATATCATAAACATAAAGTACAAAAAATATCGGCAAATTAACATCAAATGACAATTTTTGACTTGTATAAAAATGGAATAAGTGCTAAAATGAAACTGAAAAAATATGCACACTCAGAACGCCGAGTGAAAACAGATCAAAAATAAAGGAAAGCGAGGTAATACCCGAATGAAAAATAATTTCAAGCTAAGGTTCATATCGGGACTGACAGCCGTGATATGTCTTGCAGGTATGCTGGGCGGCTGCGGCGCTTCGGGAGGGGACAGTTCCTCAAAGAAAGCGTCTGACAGCGCAAATTCAGACAACGGACAGTCGAAGGACGGAAAAGTATTAACCGAAAATACCACAGGCACTTCCGACGGTTACAGCTATGAACTCTGGAAAGACAACGGCGATACCGAAATGACGATCACCGAGGGCGGAACATTTTCATGCAAGTGGTCGAACATCAACAACGCCCTGTTCCGCAGAGGACAGAAATTTGACTGCACCAAGACCTACAAGGAACTCGGCAACATCTCAATTAAATATGGCGTTGACTATCAGCCCGACGGAAACTCCTATATGTGCGTTTACGGCTGGACAAGAGATCCGCTGGTGGAGTATTATATCGTCGAAACATGGGGTTCCTGGAGACCTCCCGGAGCACCCGAGGCACTGGGCACCGTCACCGTTGACGGCGCGACCTACGATGTCTACAAAACCACCAGATACGAACAGCCTTCCATCGACGGCACAAAGACTTTCGACCAGTACTGGAGCGTAAGACAGGATAAGCCACAGGGCGACGGCACAAAGATAGAGGGCACTATATCCGTATCCAAGCACTTTGATGCCTGGGAACAGCTGGGTCTTGAACTTGGCAATATGTATGAAGTCGCACTGAATATCGAGGGCTACCAGTCACAGGGTCAGGCGACTATCTATCAGAACGAACTGACAATAGACGGCAATTACTCTGCCGACCCTGCACCCGAAGTAACCAAAAACGGCGGAGGAAACGACGATAAGCCCGAAGATCCCGCAGGCGGCGCAAGCTTCTTCACCAGCGATTTTGAATCCGATGAAAGCGGCTGGATGCAGAGAGGTTCTTCAACCGTGGCACAGACCACCGATGAAGCTTCCGAGGGTAAAGGTTCGCTGTTTGTAAGCGGCAGAACAGATAACTGGAACGGTGCGGCAATCATGCTGGACAGTGAAGTTTACAAGCAGGGCGGCACCTACTCTTTCAAGACCGACGCTATGCAGAAAAGCGGCGAGGACGCTACTCTGAAATTCACCATGCAGTACACAGGCAGTGACGGCGACCACTACGACCAGATATCCCAGCAGACCGCACCCAGCGGCGAGTGGGTAACGCTCGAGGGCGATTACACTATACCCGACGATGCAACGAACCTCATACTTTACGTTGAATCTCCCGACAGCCTTACAGATTTCTATATCGACAATGCCTCGGGCATAGGCGACGGCAGTGAACCCGCACCGTCAACATCGGATAAAAAGGAAGATACCGAATACACATTCAGTGACCCCGTTGCTATCACAAATACAACGGATATCTCATGGATTGACAAGGACAAGCCTATGGTGGCGATATCCTTTGATGACGGCGCAAGCGCTACCAAAAAGACCGATCCCGCATACCGAATCATTGATACTATGGCGGATAACGGCTTCCACGCCACATTCTTCTATGTGGGCAACTGGATAAAGACCGAGGAACAGGTGAAGTATGCCCACGAAAAAGGCATGGAGATAGCAAACCACACTACGACCCACCCCTACCTATCCAAGCTGAAACCTCAGGAAATTCGCGACGAATACGAAAAGTGCCGCGAAAAACTCAAGGGCATCATAGGCGAAGAACCCTCGGCTGTCCTCAGACTGCCCTACCTCGACGGCGGCGGAGATACCACCAAAACTCTCAACGATGTTGCACTTATCTCCTGCGCAGTCGATACCAAGGACTGGAACAACGCAACTGCTGATGATATAGTTGATACTATAAAAAAGGCAAAAGAAAACGGTTCTCTTAACGGCGCGATAGTTCTCTGCCACGAAAATTACGAAGCCACCGCAGAAGCTATGGAAACTGTAGTCCCATGGCTGAAAGAAGAGGGCTGGCAGGTAGTCACTGTATCCGAGCTTTTTGCCGCTAACGGCAAGGAACTCATGGGCGGAAAAGTCTACACCAAGCTTTCGTGATAAAAAATCTCAGGCACTTCTGTCACGGCAGAAGTGCCTTTGTTTACGCCCCAAAACAAAAAAACAAACCCCCGTGTATAAACACGGGGGGGATGTAAGCAAAAAGATGAAATTACTTCAGCTCTACAGTTGCGCCAGCAGCTTCCAGCTTAGCCTTGATGTCCTCAGCCTCAGCCTTAGGAGCAGCCTCCTTAACAGCCTTAGGAGCTTCCTCAACCAGAGCCTTAGCCTCCTTCAGGCCCAGACCTGTGATCTCCTTAACAGCCTTGATAACTGCCATCTTGTTGTCGCCGAAGGAAGCG
>NZ_JAILMR010000100.1 GCF_024692365.1 Ruminococcus sp. | reverse complement strand
ACCTGAACTGTCTTTTTCGGAATAAATTCTCGCAGCCATGGTGTTTTTACCTGTACCTGTAAAACCTGTAACTGTGGAGCTATACAGTACTGCTCCATCACTAGAGATTATTTCGTTTGAACCTAGTGCAGATTGCGGGTTTATATTGACATACGGATACCTTGGCATTGCAACATTGGTTTCTGAGCTTGCATTAAAAGTCGAGTAACCCGCATTGCTTGAAGTCATGCTTTCACAGAAACCTTCGTAATCGGCATAAACAAAGGATGTTATTGCTGCTCCCTCTCCTACATTTTTCTCAAAACTGTTGCCGTAAACACCAACGCCCGTAAACTGGATAGTTGTTTTGTTATCACTCAATTTACCTATCCATGCGCCGACCCTATTGGTGTTGTTGCTTGTTACAGTATCAAGTTTAATGTTATAACCAAGCATCTTGTTGGCCGATTTACTTGCTATACCACCAATTGCTCCACCGCAATAATCTTTGTCTGCGCCCTCATGTCCCAAGACACAATTTTCTACAGAGCTGTCATGAATATAAAAAGTTGCACTGTCATTTTGAGTATCAGCATATCCAATAAAACCACCGGAATAGTATCCCGTCGGAGCAGAAATATCATAATTTTCTACAAGACAATCACTAATCGTAATATTTTGTGGATTTCCTGCCTTATAAACGACACCATATCCTACCAACCCACCTGCGCACATACTTAACTTATTTCCATACCACGCTGCACCATTAGATATTATGGTGTTGTGTACTGAGCTGTTACCCCTGACCTGACACTTATCAAAAGTAAGTGACTGAACTACCCAATTATTCTTCCACTTTCCGCCATAGATGCCGCCGGCCACTCTACCATTAACATTAATATTCTCTACTGTACAGTTCTTAAAAGTAGCTATACCCAGATCATTGTTAGTAGTATGAGGCTGTATAAGTGCACATATTCCTCCAGCGGAGCCACAATTCTGATACCCAATAGTTACCGGAGTTGAAAGACTACTTGAAGACATCACCTTCATATCATAACATTCAAACCCGTGACCAGAAAAACCGACTAATCCACCACAAGATACACTGTACGTCAGTTCAGTGTCACCAAACTCATACTTCTTAATGCTTACAGAAGAAAAATCACTTGTATCAGAATTCCGATCTTTTGCAGCTGTACCATAAACAATGACCTTGCCCTCTTTATACTTACCCACGAAAGCTCCCATTGCGTTGAATGGTCTATGATCATCGGATGCATCCAGTCTAGCACCGGTCATTTTTAAAGAGATGTCTGTGGCGCTGCATTCAGATATTGTAATCTTATATATATCGGATGTAACCGCTGCACCAACAGCAAGCAACCCACCAATATAATTGCTCCCTTCAATAGATATACCATTAAGGTCGATGCCTTCAAAATTCATTCCACATCTCATAGGCATCCAGCCAACTAAGCCACCAGTGCTATGCCATAGCATATCATTATTGGCAAGATACTGTTGCTGACTAGCAGTTGCATAAGTATTGCTGAAAACAGCCGTTCTCACAGAGCCCGAGAGTGAAAAGTCCTTTATTACCACGGATGTGCCGTCTGTTGTTGTACCCTTTGGAATAACACTGTCAAAAAGCCCTATACCATGTTCTTCAGTTTTTGCATCTATCGCATAATTTGTGACATTAGTGTTTAGAGCCTGATTTGTTCCCTTATGCAGTACATTAAAATAATTATCCGACAAATATTTATTCAGATAAATATCAACATCAATGGCGGCATTCTTACCGTCAAATGAATTGAGTTTTATACTGAACTGGTTCTTCTTTCCCACTTCATTCTCATTGCTATATTGGTCATAAATGCCCACACTTCCTAAGCCCCTGAAACTATCCGGGAGCTGATATGAAACACCGCTTGCAAGATTGATGTTATAATATCCTTCCGTGCTTGTTACACAGCGTGCGGGGTAATTATGAATAGATTTAAGATAAGTTTTATCAACAGTTGTACTTGTTACAGTTGTGACTTCTTCTGTCCACTCTACTCCTGTGTCTTTATAATAAAGTTTAAGTTTATTACCAGCATCACTCTGATCTTTATACGCACCATAGTAATAATCACCATTTTTGCTAATATAATTTATGTATTTTTTTGTATCCTGATCCGTACTTCCAAACTCATATCCATTACCATATTTTTCTACAGTGAATTCGTATGGTGAGGTTGAAAGCTCAAGATTACCTCTATCTCCATTTTTATTAGTGATTTTTAGGTATGTCTTGTTATCAACAGTTCCTATCCATAGATAGTAATTATCACTCGAGGCACATTTTTCAAAGTGTATCTCCGTTGCATCGTTTATATTAGTGGTACTGTTAAGTACGGTATCTCTATTCTGGACATTTTTTTTCTCTGTACCTACTAAGTAACGATTATTACCTCTTGTATCTTTAATAACAAGGGAAAGCCCATTTATATTATACGTTGTTTCAGTCTTTGTTATGGGTTCCGTAACAGTTTCGAACTCCGTTGATCCCAAAGTATAATACTTAACAATATACGGAATAGGTGCATTGCCATCTGAATTATCAGCAGTGTCAAACTTCGCGAGAGTTGAAAAATCAGAAACATCTTCAGTTTCATCTTCATTGGTACTGGGGTCATCTGCAACTATCGGGTCATCAGTTCCCACATAATCATATTCCGCAATATGATTCTTACCATAAATAGTGTTGCTATAAGTACCATAAGACAACGAATTGGTATATGCCTTAAGATCAGCGTTGGTTGCCGTGCCAGCACATGACTGTGTAATCAAGGACAGTACAAACAAAGCCTGAGCATTGGGCACACTTACAGCGCCGTCTGCACTGCTTGTAGCAACAGCCGTCACATTAAGCTTATCTGCATTAGGATGACCAGCGGCAGTATTCTTATCAATATCGGCAATACTATAATGTTTTTTACCATTTTTAAGCGTATGAAGAACAGCCCCTGTTCTTGTTGTATTATCAGCATCATGATAATTACCATCTTCAGAGGTAGAAAACTGTTCTACAGGATTTCCATTTGTATCCTTTGCATTGCCACCAGTCTCGTTGACCGCATAGCCATTAATTACACGCCCCACCAAAGGATTAACATATATAGCTGCCCAAGCCTCTTCGTTCTTTAGAGTCTGATCTGCTTTGCCCGCTTCCTTTTTTACATAAGTCTCACTCGCAAGATTTCTGCCTTCAGTAGTAGATGTCGTTCCTGAATAAACCACATTCAGACCACTGTAAGCAAGCGTGGTCTTTCTAGCTTCCATATTCTTGAAGATAAGTCCGCCATAAACTACCACACCGACATATCCGCCGACAGGTACAATTGTTCCGTTTGTACCTGAAAGAGTAACCTTCGTGCTACCAAAGGTCACATATGTGTTGTCGATAATATTATCGCCACCCATAATCTCACCAATAACACCTCCGTAGAACTTGCAGACTTTATCATTAGTGTATTGGTAGTCAAAATATGCATTTTCATGAGTGTTACCTGTCTGAGAACGGGTAATATCAGAATTAACAGTGATGTTAAGGTCCTTGACAACACAGCCGTTAGAAACATTAATAAACGGATTATTACCACTTACTGTAATGGTGGGGTAACTTGTCGTTGAAACTTCTCCTACAGTCGTCGTAGTTGGCTGGCCTACTATGACACCACGGAATGCAGTTCCTGCTGTCGTTCCGCCAAGGCCGGCATAATCATCACTACTGTCAATTGGTATATTGGATGTTACCTTATAGTACGCGCTTGCAAGATAACTTTGAACTTCGTCGTTTGTCCACGTTTCTGCTGACGTTAATCCGGCTGGTTTGTCAAAACCATTTCCACTTGTAGCAATGGTATATGTTCCATGATAATCATTGCCCGTCTTATCGGTACACCAACGGTCACCGCTTGTCATAGATGCTGGTCTCTTTAATGGTAAAGTTACTCTTCCGAGCGTTGATGCATACGTATCATCCTGTAAAAATGCCGCTACATTTATCAGCTGTGACTTTTCTGAAATAATATATGGGTCATTATAGGTTCCACAGCCTTCGGTAAGACCTTTGGCGACAACGTTGACCTTGAGGTCTCTATAATAAAGCATCGTGGGATCAGCAACAGTAAAATGTGTGGCTACGTAAGGCCTAAATCCCGAAAAAGTATACGTTCCTCCATTTTGATTCACAGGGTTAGTATACTTATCTGAACCAAAATACTGTTTTTCTTGATCAGGATACTCACAGCCACTTGTCATTGAAACTTCTGCGCCATAGGTTACTTTTCTGCCATCTGTCCAGTCATGTGCTTCTGTATAGTTATAAATCAGCTGCGCATTCTGATCAGTCTTAATAGACGAAAGCAGAGTTGATGTCTTGAATATTGAATTGTAGGTATTATATGCGGTATCAAGTGCAGCAATTTGCTCTGCTGTTCCTGTTATGTTGTTGGCAATTCTACCATCAAGCTTTATGTATTTGAAATCCATATTAAGGCCAGGGCCTTCTGCTTCACCTATGAGGCTCTTAGCCACAGTTGCTGTTGTTTTTGTTGTGCTATTATTAGCATAGCCTTCGCCCGTGCTTACATTATGCATGGTAAGTGAAGGAATACCAACTGTCGTATCTGCTCTCTTAATATTGTTTATCAGTAAATAACCATCAGTATGAGCAATGTTTCCCGTAGTCTTCGGTGTAATGCCATTTAGCGCAATTGAGCCTGAGCTGCTGCTAAAGCTACCGCGCATAGTGTCACTTATAAACACGCCCTTATATTTTCCGACCTCAAGGAAGGTTCCGCTTAAAGACATAGCTCCGCTAACCGTCAGAGAAGAATCCGCAGACGAGTTGATAAACAGGCCAGAATGCATGAGATAATGCTGGTTAGCTTCACCTGGGTCACGGACATAGCTGTCATCCTTATTGTATGTTGTGTTGAAAATAGCTTCGGCGGAAGTATATATCCCACTATAATCGAAAGTGAGAGCAAGAGTTCCTATAGCATATCCATCTGCCTTAGCAAGGGGATAGAACGACAGACCTGTCAGGTCAGCAGTGCCGCTGATGTTACTGTCACTGATAGTAGTTGTGAACTCACCTTTGAGATTAGTCGGTGCATATTTTTTTACACTCCAGAGGGTAAGATTTTCGCCGTCATCCGTGTTGCCCATAACATCAAGATTATAATAATATCTTGTTGTGGGATTAGCATATTTGTTTGTCTGAGAACACGTAATTCCCGTCAGTTGATTCTGATAAGTGCCTGTACCGGTTGTGGTTGTTCCACTAACAGTATGTGTGGAAATACGACTGTTTGTCGTTCCTGTCCTTTCGGAATTCATATTGATGGAGACCACTCCCACACCATCACCGCCAGCGATAACAGCATTCGAATCTTTGGCTGAATATGCTGCTAGCTCATCAAACTTTGCAAGTGAAGGTAGTGTTGCCGCAGTGAGAGTATAGCCTGAATTCAGCACACTGAGGTACAGACCATCATTTCCCTTGAACGCCTTATTTACGAGCATTCCGACTGATGTTCCACCACCTTGGGACATTGTCATTGCAGTTACAGTCAGTTTATCCACATTCCATCTGCCCGTAGCTTCGTAACACATGACTCCGACATTTGCATTTCCACCTATAACTCCATTGTTTGTGCGATTATCAATTGTACCGCTTTTCACTGTCAAACCATTTACATTTACAGTTGAATTCAGCCATGAATATCCCAGAAAACCGCCGCCGTTTTTTGACGAAGCATTGGCAAGGGTGCAACCGTCAAATTCAACATTGTCAACATTGACTTTTCTGTCGCTGTATTTTCCCGTATTATGGATGCGACCTATAAAACCACCACCGTTTGAGTCCTCACCAACTGTTGTAACACCCGAAGCACTGACATTTGCTTTTATTGTCAGCTTATTATCTGCATCGTTTTCTGTGCCGGCGTTGATTGTAAAGTTTGCAGCCGCTACATTTCCAATGACTCCGCCGAAGTTATTATAATTTGTATGGTAACCCGATATATTAACATTCGCTCCAACAGAAGTAGAACCCTTAATATCAATAATGCCGTTTTCTCCCACAAAGCCTATAAGCCCACCAATATTTTTTCCTTTGTCTGATGAACCTCCGGTAACATCTGTACTCTCGTGATAATTAATAGACATTGTGTCTGCGGTATCACCAACAGTAACTCCCGTTAATGAAACATTGCCTCCATTGCTTGCAGCAACGCCACCTATGTTCATTTCATTAACCATGTTGCGGACATTAATAGTACCGGCCACCTTCAGATTTGACACTGTAGCTGAGTTGTTAGCAACTTGATTTCCGAGCTTAGAGAACAAACCGTTTTGATTATGACGGTAGATTTGTCCTACTCCTTCATCTGATGTAGCCGAAGGTTCCGTGCCATTAGACTTCAAACCATAGGCTTCACCCGCAGCAAGTTTGATAACCTTGTTGTTTCCGTCAAGTGAACCAGAAAAAACACCTATATTATCTCCGCCATCACGCATAAAACAATTAAGACCAGTTCCAGCTAAATCAATTTCAGTAATATCCGAATCTATAGTAAGGGAACTGCTCATCAGAGTCGATCTGGCGGAAGCAGTTGTAAAGCTGAATAATTCGCCATATGTATCGCCTTGATTAAGCATCATGTTCAGCGCTGTCTTGGCAAACTCGCAGGTATTGCTGATATCTGTTGTTTCTGCAGCAGCAAGAGTAACACCATGAGAGGAAGAAACCGTAACAACCCCAGCTTGCTCAAGATTCTTGTCTGCGCCGTCATCAACAATCCTTACTACCTCGCCCCATGTACCGAGATCGTCAACCTGTGCTCCGTCTGGGCGAAGATATCTCCAATTGTTTGCAGTATTATTAAATGCAGTTGGAGATACAGGTGTAGCATTAGGATTCTCTGAATCATATCCAGCAGTACCATCACCGAGAGCATAAACAAGGACATTATTGTTGAAGCCAACAAGCTGTCCACAGTTATCTGCACTTGTAATCGTTGCGGCTGACAGGTCAGTAGTTCCGCTAAGGCGAAGTACACCATTGTTAAAAGTACCGACAATACCGCCGCCCTTGAGATTGGAAGCAGTAAGTTTGAAATTACCCATGTCAGCAAAGACACCCTGAGACGACGACGTCGCTCCGATTACACCACCAAAAGATTCGGTATTATCAGCATTAGTAGCGTTAACTTCAACATTATCCACCTGTACATATGCGCTGCTGTCGACAATACCAATCACACCGCCATATGAGGCAAAAGAAGCATTGGCGGTCGGACTAACTTTAAGATTTTGTAGCAAAACTGTATCTGCCAAAGCATTTGCTGTCAGCTTACCTATAACGCCTCCAAAATAACCATCGTCAACAGAACGATTGGTTGAGGAATAGGATTTTGTGTTTGTTTCGGTCAAATTACCTGTTTCAGAATCATAAACACCGCTTGAGAGTGTTAGACCTCCCGAGGTTTCGAGTACGCCAAAAAGACCACCACAGTATTTACCTGAAACTGTCGCAGTTACGTTGTAATCATTTAAATTCAGTGAAGCGACCGAGTTAAATCCATATCTTCCATAAAGGCCGCCCGCACCATTATTCCCCGTTGCA
>NZ_JAILMR010000097.1 GCF_024692365.1 Ruminococcus sp. | reverse complement strand
AGGGACTTTTAAAACCAGGTGCTACAATCATTGAACCAACAAGTGGTAATACAGGAATTGGTCTTGCAGCAGTTGCAGCAGCAAAGGGATACAAAGCAATACTTACATTACCAGATACAATGAGCGTTGAGAGACGTAATCTTCTTAAAGCATATGGAGCAGAACTTGTTCTTACAGAAGGTGCAAAAGGTATGAAGGGTGCAATTGCAAAGGCTGAGGAACTTAACAAAGAGATTGAAGGTTCATTAATTCTTGGACAGTTTGTAAACCCAGCTAACCCTAAGGTTCATAAAGAAACTACAGGTCCAGAAATCTGGAAGCAGACTGATGGAAAGGTTGATATCTTTGTTGCAGGTGTTGGTACAGGTGGTACTATTTCAGGTGTTGGAGAATATTTAAAATCAAAGAATCCAAATGTAAAAATTGTCGCAGTAGAACCAGAAACTTCACCAGTGTTATCAACAGGAAAGCCTGGAGCACATAAGATTCAGGGTATTGGAGCAGGTTTTGTACCAGATGTTCTTAACACAAGCGTTTATGATGAGATTATTACTATAGAGAATGAAGATGCATTTGCAGAAGGCAAGGTATTTGCAACATCAGAAGGAATTTTAGTTGGTATATCTTCTGGAGCAGCTCTTAAGGCAGCAGAGATTTTAGCTAAGAGACCAGAAAACAAGGGAAAAGTTATAGTGGCATTGCTTCCTGATTCGGGTGACCGTTATCTTTCAACACCACTTTTTAATTCATAAGGCACCCAGTATCATTTAATTGGATAAATTTTATAAATAGGTATAAGTAGAAAAGATGCAGGATATAAGGGCGGCGCTGATATAGAAGTTTTAAGCCATGGTATTTCTGAAGCAAAGTCAGAAGTACTATGGCGTTTCTATTGACAGTGCATAGATGGCGTGCTATAATGGTAACTAACATAAATCGGAATTTAGAGGTGAAAAACATGATTAAGGAAATTGATCGAAGTGATATACCGAATTGTGTCTCTGTTATTAAAGACAGCTTTATGACTGTTGCTGATGAGTTCGGATTCACTTCAGAAAATGCACCCCGATTTACAGGATTTGCTATATCGGACGATAGACTGTACTACCAATTGGATAATGAACATAGAATAATGGTTGCATACTATTTGGATAATAAGGTAATAGTTGGATATTATTCCTTACTTTTGCAGGAAGATAATCAATGTGAGCTGAATAACCTAAGTGTCCTTCCCGATTATAGACATAATAATATCGGTACCGCATTGTTAGATGATGCTATAATTCGAGCAAAAAAAATGGGGTGCGTTAAAATCAATATCGGAATCGTTGAAGAGAATAAGATATTACGAAAATGGTACGAGGATAAAGGCTTTACTCATATTGGCACAATGAAATTCGATTTTTTTCCATTTACTTGCGGCTATATGGTAAAGACATTATAATCTAAATTATGATTTGTCTTATCAGTTGTATAAAATACAATGCCCCGAAGCACTTTGAAGTGCTTCGGGGCCAAACTTCTATATGGGTATCCGTCATACGATACGTGGGATAATTTATTCGTCCTGATTTTTGTACATATACTTTTCTTCAAAGTCACCAAGGGGCATCGCTTTATCAAAAAGCCAGCCCTGTGCTTTGGTGTAGCCGCTCTGGCAGAGGATAGCCGCCTGTGCGTCAGTCTCAACACCCTCAAATATGATATCCTTGTTGGCGGTATCAATAAGATTGCACATATTCGCCACGAAATCGCGGTCGGTTTCGTTCTGCTCGATATTATCGATGAAAGACTTATCTATCTTCACGATATCCACAGGTGCATTCATCAGCACACTGAGAGTGGAGTAACCTATGCCGAAATCGTCTATGCTGACCTTGAAGCCCTCGCTCCTTAGCTTGTCCATCACCGAGAACAGCGCCTGTGTGTCGCCCGAGAAACAGGATTCTGTTATCTCTATCTCGATATCGCCCCTGTCAACGTCGTAGCAATCCGCCGTCCTGATGATATTTTCAACGAACTTCGGCTGAGTGATATGGTGCTGGCTGAAATTCACGGATACGGGCAGGACTTTTCTGCCGTCGTGCTTCCATTTTTCAAGGGTGCGCAGTACTTCGCCGTAGATGAAGAAATCAAGTTCGTCGATATAGCCCACCTTTTCAAGGACGGGTATGAACTCGAAGGGCATTTTATAGGTTCCGTTGGGATTGCGCCACCTTGCCAGTGCTTCGGCACCGATGATGATGCGCTTTTCAAGATGAAACTTTGGCTGGAGGAACATCTCTATCTCCCTGTTCCTGATAGCAGAGTGGAGTTCGTTGCAGATGGACTGTTCGTAGAGTTTCTGCATCCTCATTCGCTGGGAGTATATTCCGCAGAGTATACTGCTGGAATGCTTCACGCTCCGCCTTGCAAGATTGGCATTGTCGATGGCGGTGTTCAGTTCTATCTCGCCCTCGGGGAGTATGTACATTCCGCAAGCGATGCGGATATCGCCCGACGGGAATTTTTTCTTCTGCATCGTGGTGAACCTTACGTTCTGCTGTTCGACACTTCGTATCAGCGCAGGTCTGGTTTTGGCCTTGCATAGGCAGATGAAGAAATCCGAATAGATACGGCAGCCGATGACAAAGCTTGCGCCGCCGCGCAGACAGGCGGTATAATCCCTCAGCATGGTG
Organism: Ruminococcus sp.; assembly: GCF_024692365.1. Lineage (GTDB taxonomy): Bacteria > Bacillota > Clostridia > Oscillospirales > Ruminococcaceae > Hominimerdicola. The sequence goes on along the minus strand of NZ_JAILMR010000097.1, from coordinate 6,906 downwards.
TTGCCTTTTTCGTATCCGAAGTTCTCGTTGACGTAGGAGAACTCGTTGATATCGGAATATACCAAGGCATAGACCATATCCTTTTCACGCTTTGCAAGAATATCCATAGCCTGCTGAGTGAATCCCTTACGGTTGTAAAGCCCCGTCAGCTGGTCGGATTGGAGCAGGAACTTGATATACTCGGTATCGCTGTCGGATTTGGTGGCAAGGGCTTTCAGTTTCTGGATATTTGAAAGTCTGCCAAAGACCTCTGTGACATTGCCCGATTCGTCAGCAAAGCTGATATAGGCGTCACTGTACCAGCAGTAGTCATCGTCATACGCCTTTGTCCTGAACTCCATAGTGCCTTTCATGGGCTTCTGAAGTGCTTCGTCCCAGGCGTCGAAATATGCGTCCTTGTCCTCGGGGTGTAGAAATTCCTCAGCCGCCCTGCTGCCCAGAAAGTTTTCAAGGGTATTATCGTAATCCAGCCTGAACCTTGTTATGCTGACGGTCAGGTGCATGATATCCCGCCTGACATCGTAATCATAGTATACATCGTCTGTATTTTCAGCCACCATATGCAGCTTTTCACGCTGTTCGCCCACCTTGCGGATAAGCTTTTTATACTCGGCATCAAGTTTGTCATGACAGGTGCAGTCGGTGAAGACCACCTGCACTCGGGTGATGTCATTGACTATCCCGCAGCAATGCACGAAGATGGAATGACCATCCCGCGCGGTTATGGGATGTCTAACACAGAAAGCCCTGCTGCCCTCGACGGCACTGCTGATATCCCCCTTGATATCTTCTCTGGTGTTCTCTTCAAAAAGGGAGTAGAATGTAAGTTCATTTTCCCGAACATAGTCACTGCTGTAACCCGTGAACCTGAAAAAATCATCGTCCACCGATACTATCCTGCCGTCGGCTGAAAAATCGACACAGCATATGCCCGCGTTGAGCCTGCAAATTTCTTCCATTCGCTCACCTCCCTGAAATTGATACAAATACATTTGTGTCCTTTTGGTAATTGTATCACATTTTTATAATTTATTCAAGAGGTAAACACATTTTTATTAGGTTTGCACAATTTATGAATTTGCTTTTTTACAGTTCACCGAATGTGAATTTTCCGTTCTCCAGTATCAGATAGCTGTGCGCAGAATTCTCCTTGGGTATAGACACAGAGCCGGGGTTGATGTAGGTGAAATCCTCGTGTTCATCGATAACAGGGACGTGTGTATGACCGTGGAGAAGCACCGTACCCTTGCTCATGGGGGGCAGGTTATCACAGTTGAATTTGTGACCGTGAGTGGCGAATATTGTTAAACCATCGGCATAAATAAGGGCGTAATCGGCAAGTATGGGGAAGTCCAGCACCATCTGGTCAACCTCGGTATCGCAGTTGCCGCGCACGCAGAGAATCTTCTCTTTCAGAGGGTTCAGCATGGCGATGACTTTCTTGGGTGCATATTCCTCGGGCAGGTCGTTGCGGGGTCCATGGTAGAGGATATCCCCCAGCAGGAGCATTTTCTCTGCACCGCTTTTTTCAAACGCCGCCAGCATTTTCTCGCACCAGTAAGCTGAACCATGTATATCGGAGGCTATAAAGAGTTTCATATTATCACACTTTCTATCAATTGATTTTGTCTTTGTATATCTCATGGACTGCCGACACCAAGTAGAGTGAACCGCATATCAGTGTCAGTCCGTCTGTGTTTTGCTGTTTCATATTTTCAATCACGTTTAGCAGGCTGTTCTGTGAAGGGGTCGCTTTTCCGCCGAGGGTGTTAATCAGGTCGGCTAAGTCTTCCGCCTTTTCTGCACGGTCGGAGAAGCCATCAACGGTTATGAAGCTGTCAACATGGGGTATCAGCACACTCAGCGCTTCACGTAGGTTCTTATCGCGGCACATACCTATGACCGCACGGCATGGGCGCTTTCCTGTTATGACCTTTGCTAAGGCACGGACGCCGTCGGGATTGTGACCGCCGTCTAGCATCACAAGAGGGGCGCGGGAGAGTATCTCCGTTCTGCCGGGAAGCACCGCATCGGCTATGCCCTTGGTGATATCTTCATCGTAAAGACCAAGCTTTTCGCGCAGAAGCTCACAGCCCTCGATTACCGACAGGGCATTATCCGTCTGATGAATGCCCGCCATTGAGGTATGGAAGTTTCTGCCTTTGTATGAGAAGTTCGTACCGTCAAGTCCTGAATTTTGTACTGATAATTCATCAACATCCGGTATGACAAGCCGAGACCCCATTTCTTTAGCCTTTTCAGCCACAACTTTCCTTACTTCTTCCACGTTGCCCGCACTGAGTACGCAGGGCACTCCCCTTTTGATTATACCTGCTTTCTGGGCGGCTATGAGTTCTACCGTATCGCCTAAAATCGCGGTATGGTCGAGGTCAACCTTGGTAATAACTGTCAGCAGAGGGGTGGTTATAATGTTGGTGCAGTCCAGCAGTCCGCCCAGACCTGTTTCGAGCACCACGATATCGCAGCCCTGTTCTTCAAAGTACAGAAAAGCTATCGCCTGAGTTATCTCAAACTGAGAGAAGCCCGTATCTTCGGGAAATTCTGATACTGCTTCATGGACTTTGCCTGCAAGTCTTGCAAGGGCCTCGCTGTCGATATTTCTGTCGTTCACCTGTATCCTGTCGGCGTACTCAATTATAAATGGCGAGGTAAAAAGCCCAGTTTTCAGCCCTGCGCGGGTGAACACGCCGTCAAACATACGGGCGGTTGAGCCCTTGCCGTTAGTACCTGCGATATGCACGAATTTCAGCCTGTCCTGCGGGTCGCCTATTGCGGACATCAGCATTTTTATGCGGCTGAGGTCTTTCACAGGCTTGCCCGAATGTGAGAACCCGAATATGTATTCTATCGCCTTTTCGTTACTGTATTCAAACATTGTTTTCTCCTAAAAAATCCCCGAGAGCATTTACCCTCGGGGAAGATTTTATCATTAATTTGCATCAAAGCCGCCGCGGTTGAAGAACAGTTCCCTGATAGCCAGAGCGCAGCCCGACAGGAATCGGTGCTTGTCTTCGATTATGGAAGTCTCGATCTTGCCTGCAACCAGGGGACCACCTATCTCATTGAGGGCGTTTCTGATACGGTTGAAATCGGCCTCGCTGTTGGTGTGGTTGGTGAAGTGGTGCAGAACTATCTTCTGAGGATTGGTGGAGAAATAGAGGTTGTTTATCAGCACAGCGGTCAGCTTGATCTCGCTGTCTACAACTTCCTTAACAGCAGGATCTTCCTTATCATATGCTGCCTGCACCATATCCATATTAATGTTCTTGAAATTGCCCTTTGAAGCCTCATAGAGATAAGGTGTCTTCTCGGGAGAATATACCTCGCTCAGCTTAACAAGTGTAGCCGCAGGAGTTATCTCGTTCTCAACGCAGCCGCGTCTGCCGCACTTTTCGCAAACTCTCTCGCTGTAAGGGTTGATTATCATCTTATCAACGAAGCCTGTTCTGTTATCATACGAAACGATAGGCTCGTTGAGGTTTGTTACAACGAAGTTCATGTTATTGCCGTACTGCAGGAAAGCTATATTCTGTCTGTTGGGATCCTTGGTCTTGAGAAAGTCGATGTTCGCCATAGCGGTGCCCTTTACAGAGTTATCGAACACCAGAGGCAGATCGGTGTAGCCCCTGATGAGGTTGCGAACCTTTGTATAATCGGGGATACCGTCCTTAACTTCAATGCCAAGCTTCTCATACATTGTGGGGAATACGCCGAAGCCTATACCCAGGATAGAATTCTTATCCAAGCAGTTATCAGCCAGTACTTCCTTAATGGACTTTCTTACAAAGTCAAAAATAGCGTTATACTCGATGGTATGATCTATCGAAAGATTTCTCTTATCGAGAACTGCACCTGCCAGTGTGGAAAGACCTACGCTGACGATATCCTCTTCAAGAGTTACGCCTATAACGAACTTATAGTGATGGTTGATATCTATAAGAATCTTCTTTCTGCCGCGTGGTGCTTTCTCGGTGATGTGCTTGTACTCGCCTATCTCCTGAATGATGCCCTGCTCGATCATCTCATTGGTGATGATAGTTACGGCTGCCCTGGTAAGCTCCAAGGTGCCTGCGATGTCTATACGCGACGTGGGTCCTCTCTGCTTCAGAATTTTGAGGACCTGCATTCTGTTTCGCCTTTTCAGGTCGAGCTTACTGATACCATGCTGTTCCATATCCCTGTTCCCTCCGAACCATATATTTATTGTAAGTTTGTAAGATAGTTTAATATAATCCTTTGGATTTAATTATATCAGATAATTATTAACTTATTATGAACATTCAATTAGAATTTAACCATCGTGTCAAGTTTTACAAATTGTTAAAATCTATTGACACTTAGTGCAAATCCCACAAATTCCTGTTAGAAATCTGTGGGATATAACTGAACATATTATTTATAGTAAACGACATTGAAATTGCTACTTTGCAAACTTCGCAAAAGCATATATCGAACTTTTACTCGTTTTCAAAGTGCAATTTCTAATGTCGTTAACTATAACGATATTACAGCATCTGAGATTCGTCGATATCGTCCTCTACCTCGCCGTTGAGGATATCCTTCAGGGTAGCCAGTTCCTCATCGGTAAGTGTTACGCCCTTAGCCATTCTTGTATGGTCGGGAGACCAGTCTCTGATATCGTACTTTGCAGGGTGATCGCCCCAGCTTACCTTATTCAGTTCCTTAGTCCAGCCCTTAGCGTTTTCGGAAAGCACACCTACGTGCTCAACGATCTCAAATTTCAGTTCTGCCATATTAATCTCTCCTTAATGTATTATTGACTGTCGGACTTCTTGCCGACAGGCAGTTCGCGTTTTTTATTGCGTTTTTTTGGTGGTACGTCTGCGGACGGGTATTACCGGTATCATGCCGGTGAGTTTATCGATGGGTCCCAGGGTACCGTATTCGATATAGTCAAGTGCGAATTCGTCGATCTTTTTGCGGAAGACGATGATAAGTGCTATCAGCTGTATCAGGAACAGGAACCAGCCCAGATCACTGAGTATCAGCGTGCCCAGCAGCAGGTCAAAAGAAACCACTGCCATGGCGATATAACGCTTCTTCCTGTACATAACTATCGGTGCCGCACACATGATGAACAGCACTCCCGCACCGAAGACATGGCTGAACATCAGCCATATAAGCGCCGAACACATCACCTGACAGAACAGGAATATCTTTGGCGCGTCAATCTTGATGCCGAAGGCATAGCCCGCAGCCAGCACAAGTATCAGCGGAACGCACTTGAACAGCAGGTTGAGTCCTGCAAATGCCACAACGCCTGCGGCGATGAGCGAAAGTTTCTTGGTGCCGAGGTTCGTCACCTTTTCAGCCAGACGCTTAGGCATAAAGCGGAAGAACAGGCTGTTTATGGACTCCATATTGATAACGAACACCGCACAGAACAGTGCAAGTACCACAAGGTACAGCAGCTTGTGGTGCATAAGGTCGGGTTCTTTGACGAGTACAGCCGTCATCATCATGACAAGCACATTGCTGACTATCATCTTGCGGATATCCATTCTGAAAGGCACTATCTTTTTAGAATCGAAAGCGCGTATGATGAATACCGTCATATAGCTTGCGATAGTCGAAAGGGGCGGACCGTAAAGACCTATTGTGGGTATCAGCACGACATTCAGCCCCACGTTTATAACGCCAGATATAAGGCTTGTGAACAGCGAACGCTTTGTCAGCTTGCTTGCCAGATAGATACTGCCCATGAATGTGGTCAGGCAGGAGAAGATGGTGGAATATATCAGCAATGGTGAATACTTGACGCATTCACGAAATTCTTCGCCTATCCAGACATTCGTTATGGGCTGCACGATGAGCAGACAGCCTGCTGCAAGAATATAAAGCAGGCTCTGGTTGAAATCAAATACCTTTTCGTAGAACGTATCCCTGTCCTCGGAATCGTTCTCGGTTATAGCGGACATATTCCATGCCTGACCGAACATCATATATACCGTAGCCACAAGGTTCGGTATCTTATACGCCGCAGAAAGCACGCCGTTCCTGTCCTCACCGATATAGTGGGTGGTCATGAAGCTGTCGGAGCTGTTTGTTATCAGCCACAGAAGCTGTGCAGGTATCAGCGGTACGGAATACTGGAGCATAGTATGCAGGAGTTCCCTGTCCATATCCTTGAAGTCGATATACCGCCACAGTTTGGCGGCAAAGGTCACGAATACCGCAGTTATCGCATCGGACAAGATGGTGGAGAGCAGGTACTTCTGTATACCCGTGTTCGCCCCGAGGAAATTTTCCGGGAGCACAAGGTAGAACAGAACCATGAAAAACAGTGTGAAGAACGTGGCGACTATGCCCGCCACTGCGAAGAGCCGCACTTTTTCCATTGCCCTCACGAAAGTAGTATACAATGTCTTTATACCTGACATGAATACATACATAAACAGCAAGACCGCGTAGCCGCTTATCCATTTATCCGCTACTCCGATAAGGCTCACCAGCCCGAGAATTGCCGCAAACAACAGCATACCCGCACCGCACACCAGATTTCCCAGTGTGAATACCTTTTTCTTGTCGTAAGCCTTATCTAGACCGAAGCGTATTATAGCTTCGCTGATGGTCATAGTAGCGAGGGGGATTATCCAGTTGGCTATCTGGGTGAGGTTATCGGTCCTGCCAAGCTCTGACCGAGTCAGGTGGTCGGTATATATCGGCACAAGCAGGAGCACCAGCACTTTCGAGCTGAATGAGCCGATGGCAAAGACGATGGTGTTCATCATCAGCTTGCCGTAGCTTGAGCCTATCCTTTTTTCACTCATTTATCTTTCCCTCATTATTTATTGAGATACTATATTAGTATAACACATATCCGCCATTATTGCAAGAATTTTATAAACAAATTTTCTGCAAGAG
>NZ_JAILMR010000089.1 GCF_024692365.1 Ruminococcus sp. | reverse complement strand
GAGAGCAGGACGGCCTGTCTTTTCCTCTACGATCTCGAATGCTCCGTAAACGATCTTCTGGGCAACACCCTTCTTACCGTCGAGCATGATGTTGTTTACCAGACGTGTAACCAGCTTGCTGTTGTATACAGGATCCTGGAGTACGTCTCTCTTGGTAACTCTACCTCTTCTTGGCACTTTAATTCCCTCCTTCACAAATAATGAATTCATAGGTACTCGCTCTGTGACCAGACCTTTCGACCCGTCACAGCCCCGTCAGTTCCATGCAGAGTTACCGATATATATCAATCACTCCACAAAAACTGTGGTCTCCGCTTTTTAGGCGGCAATGAGTTGTTCCATAAATTTTAAGCGGGATATTTCCCGTAGTCGTGCAAGCTTGTTTTAAGCTTACTTAGCAGCGCCTGCCTTAGGCTTCTTAGCGCCGTACTTGGATCTAGCCTGCATTCTCTTAGCAACGCCCTGTGCATCAAGAGTACCGCGGATGATGTGGTATCTAACACCAGGGAGGTCCTTAACTCTTCCGCCTCTGATAAGAACAACAGAGTGCTCCTGAAGGTTGTGACCGATGCCGGGGATGTAAGCAGTTACCTCGTAGCCGTTGGTCAGCTTTACTCTGGCTACCTTTCTCATTGCGGAGTTAGGCTTCTTAGGAGTAGCTGTTCTAACAACTGTGCATACGCCTCTCTTCTGAGGACAGCTCTGATCGATTACTCTCTTCTTCTTGGCATTGAAGCCCTTCTGAAGTGCAGGAGCTGTAGACTTGTCTGCAAGTACGTTTCTGCCCTTTCTAACTAACTGGTTAAAGGTTGGCATGGTTTCTCTCCTTTCATCAAATAGTTACACTGACCCTATTGTCAGCGTACTCGACTATTATACATTACTTTTCCCGATCTGTCAAGCGGTTTCAGATATTTTTTACACTTCACACAAATCACCCCGTCCAACAAGTGGGCGGGGTGTCTATTATCCCATATTCTCCCGATAGTCCGACGTTCTGTCTGTCAGTTTCTTACTTGATATCAGTAACTCTCCAGACCGATCATGGTTATACCTTCCTCGTTCTCAGATTCCTCGTTGCTGAACTTCACACTGCACGATGATGTGTTGTCGCCATCTTTGCGGAAGCTGATAACTACTCCGTCATTCGGAACGTCAGTCATTTCTTCCTGCATCAGCAATATCTTCAGCCTTATTTTTCCGCCGCTGATATTCTCGGTTATCATCGCCGTCATTTCATAGCCTTTCTGCACATCTATCACATAATTTTTTCCGCCTGCCATAAAGCCGTTGATATTCGCGCCATCCTTCGGACTCAGGTCAAAGGTATAAACGAACTGTGTTCCTTTAAGACCATCAGCCGTGCTGTGCCATACTTCAACATTTTCGCTCGGCACAACACTAAAATCATACGCGCCGTCCTCAACTTCCGTATGCTGTGTCTTTATGCAGACAGGTTCATGGGGTGTAACTTTCTCCTGTTCCTTTACTTCATCAAGCACGATATCTATTTTCAGATTTCCCCTGATATCTCCTGTTCTTTCCTTATCAACAGCGTTTATCAGCAGATACGCCGTATTTTCATTAACCGCGTCCTCGACCACCCTGACATTCAGTATATCGATATCAGTATCGCACTTTGTTTTCAGACTTCCCTTTCGTCCGTCTATCTCAAGACTGCAAGTCTTTTTAAGGCTGTCAAAGGTCGATACCGCGCTAAGTTTTCCACCATCGGTCTTTTCTATCCTCATCACATAAAGCTGAGATACAACTCCCCCGCTGATGAAATCTTCATCGAATATCGTGGTCATCATATGGGTCTCAAGCCCCGTGTCTTCGCCGCTGCGCTTGATGCCGCCCTTTATTTTCGGCTTTATATGAGTTATATTGCTGTAACTGCCCCTGACATAGTCCTTGACCTTGTCGTTGAATGTATCTTCCGTCACTTTAGCTGCAGCCTGCGCCGAACACAATATACCATCGAAAAACTCATCGTCCCATTTGCCAAGATCTGTATATCCCTTGCAGTACATAGTGCCCTGATTCTGTACCGCCTGATAATTCCTGCCATCTAGGTCCACATTAAATCTCGCATCAAGCCATTCTTCTCCGTGAAGTGTCTCAAATCCAAGTACCACCTTATCGCCGAACTTCGGGAGTTCCGCGTTTCCTGTTAGCACATCATTAGCTGACATAACCAGAGTTCCGAACAGGAAGTTACCTAACTGATAGGATTCTCTCGCACCAACAAGCATGATCGTATCAGTATCTTCGGACTTCTTGCACTCCAGCACCGTCACAGATTCCACATAGCCGTACATATCTTTCATCTTCTGAACAGCTTCGGATCTTTTTTCTTCTTCGCTCTTTTCCTCTTTCTCTTTTTCCGATTCTGGCGCTTCGTGAACCTCGTAAGCCGTGGTGTCAACGACTTCTTTGCTGTCCTTTATGCCGTATAACATCGGCACAACTGTCATACCGATTACCGCCGCAGCCGTAACCGCAACTATCCCCGCCGACTGCCATTTTTTCAGCTTGGGCTTCATGCCTTCAGCTTCTGCCATTTTCAGAGCCCTGTGCTGCCAGTCCTCGGGTGTTTTGACATTATACAAGAATTTCATTTGTTTCATAACGCCCACTCCCTTCCTGTTCAAGCTGACCTTTCAGTTTCTCCCTGCCGCGTTTCAGCTGAGAGCGCACAGTCGATGCTCTTGTTTTTGTGATCTCCGCTATCTCCTCAGCCGTAAGTTCCTCATAATAATAAAGGTATATCACATCTCTGTACTTCGGCGGAAGTTCCATAACCAGCTGCCAAATCTCACGGTCAGCAGGCTGAGTCGGTATGTCGCTCACCTCTTCAAGACTGAGGGTGTTCCTGCGCAGCCGATACCGCCAAAAACTCCTGCATTCGTTCATCGTCACCCTGAGAAGCCACGCTTTCGGGTTAGGTATATCTCCTTTTTTCAGTTCTTTGTACAGCTTAAAGAACACAGTCTGATATACATCCTCCGCATCGGTCATATCTCCCGTGTGCATCACACAAAGCCTTGTGACCATATCGCTGTACTCTTTCAGCATTTCTTCGTATTTGCTCAGGATATCAGCCATGCGCCTCACCTCCCTCTCTGTATAATAAAACGCCGACAGTTCCCAAAATGTTGCACGGGTCTGAAAAAAATTTTTTGCGGCTCAGATCATATCACAAAAAGGAGCATTACCCCTAAAAATCGCCAAACACTAACGGGCATTATGCATCACATAAATTTCTTGAAATCAATATTCTTGGTAAGATAGTGTTCTGTCTTATTAAGGAAAGCCTGTATAGCTTCATTATCCGCTCCCAGTTCTTTCAGATATTCGATTTTGTTATACCAAAGTGGTTTTACGCATCGGTAGATCATCAAAGCGGATTCTTTCTCCTGTTCTGTAAAGTGATAATACTCTCTTGAAACTTTGAGCATCTCACATATCATTCTGATCTCATTTTCAAAATCCGCATCAACGTTTTCACGCATAAGATAATTCAGAAAAACATCTTTTCCGCACAGGTTAAAATCATACACTCCAACAAATCTTCCGTCTTTATCAGCAAGAAGATTGGTAGGGTTAAGATCAGCCTGAAAAACCGATGTCGGCAGATCACGATAAACCGATTCCAGTTTGGTTCGGTTTTCTATCCACAGTTTCCATATTCTCTGTACCTGTTTCTCAAACTTACCGTCAAGCGTTTCGGCGTATTGTTTCCAGTTCAACGCATTTTCAAGTACTTCGTCCGTTTTATCGCTCGGACAGAAAATATCAAACAAACAATAAGCCGAGGGATAGTCCGTATAGTCCAGATGTTTTGAAGCGACCTTCGCAGTCATTCTCCAGATTTCAGGTTTGCACCGTTTGTAAGTAGTTCGGTCATTAGTCCCTTCGTTATTTGCTCTGTCTTCAATAGGGGAAAATTTCGCAAATTCCTCTGCATATACTGTACAATTGTGACCTTTATACGCAACAACAGGGAAATCACCTTGCTTATCACAATATATTTTCGGACAATAGTATCCAAGCAACCGATATTCTTCCGCCGTTTTTTGCCACATCCTTATTTTCTCGGGATAAGTAAAATCATTATCCGAAAGCTTGATTACAACTTTTTCGCCCGATTCATTTTCGATAATAACAGTTTCTCTGAAATCATTCTCTCCATGACTTGTACTGATAGTCTGCACCGATATCGGTACACCGTCAAAAAACAAACTGTAGATCTTTTCTATCTCGCTATTATTCAATAAGTCCATTATATTCTCCGATGTTATTTTCGATTAGCCTGCTTTCACCAATTATTTCTCCAAGACCAAGATCTGTCCCGTCACAGTCGATCATAACATTCGCAGGAAAATCTTTTTCACCTATTATCCTCTTCAATATCTCGATGCTGCTGTATCTCAGCATGAACCACTTCGGTTCAGCGAAAGGTATCTGCCGCAGATATCTTTCAAATCCCAAAGGCTCAAATTCGGCTTTCATATCAGCGGTATATTCTTCAAATACCGCATATTCTTTATCTGCATAGCCTATCTCAAGCCAGTCCTTATCCCTGATTTTCCGAACGCTGCCACAAAATTCCATATCCGAAAAACTATCTGTCGAAACAGTACTATCTCCGATAATAAAAACCCACTGCATACAGATCCTCCTTTTGAATCCCGACTTATCTTATTACCTATCATACCACATCCTCCACCCTCCGTCAACATAAAAAGCAGCTCCCCGACCGAAGCCGAAGAGCTGCTGATTATCATATTCCCGATATCACCCCAAGAACATTTTTCTCCACGAATTCCACTCTGTCAAATATTCTCGGTTTGAACGTTCCTGTCACCCCGACAGATATATTCTTCTCTCTGTTCACGTATATCAGATTTCCGCCATCCCCGATTGCAGCGCAGACTTTGCCGCTCTCATCGGTGGTATACCATAAATATCCGTAGTACAGTCCCCCGAAAGTTTCAGGCAGTTTCTGCAAAGGCGAGGTCATCTTCTCAACCCACTTTTCCGATACCACCTGCACACCGCCGTATTCGCCGCCGTTCAGAACCATCTGTCCTATCTTCGCCATGTCCTGCGCCGAAAGCGTCAGCCCCCAGCCCGCCGTTACCGTTCCCTGCGGGTCGCTGTACCACTCATTCTCCCGAGGGTTCTTGTTCATCAGGAAATCGAACTGATCTTCCTTTGTACTGTCACCGTGTACCCTGTGCTTGGGTATCCCCAGCGGCTTGAACAAGTATTCGTTGGCAAAGTCTATGCATCTCATGCCCGAGGCATTTTCTATCACACCCGCCAGTATCTGTATACCGAGAGTTGCATACTTGAAATCCCCTGTTATCCCCGATCTTCCCCCAAGAAGATCAAGAGCGGCTATCGTCCAGTCATCTGAAGTGCATACCTTCGTCCACGGTTCGCTCCTGTACTTGTATGGCGCTGTCATCGTAAGCAGATGTTCAAGCGTCACATCATAGATGGTCTTTTCGCCCCGCTTGACCTTGTACTCGGGGAAATAGTCAAGCACCTTATTTTGCGTTCCGCCGATAAATCCCTTGTCCGCCGCGATACCCGCAAGCACTGCCATCACGCCTTTCGTCACCGACATAACGTTCGCAGCGTCCTCCGTCCCGAAGCCGCGCCAGCTGTCTTCATAGACTGTCTCGCCGTCTTTCATCGCATATATCTGGCAGATATTGCTCTCATTGTCCTTGCTTTCTTCAACCATTCCGTGTAACTCTTCTGCTGTCATACCGCTGCCTCCTGTTCATCTCTTCTGACTATCGTCTGTCGCCTGAAACACCGTGTTTTTCATGATAGCATAAAGTATACCAAATACAATTTTTAATGTCAATACATTTTATTAAGATTTTTTTCACACATAAAAAGGCAGACCCTTTTAAAAAGGATCCGCCTTTGGTAATGCTCAATGGTCATTCATATAATTAATCCAGAACTATACGACCCTTTATATGAGCTGCTATCTTTGTTATATCTGTGACATTTATTATATTGTCGTTATTAACATCTGCTGCCTTAAAACTATCGCCTGTCAAAAGCTTTTTACCCTTGATGTGAGCAGCTACTTTGGTGATATCTGTAACGTTTATTTTCTTGTCAAAATTTACATCGCCCTTTTTGATAGTAATCTTTGATTCATCATTCACGATTGAAATATTCGCAAGACCATATTTGGTATTAGCATATTTGTCTGAAAAATTGATCTTTACACATTTAACATTTGATACATCAAGATCAACATTCTGGGTCTTTTGATTTTTTTCAATCGATATCTCCTTGAGTTCACCATCAAGATAAACCTGTAATTTATTGCCCGAATAAGGAACTGAGTTATCGATATAACCAAGTTTAAATGACAGCTTCTTTATACTCTCAGTATTGAATGATACCGCGCCTCCGGCACTCATTTGCAAACCTTGTTTGTAATTTACTCCATCCATATTAAAACCTAGCTTTTGAGTATTGTCATATACCGTTACGCCGCTGTCATTGAATTTGCTGTTAATAAAATCTATGGCGTCATCATAGGTAGGCACTTTATAGCTTTTCTGAGATTTAATATTATTGAACTCAATATTACCCACTGCATATGATGTCTCTGTATATCTATTTGTTTCAATGCGTATATTATCTATGTTTTTCAGATCTAATGTATATCTTTTTATAGGGGTGTTTGGTGCAATGCTTATTGCTTTATTCTCGTAAAGTTCATTATCCAAATATATCTTTACAGCAGAATCTCCAATTCCCGAGTTATCAACATGACTAAGATCAAAAGATATTGAATCTACATTCTCGGTATTTAGTGAGAAACCACCACCAGAACGCATAAGTATACCGTTGTAGTATGTTCTGCCTTTCATTTTAAACCCAAGCTTTTTACTGCTGTCATATATCGTCGTTTCGGATAACCAAAATGTATTAGTATCGTACGCGCTGTTAATTAAGCTATCAACCGACGTATATTTAGGTATATCTGCGCCTTTCGGGGCAGTTTTACCATCTACTTTGAAATCTACCAAAGCAAACCTTGAATCCTTGTATTCACCAAAATCAAATCTTACCTTGCTAAATTCAGTTGTATCAATATCTATAGGAAGATATATCATATTATAAGTTAAGGTATAAGTTTTATATTTCTCTCCGTCGAGATATATGGTAAGTGTACTATCATCCACCAGACTAGAATTATCTAGATGTGCAACCTTGAATGACAGTTTTTTGACCTTTTGGGTATTTAATGAGAATGAGCTTATATTTCCATTTTGGGTAATGCCATAGTAGTACGTTCTGCCTTTGACCTTAAAACTTTTTGCGTCCGAACCATCATATACTGTATAATGATTATAAGGACTATCTTTTCCGTTGGTTGCACTTTTCAGAAGATCAACTACAGGATTGGTTGCACTGATATGATTTTCATTTGCGACCATCACATTTGAATTAGCATTATTGTATTCAGCTTCTGCACCAGCAGACATACAAGCCATTCCTGTAATCATTGAAACAGCCAGCATACTCGTAATTATTTTTTTCATTAAAAATTCCCTCCTAATAAAATTGTCAAATTAATGTATTCTTAATCACTACAAAGGCAGCCCTCCGACCGAAGCCGAAGAGCTGCTGATTATTATTTTATCATATCAAGCCGAGACACTATCAGATGAACGACTCGGGCGCAGTGTGTGCGCTGCTCTCGTTCTTGATGATCTCAACCTTGTTGTAAACGTCCATACCTGTACCTGCGGGTATGAGCTTACCGATGATAACGTTCTCCTTAAGACCCTGGAGCTTATCGGTCTTGCCCCTGATAGCTGCATCTGTAAGAGCCTTGGTGGTCTCCTGGAAGGACGCTGCTGACAGGAAGCTGTCAGAGTAGCTGGAAGCCTTGGTGATACCCTGGAGAACAGGCAGTGTTGTGATGAGTCTTGCGCTCTCGTCGCCAGCATCGATCTGTGCCTGAATCTCTTCGTTGAGTCTGTCAACTTCGTACTTGTCAACCAACTCGCCGGGAAGTCTGTAGCTTGAACCCGGATCGTCGATCTTGACTTTTCTCATCATCTGACGAACGATAACCTCGATATGCTTATCGTTGATATCAACACCCTGCAGACGGTAAACCTTCTGAACTTCGGTGATGATGTAGTTCTGTACAGCCTTTTCGCCGTTAACAGCCAGTATATCAGCAGGGTTGATCGAACCCTCGGTGAGAGGCTCA
>NZ_JAILMR010000076.1 GCF_024692365.1 Ruminococcus sp. | reverse complement strand
GGAGCGAATCACATTGAAAAAGTTTGACAGTACAAAGATCAAGAATATTGCCGTTGCAGGTCACGCAGGGTCAGGTAAGACCTCACTGACAGAGGCTTTGTTATATAAGAGCGGAACAGTTGACAGACTTGGCAAGGTACTTGAAGGCACAACAGTCTCGGACTACACTGCTGACGAGATCAAGAGAAAGTGTTCTGTATACACTTCCCTTTCTGTTATGGAAACAAGCGATCTGAAAGTTAACCTTCTGGATACTCCGGGTCTGTTCGATTATGAGAGCGGCATGGTCGAGGGCATATATGCAAGTGGCTGTGTGCTGATAACCGTATCGGCTAAGTCGGGCGTAAAGGTCGGCACTCACAAGGCTTACGAGTGCGCTAAGAAATTCGGCAAGCCCACCATGTTCGTTGTAACAAAGATCGATGACGAGAACGCTAACTTCAACAACGTGCTGACACAGCTCAAGAGCGAATTCGGTCCTACCGTTTGCCCTGTTGTTGTTCCCGTTATCGCTGACAGAAAGATAGTAAGCTACATCAATCTCATTGAGATGAAAGCATACAAATACGAGGACGGCAAGGCTGTTGAGACAGATATGCCTACTGCTGAAGTTTCCGAAAAGATGGAATACCGTATCGACGGTCTGATCGAGGCTGTATCGGAAGCGGTCGCAGAGACCGATGAGGAACTGATGGACAAGTTCTTCTCGGGTGAATCCTTCACACAGAAAGAACTGATCGACGGCATACACAGAGGCATGAATGCGGGTGTTATCACTCCTGTTACCTGCGTATCCTCCACCGATCTTTCGGGCGTTGATATGTTGCTGAAAGAGATCGACCTGCTGCTGCCCCCTCCCTCGGAGAAGGACGCTATGGTTGGCGAGACTGCTAACGGCGATACCATCGAAGTTGAGTGCAAGGAGAGCGATCCTCTGGCTGCATTCGTATTCAAGACCGTTGCGGATCCTTTCGTTGGCAAGATGTCCTTCATCAAGGTATTCGCAGGCGTACTCAAACCTAACATGGAGATAGTCAACGCTACCACAGGCAGCACCGAGAAAGTCGGCAAGCTGATGACTCTGGTTGGCAAGAAGCAGATAGAGATCACAGAAGCAGGTGCGGGCGACATTGTTGTTGCAAGCAAGATGAATGTCAACACAAACGACACCATCTGCGACAGCAGCAGAGTTGTTAAGTTCGAGGCTATCGAATTCCCTAAGCCTTGCTACAAGATGGCTGTAAAGGCTACAAAGCAGGGTGATGAGAGCAAGATCTCGGCGGCTATCGCAAGACTGCTGGAAGAAGACCTGACGCTGAAATACGAAATGGATACTTCTACCAACGAGATGATACTCTCGACACTGGGCGGACTGCATCTGGATTCGGTACAGGGCAGACTAAAGAGCGACTTCGGTGTTGACATGGAAGTTGCCGCTCCCAAGATAAGCTACCGCGAGACTATCCGCAAGAAAGTCAAGGTACAGGGCAGACACAAGAAGCAGTCAGGCGGTCACGGTCAGTACGGTGACGTTTGGATAGAGTTCGAGCCTTGCGTATCGGACGAACTGATATTCGAGGAGAAAGTATTCGGCGGTGCAGTGCCCAAGAACTTCTTCCCCGCAGTTGAAAAGGGACTTCAGGAAAGCGTAAAGAAGGGTGTGCTGGCAGGCTTCCCTGTTGTAGGGCTGAAAGCTATACTGGTTGACGGTTCGTACCACCCTGTTGATTCCTCAGAAATGGCGTTCAAGATGGCAGCTTCGATAGCTTACAAGGAAGGTCTGAGACAGGCTGAACCTATACTGCTTGAACCAATAGGTGCGCTGAACGTTATCGTTCCCGATGACAACACAGGCGACATGATGGGCGAGCTGAACAAGCGCCGCGGCAGAGTTCTCGGCATGAACCCCACCGATAAGCACGGTCTGACAGAGATAGTTGCAGAAGTTCCCATGGCAGAAATGCAGGACTTCACACTGACCCTCAGACAGATGACCCAGGGCAGAGGTTCATTCACATTCGAGAAAGTGAGATACGAGGCACTGCCTGCTAACCTGGTAGCTGATGTTATCGCCAAGAATGCAGTTAATGATTAATGATTGATATTGAGAGCCGTGAGTTTTGCTTGCGGCTCTTTTTGTGTGCTGTTCGTGGGGCGGCGGTCAGGGGACAGATAGTGAAAAGCCCTCTCTTGCGTGATGGTAAGAGAGGGCTTTTGATGCAAAAAAGAGGACCCCCACCTGGGTGGGGTGGGGGTTAGGAAGGGGAATTTATTTTGATGTATGGGGTTTTATTGATTATTTATGTTGAGTTTTCATGAAATTAAAGAGATGTATTATGAGCTAACACTTTAAGAGCCAGGAGCAACTTCTACAGGAGAAGTAACTGCGTTTTGTGTTGCAGTAATGGACGGTGTAAAGCCATTCTTAGTTATATTCGCTACAGGTGTTTCTCCAGTTTCTGAGCTTCCATTAGAAACAAGCTTGAATTCAACATCAAGAGTCCATTGATCTGTTAACTTTGCATATGTCGCAGTCGTACAAGATTTATCCTCACCTTCAAGCCATACACGCACAAGCACTTTATAGTACTTGGTCACGCCAGCTCCGATGTCATCGTCAAGAATTGCCGCACCATAATTAGCTGCAGTAGGTGAATTAGAGCCTGTTACATCAACAAAATTGAGTCCAGTACCACTAGCTACTGCTTTATCGGCTGTAAAATACCCCTGACTATCAGATGTTTTGAGGATTACTTTCGCGTTACTAGCTGCTGGGTCAATCTGACCAACAGCACCAGTATTACCAGTTCCTCCCTGATTGTCTGCAAGAGTTGATGCAAATACAGCAATTCTCCAAGCATCATCACCAGTACCATCATAAGCAGCTCCGCCAACTTGAGCTGTATAGTTAAGATCACAAGCTGTCATTACAAGGTCTTGACTAGCCTCATTTCCGGTTGCTTTTAAGTAAAATACATAATCAACATAGCCATAAGCTGTTGCAAAAGCTGTAGTTGAGCCATTACCGTTTATTCCATAGGCTTCATCAAAATCATCAGCATACTTATATTTGCCTGCAATAGGATCACTAGTAGCAGAATTTGCAAGTGCATCATCTTCAGTATAGGGTTTATATACATAAGTACCATCAGCCGTATGTGCCTTGCTACCATTTTCAGCAGCATCTAAAGTGTAAAAGAATGAACCTGTTTTACCACTAACAGTTGAAACTGGCTCTAACAAAGCCTGACGTCCCTCAACAAGTTGATCTGCTTTATAAGAACCGGCAGCATTGTTTGAAGAAATCAAAAGGTTTGAGCTAACCTTAGTCTTCATAGTTAAACCGGTCACTTCAACTTCCTTATTCATAGTAAACCATGCATAAGTACTTGTAGCAAGCATTACAGCCGAAACCATCAGCGAACCGGCGGCGGGAATTAGCTTCTTTGCGGGATTGCCTTTTTTCTTTGTATTAGCTTTCATAATCATTTTCCTTTCATATCAGATTTCGGCGCCACGACCGCCGATGGAATCGAAACTTCCAAAGAAACATTATGTAACAATATGTTTGGTGTTTCTTAACTTGCCTATATTATACATGATTTTGTTATCGGTGTCAAGAGGATTTTGGTTTGTTCACAATTAGAAACGTCAAAATCAGTTATATGCACAAAGAGCAATGTCTGTATTGTGTAATTTTGACAGTTAATAGATTAATTTAATGTCTTATTACCACAAAGGCGATATAATTTAACTAAAATTACGCTTTCAAAACGGTATATGCAGTCGCTCGAATAATTGTTAAATACTATATGTTACAGTTTAATAATTCTTAACATATTGATATTTCAGTGCTGTGGGTATATCTTCTTAAATAAAGCGTTAATTTTCTCGTTAAATAATAATTAATTAAATCTATAAAAAATACCCAATTTCGATTGACATTATTTACAAAATGTTGTATAATAAAATTGAATAAATAATTAAGGAGGGCGGCGTTATGAAGGAAAAAGTGCAGACTACCGTCGGCGGTATACGTGCTGTCGAGCTGTATTACAGACCGATACGCAATATATCCGCAGGAAACACCGCCTTTTATCAGTCGCAGACAAGGCTGAACACCCCGGGGCTCGGAGTGCTGATGCCCGAGAATTTCAGGGACGTTTCCGAAATCACCCAGCAGTGCATAAACCTGTTTGATCTGGAACTTTTTCAGGCGATGCAGGCGGTGACGACTTTCAGCGAGCGCGAACTGCTGTTCAACTGGGTATCGGTATATATGCCCGCGAAGTTCCTGCGTGACATCGACGCGGAACACAGGATACTTGAAGCCAGCGAAAAGATGGGGGTGAATTCCTCACAGCTGTGTTTCACCCTTTCGGAAAAGCTATTCGAGGAAACTGAGCCTGTGGTGGCTGACAATATCAAAAAACTGCGCAACAGAGGTTTCCACTTTATGCTGATGGATTTCGGCAGCATAAGCAGTCCGATAATGAAGCTTTCGGAGTACGAAGTCGATTATGTTATGCTCAGCCCCGAGCTTACGCAGTATATCGGCAAGGACGAAAGGTCGGACAGCGCGGTGAAATCCCTTATCGACTTTGTGACTGGTCTGGGTGCCGAACCTGTGGCGGACGGTATATCAAACGTTCATCAGGCTGAAATTCTTTACGAGTTTGAATGCCGCTACTGCGCAGGTGAACTTTCGGGAAAGTATATGGCTGAAAGGTACATCAGGCGCAAGAGCAAAGAAGATTGATTTCAAATTTTCTATTATAAAGGTATAAAAGTTTTTATAAGGAAATGGGGTATCTGATTTGGCAGACAATAATACTAAAGTTATAGATGTGCTGACACTTCGGCGTACTGCCAAGGAAGCCAAGCGGCACGTCGTGGTAATGAGGGTATTGGGGCTTCTCGTGATACTGCTGATAGCCATAATCGCCATCGCTTATGCGATATCGTATTTCTATGACAAGTACGGCAGCTTTACAGTAAAGATCAACAAATACGATATGATGCGTCAGGGTCTGACACTTTCGGAAACTCCGGAATATGACAAGACGATATCGGTGCTGAATGCGAACATCGTCTACGACATGACGAACATAAGCGGTGAAGATCTTCCAGAAAATCTGGATATGATAAACGGAAGTCACAACGGCGAGAGTTACATAGCCTACACCTTCTACCTGATAAACGGCGGTGATGACACCATAAGCTACGAGGGTGAGATGTCCATCGAAAATGTAACGAACAATGTTGACGAAGCTGTAAGGGTGGCGGTGTACGTCAACGGCGAGAAGACGGTCTACGGTAAGACAAAATCCAACGGCACAGGCAAGGAAAGCGACTGTGACAGCGAATTTACTTCTGCAACCGTGGTAATGAGGAACAACCGCGAAAAGTTTGAGCCAAAGGCTAAAGATAAGTATACAGTGGTCATATGGCTGGAGGGCAACGACCCAGACTGCACCGATGAACTTATCGGCGGAACGCTCAAACTCGGAATGGATTTCAAGATAGCTGAAACAACTTAAAAGTTAGGAGAAAAGAGTTATGAAAAAAGTTTTAAAGATCACTGCGAACGTATTGGTTTGGATAATACTTATCCTGGCGCTGTTAGTAACGATAATGGTATTTTCATCGGGCAGGAACAACGGCGTGGCAAATCTGCTGGGATTTATCCCAATGACTGTTGAATCGGACTCCATGAAGCCCACATTCAAGAAAGACGACCTGATAATCTGTAAGGAAGTTGACGACGTATATTCTCTCCAGAAAGGCGATGTAATCACATTCTGGACGATAATCGACGGTCAGAGAGTAAAAAACACCCACCGTATCGTGGAGATAAACGAGCTTGAAAGCACAAGAAGTTTCATCACACGAGGCGACAACAACGCACAGGACGATACTATACCTGCTTCTGCCAACGATGTAATCGGCAAGTGGACAGATGTAAAGCTTGGCGGTTTCGGCAAGGTGATGAACTTCCTGAGGACTAAGACAGGTTTCTTTATTTGCATAGTTATACCCATGGCAGTTTTCTTCCTGGTAGAACTTTACAAATTCATCGTTACACTCGTTGAGCTGAAAAAGCCCGAGCTTACCGATGAAGACGAGGAAGAGATCAAGAAGCGTGCTATCGAGGAATACCTTGCGGCACAGAAGCAGGAAGAAGAAAACAAGAAAAAAGCTGAGCTATCCGGAAACGACGAGGATAAGTCCGCCGGTGCTGAGGTAAACGTCTGAAGACAGCGGGGAAAGCTGAGCTTATATATCGATGAATCGATAAGGAGAAGGCTATGACAGGATTTCTCAAATGGTTTTTTGTATTTATGACAGAGATGCTGAAAGGCTTTTCCATGATCTTCAAAGGGCTCTGGAACGGCATAAAGCAAATATTCAACATAAAGAACTACATACAGATATTCAAGACCTATTCTACTGATTTCGGTGCTTTGGGCTGGGTATTGTCCATAATTGCGATAATCCTGGTGGCAGGCGTGTTCGTGCTGCTGGGTCTGATGATAGTGCTTGTGATACGTAAGTACATCAGGTTCAGACATTCCATCGTCAGCAATGAAGACCTGTTGGAAGAGATCGCAGATCTCCAGCGTCAGGTGCTGAAAATGACGAAGGAAAAGGACGAGATCATGGCGATGAAGGTATCCCAGATGGGTATTCCTACCACCGGTGCTCTTTCGCTGGCGGGCGTTGGCGGAACTGTCCCCGCCCTTGGTATGGAAAGCGGCGCAGAGGGTGCTGTCGCGGCAACAGGCGAACCTACGGAGGACGGCGTTATACAGACGGCGGACAGAAGATTCTCCAGACTTATGGAAGTTGACAGTTTCTATCGTTCCTACACTCCCCCCGAGTACGACAACAGCATCACACTGGAAGGTCTTTGCGATATGTACCGAAACTTTGCCTGCTCCCGTATGCACCTGTTCTATGAGCCTAAGACCATACGTCTTTTCATCGCGGGTATGGCTTCTACCAAGCTTATAATCCTTCAGGGTATCTCCGGTACAGGTAAGACCTCGCTTCCCTACTCATTCGGTAAGTTTTTACAGCATGATACCACTATCGCTTCGGTACAGCCTTCATGGCGTGACAGAACCGAGCTTTTCGGATACTTCAACGAATTCACCAAGAACTTCAACGAAACAGAAGTCCTTAAAAGGATATACTCTTCAAGCTACAACAACGATATCAACCTGGTGCTTCTCGATGAGATGAACATCGCCCGTGTTGAGTACTACTTCGCGGAGATGCTGTCTATTCTTGAAATGCCTAACGCAGACGAATGGGAGCTTGACCTTGTTCCCAATGTATGGAGCACCGACCCTGTCAACCTTGACCGAGGCAAACTCCGCATACCACAGAATGTTTGGTACATCGGCACAGCGAACAACGATGACTCGACCTACGCTATATCCGATAAGGTATACGACCGTGCTCAGCCTATAAATCTGGACGCAAAGGGCGTAGCTTTTGATGCCCCCGATACAGGTCCTATCGACCTTGGCTTCGATCACCTCGATCAGCTTTTCAAGGAAGCTTTCGACAAGTACCCAATATCTCAGGAAACTCTCAAGAAGATACAGCAGCTTGACCTCTGGGTAATCGAGAAGCTGCGTGTGGCTTTCGGTAACCGTATTCTCAAGCAGATGGGTCTGTTCGTACCTGTTTACGTTGCCTGCGGCGGTGAGGAACTGGAGGGCGTTGACTACGTTCTGGCTACCAAGATATTCAGAAAGTTTGAATCGCTGAACCTCGCAATGCTGAGAGATGAGCTCAGAGAGCTTGTAAACTATATGAACAAGTCCTTCGGAAAGAACAAGATGAAAGAATCAATAGAATATCTCGAAAGATTGCAGAAGCTGTTCTGACAGCTTATTCCCGTACTTTTTTCACAGTCACTAATTATCATTCATGCAAAGGCAGGTGAGGCGATTGGATAGCTTGTACGGCAAGTGGTATGAGGATTATAAAGAGTCCACAGGGCTTTTTGACGATGATGAGCTTTTCGGATCGCTGGACTCACTGCTTCATTCCAGCAGGAATACCTTTGCGATGAATAAAAAGCTCATGGCTAAGGCAATAGATGTGAGCTGGGTAGAGGCAATAGAGAACGGTCTGGTACATCTGGATAATGTGCTGAGAAATCCAAGACGTACCATCGAGGACGTTGAAGAGATCGTTCCGATAGCTCTTTCAAGAAAGATAACCGTGGAATCGGTCAAGCATCTCGCCCAGCATACCGACCTTATACAGAGCTACGATAAAAGAACAGGCAAGGTAACGCCTTCAAAAGTATTGAATGTGCATAAGGAAGAAAGCCTTATGACCTACGAAAACAAGTTCGTGAACACCCTTGTTGACAGGCTGTACATATTCATTACCACCAGATATGAAAAACTCGCACAGGTCGCCCGTGATGAAGAAGTTTTCACCCTTGGGTATGATACCTCCATAGACGACGGTGCGGGAGGAAAAATGAAAATACAGGTCAAGCTGGAAACTACTTCCAGTCTTGACAGTTACAATAAAAGCGGATACACGGTCTGGCAGAGAGTCGAAAAGCTTAAAAAGATAATCGAAGGCTATAAAGGCTCCGAACTATGTCAGGCACTTGGAAATACTTTCGTAAGACCGCCCATAATGCGTACCAACGCGATAATGAAAAACGTTGATCTCAAAGCCTGCCTTTCACTGTGGCAGTACATAGTAGGTTATGAAAAAGTCGGTTACGAGATAAACGTTGAAGATACAGCAGTACAGCCTCAGGATAATTACATCGAGGATTTCTACAAGCTGGTCATACTGAATCTACTGCTTTTCAGGTCATATACAGACGAGAAAGGCAGAGAGCTCCCCGAGCTGAAAACTCAGAAGCTTAAAAAAGCCGCGCCGAAAGTTGTGAAGCGGTTCAGCAATTCATTATCGGGCGATTACGATGTATTCGCCGAGGGCGTTGCAGGATTTGTGGCTTCCGAAGGCGAGTTCAAGGTAAAAAAGGAACTGCCTGCTGATATCCGACTGGTTTTCGATGAGGTAAATAATGTTATCGACATCGAGCGAGCCTTCATCGCACAGCTGGAAGCTGAACGCCAGAAAGCCGAGCAGCAGCGTCTTGAAGAAGAAGCAAGGCTGGAAGAACAGCGGCGTATCGAAGCGGCAAGACAGGCACAGCTGGAAAAGATACGCAAACGCCGCGAAGAAGAAGATCTCCAGCTCCAGCAGATGCTGGAAAAGAAGCGGCGTGAACAGGAAGAAGAAGAACGCCGCAGACAGGCTGAGGAAGCTGAACGTCAGGCACGTCTTGAAGATATGCGCAGGCGTGAGGAAGAAGAACGCAAACGCCGCGAGGAAGAAGAACGTGCGGCTGCCGAGCGTGAGCGTATCAGCCTGAATAAGTCTAAGATGAGAAGTGAGCTGGGCGAGGCAGAGGGTCTTGACAGCGACGAGATAAACAGCGGGCCCAGCGAGGAAGAACTGCACAAAAAGGCATACGAGGAAGTCACCGAAGCCGAAGTCGAAGAAGCTATGGCTGCGATTGCAGAGCAGGAAGACGAAGAAAAGTCAGCTGAATTTGAAGATCCCCGTGCAGTTGCCGCAAGGCTCAAACTGGAACAGCAGCAAAAGGAAAAAGAACGGCGTGAAGCTGAACGGGCTGCAAGGCTCAAAGCAGAGAGAGAATACTTCGAGAACAAGCCGTTCTGGACGATTTACAAAGAGTACTCAAAGAACCCGATATACGTTATACCGAGGTTTATCACCTATCTGCTGGTCATATGGTTCGGCATAATCCCAAAGGATACGGACAATCCCGATTACAAGCGCAGACTGGCAGAGATAGAAGAAAAGAAGCGGCAGAAACAGGAAGAACTGGAAAAGCGCAACGAAATGGAAGCCTACTACAAAAAGTATGCACAGACCTTCAAGTACCGCTTCATGAGAATGCAAGCTGACCGAAAGTTCAAGAAGCGCAAGCGTCTTGAAATGAAAGGCAAGCCGAAGCCCGTATACAACCCGCCTAACCGTACTCCCGAAGAACAGCAGGCTATCGATGCTGAGATGAAGCGTCTGTACAAGGAGTACCATGTTAGCATCTTTGAAAAACTTCGCAGACACATCGCTGAAGCCAAGCGCAACTACGACCTGAACCATAAGAACAAGCGCAAGGCACAGTCCGATGATCTTATAAACCGCATAAACAACGGCGAAGATTTCAGCGAACAGGAAGAGAGCGGCATACGCAGGGCGGCTAATATCATCACAAGCATCATACTTATCGCAGCTGTTATATTTACAGCTTACGTGATGATATGTGCGGCAAGGCACAAGGCGGTAGATGTATTCGGAAAGAGCGTACTGAAAGTCGTCACGGGAAGTATGGAACCTTCGATAAACGTGGGCGAATACATCGTGGTGGAAAAGGTCGATAATTCAGCGCTCAAAAAGGGAGATATCATATCTTTCTATTCCGAGCAGACCGATATCTACGGTATGCTCGTGACCCACAGGATAGTTGATATACAGGATGACGGAACGTTCATAACAAAGGGCGATGCCAACAACATCGAGGACAGCGTTGCTGTCAAGCCCGATAGGATAGTAGGAAAATACACAGGCAAGGCAAGATTCTTCATATGGGTGAACTCATTCGCGAGCCCGAGAAAACTGCTGATGATACTTGTTATCATACCTGTATTCGCCGTGTTCATTTATGAACTGAAGAGCCTTGCAAAGCTTGGCAAAAAAGTCAGCGAGGCTGAAAAGGTATCCTTTGAGGAACGCCGTCAGGCGCTTATCAGAGAAGCTATCGAGAAAGAAAAGCAAAGGCTGGCAGAAGAAAACTATCAGCCTGTGGAAGAGGTGACAGCTGATGAACCAAGAGAAGATACTGAAACGTAGGTTTTTGACCGTTATGGTTCTCTGGGTGATAACGCTGATAGCTCTTCTGGTATTTATCGGACTGTACATCGACGAAACAAAGCGTGTTCAGGAAACGTACAGGAAACAGTACAAGGTGGAGCTCAGCCATGCCAGCAAGGAGATAGATTCCTATCTGCTGAATCAGGGCGATACCTCACACCGCTACAAGCGAATAACAAGCTATGTGACCTGTGCGAGTTCCTACGCTTTCCTTATCGACGAGGGTTTTGCCGAACAGCAGAAAGTCATCAACGAGGTGAACACCTGCCTGATAAAGTATCCCGAACAGATGGGTACAAAGCTTGAAGACCTTAAACAGGCGTTTGATGACATCGGCGCAGACCTTGACAAAGGCTATGAGGAAGCTCAGGCTGTGGTCGATTCTGTGGACAAATTAGGTTATTAGGAGTGATAAATATGAATGAAAAGAGAAAGCTCAAACGCGAAATAAAGATCTGCCGTCAGACTATCGAGGAGATAGAGCGCAAGCGTTCAAGATCCCAGTCAGCCCTTGTACAGGCAGTGCTTTTGCAGGAAGAGCCCGATGAAAACGATGTTGAGTGGTTCAACAAGTACACAGGCGAGATCACCGCTTGCAGAAATCACATGATCGAATTGCAGAAGAAACTTAATTCGCTGTAAATAATTTTAAGCCCCGAGAAAAGCGTGTGCAGGTCTCGGGGCTTGGTTTTTGGGCGGAATGAAGTACCTGAATTTCGCTGTTTTATGAAACTGCAATAATATAGCTTTATACAATTTTTCAAATCATATATTACACTTTTCTCAAATCAGATATGCTATAATTTTTATAAGGCAGAAAAGGTCATGATACCTCTGCCTATTTTGACGTAAAGAAAAACATAATCTTCACTTGCGGTAGACATAATGAAGATTCAGATCGTTATCAATCGACTTCTAAACGTTTATGCGTTTTACGAAAAGTTAATAATATATCATCAAATGTCTGTTGTAAATGAATGTCATTGATGATATACTTTTTCAATGATAAATATTTAAGGTCAAAAATGCGAGGTAAAAAAAATGAAGGATCTGACAAAAGGCAACCCTACACGGCTGTTGCTGATATTTGCCATACCGATGCTGCTTGGAAGTGTATTCCAGCAGTTTTACAATCTGGCGGATACAAGGATAGTCGGACAGTATCTCGGGGATAAAGCACTGGCGGCTGTCGGTGCTACTTCTTCGGTGAATACTGTTATAATCGGATTCATGCACGGATTGACAGGTGGATTCAGCCTTTCCGCCGCCCGAGCGTTCGGAGAAAAAAACAATGAAAAACTTAAACAGACGGTCGCGGCAACAGTGGTACTCGGCGGAGTGACCTGTGTTGTGCTAACTATACTCAGCCTTGTTTTCCTTGATCCGATACTGCACGCGATAAACGTGAAATCCGACATATACACCGATGCAAAAAGTTATATTTCCCTGATACTGGGCGGAATGGGAATTATCCTCTGCTATAATGCGCAGGCTTCGATAATGCGTGCTATCGGCGATACCGTAATGCCGCTGGTATTCCTAATATTCTCGGCATTTGCAAATGTATGCCTTGATATACTGTTTGTCAAAGGACTCGGATTCGGCATAAGGGGTGCCGCGGCGGCTACACTTATCACCTCGGGAATGTCGGCTGTTGCCTGCTTTATCTATATGAAAAGGAAGTACCCGTTCCTGATACCATCGACTGAACATTTCAAGTTTTCAAGAGAATTTGCTGCTGATATGTACTCTTCGGGCTGCTCAATGGGACTTATGAATTCCATGGTCGGACTCGGCTCGCTCATCATGCAGGGCGCTATCAATGACCTCGGAACCGATACCATAAACGCCCACATCGCCGCACGAAAGATAAGTGAGATGTGCATGATGCCTATGATGGCTTTCGGCGGTGCCGCATCAAACTTTTCAGGTCAGAACTATGGCGCAGGAAAATATTCAAGAGTCCGCAAAGGCTTTTTCAGTGCCACTATGCTGACCTGGATATGGAGCGTATTGGCTATCATAGCTGTATATATCGGCACACCGTTCTTCGTTAAGGCAATAACAGGTCTGCACAACGAATACATCATCAATACTGCTTGTCAGTATACACATTTCAATATGCCATTCTATTTTGTGCTTGGAATAATATTCGTATTCAGGCATTCTCTGCAAAGTGTTCAGGTCAAATTTATGCCGACAATGTCAAGCTTTATCGAACTTGTGGGAAAGATAATCGTGTCTTTCAAGCTGGCACCAAAAATGGGATACAAAGCAATTATTATTTCCGAACCTATCTCATGGCTGTTCATGGCTCCCGTGCTTTTATTGGGTTATATAACCTGCAAACAGCTGAAAGAACCTGACAAGACTGAGATGGATCAAAACACACTTGCCTGTGCAGGGCACTAGACAATATGAGATAAACCCACAGTTCCCCGTAATTGAACTGTGGGTTCTTTTATGCATATTATTTTTTCAAGCGTTATTTACTTATCTTTTCTTTCAGCTTTTTCAGCAGACTTTCAAAACGTCCATTTTCGCTGAATAATTCAGCAAATCTGTGCTCTATGATTTTCTTATACAGCGTATCATAAGCCGTATCTGCCGCGGTTCTGCATATGTATTCCCGCTTATCGTCAATTTCCGAAAGCCAGCAGGGAGCGTACTTTTCACCGTCGGGACGAGTTTCATATTTGTCGGCATTAGCGTATGCCGTTTCAAGCATTTCAAGAGCTTGTTCATCATAACACAGCTTCATAAAATATACTGCCTGTTCTAAGGCAATTACCGATAATATTCCGTAAAACCAGTTCGGCTTTCCGGATGTAATGAGGTTTATCACAGCGGCATCGGTCTTTAGTATCTCGATCTTCTCATCGTAGCTGTATGAATCATCGTGACATATCTGCCAGAACAGATTGTGCATATGGGTCGTGAAACTCATCAGCAATGCCGACTGTTTATGCCTGAGTGCTTCTTTTCCCTCATAAAGCTCGCTCTCGAACATCTCTCTTGTGCAGCTGACGAACGGCAGTGACATAATGATCTCGCGCGCCTTTTCCTTGTCTCCTGTGTATCTGAGGTACTGAATCAGAAGTATCTGCTTCGCAAAGCTGCTGTCTTCGGTAGGCTTTGAGTATTTCAGCGCCCTTTCGCACAGGGCGATTATCTCGCTTGACTTTTCCTTCTTTAGCTGCTCTGCGTCCGCTTTTCCTTGAATAAAATAATAGCACTGCAAAGCAGAAGCAAAATTGCTCAGCAGCAAAGGTTCATTAGGGTAGATCTTTATCTGCTCTTTCAGGTAATCCGCCTTACCTTTCTGGTCGCCGCACTGCTCATATTTCAGAGCCTCACTTACTATCTGCTGCACCTCATCTTCCTTGCGTTTGATATCCACGCCGAGAAGAAAGTCTGTGGTCACATCAAAAAAATTCGCAAGCGCAGGCAGCTGTGAGATATCGGGAGCTGTCCTGTCGTTCTCCCACTGGCTCACCGCACGCGAAGTTATCCCCAAAGCGTCAGCAAGCTGTTCCTGCGTTACGTCCTGCTCCTGCCTGAGATATTTAATGGTCGCACCTATCGTCATCATATCACTCCTCATCAACTTCAAAATCGCTTTTGTTGATATTATTATAACGCATTTCAGGACGTTTGGCAAGGAAGTGTTTTCGGAGTATAGGTATAGCAGTGCTTTGATTACCTATTATAATTTTCTTTTTTTCATCCTACAGTAAATACACAGATGCTCATCACACACAGTTTGATAAACAAAAAAACTCACCTGATAGTATACACAAAACCACCTGCGAATTCCTGTTATTTTTCACAAACTTTGGAAATATTCTATTATCGAACAGTGACAAACAAGTTAAGATACGCTATAATATACTAAATAAAAATTAATTATTTTTAATCATTTTACTAAAATAAGCACTGTAATTATATAGATGAAATTCTGAACTTGATGTCTTATGACACGGAGGATAAATGAAAATAGCAGAAATAAAAGCAGTTTCCCAAAACCTGGATACTGCCATAGCTTTCATAGACGAATCACTGAAAATTGCAGACTGTCCCATGAAAATTCAGAACCAGATAGAACTGGCTGTGGAGGAAATATTCATCAATATTGCAAGCTACGCCTACGCACCCGATACCGGATCTGTTGCCATATCGATAGATATCATCGAGAACAAAATAGTCCGCATCGTATTTGAAGACAGCGGGATTCCTTTCTAACCGCTTTCAAGACCCGATCCCGATGTTACTCTTTCGGCTGACGTTGCAGGTAAGGGCGTTCCTGCGGCACTGTTTATGATGATGTCGAAAATACTCATAAACAACTTTGCAATGCAGGGTCTTTCACCTGCTAAGGTTCTGGAACAAACCAATGATATGATATGCCGAAACAATGATGAAGAGATGTTCGTTACAGTATGGCTGGGTGTTATGGAGATATCCACAGGAAAGATAACCGCAGCCAGCGCAGGTCACGAATATCCGATAATCAACCGAACTAGTGACAGCGGTTTTGAGATCTTCAAAGACAAGCACGGTTTTGTTATCGGCGGAATCGAGGGCATGAAGTATGAAGAATACGAATTTCAGCTTGAAAAGGCAGCGCACTTTTCCTGTACACAGATGGTGTTATCGAAGCCGCCAACATCAGCAACGAACTGTTCGGTACAGAAAGATTGTTGTCTGCACTGAACCACCGAAAAGTCAGTGACCCTAAGACCATGCTGACCGATGTAAAAAAAGCAGTCGATGAATTTGTGGGCGATGCTGAACAATCCGACGACATTACTATGCTGGGTCTTATACTGAAATGAAACGGCGAGCTGAAAAGCCCGCCGTTATTTTTTTCATTAAGAAAAATTATATCACAAAAATGCTGCGATAAGTCTGGTGGTGATCTCCCGCCGTGTCATGGTGGCAAGGTCAGTTTCGTCTATATCGAGTACGTACCGTTCGTATCCGTTTATTATTTTTGTACAGCTGGGGTGATTCAGAACTCTTCTGAATCTTGTTCCGTAGGTCGCATGAACATGACCGTGCAAAAGATATTTCGGGTGGCAGCGTTCCATAAGTTCATTGTAACATTCAAAACCCCTGTGAGCCAGATCGTCCATATCACCGTAACCTCTGGCGGGAGAATGTGTAACCAGCACATCAAAACATGATGAATTGAAACCAGTAGTTAGTTGATGCAGATATCTTCATCTTCTCGCTTACTTCCCATATACCCGAAAGTACCGACTGCACCATCTGCACGTAATACTTGCCCCAGTTGAAGAATGGCTTGCCCAGATATACGTCCTTATCGTCCTTTATCATGAAAAGTCCCACGCGAGTCGATACGTCTGCTACGCTTGAACAGTCAAAGTCAGCAAACATCTGAACGCCTTCCTTAGCCCATTCTCTGCGGTAACGATGCGGTGAGTTCGGATTATCACATTTAAGAGATATTCGGCACTCGGGGTCTATCATAGATACACCCACCGCAAAGGCATTCAGCACTCTCACGCTGGTGTGGTCGATCGTTCTTGCAAGATAACCTATCTTTCGCTGAACATTTCCTCCTCCGTACTCGGTAAGCAGTCTGTCTGCCGCAAGTATGCCCATCAGGAATGAAGCCTCATACATCTTGCCGTAATAGCATCTAACCGAAGCTGCATTTTTCCCGAAAGAACAGTTAAGTATCTTGACATTCGGGTGTTTCACCGCCGCTTTTACAGCATCTCCAAGCATCGACGGTGAAACAGTGAATATTACTCCGCAGCCATCGGATACTGCTTTTTCAACAGCATCACGCACATTGTTCTTTTCACATATGTAAGCCTCGGTGACAACATTATCACCCGTCATCTCATCGACAAGCAGCCTGCCCGCCTCATGACTGTCTATCCAACGTGATTCGTCTATTTCAGCATCATATATGAAACCGACCTTCAACGGCGAAACCGCGGTGTACTTTCTGGTTCCTGAAAACAGCTTCGCGATAAGTCCTTTCTGTTCTGCGGCTTCGGGAACCGAATCGAAATAGAAAGTATCATTAAGACCGCTGCCCGCTATCAGTTCAGCACTTGCAGTCCTTATGTTTTTTATTATCTGATCCTCTTCGTCGCACAGTATGGTCTTTATCGGGAATATCGAGATATACATCAGAAAAGCTTCCGAGAGATCCCGTACATCGGTTATTTTCAGAGTACTCCTGCAATGACTGCAAAACTTGAAAAATGCAGCTTTCATATCGGCGCAGTTATTCTCCTCCCATTTACGATCGAGAGTTTCACCCATCAGACCTGCGATACGCTGATACGAACCCACATCTTTCAGAACGATATAGGGATTCTTCGTGACTTCATAAAAATCCATATACTCTGCATATGCCTTGTACTTCTTGGTATCTTTCTTTTCGTGGACGATACGCCTTACTTCCGCCAGTATGAATTCCATTCCGCCGTATTTTGATACCGATACCCGCTTGTTGCCCTCCTGAACATAATAGTCGTTCATGTACTCATAAACGATTATCGCATTACGTATGCCCTCTTCCAAAAAGGAATCAAATAGCTTCCACCATTTTATTGCAAACTCCGATGATTCCTCAAGAAGAGGCATGAAGTTGTTTGCGAATGCGTTGTTCCTGCTCTGCTCCTTGTTGCCAATGATACGGTCAACAGGAAGTTCCATAAGCCCAAGTTTAACGATTTTCAGCGAATTATTTATCTCCTCATTGGAATCAAGCACAGGGAGATACGGCGATATGTTATTTCTTTTAGCTTCTGCCACAGCTTCTTCTGCAAGCTTTTTGGCTTCTTTATAATCCGACCTCATAGCCATCAATTCCTTTCATAATACTGATGTTATATCAAAACAATAATCATATATATTCCTCAATATATATTATATCAGCAATTGAAAATTTATGTCAATAATCTTAAATAATTTCATTCATTTAACAGTAATATCTACTTCGACCTCTCCCCTGTTATTATAAAAAAGCGTTCTAACCAAAATGGCTAAAACGCTTTTTTGCTTTATTCAGATGTACCGTTCCCATCATTCTGCATGATAAACTCATACTGTTTTCTTATCCGCTGTCTTGCCTTCTCTCTGAGATGTTCGGGACCCATTATCTCGATGACGGGGCCGAAACTCAGCAGACGTATCAGCACTTCTGTTTCGTCCTGCTCATCATACCACAGTTCTACGGTGTATTCACCCGACTGCATATCTCTTACAGTGTGCTTTTCATAAGATGCAAATTCCGTCATAAAACGTTCCACACCGTTACGCTCAGATGTCACTTTTATGACAGCAGGGGCAGTACATTTTCGGCTCAGAAAGTAGTCATCTATTGATACAGGTGTCCTGAAAACTCTCCCCGTATCAAATATATTGGTGATACGCCCGATATTTATTATGCCACTGCTTTTTATCCTATCGTTCCTCAGAAGAAAACAGTATGCTCTGAACTTGTCATTCTTTGGAGAGTATTCCATTTTCAGCAGAACGAACTTTCCGCTCATCTGCCTGCCATGACCTGAAACAAAATCGATATAAACTATGCTCCTGCTTTTGACTGCTTTCAACGCAGTGCGGAAATGACTTATATATCCCTCGTCCAGATAATCATCGCTATCGGCAAATCGGTCGGTAAATCGGAAATGTTCCTGTCTGTAAAGCGGAGATATCTCCCCAAGCTTTTCGTTCAGCTCAGCAATAACATCATCGTTCATGAACAGCCTTATCCTTGGGTCAGCGAGTTTTGATTTGAGCCAGCTTTTCTGTATTCCCGTAAGAAGCTTTACAGGCGGATCATTAGTTATGCGTCGAAGTCTGCCGTCCTCGGTGCGTTTAAAAAGTCCTGTGCTTTCACTGCCGGGGATAAGTTTTTGCGGAAGAAAAAGCACAGTGTCCTTAAATCCCTCATGCATAACGGTATCACGAATCGTCTTTTCGTCGGTCACTTCCTTTTCCAGAAGCTTCGCCGTTATCCTGAAATATGTACCGTATATCTCACTGAATATGTTCATCACGATCACCGCCATACATTTTTTCCATACGAATGATATCATCATTAAAGCGCTGGATTATATCATTCGTGCCGCCCTCTATCTTCACTATCCTGCCGATAAATGTCTTGACCCACTGCATCATTTCGTTGGGGTCGAAAACATCTGCCGTCAGCGTATAAAGATTCTCGCCCCTCTTTTCAAGAGTACAGCAGCGCTTTTCCCGCAGAAGACGTTCTAAGATATGGGGCTCATTTTCTTCATCAGCATAGAACGTTATCTTCATTGGAGTTACCGTGCCTGTATCTCTTCGTGTGCCGAATGATACGCCGAAACAGTGAGGTATGTTGTTTTCATATTTATCTTTTAGCTCATCGTAATCTTCACAAGCGGTACTCTTTTTGATTGTCTTTATGTAGTCAAGCCTGAAAGCAGTGAACCTCCTGACCGCAGGTATATATGCCGCAAGATATCTCCGACCTGTCTGCACAGAAATAAGTATCTGCATCGGCACGACCTGAGCTTCACGCCCCATATCATCAGTGACACTGCGGCTTTTTGCTGAAAATGTGCGCAAGGTGATGTGCCGTTTTTCATCAATTGCATTAAGTATCTCAGGTATCAATATGTCTTCCAGAGTATGTATTATATAATTGTGTTTTATGAAAAACAGATCGTTATTCAAGCCGACTGTTTTAAGAATGCTGTTACCGATCACACCGAAATGCTGTGTCTCGGAAAAGAATTTCAGCGCATCGTCAAGTCCCTCAAAACTGCTTATATATTCATCCGCCCTGTCACTGCTGAGAGAATAGTAAAGTGTCTTGCCCCGCTTTTCGGATATTATCAGACCCTCCTGCGTGTACTCTTTCAGCTTGTTGCGAACGGTCTGCTCATCTAAAAGCATCGAATATTCATTATTCAGTTCATCGACTATATCTTTCAGCGCCATGCACTTACCATCGGAGAGTATATCCATCAGCAGAAAATGCAGTACCATATCATTATCAGTAAAACTCTTTGAGTAAAAAGCGTTGTACAGAGGATTCTCTGGTATATGACCGCTGTCAACGGATATAGATACGCTCCTGCCGCGGACGGATTCATCATATCGCATATAATCGCCCATCCAGCTTTCAACACGCCGCTTTTCGTCACTGTATGTGCGCAGACTTTTGCGGTCGAAATCACTCCTAACCTTGCAGCCGTATATGAAAAAATCACGGATATAATCTCGGGTCTTGCCGAAATTTTTGATAAGCTCTGAAAAACCTGCCATGTTACACTCTCCTTTCTTACATTTATATAATAGCATATCTCATACCAAATGTAAAGCACAGTATCACAGCTATGGCTAGGGTTGCAGAAAAAATTATATGATTATTTTGGTAAACTGTGCTATACTATGATCAAGCTAAAGAGAACAAACGAGAACAAAGAGTATGAAGAAGTGAAGGATATGTTCGTACATTTTAATAAAGACGATGGAATGCTCCCCATAAAAATATGGCAGAGCGATATCGATGCAGTCGGCGAAAAGTGCATCGCTCAGGCTGAGCATCTGGCTAAATTGCCATTTGCTGATAAGTGGATAGCCCTCATGCCCGATACCCATGCGGGAAAAGGTATGCCGATAGGCGGTGTAATCGTTTGCGAAAATGCTGTGATACCCAACGCTGTCGGCGTTGATATCGGCTGCGGAATGGCTTACGTACAGACCGATATTCCGGTGTCGCTTCTCCGTGAGACCATGACAGGCAGCGGTGATCTGGTAAAGACCATCTGCGGAGATATCCTCAGAAATATCCCCACAGGCTATAACCATTACAAGACCCCGCAAGCTTCCGAAGTGCTTGACCGTGCCAAAGCAGAGATGGGTAAATATGAAGCCGACAAAGAACTTATCCCTCAGATAGAGGAAGGATATTTTCAGGCAGGAACACTCGGCGGCGGAAACCATTTTATTGAGATACAGCAGGACGATGAGGGTATGTGCGGCATAATGCTCCATTCTGGCAGCCGTCATTTCGGAAATATCGTCGGTCAGTATTTCAACAAAATAGCTCACGAACTCAATGACAGATGGTTCTCTTGTGTGCCGTCCGAGTGGAATCTTCCGTTCCTGCCTGCCGACACAGATGAGGGAAAAAGATACCTTGCGTGGATGCAGCTTTGCATGGATTTCGCATATGAGAACCGTTCGCTAATGCTTGGAAAAGTCAAGGAGATATTCGCAAAACACATCGAAAAGAACACAGGCATAACTCCCCTGTTCACCGATGAGATAAACTGCCACCACAACTATGCGGCACTTGAAAATCACTTTGGAAAAGATGTCTGGGTACACCGCAAAGGCGCTATTCGTGCCCGCGAGGGTGATATGGGCATCATACCCGGAGCGATGGGTTCATACAGCTACATAGTCCGCGGCAAGGGCTGTGAAGAAAGCTTTATGTCATCATCACACGGTGCAGGAAGAGCATATTCACGCACTGCGGCTATGGAAAAATTCTCCGTTGAATCGGTCATGGTAGACCTCAAAGAGCAGAATGTGGTACTTGCGAAAAACAAAAAATCGGATGTTCCCGAAGAGTCACGCTTTGCATACAAGGATATCGATGATGTAATGGCGAATCAGCAGGAACTCACCGAACCGATAAAACGTCTGTTCACGGTAGGGGTTATTAAAGGCTGATAAGGAGATGAGATCATGCAGCTGGAAATTACAAGAGAGCTTTTGCCGTACACCTGCGGTTATACTGCAAAGCTTGATGTTAATGATAAATACCCCCTCGGCATGAAGGTGATATATGAACCGACTGCATACCTCTTCGATGCGGAAACTTTCTTGATTTGTGATAAGGACAGTGATGAATCTGACTATCTCTGTGATACCATACCTTTTCCCATAGTGAATCAGCATGAAGCCATGCACGCTTTTGTGGACAGCATCAACAATAAGCGGATCACAAATTTGTTCAGATATCTGCCCGATGAAGATTTCGGAAAAGTATTCTGGGGAGTGTTTGATGATGGCGGTGAAAACTTCTGCGCTTATCACAGGTTTGAGGAAAAATATAGATACAACATCATCATAAAATGGTGCGAGGATAACAATATCCCTTACTACATAAAAGACCCGGATATTTTAAAGGTACTTGAATACCGTCCGTACTGACGGTACAAAAAATAAGGCACAAACAGCAGCCGCGATCATATTACGATGATAAAACGTGCCTTGAAAAAAACTTTTTAAGACGCTTACAGCAGACAAATGAGTTTAATATTTGTAAAAACGATGAAGCGTCTTGCAGAACAAAAGATAATTATTTCGGCTCTCACAGCATTATTTTGTCCCAGGCGGAGGTGCTGCACCGACAGCGCCGCCTTAAAAGACGAGCCGAGTTTTTAAGATGCAAACAGCAGAAATTCATGTTATTCCAGAACATAAAAGCGTCTTGTTAACAGAAAAAATATTTCGGCATTAACAGCATTAATTTAGGGGCTCAGACACCATCTTAAAACGACAAGGGCTGAGTAAAAAAACTGTGCCGAGTGACAAAAGTGATAAGTCAGCAACAGCATATTATAGCGGTCAAACGCAGGTTCGAATCCTGCCCTGCGCGAAAGCGTATGGGGATGCTGACTTGAAAGGAGAATAATTATGTTGAATTTTTTGAAGAAAGAAGCAAACCTGACCTTCACCGAAAACGGCGGAACCGCTTACCGTTCCAGCGAATCTTTCTGCCTTGATATGTTTTTCAAGGCGGGCGCGATGCGCAATTCTTCCGAGGAAGAGATAGCGCAGACCGTCATTAGAGCGTACACCGCGAACCCCGACAAGACCATGAAAACCATCTTCTTTGCACGAGATGCAAGGGGCGGTCTGGGCGAAAGACGATTTTTCCGATGTGCAATTTCGGCACTGGCTGACTTTGCACCCGAGTCGGTAAAAAAGAATATTCCCCTCTTTGCAGAGTACGGTAGATATGACGACCTGTGCATACTGCTGGGTACAGAACTGGAAAAAGATGCAGCGAGCATTATCATAACACAGCTCCAAAAAGATATCAAAGCTATGCAGGAAAATCAGCCTGCATCACTGCTGGCAAAGTGGCTGCCTTCGGTAAATGCGTCCTCAAAAGATACCAGAAATAAAGGCAGACGCATGGCGGCACTGCTGGGCATGAGCGAGCCTGCTTACAGAAAGACTTTGTCTGCACTGAGGAAATACACCGATATACTGGAAAACCGTCTGCGTGAACGCGACTATACTTTCAATTATGAGGTACAGCCCTCCTGTGCGATGTTCAAGTACAGAAGTGCGTTCATCCGCAATGACGGCAAGCGCTATACCGAGTACCTGAACAAGGTAAATAATGGCGAAGCAAAGCTCAATGCAGACAGACTTTACCCTTATAACATAGTACGTGCTGTACTGAACGGCGGTATCTCCGCGGAAGAAAGACTTTCACTGGATACATCATGGAAATCTCTGCCCGACCTGACTGCGGCAAAGGGTGAGAACGCTCTTGCAGTCATCGATGGTTCAGGTTCTATGACACGGGGCATGGGTAACATACGTCCTATCGATGCGGCGCTGTCACTGGGTATATACTTTGCAGAACACAACAAGGGTGCATTCGCAAACCACTTCATAACCTTTTCGCATAAACCCCGTCTTGTGAAGATAGAGGGTAAGGATATCGTGGATAAGGTGAAGTATTGCAGTACCTTCAACGAGGTCGCAAATACCAACCTTGAAGCTGTGTTCACACTGATACTGCGCACCGCTGTCAAGAACAAGTTAAAGCAGGCAGATATGCCCTCGAAGCTTTATATCATATCGGATATGCAGTTCGACTACTGTATCATAGGCGGCAACAGCGAGCCTATGTTCCGCGAGATGAGAAAACTTTACCGCAAGTATGGCTATGAACTGCCCGAGGTGATTTTCTGGAACGTAAATTCCAGATGTGATGCTGTACCCGTGACCCGCTCCGAAACAGGTGCTGCACTGGTATCGGGCTACTCACCCGCAGTGTTCGATATGGTGATAGGCGGCGAGTGTTCCCCCGAAGCTGTGATGGATAAGATACTTTCTTCGGAAAGATATGCAGCTGTCAAGGCGGCATAAAAAGCAAGAAGTGCTGTAGCGGTATATTACAGCACTTCTTATTTTTTCAGGAGCGTTTGTGGTTTTGGTGACCGAACCAAGGATCATCGAAGTCTTTTAAGTCACGATGATTTCTTCTGCGATCTTCCGAACTTGTGAATGATCAGAAAAACAGAGAACCCATAAATGACTGTCAGCAGAATATTGAACTTCATATATTCTCGAAAAATTAGCATCATTCCAATAAATACAGCCGCCGAGATCCCCATAAGTGTGATGAACTTCTTGTTCAACATACACCTGCGCTTTGCGTATCTGCCAAGCAGGAAAATGCACAGGAAATATACTAAGAATGAGCTTATCAGGAACAACATTTTCGGCATAAGATTGATCTCGTCCTCACGCATGAATTCAAGGGCGATAGTGATATTGTTGAGGGCGAATATCAGAAAAATGTGTATCAGCATATAGCAAAGTCCGTTGTTCTGCTGTTCACGGTCAACGATATGGTCGTAGAGCGTTTCGTAGGAAAGGAACAACGTGACTACCACAAGAAATCCCATAAGTGAAAAATACAAACTGTTTAAACTGAATGCTCCGTCAAAATATCCCGACAGGCTGATTATCATTTCACCAAAGGTGAAAACCACATAAAGCATAGCCCTTTCTGTGAGGTGAGGAAAATCCACCATGCTTTGATCTTTCTTGTCACCAACCGCTAAGGATATAAGAATGCCTATCAATATTGCAACCCAAGATATCTCAATTTCTGCAAACTCATAACTGCAAAGAGCGATGATTACAGCGGCTGATTCCGCAAGCAGTGGAATGGACATTTTCTTTATCTGTCTGCTCAACTCTGCATTTTCTTTGTGATTGCGAAGTTCGATCAGATATTGTATACCGATATTCAGAAGTATCAACGCCCATGCGATATGGTACTGCACATAGTAATCTGCCCAGTCCTTTCCCGTCCCCTCGGCGATGAAGTACATCAGGAACATATTGAAAAACAGTGAGATATGTTCTCTGATACCGTTTCGTCCGAAGATGTTGATGTAATATGTAGTAAAGTTCCATATCTGAATGACTGCAAGAGTGCAGACAACATATGTGACCGAATCCCCGAGACGTACAAAACCGCCTTCTGAGATGTGCAGAAGTGAATTATTACGTCCGATAATGAAAACGAATATCAGATCATAGATCAGTTCCAGATACTCGACCTTCTTTTCGGTCTTGACAGGTTGTTGCATATAGATCACCTCGTAAACAGATTTTTCGATGGTAAGACTTTTATTTATTGTATCATAGATTTTAATAAATGTAAAGTATTTTAGTGAGATTATATTTCCATATATTTAATTGCTATAATTCAGTACTTAAATGCTATTATAAAATTTAACACTCTCGGGGATATGAAAGGTATCTCCGAAGACGTATTTTTATAATTTAATTGCTTTTAAAAATATAAACTTTCACGATTGCCTATTATTGTTTTCATCGAAAGCTTATATATAATATATAAAAAATATTGACAATTAAATTTACGCATGGTATAATATTTATTAAATGTCAAGCTTTTAAGGAGGGCTATTTATGAAGTTAAAAAAAGTTTTAGCAGTAGTAATGTCACTTTGTATGGTGGCAGGAACTGTCAGTTATGGTGCGCCTGTTATAACACAGAGCATAACTGCGCAGGCAGCTGAGTCTATTACCGAGACAGATTGTTATTCATTCGATACTTCAACATGTAAACTTACGATAAAAGGCAATGTTGATGGTGATGCTTTGCGTAATTTTAACAAAGCGTATCGCTATCGTGTTAAATCTGTCACAGCCGAAGAAGGAACAATTCTTCCTGAAAACAGCAGCCATCTTTTTAACGTATATTGGAGTTGTACTTCTATTGATCTTTCAAAAGCGGATACAAGCAGAGTTACAAATATGCAGGGTATGTTTAAGGGCTGCGACCACTTGAGAACCCTTGTTTTAGGCAAATTTGATACAAGCAAAGTTACAAATATGCAAGATATATTCTCTGATTGTTCTGCACTAGCTAAACTTGATGTAAGCGGATTTGATACAAGTAAAGTTACAAATATGAGCGGTATGTTCAAATCCTGTGAAAACTTGACAGCGCTTGATGTAAGCAAATTTGATACAAGTAAAGTTAAAGATATGAGCAATATGTTCTATCGTTGTTATAAACTAACTAAACTTGATGTAAGCGGATTTAATACAAGCAGTGTTACAAATATGAGCAGTATGTTCACTAGTTGCTGTAGCCTAACTAAACTTGATGTAAGCGGATTTAATACAAGTAAAGTTACAGATATGCAAAAGATGTTCTCTGGTTGTTCAAAACTAACTTCACTTGATGTTAGCGGATTTGATACAAGCAGAGTTACAAATATGAGTGATATGTTCACGGGCTGTAACGAATTGACATCACTTGATGTAAGCAAATTTAACACAAGCAAAGTTACAGATATGAGTTTTATGTTTGGCTGTTTCAAATTGACTTCACTTGATGTTACTGCATTTGATACAAGCAGGGTTACAAATATGTATGCTATGTTCAGTTGCTGTAAAAGCTTGACATCGCTTGATTTAAGTGGTTTTGATACGAGCAGAGTTACAACTATGGGCAATATGTTCCATTACTGTGAAAGCTTGACATCGCTTGATTTAAGTAGTTTTGATACAAGTAAAGTCACAGATATGTACCAAATGTTTGGTAAGTGTTCAAAACTAACCACACTAAATTTAAGCTCTTTTGATACAAGCAATGTTAAAAATATTAGTTATATGTTTTATGGCTGCGGTGAATTGACATCACTTGATTTAAGTGGTTTTGATACAAGCAAGGTTACAGAAAAGTCTGATTTGTACTGTTCTAGTTGTATGTTTAGTTCTTGTAATAAACTGGAGTCCCTTACTCTTGGTGAGAATTTCAAAAATGTTCTCAAAAAAGCACAACTTCCCAACAGCAAAGTCTGGGTAAATATGAAAGCTCCTACAAGAATAGTAAGCGGTGACGAAAAATTTGCA
>NZ_JAILMR010000070.1 GCF_024692365.1 Ruminococcus sp. | reverse complement strand
GAGATAGAAGCTCCCGTATGTGAAATATGCGGTGCCGAAATGAAAGATATCGGTACAGAAAAGGCTTACGATGAACTTGTATATACTCCTGCCAAGTTTCATATCCGCAGGCATATCGTACATAAATACAAGTGTCCCGAGTGCGAAGAAAAGCCCGAAGAAAGAGACGAAAACTGTCATATCGTTCGTGCAACCTATCCTCATGCTATGATCCCGGGAAGCTATTGCTCTCCCGAACTTCTGGCTCATATCATCTACGAAAAATATGCAAAGTCAGTACCTCTGCACCGTCAGGAAAAGGACTTTAATTCAAAGAAGATACCTTTGCTCAAAGCAACTATTTCAAACTGGGTGATTATGGCTGCTGAAAAATGGTGTATGCCTATTGTAGAGAAGATGCACGATATGCTTATCTCGGGGCAGATCATCCACGCCGACGAGACAACAGTTCAGGTACTGCACGAGGAAGACAGAAAACCTACCTCGACATCAAGAATGTGGGTCTACTGCAACGCCAAAATGAATGACAGGAGCATCATCATTTTAGATTACCGACCGACAAGAAAAGGTGAGCACGCAAAAAATTTTCTTGCCGGCTTTACCGGATATCTGATCTGTGACGGATATGATGCTTATAACGCTGTCGAGGGTGCAAAAAGATGTGGCTGCTGGACTCATAACAGACGACATTTTGTAGAGTGTCTGCCGAAAGACAAGTCAGCTTACAGTACTTCTGTCGCAGCAAAGGCGATTGCTTTTTGCAACAGGATATATCACGAAGAAATTCTGCTTGCCGACAGCTCCGCAGAATACAGATATGAACAGCGCCTTGCGAAGGTAAAGCCTTTGCTTGACGAGTTCTTTGCGTGGCTTGAAACTGTTCAGGTCAGCGGAAAGGGAAAGCTCACCGATGCTGTCAGATATTCGCTGAACGAGAGAAAGTATCTTTACACATTCCTTGAAAACGGTGATATTCCGATTGACAACAACAGGGCAGAAAATGCGATAAGACCCTTTGCAGTCGGAAGAAAAAACTGGCTTTTCAGCAATACAGCAAACGGTGCGAAAGCAAGTGCAGCACTGTACTCGATCATTTCAACTGCACAGGCGAATGGTCTGGATGCGGAAAAATATCTGACAGAGCTGTTTTCACAGCCTGCGGGGACGATATTATTACCTTGGGAGGAAAGAAAATGAAAGAAGTATTTGACAAATGCTGTTACTGCAATGCAACGCTGAAACTCGAGATAAGTGATACCTCGATCCATACATTTCAAGGTCACAGGAATGAATTCACGATAAAGCATGAACCCAGTCTTGCCTGCACAAAATGCAATAACATGTTTCAGGCTGAGTCGTATCAGTTTGAAAAAACTGATGCTTTTCTACATTTTCTGATGTCGATCAAGCTGAAGAAAGCTGAGATCGAATACAAGGACATGATCAGGTATGTAGATAAAAATCTCAAATTCAATGACGATGAATAAATTTAACCCTGCAGGGATGTTGATTCCTTGCAGGGTCTTATATTTTTGAGGCGCGAGGTATTGACGGTTACGTAAGTTTTCATCTTACCTTTCGAATTCCGCAAAAAAAGCAGCCGAAAAAGTTCGACTGCTTTTTAGCATATTTCAAAGAATACTCAAGTCATTACTTTACAACAACAGTAACAGCGTTCTTGAGAGGATATTTTGTCTGCCACTCACCGTTTACCTTGGCAATAATAGCAACGGTATATTTCTTGCCGGGTGTAAGGTTCTTGGGAGAAGTGAAAGTGGTGGTATCGGCAGGGATATCCTGTGTCTGTACCCTCCACTTGCCAGCAAGATAAACAGCTATGCCATACTTCTCGGCACCCTTAACAGGATCCCATTCGAAACGTATCTGGTGATACTTTTCGCTGTATTCAACTTTTATATTCTTGGGAAAGTCGGGATATTCCGGTTTGGGTTCATCCAACAGCTAATATTTAATGTCGTTATCTATTGCGTATTTATGTGCGGCAGTATCCTTGTAGCATTTTATAACTAAGTCAATACAGCCAGAAAAAGAATTGGCACCAATGTATGTTACACTTGCTGGTATAGTAATTTCTTTGAGATTTTTACAACCACTAAACTCATGCGTAGAAATAGTATCAATACCGCTTGATATTGTTACACTTTCAAGATTTGGATTCATTGAAAA
Organism: Ruminococcus sp.; assembly: GCF_024692365.1. Lineage (GTDB taxonomy): Bacteria > Bacillota > Clostridia > Oscillospirales > Ruminococcaceae > Hominimerdicola. The sequence goes on along the minus strand of NZ_JAILMR010000070.1, from coordinate 5,121 downwards.
AATATCTTCATCAAAGTATGAATCACCGGATAATGACAATCTTTTAAGGCTATCGCAATTGCTAAATGCATATTCACCTATATGAATGATTTTATCGGGAAGATCAAGTTCTTTTAAACTTTTACATTCCCAAAAGGCACACTTATCTATATTAAGTGAATAGGTGCGTTCAGCAAAAGTAACATTTTCCAGTTTATCACAATTAGAAAAAGCATACTCTCCAATGTTCATAAGGCTTGCAGGTATTTCGATACTCTTCAAGCTATCACAATCATAAAATGCCGATTCATCAATACTTTGAAGACCTTCTGGCAGAGTGATGCTTTCCAGACTATGGCAATGCGCAAATGCATAAGATCCGATATTTTTGATATTCTTTGACATATCTACTTTTTGTAGATTTGAACATCCGTAAAATGCGTCAGCACCAATACTATATACTGTATCTGGGATTGTTATAGATGTGATTGTATATCCACAAAATGCATCTACTCCTATTGCTATGACAGCTTTTCCATTTATCTCACTTGGAATAACTACATCTGTTTCAGTACTGTAATTATAGAAATTTGTTATTTTTACAGTTCCGTCATCTAATTCTTCATAATATAATAATCCATATTTTTCAGCACTCGCTGAAATAACTGTGCTGTCAACTACTGCATTCGGCAAAACTGTCCCGCCGAAAATGAATGACAGTGCTAACAAACCTGAAATGATCTTTTTACTTTTCATATTTTGAGCCTCCTATAAATCAAAAATTACGTCTTAATTTTAGCACCATTATCTTCATTTGTCAATAGTATTAACTTTTGATTTTTTGCTTTTCATACTACTCTTTTGTCGTTAATTTTCATCTTATCTTTCGTATTCCGCAAAAAAAGCAGTCGAAAGTGTGATCGACTGCTTTTATACAAATTAGTATGCGATTTCCTGAGCTTTATCAATCAAATAATCAAACACATTGCCAAGCGCATTATACACAGTGGCATAGCCATTTACAGCGGACAAAAGTGTACGTGTCAAAGCTTCAGCGAGGTCTTTCGCTATTTGCACCTGTGCGTTTGTCACTTCGTTGCGCTGTGCTGCAATATTTGCTGCGTTAAGAGTAGCCCTTATTATGTCCTCAAATATTTCTTTCTCCTCCATTGATAACAAGGTTAAATAACCGTCTGTTCTCGTCACGTTTTTTGCTGAAAGGTTACTTAGTACCTGTTCCATTTCCTCAGCGTTTAAAGGCTTCATTTTAATCCGATGCTCACGGTAGATGTTGTTTGCTCTGTAACGATTAAACTCACACCAAGCGTTTTCTGTGCTGCTTCCCCCTGAACGATAAGCCATAAGCTCATTTGTTACTTCCGCTACAAATTGAACAGAGGTCGGTGATAAACAACCGGAGTCCTCATGGTAGCTCAGTGAGCTGTGTCCTGCCTGCATGATGTTCTTGTAAAAACTTTGAAGAATCATTTTAATTCTCCTCCTTATAAATATTATTGTAAGCATTAAAAAGCCTACAATATTATTATAGAAGATTTTTTCAAAAATAAAAAATTATATATACTTGATATCTCACTGGGAAAATATGACGGACCTAACGAAATGATAATACCCGAATTTGCAACAGGTTATTATCCCGGCAAGGACAGCAAGCTGGAAGTTCCTCTGCCTGATGGTCTTAGCGGTTCGTATACTTTTGAAATCTATTCCTCAAATGATGTAGAATACACCGAAACCGCAGATGCTTCAAAGGGTGCAAAAAGTGTTACCTTTGACATCTATGCCATCGACAAAGACAGAAGAGTCATCTATGCAAAGAATAATAATTCATCGGAAGAAAAACTGATACGCTATGCGACCTATGAGTTCGATTATGCCACCGAGAAGTGGACTCTTATCGGCGAACTCAACACCGATGAACTGATTTAAGTGAAAAATTTCCGTAACTAATAAACATGGGGCTGCTGCGTGCAAACACGCAACTGCCCCATGTTTTTGATTGTGGCAAACAGCAGCCTTTTTCAACCGAGCTCTCCCGAGAGCTGGAGTGCTTCGCTTCTTCTTTGGATCATTTTATTCTACCAGATTTTTTTGTTTTTCGACTGTTATTTTAGTATGATATTTCATTCTTCAAAATACTTAATGTACTGAGAAATAAACTAATCGAATAGAATGAAAAACAAAGTTTAGTTCCCGTAATTGATCATTTCGCTCTCAGAAAAGCACCGGGGAGCAGTCTGAGCGGTATATAAACGGACGATTTTTCAGAAAGTATCAAATTCGGCCTGCGATCACAAAAAAGCGGCACTCTCTCCTGAGAAAGCCGCTTTCGTTCTCTGTTTGATCATAGCATAGCAAGTTCAATGCGGAATACACTGCCTGCTCCGACCTCCGACACAGCACCGCACATTCCGCCGTGCTGAATGACCGTCTGTTTCACTATCGCAAGACCCAGTCCCGAAACACCTTTACCGCCACGCTGTCGGCTGGTATAGTATTTATCCCATATCCGTCCAAGCTTATCTGCGGGGATTCCCTCACCGTGGTCGGCTATCTCGATGACTGCTTTGTTGTTTTCAGCTTTCAGAGTAACGCCTATCCACTTATCATCGCCAATATGACGCACTGCATTATCTATGAGATTATATACTGCTCTTGTAAGTCTTGATGAATTCCCGCGGACATGGATATTCTCTGCAACACTGCGTTCAAATATATATCCGTTTTTTGAGAAAAGGCTCTCAAAGTTTTCCGTGACAGAATTTACAACTTCACTAAGATCGCAGTCGATAAGGATATCTTCTGACTCCTTCATCTGCAGTTCGGAATATTCAAGTATCTCACCCACAAGAGCGGTCAGTCTGTCTGCTTCTCTGACGATGACTGCAACGTCCTCGGCACACTGCTGTTCGTCCTCATGAGATATATCACGTATCATCTCGGCATAGCCTTTTATCATCGTTAGGGGAGTGCGCAGATCATGTGATACATTTGCAAGCAGTTCGTTTTGAAATTCTTTGTTCTGCTTCAGCTTGCCGTCTGTCTTGTCGAGAGTTTCGTTCAACTCGTCAAGCTCGAAGCAGAAACCTTTGTGAAATTCTGTATTATCTGAGTTTTCTCCCAATGTATGCGCTTTATCATTGAGCTGTGATATCGGGCGTGAAAAGCTTTTTGAAATGAACAATGCCAGTACAAAACCTACCGCTACGGAGAGAAATGTTACGATAAGAAGCTGTATTCGGATTATACGGGCGGCCGAACCTACCGGATTAAGATTTGTTCCAAGGTAGAGTATCGCCTTATCACCGTTATAGTCTATGTACTTGCCATAGAAATACATCTGCTCGGTCTTTAATTCTGCTTTTCCGCTTTCCGAAGCGTAAAGGTCTTTGCGGAACTCATCAAAATTATCGGGAAGTTCTCTGTAATGAAATCGACCATCCTTACGACCCTTCATCTGAGCGAAGCCGTCATTTTCATCAGCTCCATGGTGTCCCTTTTTATATTCATCGGCAGAATAAAGTATGTTTCCGTCTGTATCAGTGACATATACCAGTAATGAATTGTCCCTTGATATTTCATCAAGCTTTTCGGTAATATCGCTGTCAAATGCGATTATCTTATTAGCTGCGGATATGGTGTTCCTGATTATCATACCATTGTAAAAGCTTTGCAGAAATACTGTCTGCAAAAGCCAGAGAACAGTAAAAATAACCGCGGTGAACAGCATGAAATATCCCAGCAGCTTTTTGCGGAATGTCCTGGCTTTATACTTCAAATTTATATCCCACCCCTCGAACCGTTTTAATGCAGTCACGGCAAGAACCGAGTTTACTTCGCAGCAATTTGATCTGCCAGTCAACTGTGCGGTCAACTCCGAAGCTGTCATATCCCCAAACTTCGTTTAATATCTGATCGCGGGTGAGTACTATGCCGCGATTATTCACAAAAAACATTAGCAGAGCATATTCCTTAGCTGTCAGCTCATTCCTTGTTCCGTCAACGGTCACAGTAAGTCCGAATGTGTCTATCTCCATACCGCCAACATTTATAATACCGCTGTTTTCTTCGGGTTCACAGATTCTGGTATTATGACGGTTCATTACTGCTTTGATACGCGCCATAAGCTCCCGCGGTGAAAAAGGCTTTGTAACATAATCGTCAACGCCAACCTCAAAACCGAAAAGCTTATCGAACTCTGTACTTCTCGCGGAAAGCATTATAACCGGAATATCTTTGAATTCTTTTATCTTCTTGCAGGCGGTAAAACCATCGGTGTCGGGCATCATAATATCCATAACTATAAGGTCGAAATCTTCTTTTTTGCAGATATCAATAGCCTGACTGCCGTCTTCAGCAGTAATGACTTCATAGCCCTCACGTATTGCATATCGGCTTATCAGCGTGATTATATCGGGCTCATCATCTACGATAAGTAATCTTGACATAGCGCACCTCCTGCAATAGTATTGTAATCATTATACACGAAAAATGCCCCTTTGTAAAGCTTCAATGGAGCATTTTTTCGATATATCAGCTGTAAAGCTACTGATACTCACTTTGTGCTGAACTTTGCTTTCTTGCACCGAGCTTTTTTGTGGCTCAGAACCCTCTGCGACCTCCGCCCATCTCGCCTCTCATACCGCCGCCCATCATGTTTTGTGGTATCTCTGAAACTTCGATTCCGTTGATGATGATAGTTCCGCCGTTGAATTCGGCTGTTCTGTCATAGTCGAAAGAGGACATCTGTGCGGTGACATTTATAGTTCCGCCGTTGACAAAGATCGAACCGTTTGAGTCGATAGCGTCAGTATCGCCCTGACCGACTGCCACATTAATATCTCCGCCGTTTATTACGATAGCTGCTTCATAACTGCCGGAATTTGCTGAAGCGTTGATACCGTCATCGCTGGCATCTATTGTGATATTGCCGTCATTGATAAGTATATATGTAGCTTCAAGTCCCTCAGCGGCTGTTATATCGAGATCTCCGCTGTCGATCTGCAGAAGTGCACTAGCCTGGATACCATCGCTGACAGCGTTTATTTCAAATGTTCCTCCTGTGATAGTTATCGTACCTTCAAGTTCATCATTTTCACAGTGGATACCGTCCTTATTTGAGGT
>NZ_JAILMR010000057.1 GCF_024692365.1 Ruminococcus sp. | reverse complement strand
ATGGACAGCGGTCACGATGATGCTGATTCCGCATATCACGAGGGCGAGTATCATTCCGCGGCGGTTGGACTTGCGTATCTCTTGTTCTTTTGCTTTTTCGATGTCGTCGAGAGTTTCGCCGTTCATGAATGCTAGGATCTCACGCTGGGTCTGGATATCGTGTTCGGATTTGATTGTTTCCATTTTATGGAACGACAAAAAGGTGAATACAGAAAGTGCGCCCGCAAGCAGGCTGCCTATCACCATGCCGACGTTGCCGAAGTTTTCGTAAATTGGTGTGACGACAGCCATCAGCAGGATCAGACCGATGACGCCGCACCACTGGGCGCGTTTGAGTGCAGAGGCGTCTTTGTTGTGGATTGTGTTTTTCATGATTTCAACATCTCCTTTGATAAGTTCATCGAGGGACACGCCGAAGAGGTCGCTGAGGATAAGCAGGCTGTGGACATCGGGGTAGTTCTTTTCGGTCTCCCAGTTTGAGATCGTCTGTCGGCTGACGTAGGCTTTCTCGGCGAGAGTTTCCTGTGACCAGCCCTTTTCTGTGCGCAGTCTTTTTATAGTTTTGCTGAGTTCCATTCGGGTGCCTCCTTTCTTGGGGTGTGTACTTATCATAGCAGATGTGTTTTCGGATTTCTACCAAACAGGCTTGACACCTCGTAAAATCGGGTATCAAAAGTGTTTGACAGAGTGGTTTTATAATTATATGATATAGTATTGCGGGGGATATGTCAAGTAAAAAAGACCTTTGGCACAGTTCAGTAATGGTCAAAGGTCTTTGTAATAGGTTTTATTATCAGAAAGTCCAAGCAGAAAATCAACGTTTGTGTGATAGAATTCGGCAAGAGCGATCAGAATATCTGTTGGTATATCCCGCTGACCGAGTTCGTAATTTGAATAGACCTGCTGAGAGCAATGAAGCATCGATGCAAGGTCTTTTTGTTTTAAATCGGAATCTTCTCTGAGGTCACGTATTTTTCGGTATACCATATTAAATATCACTCCCTATTATCCAATATAACATACCGCAAAATGTTGTAAAATATATACCGCAAAACGCGGTAAAATTCGTCGGAAATCTGTTGGAAACGGAGAATATGAAATAATAATGAAGTTACTGCTTGACTTGCAAGATATAATGAAGTAGAATAAAAGAAAAGGAGTATTTGCGAGATTTTGCAAGATATTACAATGAGATTTTATTTTTCTACTCATAGCTAAAGCTTTTTGTAACTCCCAGCATAGCCAGGGGTTACAAAAATAATGACGCTGCCGAACGAAAAGCACCATTGCTGAACATTTATACTTCATTTAGCAAAGAGTGTCAATAGGATTCGAGTAAAATTGATTTGTATTTTAAAACTATTATGAACCATATCGGGTCATATTTTTAAGAAAAGCGAAAATCGAATCTGACTTCATAAGTCGGCTTCGGTTTTATCATTGTAATTCTGATTGAAAACAGGTGATTGATCTGGCTGGCATGTATGAGTGGAGAGTAGGTTATATAAAAATGTCTTCCCCGTCATCAACTATAAAATTCCGAATAACAAAACCCTCAAATCAGACACATCACTGCTTCTTAGCTGTAATAATATACCCGCCGCAGTTATCAAGCGAAATATCACAAGTGCAGTTTTCGGGAAGAAGCAGGCTGTCGCCCTTTTGTCTGGATATAATGTAATCCTCATACGCATAGAAACTGCCGTACTCCAGGCCCTCGATATATTCTTCAAGAGTAAGTCCGTTAGCTGTGATTATCTGTGCATGGGGCAGTCCCACGTACCTGAAATGCCATGGCTCGTAGTTTATGCCTGTTACCATTCTGCCGAAAGAGGGATATCTCACGATGAAGCCGTATTCAGGGGCGTGTTCGGTGAGGTACTTGCCTGCGGGACAGTTATTGATGCTTTTTCCAGCAAATCCGCTGAAATACAGATCCTGCGCAAGTCCTGTCTCATGTTCTGAGCAGTGGGGCGGCAGAGCCTCGTTGCTGCCCTGTTCTTCGTAGAGTTCCTGCTGTTCCTCGGGGGTACGGTAGGAAGACATCACGTACAGCGGTTCGCCGCAGTTGTCCATCACCGCTTTCGATAATGCCGCATAGCTGTCAACAGAAGCAGTTGACATCATAACACCCGAATCCTTGTATTCGCAAATAGAGGGTTCAAAATACTGATCCAGCGGGTGATCTTTGTTTATCAGCATCAGGGTGTTTATCGTTTTTACAGCGTCCACATCAACGCTTTTGAGGGTAAGCTCATCAGCGGGTACCTCATCAAGGTTATACTCCACCCTGCCGCGGAAAAGCGCGGTCACCTGTCCTGCTATGTTGAACTTGTCAGGCTTGATGATAGCCACCAGTGCTGCCAGTAAAATGAGTACAATTGTCAGGACCGTAACAAAAGGTGTTACAGCCGAATTCCTTTTTTTCATAATGTCGTCTCCATTTCTTTGTTATTCTATCGTTTCTTTTTCTTCGTTTTTTTCTTTATTGATGATAGGCATCGTCATGATAGCCTTGAACATATCGCCGTCCAATTCTATCTCAAACCCTCCGCCGCAGGCTTCCGTGAAACTTTTTGCTATTGAAAGCCCAAGCCCGCTTCCGCCGTCCGTCCTCGACTTATCCCCGCGGACAAATCTTTCTGTTATCTCGTCCGCGGTAAAGTCGATAGGGTAAGAAGAAATGTTCTTGGCGGTGAATACTATGTTCCCGCCGTCACTTTTAAGCTCCAGGAATATGCGCGAACCCTCCAAAGAGTATTTCAGCGCATTGTCTATGATGTTCTGCAGTACGCGGTAAAGCTTGTTTCCGTCCCCCATAACAGGTGCGGTATCCTCGGTGACATTTATCTTCAGCGTCCTTCCGCTTCCCTTTATCTTGTCGTCCGCATCTGCAAGGCTCTGGTTGAAAAGCCTTACAAAGTCCAGCTCTTCCATGTTTACATCTATGCCGCTGGTCGCCTTTGCAAGGCTGAAAACATCGGCAACTATGCCTTTAAGCTTCTGTGATTTCTTATCCAGTATCTGAACATAGCCCATAGCCTCATCGTCAAGCTCCGTCTTTTTCAGCAGGTCGATGTAGCTTATTATTGAAGTCAGGGGAGTTTTCAGGTCGTGTGATACATTCGCCACCAGTTCTATCTTCATTCTCTCGGACTTTATCTGTTCCTCCACCGCATCACTGACGGTATCGGATATATTTTTCAGCATATCCGAAGGTCTGCTGAGTTCCGAAAGAGGTGATATCTCCTCCTCAAAAGGCGTATTTCGGTTGAGTGCCGTGATGCGCTTGTCCAGCTTTGTAAGGTCACGCGCCAGAAGTATCGCCCTTATCTGTGAATAAGTGAAGTACGTCGCAGATATTCCGCATATAAAAAGCGTAACCATCATGAAATATTCATCGAATTCGTTTATCGCCGCAGGCAGCAGCGCAGCCGATACCGCAAATGCCGCAAGGCTCACTATCGAACGCCTCATAAGACCTGTACCCGCAGGTCTGTTCCTGCGTGTTTCGTACATTGTAGTTCCGCGGTATTTCTCACTCAGCTTGTTCATCAGCTTCGGCAGAACGAAACTGCTTCTGAATTTTCTCTGGGATATCAACTTGATACCGTGACATATAGTGTGTACCGCCACAGCTGTCATCACCGCATATATACCGCCGAGTACCATGTATCCGAAAGCCGAGTCTTCAGCCAGCGCATCGGAAGAATCACACATCTTCCAGTACATAAGCTTCATCGTAGATATTCCCGCAAGAACGAACAGCATTGCCGCAATGTAGAGTTCGCAGGGTATCACATCCGCCAGAGTCTTTTCATGTTCCCCTGCCAGACCCCTTACAACCGCCGCCGCAATCAGATAAACTATCAGCACCAGTGCCAGCACGCCGCATTTGATAGTAAAATCTTTTGTTTCGTAATACTCGGTACACAGATCATTGTACTTGCTGCTGATTGACTTGAAATAACCGTCACGGGGCGCAATGAATACCGTCAGCCCCTCTGTGTCTCCCTTGACCGCTTTGTAATCTGGCATATCCCATATAGGCAGTGTAGACTGGTAAACTTCCGAACCGTCCACCGTTTTCGACCCTACATCTACCCATTCGCGCCTTGCGTCATAGCCCTCTTCCGTGTTTTCGGCATACTCGTAAAACTTTATCGAAGCATTGTTGCAGAAATTAAAGACATATCTTCCGTAATTATCGCTGTACCAGCCGCCCAGAGGAAGAGAGTTATCGGAATAGGATTCACTAACGTCACGGAGTTTTCCGTTTTCATCTGCCACCTGATAGCTGTAATTTTCCATCGTCCCCGAGGATGCCGTATCAGATGTCATCACATCTCCCGAACGCAGGATATAAAAGTGCTTTTTTGAAGTCAGAGCTTCTATCCTCTGCTTCTCCGTACTGTTATCTCCCAGTATATCAGATGAGATATTAGTGATGAAATGTACGTTTTCCTCACTTGTCACCGTCTCCGCCGATGTTGTCTCCTCATCGGTCACAGTGTCGTCCGCCTGTCCTGAGGGAACAGTGTATGACACATAGTAATCAAATGTATCAGAACAAGGCAATACACCCTCATCTGTCTTCCGGTATCCGTATTCGTTGAAGTCAAAATAGTATAGCAGATCTGACCTCACATATTTGTTGCCCACATATTTCCCGTCACTGTCAGTATTTGCCAGTTCACACAAACCAAGTATGCAGAGCTGTTCATACATATCTTTAAGCTCGTTACGGTATTCAAGTGAACTGCCAATGCTCCCGTTGAGGTCGCCGCCCATATCCGAAAGCCTGCCGTTTATACGCCACATATCCAACTCACCGAACAGCGCTATACCCGCCGCCACACAAGCCGTTATGAACGCCGTCACCCTGACAGCCTTAGGAAATAGCTTAGATATTTTTTTCGATCTTGTACCCAATGCCCCACACCACTTTCAAATAACGCGGCTCCTTCGGGTCGATCTCTATCTTTTCCCGAATGTGCCTTATATGTACCATTACTGTGTTCTCCACCGCGTAAGCGTCTTCGTTCCACACCTTGCGGTATATCTCTTCTGCCGAAAATACATGACCCGCGTTCTCCATCAGCAGTTCAAGTATCTTCAATTCCGTTGCGGTCAGTTTTACGGGTGCGCCGTCCACCGTAATGGATTTCGCTCCCTTGTCAAGCACCAGACCGCCTATTTTAATAACATCCGTTTTGTTGATGCCGCCTATATCTCCCAGCTGCATATACCGTCTCAAACTGCTCTTAACGCGGGCTGTCAGCTCCATGGGATTGTAGGGTTTTGTGATATAGTCGTCAGCACCCATCGAAAGCCCGAGTATCTTATCTGTATCCTCGGATTTTGCCGACAGAACTATTATCGGGATATTCCGTCTGTCTCTTATCTTCATTATCGCCGAAAGTCCGTCAAGCCTTGGCATCATAACGTCTATCAGTATCAGCTGTATGTCGTTCTCCGAAAGCTTCTCCAACGCCTCGATACCGTCATACGCCCTGACAGTTTTGTAGCCTTCCAGTTCCAGCAGCTTCGCGATAGCTGCCACAATATCTCTGTCATCATCTACGACAAGAACTGTTGCTGAAATACCTTCCATATTTTTTCCTCTCCTTGTGTGATTATATAATAATACATCATTCTTAATTTCAGGTGAATGTAATTCTTAAGATTCGCTTAAGTTTCCACGCAAATCATAATTTCACCTTTAATCATACTATATTAAAGGATAACACATTTTAAGAAAAAATGCAATGTCAGACCAAAAAAAGCCCGGCACCAAGCCGAGCTTTTGATTCAAATTTTAACCCCAGATCTTTCTATGCCTGTTTGAAACGACTGTCGTCATCAAAGCAAGAACTGCCGCCTGAATAACATTTGCAACAATAACTGCATTTCTTACCGCCGAATGAAGCTGTTCCGCAACAACAGACTTTACCTCAATTCTGTCCGTACCAGAACTTGCCATTTCATTCTCCATTGAGATCACACTTATATTCTGAACACAGGTATTATACGTAGATGAAAAGCCAATCATCGAGATCACAACATTTAACACTATCAACGCCAAAATAAAAACAGCATAAAATTTCACAGGAGAATCCGGTATATTATCCAAAGATTTCTTTTTTAGTTCGTTCTGCGTCAGTATCAATGAAACTATCATTGCAGCCGCATTGAAAACACCTGTAACCAGCACCATAAGCCAGCAAACAGAAGTCCCCTGAACGCCAAGCGCCTTAAACAGCAACGCCGTTACGACTCTCCCCAGTATCGTCGCAATAATACCGACGATTATCAGATTGATTATAAACTGTACTATAAATTTTGATTTGAAATTGCTCATTGTTATCATTCCTCTGCTCTGAAATTATCAAGTATATACTCACCCTTGTAGCAGTAAACATCACAATATTTTACCGAAGACACATCTGCAATTTTTCTAGCCATATACGGCACGCTTTTAAACCTAAGACCTTCATCGCTGTTACTATCCTTTACGCTGATAGCAAAAGTGTAAGTATCATAAACGCCAAAACCACGCTTCAATTCTTTACCGACTATCTGCCCCGTTTTACATACACCTTTTCTTAATACAAAATACTTCCGAACCATGTATTTCCCGCTTGTAATACAACTCAGCAAGATCAAAGTGCCGCTTATTGCAGTTAGTAAAAATATCGTTCCAAAAGATGTCACAGCATATTCCACTATGTCATATCCGCAAATTATAGCGATCAGCGTTTTTACTACAATGAGTACAGCGGCAAATATAATACCGAGCCTTGCATATCCAAGTTCGTATTCAGCTTTTGTTACATATGCTTTTTTCATATTCATTCACCACGTTCGTTTTAGTCTCTCTGATAATCATACCACATTCCCACCCGAAATGCAATATGCCCACCAATTGACAATCCAAAAATATAATTGTACGCGAACGTATACACTTCAAGTTGACTGTGCAAACATCCCGCAAGCCTGCTAGCGCAAGGCTTGACCGCGCGCTTTGATTCGCGGCATCATTCGTTAGGGGCTTTGGTTTTGCTACCGCGAAATTCTTGACATATCCTGCCAGATATGATATAATGATGTAGAATTATTGTGGAATATGTTAATATTATTAAGTAACTGTTTTCTCATAAAAAAATCTGATGAAAATAAGTTCATCTGACAGGAGGATATTTTCTATGTTTTGTTCAAATTGCGGTAATCAGGTGGCTGACGGTCTCAGCTTTTGCCCTAACTGCGGCACTAAGCTCGCAGCACAGCCTGATATTCAACCTGTGATACCCCAACAGCCCGAACCTCAGGCACCTATACAGCAGCCACCCATTCAGCAGGCACAGGCACCTATCCCTCAGCAGCCTGTTATCCAGCCCGCGGCGGCAGCGGTTAAAAAGCCTTTCGATAAAAAGCAGATCATTAAGCTCGGTTTGATCGCAGGTGCGGCAGTTGTTGCGATAGCTGCTATAATCGGTATTGCATCACGTGTTTCGGGCGGTTCTTCCGATAAAGCCCTCTTCAATGATGGTCTGGTTCCCTTCCGTTCGGGAGAAAACGTCGGTTTCCTTAACAAAGACGGCGAGATAGCCATTACTCCCCAGTATTATACCGCTTCTGATTTCTCCGATGGTCTTGCCTGCGTTTGTATCAAGGGAAAGGATAAAGCACAATTCGGTTACATCAACAAAAAGGGCGAAACTGTTATCAGTCCCCAGTATGACTATGCTTCCAGCTTCAAGGACGGTATTGCAGAGGTCGTTATTGGCGAATACGCAGGATTCATCGACAAAAAGGGTAAATTTATAGTCGATGCTCAGTACAAGTATGAAGATATAATTTATGTCGGATACAATATGTTCCTCATCGAGGATAGCAGCGGAGATTACTGGACACTCTGCGATAAGAAGGGTAAAAAGATCAATGAAACAAGATTCGATGAACCCGAAGATTCTACAATATGCCCTCTGTTCAACGAAGAGTGGGGCAGCGATAAGTATAAGACGGACTGGAAGACTATCCCCCTGAAGATGGAAACAGGCAAGTACTGCTATATCAACAACAAGGGTAAGACAGTTCTTGAAACTCCATACGATGAAGCTGGTTATTTCTGCGACGGCATTGCATCAGTGGGTATTGGTGAATACAGTTCTGAGAGAAAGTACGGCTATATCAACAAGAAGGGTGAAGCTATCATCAGTCCTCAGTATGATGAAGCGGGTATTTTTTCTGAAGGTCTTGCTTCGGTGGGTGTTGACATGATGTACGGCTATATCAACAAAAAAGGCGAATACGTTGTCAGTCCTCAGTACGATTACGCAAGCGCGATCAACAACGGTGTGGGTATCATACGTGAGTATTCAAAGCGCGACGACGATTACAGATACGGCATCGTCAACAAAAAGGGCAAGGTCCTCTGTGAACCTCAGTATGACGACATAGATTTCTGCGAAGACAATAAGCACCTTCTTTTCGAGTCAAATGACAAATACGGTTATCTCGATTATAAAGGCAAGGTCGTTATACCTAATGAATACAAAAACGCAACAGAATTCTACTCTGACGGTTATGCAGCTGTAAAGGTCACAGATGACAAGTGGACTGTGATAAACGGCAAGGGCGATAAGATCTGGAACAATTTCTTTGATAAGGTAGGTTCATAAGACTCACGGGCAACGGCTCATAACGTATCAAATGTAAAAAATCCCCTGCGGAAATATCTCTGCGGGGGATGACATTATAACTGAAAATACCTCTCCGTTCCCGAACCAAGGGAAACAGAGAGGTGTTATTTTTAAGCAGAACAGAAATTAGTCTTCTTCCTCAACGGGCATATTCTCCCAGTTGTGGTAAACGTTCTGAACGTCGTCGTTATCCTCAAGATACTCCAGCAGCAGACCCATCTTCTTGATAGAATCTTCGTCTGTCAGGGTAACATAGGTGGAAGGCACCTTGTCAGCCTCAGCGGAAAGTACCTTGTAGCCCAGACCTTCCAGTGCTTCTCTTACAGCAGTAACATTGTTGGGACCACAAGCGATCTCAACAACATCGTCTTCAACGTTGAAGTCGTCAGCGCCAGCCTCGAAAACGTCGTCCATGATCTTGTCTTCGTCAGCGCCGTTGTTCTCGATAACAACAGTACCAACATCGGAGAAAAGATAGGATACGCAGCCCGAGTTGCCCATGTTTCCGCCGAACTTGCTGAAATAGCTTCTTACATCAGCAGCAGTTCTGTTCTTGTTATCTGTCAGACACTCAACGATAACAGCAACGCCGTTAGGACCGTAGCCCTCGTATACCATTGATTCGTAGTTGTTCTTGTCGCCGTCGCCCGCAGCCTTCTTGATTATTCTGTCGATGTTGTCGTTGGGCACGTTGTTAGCCTTTGCCTTAGCGATAAGGTCTCTCAGCTTAGCGTTGCCAGCAGGGTCGGGACCGCCCATCTTAACTACAACAGCTATCTCTCTGCCTATCTTGGTGAATATCTTAGCTCTCGCAGCGTCGGTAGCACCCTTTTTCCTCTTGATATTTTCCCACTTTGAATGTCCTGACATAAAATTCACTCCTTGATCTTTTCGTTGAATTCGTCCTCGCCGTGTTCCCAGCAAAGACTGAACAGCACATCGATTCGTTCATGCTGTGCTGTAAGATATAAATAACCGAATAAACATTCCAGACCCGTAGCATTTCGGTATTCAGCTATCGTGGAATGTTTCGGTGCATTAACTTTGGTGTTGCGTCCGCGCTTGAAGACCTCTGCCTCGTTTTCCGAAAGTATGCCCTGTTCCTGTAAAAGCAGCGCACATTCCGACTGATACTCAGCGCAGACCCTGCTAACTGCCAGCTTGTGAAGCTTGTGTGCGGGCATATTCGCCGCCAGAAGTATCCTCTCCCTCACCAGCTGCTCATAGACCGAATCGCCCAGAAAAGCCAGCGCCAGAGGTGAATACTGATTAGCTTCCCGTTCTGTCATATCTATACGCATGGTATCACCTTTACGGGATATACTCAAACTCAAAGTCGAACACAGCAACTGTGTCGCCCTCCTGAATGCCCATAGCTTCCAGCTTTCTGATTATGCCGCTGGATACCAGTACATTCTGGAAATACTGCAGTGACGAGTAGTCGTCCATATCCGCAACTCTGAGGATATCGTACAGCCAGTCCGCTTCCACGAAGTAAACGCCGTCCTCCACTGTGATGGAGAATTCGCGGTTGTTGGTGTTCTTCCTCTCAACTTCCTCTCGGGTGAGGGGCTGAGCCTCAAATCTCTTGACGGGGGGAAGTTCTGCCAGCTTCTCGTTTATGCCGTAGATAAGCTCCTGCGTGCCCTTTGTGGTAGCCGCGGATATCTCGTAATAAGGGAGTTCCAGCTTTTCAATGTATTCCTTGAATCTTGCTATCTGCTCGGGAGTAGCCATATCGGTCTTGTTAGCCGCAACTATCTGCGGAGCCGCTGCCAGTTCTTCCGAGAAATTAGCAAGCTCTCTGTTTATGGCTTCAAAGTCCTCGATGGGGTCGCGTCCCTCGATGCCCGAAACATCTACCACATGAACTATCAGTCTGCACCTTTCAACGTGCCTGAGAAACTCGTGTCCCAGACCGATGCCCTCGCTTGCGCCTTCGATAAGTCCGGGGATATCAGCCATTACAAATGACCTTTCCTCACCGACCTTAACAACGCCCAACACGGGGACAAGTGTTGTGAAGTGATAGTTCGCTATCTTCGGCTTTGCCGCCGAAACAACAGATATCAGCGTGGATTTTCCCACATTCGGGAATCCCACAAGACCAACGTCAGCCAGAAGTTTCAGCTCCAGTCTGATGTTGAATTCTTCGCCCCTGAAACCGGGCTTTGCAAATCTGGGTATCTGTCTTGTAGATGTGGCAAAATGGGCATTACCACGTCCGCCCTTGCCGCCGTGTGCCACGGTAACAGGTTCGTCCGCTGACATATCAGCCAGTATCCTGCCTGTATCAGCGTCCTTGATGACCGTACCTCTCGGAACTTTTATAACAAGGTTGGGAGCGCTTCTTCCGTAGGAATTCTTCGCGCCGCCGTTCTGACCCTTTTCTGCCACGTATTTTTTCTTGTATCTGAAATCAATAAGGTTCGAGATGTTGTCATCAACCTTAAAGATGATATCGCCGCCTTTTCCGCCGTCGCCTCCGTCGGGACCGCCTGCTGCGACATATTTCTCACGGTGGAACGATACCGCACCATCGCCGCCGTCGCCTGCTTTGATATAGATTTTTGCCTGATCGACGAACATTCTCCGACCTCCTTATCAGTACCGATAATTTCTATTATTATAAAACATATCAGATGAGCTTTCAGTAAATATTTCTGTCCCTGCGTTCTCTGCGCCGACGCTCTTCGTCCTTTTCACGCTGTATCCTTGCGTGTGCCATACCTACAAGTGCGTCCTCCGTATTTGAAAATTCAAAATGGGATTCGTATACCCTGTCGCCGCTGTAATTGTCAGCAACACTCTTTGACTTCAGACTAAGTGACATACTCATTATCCCGATAAATCCGAAAAATCCCAGCACCATCCAGGTGAATAACGGCGGGTCGAGCTTTCTGTATTCATGCTCGGCTTTAGTCTTGTCACAGCCCGCCAGCGAAACGGGATAGTGCCTGCCCCAGTCGGTGGTATACATCGTAACTCTTGAGCTTTTGTAATTTCTGAAAAGCTTGTAGTATTCATAGGGAACAGATTCCGAAAACAGCTCGGCAGTGCCGTCGCTGTCTTTTTCGTCTTCATCATCACGGTAAGTTATATTGACTTTCATCCTGCTGTCTTTTTGCTGTGTTTCTTTTTTGGTTTCCTTAACCGCACCGCTGACATAGCCGGGATCTTCACGAACTACCTTTACATAATACTTGGTTATCCTGTCCCCGTCCGAATCCCTGATCACCTTTGAATGGGTGGTTACAGTACAGTTGTCATAGGTTTCGTACATCTTGACTTTTGTGTAGCCAAACATTGTTTTATACAGAAAAACTGCGAGGGTCAAGCAGATAACTACCAGTCCGAACTTACCAAAAGACCTGCTCATCTCTTTGTTGACATTTTGATTGTTATTCATTTTTGTCGTCCTCAAAAAACATCAGTTGTTTGAATTTTGAATTATGGCTTAGGGGCGGTTTCCTTTATTTTTAGCACCCTTGTACGCCTTTGTTGTTTCTTTTGTCTTTTTCTCTCTTATAAAAAGACCCCGAGCAAAGTAAGCTCAGGGTCTGTCTTTTCGCAATTAAGCCTGAGGATAAACAGAAACCTTCTTACGGTCCTTACCCATTCTTTCAAATCTTACAACA